>DATAZK010000209.1:0-38496 GCA_036272075.1 Frankiaceae bacterium
CGGGATGGCGATGAGGCCGATCAGCGGCGCGCGCAGGAGATCCGACGCGATCATCACCGAACGCCGCGGCCGCCGGTCGGCCAGGCCAGCGAGCAGCGGGCCGCCGATCGCCGCCGGCACGAAGGTCAGTGCGTAGGCGATCGCCGCTTGAAGCGCCGAATTCGTCCGGTTGAAGACGAGGACCGAGAGCGCGACGCGGGCCAGCTGATCGCCGGCCAGCGAGAAGAACTGGGTGATGAGGAGGGTGCGGAACTCGAGGTTGCGCAGCAGCGAATGCATGGGCACGCGCCGGGTGGCGGCAGCCCCGCTGGGCGGCGGCGCCGGTCGCGGTGTGCGCGCTCGCGGGGCGCTGGACAGGCCGCGATTCGCGGCTGAGGGAAACCCGGCCGCGGTGCCGAGCGAGGCCTCAGAGGGCGTGCGAGGGTGCTCCGGCAGCGCCATCGAGGGCACCGCTGGGGGCTCTCCGGACACCGACCGACCCTCCTTTCGCTGCACTTGTCACCCTCGGCAGTATGTCGGCTACGTTCACGGCCTCACAGTCTGCCCGCGAATAGCGTTGCGCCCTCCCGCCTGGAGCGCTGAATCAGTCGTGAACGGCACTTCCGGGGCGGTTCAACACCGGAATCCTCCGTGGAGTAAGCAAGCCCTATGAAGATGCGCACGCTGGGCCGCACAGGCGTCAAGGTCAGTCCGCTTTGCCTCGGCGCGATGATGTTCGGCGAGTGGGGCAATCCCGACCACGACGATTCGGTGCGGATCATCCATCGCGCGCTCGATGCCGGGATCAACTTCATCGACACCGCCGACGTCTACTCGGCGGGCGAGTCGGAGGAGATTGTCGCCAAGGCCCTGCGTGGGCGCCGCGACGGCGTCGTTCTCGCGACGAAGGCCGTCTCCCCCATGGGCCGCGAGCCCAACCGCTCCGGGGCGTCGCGGCGGTGGATCACGATGGAGGTCGAGAACAGCCTGCGCCGGCTCGGAACCGACTGGATCGACCTCTACCAGATGCACCGCCCCGATCCGACGACGGACATCGACGAGACGCTGGGTGCGCTGACCGACCTGGTGTCCGCCGGAAAGATCCGCTACCTCGGCAGCTCGACGTATCCGGCCTCCGACATCGTCGAGGCGCAATGGGTGGCCGAGAAGCGCGGGCGTGAGCGGTTCGTCTGCGAGCAGCCGCCGTACTCGATCCTGGTGCGCTCGATCGAGACCGAGATCCTGCCGGTGTGCCAGAAGTACGGCATGGGTGTCATTCCGTGGAGCCCGCTGGCCGGTGGCTGGCTGACGGGGCTGTTCCGCAAGGGTCAGGACGTCCCGAAGACCAACCGCACCACCCGGGCGCCGAGCCGCTACGACCTCGCCAACCCGGAAGTTCAGCTTCGCCTCGAAGCCGTCGAGCAGCTGGCCCTGCTCGCCGAAGAAGCGGGAATCTCACTCATCACGATGTCGCTGGCATTCCTGCTCGCGCACCCGGCGGTGACGTCTCCGATCATCGGCCCGCGCACCATGCAACAGCTGGAGGATCAGCTCGAGGCGGCCGACGTGAGCCTGTCGTGGGACGTGCTCGATCGCATCGACCGGATCGTCCCGCCGGGCACCACCGTCAGCCGTGACGACGCAGGCTGGACACCGCCCGTCCTCAAGGACGCGAGCCTGCGCCGGCGCGTCAGAACTTCCGGGTAAAGGGTTTCTCCTTGCGCATGCGGGCCAGCAGAAGCAAGGGGATCAGCACGTACGGGATGTTGTAGGCGAGGAACTTCGGCACGTTCTGTACCCGCTGAGCGTGGTCCTCGCTGAGAAACTCGGTGCCGAAGACGATGACGCCAGTCACCACGGTGATGGCTGTGGCGTACATGACCGCCGGCACCTGGATCCAGTTCTTCCCCTTGGCCAGGCAGTAGACGAGCAGCAGGTAGAACGGGCCGTAGACGAAGGCCGACAGCCCGGTCACGAAGCGCATCCAGACCGGCGGGTTGATGAACAGTGGATCGGTGCCGTGCCCGTAGCTGTAGTTGATACGCCCGAGCCAAGTCGCGTCGTGCGGCGCGATCTTCAGGCCCAGCGTCGGGACCGCATCCGACACCGCCGAGGTGCACGCAAAAAGCGAGAACACGATCATGAAGAAGATGTCCCAGCGCCGCTCCCGCAAAGGCAAGTTGGGCGGGTTCTGCGTGGCGGGCGCGACGACGGTCAGCGTGTCCGGCGCGAGGCTCGGCCTGACGTCGGTCATGCGAACTCGTTGACGTTCACCTTCGCCCGCGGGCGAGGCACGAAGCGGGGAACCTGATGCTGGTAGGCGACGTAGTCGGGATACTTCTTCCGCTGGATGCTCTCGCTCATCCGCGAGCTCCCCTGGAACAGACCCAGCAGCAGGACCGCGCCCAGGGCAGTCCAGTTGAGGTGATGCGTCGCCGTGACGGCGAAGAGCAGGAAAACGATCCAGATCGACTGCTCGGCAAGGTAATTCGGGTGGCGGCTGTGCGCCCAGACCCCGTCGTGGATGAAGCCCGCGGCGTAGCGACCCGTGAGCGGCTCACCTTCCTTGCGCAGCCGCTTCTTCTCGTTCTGGAAGTTCCACTGCAGCTGGTCGGAATACGTCTCGAAGGCGACGAGCCCCACGAAGACCACCGCGAGCAGCACGTCCCACCCGCCGAGGCTGCGGCCGGTGCCCTGCACCGTCACGATAGGAAGGGTGAACCAGAGCAGCAAGACGTTCTGGTAGAGGCAGATGAACAGCAGGTTGAACGCGCTCCAGCCGGCTCGGGTGTTGAGCACCGGCCATTGACGCAGATGTGCCCATCGGTAGTCCTCCTCGCCGCTCCAGAAGCGCCACGAATAGCCGCCCTGGCGGGAGAAGTTGTACGTCAGCCGCACACCCCACACCGTCGCGAGGATGGCCATCAGGACCATGCGTGCGGGCAGGTGGCTGCGCGCTGCCACGACCCAGATGTAGGCGACCGGGATGATGCTCCACAGCTTGTCGACCTGGCTGACGTTGCCGGTCATCTCACCGACCACGAAGCACAGGGCGGCGACGACCAGCATCAGCCAGACGTTGCCGGCGACCAGCGACCATTGGGCGTGTGTCATCGCGTTCTCCGGACCTTCTCGTTGTCCATCCCGGGGAGATGGACACGAAAGCACCATAGTGCGATGGCGTCCAGTCACCTAGCAGCTTCCGCAAAGGGAGCTCCCTACTGCGGCTGGGCAGCGGTCCAGCAACTGCTCGCGGTGTGGCAATTCTCCAACGCGTGCAGGATCGAATGCAGTTCGCTGCGCTGCGGACCGGTGAGCGTTACGGCGATGTTGTCCGTCTCGTAGGGATCCTTGGCGATGTCGTAGTACTCGAGCTCGTGCTGGCGATCTTTGTACTCCACGTACACCGCTTCCACCGGCCCGTTGAAGCCCTTCAGGTGGCGAGCGGAGACGCGAATTGCTTCATACGACGTCGGGTTGCTACCGCCATTCTCGTGGTCCGGATCGGCAGGGTTGTCGTTGCCGCCGTGATGCTCGACGAGCGCCACCGTGCGCCAGGCGGGTGTGGTCGCGGGCGGGTGCAGCAGCGGCACCAGGCTATGGCCATCGATCGGTGCGCGCGGAGTAGCTCCTGCAAGCTGGACGAAGGTCGGGTAGAGGTCGTCGTTCTGCGCGACCTGCGAGACGACGCGCCCCTTCGGAACCCCTGGCCCGGCGACGATCAGCGGCACCCGGATATCGGTGTCGAAGGCCGTCTGCTTTCCCCGGTTCAGCCGGTGCTGACCGAGGTGATAACCGTTGTCGGAACTGAAGACGATGTAGGTGTTCTTGGTGAGGTGCTCGGCCGCCAAGGTCGCCTCGGTGTCGGCGAGCAGCTTGTCGACCGACTCGACCGACTGCGCGCGCTCGCGGTAGATGCTGTCGAGGTTCGCGACCACCTTCGGGCCGATCTGCTTGCGATGGGCGAGCCACGCCGGCGGGTTCTGGTTGCTGGTGTTGAACGATGGGTCACGCGGCTCGGTCAGGCCCGGAAAGTCATGGGCATTGCGGGGCGCCGGAGTGAACGGCTGGTGCGGGGCGAAGGTCGCCACCTCGATGGCAAACGGCTTGCTTGCCGAGCGCCGGATGAAGGATTGGGCATCGGTGTTGAGGACGTCGACCCCGTAGTTCTGCGGACCGGTGTACTTGCGAAAAGTGCCGTTGTCATTGAGGAAATAGTTGAATTCGCCATACCCGGAGTTGTTGCTCACGTGCCAGTCCGACCATCCAGGCGGTACGGGGGCAGTGCGCTTGTTGAGCGGGTCGCCGTAGCCATTGAGGTACTTGCCCAGCATGGAGGTTGCATAGCCGGCGGACTGCAACGCGACGGCGTACGTCTTGTGGTCCAGGCCCTGCGTCTGAAACTTCTGGAAGCCGCCGTCGGGTGCCATGTTGGTCTCGACCTTGGTGTCGTGCGGGAACATCCCCGTGAAGATGGTGGAGCGCGACGGGCAGCACAGCGAGTCCGCCACGAAGTAGTGGTCGAAGGTCTCACCCTGCTTCTGCAGCGCGGCGATGTGCGGGGCGATCTGTGGCGTGACCAGATTCCATGACAGGTCGTCGGTCAGGATGAAGACGATGTTCGGATGCGTGGCCGACGATGCCGACGCCGGGCTCGATCCGGTAGGCGGAGGCGATGTCGTGGACCCGCTGCTGCAGGCGACGAGCAGAACGGTCAGGAGAATGGCGGAGACAGAGGCCGACCGGGTCAAGGCCGATACGCGGTGCATCCCCCGAGTCTGGACGGCCAACTTATGGGGAGCGTTGACCGGACTCGACGAGTTTCGCCAGCTTCTCCAGCGCCATCCGAAAGCCCGTCTCGTTGTCCGCGACGGGCACCACGTCAGGAACGCCTTCTTGCAGCAGCACGACAGCCGTCCCGTCGTCGGCAGCGGTCAGCGTGGTCGTCATCGTCATCGTGCCGGCAAGCGCAGGATCGTCGGACTCGAACTCGAGCACTTCCACCACCCGCTCGTTCGGGACGAGTTCGGCAAAGTGACCGTGATAGGTGTCCGTGTGTCCCGCCGACTTGCCGGCAGTGGTCGGGTCGGCGTAGCTGAGAGAGACCCGAAACCGTCCGCCTTCACGGGCGTCGAACTCGTGAACGTGCGTGCTCATACCGTCGGGCACCCGCCAGTAGGCGATGGCGCCGGCGTCCGTTAAGGCCCGATAAACAGCTTCCCGCGGTGCTTTGATGTGCACCGCGACCTTTGTCGAATACACCCTCTGAACCTATCCCTGGAAGCCATTGCGTGGCCCCCGGCGTGGTGCGAAGGTGTGGCACCGATAGGCCCCCGGTACCTCCGAATGGGCGTTGTCGCGGCGAAGGGGAATCCATTGCTTTTCCTCAGCGAGTATCGATTCCGTCCGGGTCTGAGCAAGGCTGACACGGCAAACCTCATGACCCTGTTCGGCGAGCGTGGCCCCGAGCCGGGAACGATCGCGCACTACGTCAAGGTGGGCGGCGGCGGCGGTCTGGTGATCAGCGACCAGGACGACGCCGCGCAGGCTTACGCGTCGAGCCTGGCCTACGCCGAATACCTGGAGTTCACGGTCACTCCACTGCTCTCCATCGAAGACGCGGTGGGACCGATCGCCGCCTACCTCGCCTGACGGCTCCCGGAGCGACTTACGCTCCCGGAATGAGTCCCCGGCCGAGCCGCCGGGCCAGGGTTGCCGACGTGCACGCCCTGGCCCAGGCGATGCCGCACGTCACCGTCTACCCCGGCTCCGAGAACAACCCCGTCTACCAGGTCGGCGGAAAGTCGTTCATCTTCTTCAGGAATCCACGCCCCGACGCCTTCGACCCGCAGACCGGCGAGCGCTATCCGGACGTGATCGTCTTCTGGGTGCCGTCGGAAGCCGACAAGCAAGCAATGGTGTCCGATGAGGCATCACCGTTCTTCACCACGCCTCACTTCAACGGGCACCTTTCCGTGCTGGTGCGCGCCTCGCGGCTCGGCGAGCTGACCCGCGACGAACTCACCGAGGTCGTCCAGGACGCCTGGCTCGCGCGAGCCTCGGCCCGTCGCGCGAAGGTGTGGCTCGAGGCGAACGGGCTGTCCTGAGCCTCGGCTCAGCCGGCGCTTCCCGGCGCGCTCTCCAGGATGACGGTCTTGGTCTCCAGGTACGGAAGCAGCCCTTCGCGGCCACCCTCGCGTCCCATGCCTGACTGCTTGAAGCCGCCGAACGCGATGCCGAAGTCGGTACGGAAGCTGTTGTGTCCGACGGTGCCCGAGCGCAGCTGACCGGCGACCTGGCGGGCCCGGTCGACGTCAGCGGTGAAGACCGACGCGTTCAACCCGTAGATGGTGTCGTTCGCGATCCGCACCGCCTGCTTCTCGTCGTCGGCCGGGATGACGCTCAGCACCGGGCCGAAAATCTCCTCGCGGGCGATGGTGGATGAGTTGTCGACGTTGGAGAAGACCGTCGGCTCGATGTAGTAGCCGCGCTCGAGGTGCTTGGGACGCCCGCCGCCGGTGACGAGCTTGGCGCCCTCGTCGACGCCCTGGGCGATGAAGCCCTCGACCCGGTCGCGCTGGCGGGACATCGCCAGCGGACCCATCTGGGTCTCGGGGTCGAACGGGTCACCGACCTTCACCTGCGAGAACATCCCGGCCAGCAGGTCGACGAACTCGTCGTGGCGCTTGCGGCTCACGACCAGACGCGTCAGCGACGAGCAGACCTGACCGGACAGGAAGCATTCGGCGCCGGCGATGGTCATCGCGGCCTGGGAGAGATCAGCGTCGTCGAGGATGACCGCTGCGGACTTGCCGCCGAGTTCGAGCGTGTAACGCGCGATCCGCTCACCGCAGATCGACGCGATCCGGCGGCCCGCCGCGGTGGATCCGGTGAACGCGATCTTGTCCACGCGCGGGTCGCGCACCAGCAGTTCCGAGACCTCACGGTCGGCCGTGACGACGTTGAATACGCCGGCCGGGATCCCCGCGGCTTCAGCAGCCTCGGCGAGGACGTAGGCGGAGCCCGGCGCCTCCGGCGAGGCCTTCAGGATGACGGTGCAGCCGGCGAGGAAGGCCGGGGCGATCTTGTAGATGGCCAGTGAGAGCGGCGCGTTCCACGGGATGATGGCGCCGACGACACCCACCGGCTCGCGCACCAGCAGGCCGTACCCACCGCCGCTCGAGGGATCTGCGGGCTCTTCGAAGGCGAAGGTCTCGGCCATGCCGGCGTAGTAGTCGATGGCCATGGAAGCCCCGAAGCTGGCCGGCCCGGCGACCTTGGCCAGCACACCTGATTCGCGCGGCCACAAGTCGGCGAGGACGTCGACGCGAGCCTGCAGCTCCTTCGACAGCGCGCGCATGTAACCGGCCCGCTCGACGTGGCTCATGCGCGGCCACGGCCCCTCGTCGAACGCCTGCTTCGCGGCGGCGATCGCCCGGTCCATGTCGGCGGCCTGCGCCTCGGCGATGCTGAAGTACAGCTCCTCGCTGGCCGAATCGATCACGTCGATCATCGCGCTGGACGACGGCTTTACCCACTCCCCGCCGATGAAGAATCGGTCCGCATTCTGCAGAGGCGAGCGGGTTTCGTTTGCCAGAGTCATCGGTAATCCCAACGTCGTCGGCGGGTGTGCCCGCCATCATGGCACCGCTACCTAAGCGCTGGCTAACGGGGCTGCTAAAACGTCTTCGGGTAGTAAGCGCCCTCGTCGAGCAACGCCACGTCGGAGAAGAAGTCCGACGTGAATGGCCAGTCGCCCTCTTCGCCCTCGACCGGCGCCTGCGCGAACCGGCCGAAGTCGCCGCCGACCCGCTCGTTGCCGACGAGCGACCACGCCTGACGCTTGTAGGTCCAGTTGGCCGGCTGCAGGCGATGGGATTCGTTGAAGTGCGCGATGGCGAGGTCGCGTCGCCCGGCCCGCCACAGATGGTTGGCCAACTCGAAGTGCGCTGCGCCCTCGGACATGCCCGGTGAGCGCTCCTGCGACCGGGCAACGACCTGTTCCGCGGTGAGGGCATACGCCGATTGCCGCCCCTTGGCGACCCAGTCGCGGATCGCGTCGGGGTAGCTCTTTCGGTCCTGGCCGGCGGCGATGCCGGCCAGGCCCGGCTTGCCGTCCGCAGGCTTCGGCGCGGTCTGGGCACGGCCGAGTTTGGGTATCGACGTGAGCATGTTGCGCGGCATCTCGTGCTGGCCGCCGGGCCAGCCTGGCTCGGCAGGGCGCACGATGGTTCCCGCCTCGTCGATCCACACGACGTTGGGGATGTTCACCACGCCGAAAAGGGCATCCATCTTGTGCGTCGGGTCAAGCAGCGACGGGTGCTCCGGGTGCGCCGCGTCGATGTAGGGGCGCGAGGCGTCGGCATCGCTCAGTTCCAGCGAGACGCTGACGACCTCGAGCCCGGCAGGGTGAAGCTCACTGCGCAACGCCTGCCACCCGGGCAGGTCAAAGGCACAGCCTCAATAGGGCGCCCAGGCGACCAGGACGACCTTCTGACCGCGCAGTGAGGAGAGCCGGAACTCGCGGCCTTCGAGGTCGTCCAGCACCAGCTCGGGCGCCTCGGCGCTCACCAGTGCGCGTCCACCCAATGACTCCGGACCGATCGCCCACAGCCCAGCCTCGGAATCGGCGACCACCGCCATGCCGAGCCGGTCGGCAGTCGCCATGAGGTCGAAGTCGCCCGGGCGATCGAGCGGTACGCAGACGTCCGCCTTGCAGGCGCCCTCGGGCTTGATCTCCCAGCCGGTCGCAGCGGCGAAGTCCTGCCGATCGACAACAAGCGATTCGGTGATCACCAGATAACAGTAACGTCAGTCGCAGACCGCTCGGACAGCCAGCAGTAACGAACGTGCATCGAACGACAGGGAGCAAGACGTGACCACGTTGGACGGCAAGGTCGCCATCGTCACCGGAGCAGGCCGGGGCATCGGACGCGAGGAGGCACTCGCCCTCGCCGCCGAAGGAGCCCGGGTGATCGTCAACGATCTCGGAGGAGACCGCCGCGGCGTCGGCAACGACGCGACGCCGGCGCAGGAGACCGTCCAGCTCATCCAGGACGCCGGCGGCGAAGCCATCGTGAACGGCGACGACGTGGCCACGTGGGACGGCGCCGAGCGACTGGTGAAGCAGGCCATCGAGACTTTCGGCCGGCTCGACGTCCTGGTGAACAACGCCGGAATCCTGCGCGACGCGATGAGCTTCAACACCACCGAGGACGACTGGGACGCCGTCATCCGCGTGCACCTGAAGGGCCACTTCGCGCCGACGAAGTTCGCCTCCGCCTACTGGCGCGAGCAGAGCAAGTCCGGCAATGCGGTCTCCGCAGCCATCATCAACACCAGCAGCGACAGCGGATTGTTCAGCAATGCCGGCCAATCGGCGTACGACGCGGCGAAGGCGGGGATCGCGTCGCTCACGCTCTGCCTGGCGCGCGAACTCGAGCGCTATGGGGTACGCGTCAATGCGATTGCCCCTCGCGCCCGCACCCGGCTGACGGCGACCGTCGGGGTGACCGAGACTCCTGACGCGGACACGTTCGACGCGCTGTCGCCGGCGAACGTCGCGCCGGTGGTCGCGTGGCTGGCCGGACCCGGAGCGGCGGGCGTCAACGGTCAGGTGTTAGCGGTCGGCGGCGGGACCGTGGTCTGGCTTTCGGGTTGGCACCAGAGCGGCATCCTGGAGCAGGACAAGCAGTGGACGGTCGACGAGCTGGCCGCCCATCAAGAGCAATTGTTCGGCGGCGGCAATAGCGGAACGCCCGCGATGATGATTCCGGGAATGAACTTCGGGTAGCGCCGATCTCGGCGTGCAGCCCTTAAAGGGCCTGCCACGTCGGCAGTTTCAGGTCGCAGGTTTGATTCTGAATTCACCGGCGATATCCCCTTTGGGCTCAGGGTGAGCCTTCGGGGAGCGGAGTCGGCGTGCGCAAGATGATCGTCGCGGCTATTGCTGCGCTCATGCTCGCGGCGTGCGGCTCGTCGACCGCCTCATCGCCCAGTCGTGTCCAAGCCGCCAGCGCAGCGGGCTCGTCCGCACCGCCTTCGGTGGGCCCGACAAACCCGAGTCAATCGCCGGCCCCGGAGCCAGCGACCGTCGACCTGCAGGTGCTCAAACGCAACGGCGCTGCCCTCGTCATCGCGCCGATCGTCATCAACGGCAAGACCTATCCGTTCGTCGTCGACACCGGCGCCACGGCGACCCTCATCGACGCGTCCTACGCGAAAACACTGGGACTGAAGAAGACCAAGCAGGCGCCGATCCCGGTCATGGGAGTCACCGGATCCGGCACCGCCTACCTTGCGACCATCGCCCATTGGAAGATCGGCCGGGCCGCCATCCCGACGTCGACCATCACCGTCAGCACCCTGCATCTGGGTGCCGGACTCGTCGGGCTGCTGGGCTCCGACGTGCTCTCGACGTTCGGCAAGGTCACGATCGACTACAACGCCCAGAAAGCCTCGCTGGGCTAGCGCGCCTCGCGGCGGGGTCAGCCGCCCGACGTCTTGGTGACCGAGGCGTCGAAGATCTGCGTGATCGTGCGGTCTAGTTCCTCGTTGAACTCTTCGTCGCTCTGCCCGTCCGAAAGGCCCTGCAGGAGCGCGCGGGAGAAGCTGGCAATCATGCTCGAATCGGCTGCCAGCAAGCGGCACGCCTCGTCACGGCTGTAGCCACCGGAGAGGGCCAGCACCCGAAGCACGCGAGGGTCGGCAGCAAGGCTGGCGTAGAGCCCGGACTGGGTCGGGAGCGTCAGCTTCAGCATGATGGACGCATCGGCGGGAAGCGCGTCGATATGGGACTGGAGTGCATCCAGCAGCAGCATCTCCGCTTCGTCCTTGTGCGGGCTCTTGATGCTGACCTCGGGCTCGAGGATCGGCACCAGGCCGGCCGCCGAGATCTGCGCGCCGACCTCGAATTGCTGCTCGACGATCGCGCTGACCCCGCCCTTGTCAGCGTCCTTGATGACCGAACGCATCTTGGTGCCGAAGATGCGATGACCGTTGGCACGTGCGAGTAGCTCGTCAAGGCTCGGCATCGGCTTCATCAACTGCACGCCGGACTGCTCGTCGGCCAGCCCCTTGTCGACCTTCAGGAAGGGCACGATCTGCTTCTGCTCCCACAGGTACTGCGCGGTCGACACCCCCTTGATGTCGCGCTCCATCGTCTGCTCGAAGAGGATCGCGCCGATCACGCGGGAGCCGTCGAAGGCTGGGCTGGTGATGACCCGGGTACGCATCGCGTGCACCAGATCGAACATCTCGTCGTCGGAGCTGTAGCGGCTCTCGGCCACGCCATAGTCGGCGAGGGCTTTGGGCGTGCTGCCGCCGCTCTGGTCAAGGGCCGCGAAGAAGCCGTGTCCGGAGCTGACGATTTCACGTTGTGTCGTGTCCACGCGGACATTCTGACAGCACGGGTGCGGTCCTCGCACCGGACTCCGGCCGAGAATGTGAGGATCGGGTCACTGCCGACTATCCGGCGAGGTCGGTGATCACGGCGCGGCCGAGGTAGCGACTGGCGGCGAGCTCGTCGAAGATGGTCCCGAGTTCGGAAAGCGCACCGACGCGGGAGACGTGACTGGTGACCCGGCCGGCCGAAGCAAGGTCCACGAGTTCGCGCATGTCCTGGACGGTCCCGACAGCCGAATACATGATCGTCGCGTCCTTCATGAACAGCTGGAACGGGTTGAACTCCAGGTTTCCTTCGCTGGCTGCCGGGAGGCCGACGGCGACGAAAAGTCCGCGCGGGCCGAGCAGGTCGAACCCGAGCCGGAAGCCGGCCATCTTCGCGGAGAACACCAGGCTGGCGTCGACGCCTCCGATCTCACTGCGGAGCAGATCGGCGGCCGCGGGATCGTTGGCATCGATCGTCATATCGGCGCCCAGCGACTTCACGAAGTCGAGTCGTTCCGCGCCGACGTCGACCCCGATCACCTGATAGCCAAAGGCTTTTGTGAGCTGAACCGCGTAGTGGCCGAGCCCGCCGGCCGCTCCGATCACGGCGACCGGACGGCCTGGAAGTACGCGGTGGTCGAGCAGTTTCTTCACCGCTCCGTACGCGGTGAGCCCGCCGCAGGCAAGCGGCGCTTCGTGATCGCCGAGGCTCTCCGGAATCGTCACCAATGATCGGGCCCACACGCAGAAGTACTCGGCGAACGTCCCGATGATGCCCTTGGATTCCTTGCAATGGCGGGGCTGCCCACTCAGGCAGAACCTGCAGGCTCCGCACCAGTAACCGCCGCCGCTCCCGCCGAGGCCGAGGATCACGCGATCGCCGACCTGCACGAAACGGTCGGCGCCGGGACCGAGTGCTTCGACGATGCCGATCGCCTCGTGACCGAGGTTCAGATTCGACGAGACCCCCATCCACTCGCCGCGGGCCAGGTGAAGATCGGAGTGGCAGACGCCGGCGGCGGTGATACGGATCAGCGCGTCGCCATCAGCCGGTACCGGCATCGGCAGATCGCGAATGTGCAGGACGCCCTCTTCAACCCGCGCAGCCTTCATGCTCACATCCAGTCGTTGGCCAGTCGCTCGCGCCGACGCTGATGTGCGACGCGCTCACCGATCAGACGCAACGCAGACTAGCGCCGCCGCCGCGCGACACAACAAGCGACTCCGGGGCCGGTCGCGAAGGAGCTCAGGCAGATTGCGCGGCCACCTCCCGTAGCTGGTCACCAACGGCGGGCGCTGCAGCCAGCGACGGGACGAGAACCACCGGGCACTCGGCCTGCCTGAGGCAGCGGCTGGCAATGCTTCCGATGAACCGCAGGTGCGGGTGCCGGTGCTGAGGTCGCGCGCCCAGGACGAGTAGATCGGCCGCAGCGGCGCGCTCGACGAGCACCCGATCGGCGGCGCCCTCTTCGGCGATGAGTTCCACGGACACCGTCGGGGGAAGGCGCTTGGCGGCCAGCTCGAGCATCCGAAGAGCAGTGCGACGTGCCGCTCGCTTTTGCGCCGGAGTACGCATCGGGCCGGCCACGCTCACCACCGCGGGAACCTGGTACGCGTGAACCAGGATCACTCGGGCTCCGTCCCGCGCTGCGCGTGCCGCCGCCCAACTCGCGGCGGCATAGCCGGCCTCGGATCCGTCGATCCCGGCGACAAAAAACGGCCGCTCGACGCTGTCATTCATGACGACCTCCAGCTCGTGGCGCGAGGCTGAGTTCAGTTGTGACCACTACAGTTTGGCGCAGGAACGGCGGCACGGGCAGAGCCGAAGGTCCCGCGATCGCGTGTTGCTCGAGCGTCCTGGGCCGACGCTTACCGCTAACGAGTCGCGCGTTGCGGGCTTCGCTTGCGCGGGCGGCCGGCCTGTTCGCGGGGTTCGATCAGATCGTGGACGGCGCTTCGGACCAGGTCGGCCACCTCGGGCGGCGAGGCGTCACCGAACATGTCACCGATCAGCACCCCGATCACCGCTCCGAACGAGCACGCCATCCGAACCCTTTGGGCCAACGGGATTGACGGGTCGGAGAGGAAGCGGCGCAGCATCTGCTCGAGATCCTCGTGCTCGGCGTCGTGGTGCTCGCTGTGCTCCAGCACTTCGAAAGCGTTGTGGTTTCGCTGGTGCAGCAGGAAGAGATCGCGGTTGGCAACGATCTGATCGATGAACTGGTCGAGCAATTGCGACCAGGCCTTGGACTTGTCAGCCGCGGCGTCAATGCTGCCGAGCTTGTCGAGCACCTCGCGTCCGAGCTCATGCAGGCGCAGATGCAGCTGCATGAGGATGTCTTCCTTGCGCTCGAAGTGGTAGTACAGCGCAGCCTTCGTGACCTGCAACCGTTCAGCAATTTCGCGCAGTGACGTCTTGTCGTAGCCCTGCTCGTTGAAGAGCTCGAGCGCGATGTCGAGGATCCGCTCACGGGTGGAACCGCGGGGACGTCCGCCTCGGGCGCGCTGCTCTCGCATAGTCACGGGATCTTACTTGACAACCGGTTAGTTAGGAACCATCGTGAAGGAGCCCTAGCTTGCCGACCGGTAAGGAAACTCTCGGCGTGACGAACTCATTGATGATCGAGGCCCACGGCCTCACCAAGCGATACGGCGCGACAGTCGCGCTCGACGGGCTCGACCTGGAGGTGCCGACCGGCGCCATCCTCGGCGTGCTCGGGCCCAATGGTGCGGGCAAGAGCACGGCGGTTCGCATCCTCACGACACTCACTCGCCCTGACGGTGGCTCGGCGCGCGTCGCGGGTCATGATGTGGTCACCGAGACTGCGGCGGTACAGCGCAGCATCGGCGTGACGGCCCAGGACGCCACGCTCGATGAGGTGCTTACCGGCGTCCAGAACCTCGTGTTGGTCGGACGTTTGAGCGGGCTGGGCCGCCGGGAGGCCAAGGCGAGAGCCGTCGAACTGCTCGACCGTTTCGAGCTGACTGACGCCGGCGGACGCATCCTGAAGACCTACTCGGGCGGGATGCGCCGGCGGCTGGATCTGGCCGCCGGGCTCGTCACCCGTCCTCCGGTGCTCTTCCTCGATGAGCCGACGACGGGCCTGGATCCGACGAGCCGGGTGCGGATGTGGGGTGTGATCCGCGAACTGGTCGCCGACGGCGCCACCCTGCTGCTGACCACGCAGTACCTGGACGAGGCCGACGAGCTTGCCGACCGCATCCTCGTCATCGACCACGGCCACGCGATCGCGCTCGGCACGGCCGCCGAGTTGAAGGCTCAGGTCGGCGGCGCGCGGCTCGAAGTGACGCTCAGCGTGGCGGATCCGGCTGCGGCGTCAGCACTTTCGCCTTACGTGTCCGGCGAGGTGAGCATCAGCCACGACGGCCGACGCTTGCGCGCGCCCGTACCCAGCGTGAGCGGATTGGCGACGACGGTGGTGCGTGCGCTCGACGGGGCCGGGGTGGTGGTCGATGACGTCGACGTGCATCAGCCCTCGCTGGATGACGTGTTCTTCGCCCTCACCGGGCACCCGGTGGATGACTCCGAGCGCCTTGACTCCGAGCGTCCCGAATCAGAATTGGAGCCTGCGCTGTCATGACTGCCGCCACCCTTGATCGCGTCGGAACGGTCGCCGGTCCGCCCGGCCGCGCCGGCCTGCTGCGCCGGGTCAACGACGTCGTCGTGCTCACCGGCCGCAACCTCGTGCACATCGCCCGCGAGCCGCTGCAGCTTTCGGATGTGACGATCCAGCCGGTGCTGTTCACCCTGCTGTTCGTCTACGTCTTCGGAGCCGGCGTCTCGTTGCCCGGCGGAGGCAGCTACAAGGATTTCGCCATCGCGGGTCTGCTCGCCTTGAACCTCACCACCTCCTCGATGGGCACGGCCGTCGGGTTGAGCACCGACCTCAACGGCGGTGTCATCGACCGGTTCCGCACACTTCCGATGTGGCGTCCAGCCGTACTCGTCGGGCGCTCGCTGGCCGACCTGCTGACCGCGACGATCTGCACGGCCATCGTCGCGGTGACCGGCCTTGCCATCGGCTGGCGGCCAGCGGGAAGTGTGCTCTCCACGCTCGGTGGATTCGGGGTTTTCCTGCTCTTCAGCTACGCGCTCGGCTGGGGCTGCGCGTGCCTTGGCATCGTCAGCAAGGGACCGGAGTCGGCGCAGGGCGTAGGCCTGGTGATCCTCTTCCCGCTGGCGTTCGTCTCCAACTCGCTGGTGCCGACGCTGCACATGCCGCTGGTGCTGCGCACGATCGCTGACTGGAACCCGGTCAGCGCTGTCACCGCCGCGGCTCGTCAGCTGTTCCACAATCCGAACCCATCAGCAGCCAGCCATGCGTGGCCCATGCAGCATCCGGTGCTGGCGTCGGTGATCTGGTCGCTCGTTCTACTCGCAATTTTCGCGCCGCTCGCGAGCCTGCTCTACCGACGTCGTACGACGGACTGACGGTGACGACTACCGCGCCGCGAGGTCGCCGGATCCTTGATCGCCTGTTCATACGCTCCACCGTCACCGACATCGAGCAAGTCACAGCGGGCATGAGGCGCATCCGGCTGGTGGGCCCGGCGCTCAGCGGGCTGGCATGGACACCCGGCCAGCAGGTGCGCGTCCTCGTCAGCGACATGTTCTCCTTCGAGACTGTCCGGCATGCGTTCCGCGATGCGCTGCGCACCTACTCGGTCTGGGATCGCGATGCGGCCTCCCCGTCGCTGGACTTGTGCGTCCTCGAGCACGGCGACGGCCCGGGCGCACGATGGTCGAGAAACCTTGCCGTCGGGGACGAAGTGGCCTTCCGGCAGCCGGAGGGCAACCTCGTCTTGCACCCTGCGGATTACCACGTCTTCATCGGCGAGGAGACAGCCTCGGTCGCCTTCGGCGCGATCCTGCGCACCGTCCCGTCGGGCGTGCCGGTGTTCGGCGCGGTCGAAGTCGCTGCCGAAGCGGATCGGCTGGCGCTCCCCCGCGGCGACGACCTCACGTGGTCCTACCGCGGTAGCCGTCCCGCCGACAATTCGGCCAGCCTGCTCGCGGCCGCCCGAGCCCTCCAACTGCCGGACCCACCCGGGTTCCTCTATCTCGCGGGCGAAGCCAAGACCTGCGTCGCCATCCGCCGCCACTTCATCGACGAGCGCGGCTGGCCGGCGAAAACCGCCATGGCCGTCAAGCCTTTCTGGACCCCGGGGAAACGCGGGCTCGAGTAGCCGCCGCGTCAACGCGGGGCTGCCTCTCGTGTCAATTCTATAGATGTATAGCCTCCCCCGTGTGACGACCCGGCAGCCGACCCTCACCTCACCAGGCGCGTACTTCGAGATCGGGGACGAGGTCGTGCGCGGTACTCGGATGCCGGTCTTCACCGAGCGAGCACGCTCGCTTCGCCAGCTGCTGGAGGACACGAGGCGTTTCAGCGATCGCACTTATGTCATCGAGGGCGACACCCGCCTCGACTACGGCACCCACCTCGAAATTGTCGACGGCCTGGCCGCCGCGCTGCGTGACCGTCATGGCATAGAGCCGGGCGACCGGGTCGCGATCTTCGCCGGCAACCGATGGGAGTGGGTGGTGGCGTTCTGGGCCATCGCCACGGCCGGCGCGATCCCCTGTGCCTTCAACGGTTTCTGGACCCAGGACGAATTCGTCCATGCCACCGGCCTCGTCGACCCGGCGCTCATCATCGGCGATTCCGACCGCTTGGCCCGGGTCACCGAGGCGACAGCCGGCCGCAGCGTCCTCAACCTCGATGAGGTGCGTTCGCTGTCGCAGGCTTATCCCGACGCGCCTCCTGTGTCAGTCCCGGCGGCAGAGGACGACACGGCCGTGCTCATCTTCACCAGCGGCACCACGGGTTACCCGAAGGCCGTGGCCACCTCCCACCGCGGCGTGGTCGGCTTCGCCCAACTCAGCGCCTACCAGGAAGCGTTTGCCCGGGTGATGATGGGTGGGCCCATCCCTGAGTCCTTCGCCGATGTGCCGCCATCGGACGACGTCATCCTGGTGACCTCTCCGCTCTTTCACACCTCGATGCTCTACGGGGTCTTCGTACGCGCGATGCTGCGCGGGTCGGCGGCGGTCCTGCTACCCGGCCGCTTCGAGCCGGAGCGCGTACTGGCCGCCATCGACCAAGAGCGCGTCACGAGCTGGCTGGCGTTAGGAAGCACCGCCGCCCGGGTGTGCGCCGTCCCCGACCGGGAGCGTTACGACACCAGCAGCTTGATGCACGTCGGTGTAGGCGGGGCGCCGGTCAGCCCGGCGGTGCAGGAGGGGCTACGCGAGACGTTCCCCCGCATCTGCGACCGCCTGAGCATGGGTTACGCGAGCACCGAGAGCGTCGCCACGGTCGCCTCGATCGGCGGACCCGAATTCAACGCCCACCCCACCTCCACCGGCCGGGCAACCGTCACGGTCGAGATCGAATTGCGCGACCCGTCCGGCGCACCCGTGGCCGATGGGGAGATGGGCGAGATCCACGTCCGCAGCCCGTACGTGATGCTCGGCTACTGGAACGATCCGCCCGCGTCCGAAGCGGTCCTCATGGGCGATGGCTGGCTTGCCATGGGCGATGTCGGACGCCGGGTCGACGGGCTGCTCTACATCGACAGCAGAGCTCGTGACCTGATCCTGGTCAACGCCGAGAACGTCTCGCCCACCGAGGTCGAGTACCGGCTCGAAGCCCACCCCGACATCACCGAGGCAGCCGTCTTCGCCGTCGACGATCCGCTCACCGGGGACGCCGTGTGCGCGGTGGTCGTGGCCGATGCGTCAGCCGTGACCTCCGAGGACCTCAGCACTTGGTGCCGCGACGCCCTGGCGCACTACAAGGTTCCCACCCAATGGCATGTCGTGCAGGAGCCGCTCCCGCGCACCGCGAGCGGCAAGCTCGTCAAACGCGAGATTCGTGCCCTCGTCGAAGGCTGATCACCGCTGATCGAAACCCGGCTGTTGCTGCTAGTTTCAAGCCATGGGCGCAGCAACCCAGACCTTGGTGATCGGCGCTTCGGCCTCCGGTCTCGCCACCGCCGCGGCGCTTCGGCAGCGCGGCCTGGACTTCGAGATCATCGAAGCCGAACCTGTCGTGGCCAGTGCCTGGCGAAGGCACTACGACCGATTGCACCTGCACACGCCGAAGGCGGTCTCCGCATTGCCCGGGCTCGCGATGCCCAAGGGCTGGCCGCGCTACCCGTCGCGCGATCAGGTGGTCGAGTACCTCGAGCTCTACCAGCAGCATTTCGCGCTCGAGCCGCACTTCGGTGAACGCGTCCAGCGGGTCGAACGGGTGGGCGGGGCCTGGGAAACCACTACAGATCAAGGCGTTTGGCGCTCGGAGAGCGTCGTCCTGGCGACCGGCCGGACAAGACTTCCGGTACGCCCGACCTGGCCCGGGATGGATCAATTCAGCGGTGATGTCCTGCACTCGAGCGAGTTCCGCAACGGTGACCGCTGGAAGGGCCAGCCTGTGCTGGTGGTCGGCTTCGGTAATTCGGCGTGTGAGCAGGCACTGGATCTGGTGGAACGCGGGGCCCAGGTCCATCTCGCCGTGCGGTCACCGGTCAACGTCGTGCCCAGGGACATTTTCGGCCTGGTGCCGATCCTTCAGCTCGGCATCGCGATGCGCCACCTTCCGCCGCGAGTTGCCGATGCGCTCGCAGCGCCGGTGGTCCGGATGACCATCGGCGACGTCACGAGGGTCGGCCTGCGCAAGTTGCCGTACGGGCCCAATACCCAGATAGCACGCGACAGCAGCCCGCCCGTCCTCGACATCGGCACCATCGAACAGATCAAGCAGGGCCACATCACCGTCCACGGCGGGATCGAGCGCTTCACCGAGGACGGTGTGGAGTTCACCGACGGCTCGAATCTTGCGGTGGATGCGGTCATTCTCGCGACGGGATATCGAGCCGCCGTCGAAGACTTCCTCGTCGGGTGGGAAAGGGTCTGTGACAGCACCGGGACGCCGAAGGCCTCGGGGGCTCCCACCGCACTCGAGGGCCTGTTCTTCTGCGGGATGTACGTCTCCCCCGCAGGCATGCTGCGCGAGATTCGTCTCGAGGCCGGACGGCTCGCGACCCTCATCGCCCAGCGCGCCGCCGTTGCGGCTACATGAAGTTTCGCGTGTGCAGTGCTGAGATCTCCGCGGCCTCATCAGCGGGGAACCCGATGTGGGCAAGGCGCCGCCGGCGTCCCTCATCCATCTGAGCCTGCAGTTGCTGCACCGCCAGCCAGCCGCGGCGGATGGCGGCCGGCTCCCACGACCCGGCGGCGAGGATGACCAGTGAATCGAACACCTGCTGGTTGAGGCCCGCGGTGTTCAGCAAGGCCGAGTGCCGGCGTTCGACCGCGGCCCGCAGCCTCGCCAGCAGCCCGGGGTCAGCGGCCGTGGAATGAGCGGTATGAGCGACGCCGAATGCGACGTGGCGGTTCTCGTCGGCGAGCGCCAGCCGGCAGACCTCGGCGGTGATCGGATCCGGCGCGTGTCGCTGCAGAAACCTCAGCAGATCCAGGAAGCTGCCCTCTCCGAGTACCGAGAGCAGGAAGCCGGCCAGCGTGAAGTCGTGCTCATGCAGAAGCGTGTCGAGTGACGCCCGGCCGCCCGCTCCCGACACCCCCATCTCGCCGCCGCCGAGAAGTGCCCGCCGGGTGAAGACCTCGATGTGGCGCGCCTCGTCGGCCACCTGAATCGCCAGCAATTGCAGCACTTCCCGAAAATGCGGGTGCACGCGCGCGAGCAATTTCGCCGGGATGACGAGTGCCGCCTGCTCGTTCTCGACCAGGTACGTCATCAGCTGCACGACGGCGGCTTCCACATCCGGTGAGAGGTCTACGGGCCGGCTCCAATCGACGGCCGTGGCCGGGTCCCACTGCGAGGCGCAGGCGGAGGCGTAGAGCCGCGGTGCCACGTCGGCCCACACCAGGTCACGGTCGGCGATATCGCTGGTGATCGGCGGGCCGCCCTGCTCCACCAACGCCCCACGCGCTGCCAAACCCCAAGCAGCACTGGCCTTTTGCTCTGGTGGCCCGATGGCGTTGCCCGCCCGCACCGCGCCGGACCAGCGATCCCGCTCCGCCGTCCCCTTGATCACGACGAGCCCGTTCACGTCCTCCCGGAACGGGTGGCCATGTCGGCGGCACCACGCCGACAGGTGGATGCCGAGCGCCGGATGCCGGCCGAGCACCTGCAGCCGGTCGCCCGGCTCGAGCCCGGCCAGGGCATGCTCCAGGAGCAGATGGCCGCCGGCGTCGAGCCCCAGGTCGTCAAGGTCGGTAGTCGCCGGCACCGATGCCGCCTGACTCGTCATAGAACCCGCTTGAATCGACGGCCTGCTCGAGCTGGGCGTAGCCGGTGAGCCGCGGCGGCTGCCATTGCTTCAACCCCTCCAGATCCAGCAGCACCCGTACCTGCGGGTCGGCGTAGGACATCCCGAGCAGGAGCTCGGCGAAGCGGTCGAGCGCCGCCCGCTCCGCACTCGGACCGCCGGTCATCGTGCAGTGGTCGTACACCCCGGTTCTGGCGATGACTCGGGCGTCGCTCGCCAGCACCCCTTCCTGTCCGAAGAGCAGCAAGTTGCTGTCGATCAGGCAGGCGGCATCGACGCTTCCGGCGGCCAGTGCTCGAGCGGCATCGCGTTCACCGCCGATATGGTCACCGTGGAGCCCGACCCCGATGTCGAAGCGCTGCACAGCGAAATCCGTCCCCGGTTGCAGCCCCGCTGCTCGCAACATCTGCAGCGGAATCAGCGTGGCCTGCGGAGAGTCGACGGCACCGGTCGCGACGGTTCGCCCGCGCAGCTCCGCCGCCGCCTGCAGCCCGGTATCGCCTCGGGTCACGATCACCGACGTCAGGTCGCAGTCAGTGTCGCGCATTGTGACGGGGACGAGTTCGATGCCCCGCGCGGCAGCCAGCCGGCGCGCGCGAACCCACGCCAGCGGCGAGTTCCACGCGACATCGATCCGCCCCTCGACGAGGTCCTCGACCTGGCGCTCGTAGTTCGAATACAGCATGAAGTCGAATTCCAGGTCTTGCTCCCGCAGCCAGCCGCGGAAGCCCTCCCAGATCGTGACCACTTTCGGGTCATACGCGACGGCGCCCAGCAGCAGCGTCATGATCCCGCCTCGTCGAAGAGCGGGAGCCCGCACAGCGCCCGTCCGATGAAGTCATGCAGCGCCTCGGTCGTCGGTGCCATGACGCGTGCTGCGCGTGAATCGCGGAACCGGCGTTCGATCACCGACTCCTTGCGGTACGCCGAGCCGCCGCCGGCTTTCAGCGCGAGATCCGCTGCCTCGGCAGCAGCTTCGCCGGCCGCGGCCTTGACCTCGAGCACCAGCAATTGCGCATCTTCTCGCCCCGAAGCGATGGCCGCGACGGTGTCGTCGACGAGCGCCCGGGTGCGGTCCGTCGAGATCTGGAGCGCAGCCAGCTGAGCCCGCGGCGTCTGCTGCTGGGCGAGCGATTGGCCGAGATGCTCCAACCGGGTCTGCTGCAAGTGCTGCGCCGTTTCGCGCGTCAGGGCTTGCATCAGGCCGACGCTCGCCGAAGCGTTGAGCACCAAGAAGAACGGCAGGACCGCGGCGAGCGCCAGATCCAAGCCGCCGCCGTCGGCGCCGAGCATCGCCGACTCCGGCACCGAGACGCCAGACGCCGTCACGGGAGAAGAGGCATTGCCGCGCAACCCCAGACCGTCAAATGGCGCCGACACCTTGAGCCCTGGAGCATCCGACGGCACGTACCACAGCGTCATCGGCCCTTGTGCCGCAAGGGGTTTGCTCGACCAGACGTAGCTGTCGGCCTGCCCCGCCGCCGTCACCCAGCTCTTGCTCGCGTCGAGCCTGACGTCGCCGCCTTCTTGCGTCGCGGTGCTCACCGGGGCCCAGAAGTGGCTACGCGAGCCGAACTCGGAGAAGGCCAGGGTGCTCAGATGCCGGCCGGCGGCGATCTCGGTCAGGACGCTGGTGCGCTCGGTGGCAACCAGCGCCGCCGTCGCGCTGTAGTGCATCGTCACGATCATCGCGGTCGAACTGCACGCGGCGCCCAGTTCTCGCACGACCGCCGCCGCTTCAGGGACGCCGCCGCCCCCGCCGCCCTGCGCCTCGGGAACGGTGAGTCCCAGGATCCCGGCCTTCTGCAATGCCTGGATCTGGTGACGCGGGAAGGCCCCGGTCCGATCGACCTCAGCCGCGGCCGGGGCGATCACATCTGTGATGACGCGGTCGAGCGCCTCAAGGGTTGTCACGTGGTTCCTCCTGCGAAGTCTGCGCGTACCGGAAGACCGCAGGAGCCGTCGACTATCCGAAGCCACCCCTGCGGCCATGACCGCCCGACCGGGCGATGAGAAGCGGCGTTCAGCGATATCTCGACATGTGCCGCCCCCTTCCGCGGTCGCCGCGACGTTCGCCCGGCAGGCAGGGGCCGCGTGGAACAGATCGCCCCTCAGACCGATCGTTCTACACGCGTTCTGCGGCCCCCGCGGCGGGGGCTATCGCGCTCAGCGGCCGACAGTCCCCGCGTCGACCTTCAGCTGCACTCCCGTGACGTACTTGGAGTCGTCGCTCGCGAGGTAGGCCACCGTCGCCGAAATGTCCTCGGGCTCGACGAAATCGACCGGCAGCGTGTTCATGAAAACCGGCCCGACCGTCTCGGCGCGCTCGTTGATCAGGTCCATCAGCCCCGGTGCGTCGCCCATGTCGGTACGCACTCCACAGGGATGGACGCTGTTGGCGCGGATGCCGTACTCGCCGTATTCGATGGCGATCGCGTTCACGATCCCGACGACTCCGTGCTTGGCAGCCGTGTAGGACAGGGTGAAGGGCTGGCCCTTCAGGCCCGCCGACGAGCTCGTCACGATGATCGAGCCGCCGGTGCCCTGGCGCAGCAGGTGCGGCAGGGTCGCGCCGATCGTGTTGTAGACGCCCGTCAGGTTCACGTCGATGACGTCCTGCCACTGCGTCTGGGTGAGCTCGTGGGTCTTGGCCCAGTTCAGGATCCCGGCGTTGGCCACGACGACATCTATGTGGCCGAGTTCGCGCGCGCCGCGGTCGGCGAGCGCGCGCAGGCCGTCCGGATCCCGCACGTCCACCTGCTCGAAAACGACGCGCCGCCCGGTCGTCTCGAGTGACTTGACGGTCTGCTCCAGGTCCGCCGGGGTGGCCGGCCGGATCATGCTGGTGCCGACCGGACCGCAGATGTCGCTGATGATGACGTCAGCGCCTTCGCTCGCCAGGCGCATCGCATGGGAGCGCCCCTGGCCGCGAGCGGCGCCGGTGATGAACGCGACCTTGCCGTCGAGACGTCCCATGACTTTCTCCTTCTACGGGTTATGGCGCCGCCCGCCCAGGCACTTGCGGATCGATGCCCGGGCGGGCGGCAGTGTTCTTAGCAGTGTTCTCGGTTATTTCTTACTGGTAGCTGTGCACCGTCGTGACGTTCTTGGCGTCACAGTTGTACACGCCGCTGTCCGGGTTGGTGACCTTCTGGTCATAGACCCAGCCGGACGTGGTGAGCCGGATGACCAGCCAGCACTTGGGGATATTCGGGTGAACCGGGTCGAGGTTCAGCGGCGCATACAGCCCACCGCCGGTCCACGCTGTCTCCGCAGCGGCCTTCTGCAGGACGCAGTCCTGGGTGAGGTTCGATCCGCAGGCCGTTGCTTCCTTGGCCCACAGCGCCCAGGCGCTGAAGGACGAGGCCGTGAAGTCCGTGAACCGCGGCTTGGCGACTGAGGCCGAGAGGATGCTCTTGACCTGAGCCAGGATGGGGAACTTGACCGGGTCCATCTCGAAGGCGAGGTGGCTGAAGCCGACGTAGGAGCTCGGGAAGGTCCCGAGCGCCTTGGCCGCCTGCACGTTGGCGTCGAGGTAGTACTGGACGCTGTACAGGATGAACTGCGGGCTGTAGCCCGTGTTCTTCATCGCCTGCACGATCGGCGTGATGTCCTGGCCGTTGATGGTGTTGAAGCCGACCGCGCCGGTGCTCTTGAGCTGCTCGACGTAGGGCCGGTAGTTGGGAACCAGTGGCGGCTGTTCCTGCACCACAGAAACCTTGACGCCGTTGTTCTTCAGCGACTCTTCGATGCGCTTGCCCTGCGGGATCAGCGAAGCCAGCGTGCTGGAACCGACGCCCACGCCGCTCTTGCTGGCGGGGTAGGCATCAACCAGCAGGCGCAGCGGGCCGTAGGGATATTGCGTCGGGTTGGACGGGGTGACCGCGACCTGCAGCGCGGCCGTCGAGGCCTCGGGAGAGACCGTGTAGGAGTAGATGTCGCCGAGCTTGCAGCCCAGGCGCGGCTTCACTCCGGCCGAGTCGAAGGCGTTGCCGTTGCCGACCAGCATGAAGTCCTTCTGGCAGGCATTCGTGAATGCCTGGCCCACGTTGAAGAGCTTCGCGTCCCACTTGTCGACGACGATCTTGCGCCCGTTGATACCGCCCGCGGCGTTGCACCACTTGCTGAACGCGTCGGCGGTATCGAAGAACTCCTGCTCCAGTCCGGGAGCGGCAGCCGCGCCCGGGTCGGCTGTCGTGCCGATCCGGATCGTCGTATCGGTGACGCCGCGTCCCGTGGCGCCCTTAGCGGTGCCTGGGCCGCAGACGGCCTTCAAGTCACCGAAGTCGCCCTTGCCGGCGGGCGCTGATGTGGGTGCCGCCGAGGCGCTGCCTGCTGCACTGCTTGACGGGTTGGTCCCGCCGCCGCCACCGGATGAGGAACGGCCGCAGGCCGCGATCCCGAGGGAGGCAACGGCGAGAAGGGCGATCGCGGAACTGGCGCGGCGTGTGTGCCGTGAATGCATCTGGTCTCCATTGGACGTGAGGCACTGCGGTCGGACGTACGCGAGTCCGCGAGCGTTACCCCGCTGGCTCGCGCGGAAACGTAACACGCGTCACATTGAGGCTGTAACCGGGGTCACACTCGACCGGCGGAGGCGGATCTACCGAGAGCTGGCAGGGGCCTGCAGGAGCGCCACGGCGAGGGTGACGAGTTCGCCGCCGAACTCCTCCAGATCCTGACGCTGGGCTTGGGCATCCCGCTCCCAGGCGGCGAGGCCACCGATCACGAACCTCGCCATCAACGCGACGCGCCGGGTGCGTTCGTCCGGCGGAAGGTGCGGAACCTTCTCGACCAGCTGGTTCAGCAATTTCGTGAGCGCTGCCACCGATTCCGGATCGGGGTTGTGCGCCTGGGCACCGGGCGCGGGAGTGCCGGGTTCGAACACGTTGAGCGGTGCACACGCAAGCCATTGCTCGTTGAAGCGGGCCCAGTAGCTGGGCTCGTTGCGTGCCATCTCCGACACGATGGGGTCGACGTAGATGCCGACGAGAGTGGCCAGCTCCGCGGGCCCGTTGCTGCCCGCCCTTTCCAGGAGTTCGCCGCGGCTCTCGTTGATCGAAACGGTGTGCCGTTCCCAGATGGCGTCGAGCAGTCCGTCCCACGAACCGAAGTGGTAGGCGATGGCCGAGTTGTTCTTCTGGCCGGCGGCCCGCACGACCTCGGAGGCGGCAACACCGCGAAAGCCCCGTTCGGCGACCAGCCGCTCCGCATGGGTCACCAATGCTTGCTTGGCAGTTGACCCGTTCCCTCTAGCCATGTATTAAGAAGCCCTTCTTAATTTCTACTTGGTGGGAGAACGTACATGGCGGTTCTGCGGACAGGCCGGACGCTTCGGATGCTAGGTGCAGGCACGGTCGCCGGCGCTGTCGTCAGCGTCCTTCTCGCAGGGACGGGATCTGCCAGCAGCGCGGATACCGGCCGCGGCCCTGCGCTACGGCTCCACGCGGGCGAGCTGCTGACAGCCCAGCCGTTGACGGGCAGCCCGGCGCTGCCCAGCGCGGCCGGCACTGACCTGATCACTTACGTATCGGACGACGCCCACGGCAAGCCGATCGTGGTCTCGGGGACGGTGTCGGTACCGAAGGGCAAGGCACCTCCCGGCGGCTGGCCCGTCATCAGCTGGGCCCACGGCACCAGTGGTTACGCCGACATCTGCGCGCCTTCCAACGACACGGCGGACGGTCCCGACCACGACTACTTCGCCGTCATCGACCCGACCCTGGATGCCTGGGTCGCTCGCGGATATGCCGTCGTGCAGACCGATTACGAGGGCCTCGGAACCCCAGGCGGCCACCCCTACCTCAATGGCATCAGCGAATCCAACACGGTGGTCGACATCGTGCGGGCCGGGCGTGAGCTCGACCGCCACATCGGCCGCAACTGGATCGCGATGGGTCATAGCCAGGGAGCGCAAGCGGCCCTGTTCGCCGCCCAACTCGGCAACAAGCGAGCGCCGGAGCTCCGGCTTCGCGGAGCAGTTCCCATCGCCCCCGGTGGGAGCGGCATCGCTCAGCTTGTGCCCTACATCGCCTCCGGCCAGCCCGGTGCTGAGGCGGCCGAGGCGTTCTTGCCGATCATCCTGCTCGGGGCGCAGGCCGCGGACCCGGCGATCGATCCGGCGACCCTGCTCAGCGATGCCGCGCTTCCCAGCCTGACCGCGGCGCGTACGGGCTGCCTGGCACAGCTTCGAGCGGTCCCCCCGGTTCCGGGACCCTCGGTATTTCGCGCCGGCGCTGACGTCGGACCGTTGACCACATACCTGGCCCAGCAGGACCCCAATACGACTGACCCCAAGGTCCCCACGCTGATCGCGCAGGGAACCGCGGACACCCTGGTGGCCAAGCCTGCTACCGACGCCCTGGTGGCCAACCTCTGCAGCAAGGGTGCGTCCATCGACTACAAGGTGTACGCCGGGCAGGACCACCGCGGCAGCGTCGGCGCTTCGCTGGCAGACGCCGAACAGTTCGTGGACACCGTCATCACCGGCCGGAAGGCACCGACGACCTGCTGACCGGTTCATCGACGAGAGAGTTCGCCTCGTCCGGCGTGCGGGCCTGCACTGGTCGTGGGGCCCGCACGCTGACGATGACCGCGACGGCAAGTGCACCGATGATCACAGCGAGGCTGAGCAGAGACGGGATCTCCGGGATCGAGGAGCTGATCGTCTTGTGCCCGGCCTGCAGGAACAGCTTGCCGCCGATGAAGGCGAGGATGAAAGCGAGCGCCTTACCCAGGTGGTGAAAGCGCTCGAGCATCCCGGAGAGCAGGAAGTACAGCGCCCGAAGCCCGAGGATCGCGAACGCATTCGACGAGTAGACGATGAACGCGTCATCGCTGACCGCCAGCACCGCAGGGACGCTGTCGACCGCGAAGATCAGGTCCGCCGCCTCGATGGCGGCGACCACCGCCAGCAGCGGGGTGCCGATGCGCTTGCCGGCCTCCCTCACGAAGAACTTCGTGCCGTGGTACTCGTCCGAAATCGGAATCACCTTGCGCAGCAGGCGAACCGACAGGCTTTTGCCCGGATCGACGGTCTCGTCCTCACCGCGTAGCAATTTGATCGCGCTCCACACGAGGATCGCGCCGAACACGAAGAGCACAGCGGTGAACCGGTTGACGATGGTGACGCCTGCCGCCAGGAAGACCCCACGAAAGACGAGCGCTCCGAGCACTCCGAAGAACAGCACCCGGTGCTGGTAGGCCCGGGGCACCTTGAAGTAGGCGAAGATCAGCGCGAAGACGAAAAGGTTGTCCACCGAGAGGCTCTTCTCGAGCAGCCAGGCGGTCGTGAAGTCGACGCCCGCGTGAGCGCCGAGTGTCAGGCCCAGCACGAGAGCGAAGATCAGCGAGACGCCGACCCAGACGCCGCTCCAGACAGCGGCCTCGCGGAAGCCGATGACGTGTGCGCGGCGGTGCGCCAGAACGTCGATCGCGAGCATCACGGCGACGACAGAAGCGAACGCGAACCAGGCCCACAGAGGCACGTTCATGACCGGCGTCCGACCTGATGCACCGTCAGGAAAATGCGGTTGTCCATAGGGCTGCGGCTCCTTCAATCACGGTGAGGGGGTCGTGATATCTAGGGTGCCTGGCGAAGTATCGGCAGGGAAAGGGCAATTTCAGACGCCTTTTGGCTATTTGGCTGCCGACAATCGGAAAGTTATCAAATCGATGTTTAAACGTGTCCAACCCGAGCCCAAAGGTCGGAGGGAGTGCCCTACTATGACCCGCACCACACTTTGGCCCACTCGGCCGGTGCGGCCTCCATCCCCATCAGCTGAGCGAAAGCACAGGGTGCGCAGTGAGACGTGGCCTAGTAAAGCGATCTACCCGGCTTGTCGCCGTGGCCGTCGCAACGACAACATTCGTGGCGCTCGCCGCGTGCGGACGCTCCTCATCGGGCGGTGGCAACACCACGCCGTCGAGCAGCGCGCCCAGTACTTCGGCTTCCTCGACCGTGGCCGCACCCGGCCCGGGTGACTTCGGAAGCCTGAAGGGGATCTGCGGGAAGGGCAGCGCGACCGGAGGTACCGGGCGCGGTATCAGCACCACCAGCATCAAGGTCGGGACGATGTCCGACACGGGATCGTCGGTGGCGCCAGGCCTCGGCCAGGAGTTCTTCGACGTGGGCACGGCGTTCGTGACGTGGTGCAACAATGCGGGCGGCATCAACGGCCGCAAGATCGAACTCACCAAGTACGACGCGAAGCTCTTCAACGTCGCACAGCAGATGATCCAGGCCTGCCAGACGGAGTTCATGCTGGTCGGTAACGGCAACGGCCTCGACGACCCGGGCGCAACGCCGCGGATTGCCTGCAAGCTCGGTCAGATCCCGTCGTACGTGGTCTCGCCGAAGGCGGTTGCTGCCGGCCTTCAGGTCCAGCCGACGCCCAACCCCGCCAACGAGTTCCAGGTGGGCCCCTTCCGGCTGCTGGGCCTCAAGTACCCGGACACCCTCAAGACCGGCGTCGCGGTCGGCAGCAGCAACACCTCATCGCTGCGCGCGCAGGGACTGCGCACCCGTGACGCCACCAAGGCCATCGGCTTCAAGCAGGCCGACTACTCCGAGCGCCCGCCGCTGGTGACGAACTGGCGTCCCTACATGGAGGAGATCAAGGGCTCCGGCGCCGGCGGCTACATGAACGCCACCGGCAGCGCCGCGTACATCGCGCCGGAGGTGACCGCCATCAAGGACGTCGGGCTGAAGCTGACCTGGATGCTGCTCGGCAACGCCTACTACGAGCCGGCGACCATTGCGGCCGTCAAGAGCGTGGGCGTTACGCAGCCGACCTACCAGTACTTCAGCCACCTGCCGTTCGAGATGGACAGCAACCCGCTGGTCAAGCAGATCAAGACGATCATGAGCGTCGTCCCGAAGGCCACCTACACGGACTTCACCGCGCTGGCCTTCAATGCCTGGACCCTGTGGGCAAAGTCCGCGACGGCCTGCGGCAATGACCTGACCCAGGACTGCGTCCTGCAGAAGGCCGGCACGGAAACCGCCTGGACCGCCGGCGGGCTGTTCCCGCCGCGGGATACCGATCCGAAGAACCCGCACCAGACGACGTGCTACGTCATGATGGACGTCACGCCGAACGGCTTCGTCTACGACAAGGACGTCACGCAGCCGAACACCGGCATCTACAACTGCGACCCGAAGAACGTCGTGAAGTTGACGAATACGTACCAGTAGCAGCCAGCAGTAACCAAGGGAGCCGGTTGGTTCGCGATCTGCGAGCCAACCGGCTTTTTTGGCGAGTTGCTTATCCGGCGAAATCCATCACTACCCGGCCGACCGTTCCCCGATCTTCCATACGTAGCAGGGCTTCCGGCAGCTTTCCGGAGTCATAGGTCTCGCTGACGAGCGGCCGGATCTGGCCGGCCCGCAGCATCCCGACCAGAGTCTCCTGCACTTGCAGGCCCACCGAGTACGGGGTCATGTTGGTGCCGTATCCGATGGGCGGGGTCTCGCCGTACGCGAGCATGACGCCCACCAGCGAGAAGCTCCCGAAGCAGAGCTTGCGACCGTTCACCATCGGCACTTCCTCGGCTTCGATCCCGCTGGCGAAGCCGATGATGAGATGGCGGCCGCCGCGGCGCAGGCACTGCAGCGACTCCATCATCACCTCGCCGCCGACACCGTCGAAGACGACATCGACGCCCTCGCCGCCGGTCGCCTCGATCACCGCGTCCTTGAAGCCGTTCCGGTAGTTGATGGCGACGTCGGCCCCCTGGGCGCGGGCGAAGTCCAGCTTCTCCTCAGACCCCGCCGTCGCGATGACGCGAGCACCCGCGGCCTTGGCCAGTTGCACTGCCGCGGAGCCGACTCCTCCAGCAGCCGCATGGACCAGGACAGTCTCGCCGGCTTGGAGTTTTCCTCGCTCGTGCAGCCCCAGATAGGCGAGGTGGAAAGGGAAGTAGAACGCGGCGGCGTTCGTGTCGTCGAGTTCCTCCGGCACGTCGAAGGCGGAGTCCGCACGGCCGACGACGTACTCGGCGTGGGCGCCGAACGCGCCCGTCGCGATCCCCATGATGCGGTGACCGATGAGATGTTCGGCGCCTTCGCCCGCGGCCAGGACCGTGCCGACGAGCTCCATGCCCAGCGTGTACGGAAGCGGCGGGTTGATGGTGAGGTAGCGACCCCGGCAGCCGTCGACTTCGTTGTAGTTGAGGACGGTCTTCGAGGTACGCGCGAGGAACTCGCCGGGGCCCGGCATCGGCATCGGCAGCCGGGTGAGTTCGAGCGCCTCCACCGGCGAGCCGTACCGGACGACCTGCCATGCCTGCATGGTGTCGGGGAGGGACTTCTGCACAGTGGTCACGACGGTCTCCTGCTCGAAACGTGGTTGCCGGCGGGCACCGGGATCCTGCCACTGGCGTGCGCGTCGTCCACGAGTGACCCCCTTGCGGTGGACCCGGGCCCGCGTGAGCATCCCACTAATGGGATTTCGCGTCGCAGGGTAATTCCGCGATGACATCGGGTCGCGAATTCACTTCATATGGCCAACATGTTCTTTCTATTTGACGAGTTTTCGCCCTTTTCGGAGACTGATCTTGCCCGAAGCTGCATGCTGCCTGTGAACGCACGAGACGGCGATCGAATCGATGGGGGATCACATGAAGCGGGCAGCAGTAAGAGCAGTAGCGGGCACCGCAGCATCCGCAGCAGTCCTCGCCCTGGCCGCGCTGCCAGCCAACGCATCGGCCGTCGCCCCGCCCCAGCACGTCACCCAGACGCTGTCGAAGGCCTTCGTCGGCCCGCTGCAATTTGCCGTGGACGGCAGCAAGGTTTACGTCGCTGACTCGTTCACCTCGACGTTGAACCTGATTGGCCGCGCCGCCCCCATCGCCACCGGGCCCAACCCCTCACAGGGCGGTGACCTGGCCGGGGTCGGGGTCGACCCAGCGACGCACGCGGTGGCTTACACCTCGACCAACGGCGACCACTCCGTCACCCTGCTGACCATCCTTCAACCGGGCCTGAAGCCGGTCGTGGCCAACCTGGCCGCCTTTGAAAAGACGCATAACCCCGATGCCGCCAACCACTACGGCACCGCCAGCACCAATTCCTGTGTCGTCAATGCGCTGAAAAAGGCCGGCATCCCGGTGTCCTATCGGGGCATGCTCGACTCGCATCCCTACGCCGTCACCCCCATCGGCGGAGGGTCGTGGGCCGTGGCCGATGCCGGCGGCAACGACGTGCTGCGGGTGACCCGGACCGGCCAGATCTCGCTCATCAGCGTCCTGCCCGTCCAGCCGGTCAAGATCACGGCCGCCTTCGCCGCCTCCCAGGGACTGCCCAAGTGCGTTGCGGGGATCACCTACAACTTTGAGCCCGTCCCGACCGACGTCGAGGTCGGGCCTCCCAATGCCCTCTACGTCACGACCCTGCCGGGTGGCCCTGAAGGCCCCGACAGCGGGAATCCGGGCAGTGTCTACCGCCTCGGAAGCGGCGGCCAGCCGGTGCGGATTGCCACCGGCTTCGCCGGCGCCACCAACCTCGCGATCAATCCCTACGGGAACATCTTCGTGGCGCAGATCGGCGCCGGCTCCATCGCCGAGGTCGTATCGGGCAAGCCCAAGGTCATCGCCAACCTGCCCGGCGTTGCGGCCGTCGAGTTCGCCAACGGCCACCTTTACGCGTCCACGGCACCGGCAGCGACCGGCGGTCAGGGTCCAGGCTCCGTGGTCGTGCTCAGCCACTGAGCGTCAGCCGGTGTAGGGGTTCGCGGGAAGCACGTCGGTGCGGTGGGTCGAAAGGTAGAGGTCGCTGCCGACCGTCCCGTCCGCGTAGCTGAAGGTGGTCTGCAGCACCGCTGACGTCTTCGGGCTCTCGAAGGTGGTGTCGGTGACCTTGTTGCGTGGGTTGTAGCGGCTGATCTTGATCGCCGGGCGGCCCTTCGCATCGCTCGCGCGGGGGTCGACCCGGACCTGCGACGTCGCCGCCAGCACCTTGAAAAGTGCCGAGCGCAACTGCGGTCCGACCATCGGACTCCACAGCATGTCGGTCGCCTGCTCGAAGACCTTGTCGTCCGCGGTGAAGACCGGAGCAGCGGGCACCTTCGCGTTCTTCCCACTGTCCTGCAGCTGCTGACTCTCCTCGTCCAGCGCGGTGGCCTGATCCTTGTCGAATTGCCCGATGAGGTAGTCGCGCAGCTGCTGCGGATCGGTCGGGAGGGCGGCGAACTGTGCTTCGGTCAACGAGTCGTGTCGCGCGACCGGCAGCTCGCTCGGGATGCCCGGGCCCTTCTGATAAGTCCAGACGTCGCCGGTGAGCGCATCGATGACGCTGGTGCGCTGCGCCTGGTCCTGGATCTCGGTCATGACCACGTAGCGACCGGGCGGTGAGCCGGCCCTGGCGGCGACCTGGCTGAGTCCGATCAGGGTCCGCTGAGCCGCGGTCAGATGAATCGAGCCAGGGGTCGGCGCGGCGGTCACTGGAGCGGAACCGCCTCGGGGATACATCGCGACGGCGACGGCACCGGCGGTGACGCCTGTGAGGGCCAGCGACGTGAGGGTTCGACGGGTCTGGCGTCGCCGGTGGGAGATCGCGATCGAGGACCCCACGTGGCTCGGGGCGGCGATGTCATCAGTGGCGCTGTGCATCAGGTGGCGTACGTCTTCATCAAGGAGCATCGGCTTGTCTCTCAGATCGTCGGGGTGTGGTGGCAGAACAGGTGAATCAGCTCGGGATGGCTGCGAAGGCGCGCCATTGCCCGCGAGGCGGTCGTCTTGACCGTGCCGGGTGAGACGTCGAGCAGCGCAGCCACGTCGGCCTCGCTGCGGTCCTCGAAGTAGCGCAGGACGACCACGGTTCGCTGCTGGGCGGTCAGCGTGTCGAGGGCGCGCAGGAGCGGGGCACGCAACTCGACCGCTTCATGCGAATCACCGGCGAGCACATCACCCCGGTCGTGGCCCTCGTTGAGGTGTTCCTGGCGCGGCCGGCGTGCGCTGCGCCGGTGCTCGTCGATCGCCAGGTTGTGCATCACCTTGCGGGAGAAGGCTTTCGGGTTGTCCACCCTCCCCCAGCGCGAGGCGACCCTGTGCAGGGTGTCCTGGTAGAGGTCCTCGGCCGCGCTCCTGTCGTTGGTCAGAAGAATGGCGACCCGGAAGAGCGCGTCTCCGCAGTCACTCACAAAGGCCTCAAAGGCCCGGACTTGTTGGCGATTCACTCGCTTTGGCTCCGTTCAGTCGCCGTCACTGACTAGGACGACGGCGAGTGAGTTTCGGTTGACAGTTACGCTGCCTCGCGTGTCCCCTGCGCCGCTCGAGTCCGACCTAGATGTCGAGGCCCTTCGCCAGAAGTATCGCCAGGAACGCGATCGCCGGCTGCGACCGGACGGCATCGAGCAGTACGTCGAGACAGCCGGCCCCTTCGCGCGGTTCGCCGAGGACCCGTGGGCAGATCCGGACTTCAGCCGCGAGCCGCTCATCGACGAGGTTGACGTGGCGATCGTCGGCGCGGGTTTTGGGGGGCTGCTGGCGGGCGCCCGGCTGCGCCAGCTCGGCGTGCAGGACATCCGCCTGATCGACAAGGGCGCCGACGTCGGCGGCACCTGGTACTGGAATCGCTATCCGGGCATCGCCTGCGACGTCGAGGCCTACGTCTACCTTCCGCTGCTGGAAGAGGTCGGCTACCTCCCGATCGAGAAGTACAGCAAGGGCGGGGAGATCTTCGCCTATTGCCGGCGCATCGCCGAGCACTTCGACCTCTATCGCAACGCCTGCCTGCAGACGGAAGTCACCGAGGTCCGCTGGGACGAGACCGACTCACGCTGGGTGATCCGCAGCAACCACGGTGATGAGATGCGGGCGCGCTTCGTCTGCCTGGCCAACGGCTTCCTGCAGAAGCCCAAGCTGCCGGGAATCCCGGGTATCGAATCCTTCGGCGGTCACGCGTTTCACACCAGCCGCTGGGATTTCGACTACACGGGCGGCGATTCGACCGGTGGCTGTCACAAGCTGGCCGACAAGCGCGTCGGCATCATCGGGACCGGGGCCACCGGGGTCCAGTCCGTACCGCACCTGGCGCAAAGCGCCGAGCAGCTCTACGTCTTCCAGCGCACGCCGTCCTCCATCGACGTGCGCGGCAACCGGCCGACGGATCCGCAATGGGCCGCGAGCCTGACGCCGGGCTGGCATCAGGGCAGGCGGGTGAACTTCCAGATCTTCACCGCCGGCGGCTTCGCCGAAGAGGACCTCGTCAACGACTCGTGGACCGACGTGATGCGCAAGCTCGTCGGGGTGCGGGTGAGCAACCCGGGCGCCCTCAGCCCGGAGGACCTCGCAGCCTCCTTGGAGCTCGCAGATTTCGAGAAGATGCAGGAGATTCGTGCCCGCATCGACTCCGTCGTCAACGATCCCGCGACCGCCGAGGCGCTCAAGCCCTGGTATCGCCAGTTCTGCAAGCGGCCGTGCTTCCACGACGGGTACCTGGACGCTTTCAACCGGCCCAACGTCACTCTCGTCGATACGCACGGCCGCGGCGTCAGCCGCATCACCGAACGCGGGGTGGTGGTCGATGACACCGAGTACGAACTCGACTGCCTGATCTTCGCGACCGGGTTCGAGGTCGGCACCGACTACGAGCGGCGCGCCGGCTTCGAGCTCATCGGCCGCGACGGGCTCACGCTCACCGAGAAGTGGGCTGATGGCGTACGCACCCTGCACGGGCTGCACGTGAACGGCTTCCCGAATTGCATGGTGATGGGCATCGCCCAGGCCGGCTTCACGGTGAACTTCGTCTACGTGTTCGACACCCAGGCGCAGCACGCCGCGTGGGTGATCGCGCAGGCGCTCGAGCGGGGCGTCAAGGAATTCGAGACCGACGACGCGGGCGAGCAGGGCTGGGTCGACACGATCCTGGCTCGCAGCGCCACGAGCGTCGACACGGCCAACAGCTGCACCCCGGGGTACTACAACAACGAAGGTCACCCTGACGCACGCGCGAGACAGGGCGGCTTCTTCTTCGGAACCCCTACGGAATATGAGGAATTGCTCGCCGCGTGGCGGAGCTCGGCGGATCTTTCCGGGCTCGAACTTCGGCTCGGCTAGCCGGCGCTCACCCAGACCGGCGGCTCGTAGCAGCGGATCTGGGCGAGTGGCACCCAGCGTGGCTCGTCCGTCAGCTCGAGCGTCGCGCCGGGCTGAGCGAGCACCCGGATCGCTTCTTCGAGCTCGACCCGGGCGAGCGTGGCACCGAGGCAGAAGTGAATGCCGGCACCGAACGTCGTCGACTTGACGTCTTGCCTTTGCACATCGAAGCGGTCGGGGTCGGCGTAGCGCCTCGGGTCGCGGCAGGCGGCGGTCAGGCAAAGGACGACCGGCTCGCCCTCGCCGATCTGTAACCCGGCGAAATCCATCGTCTCGCTGGCAAGTCGCGCCGTGCCGAACGTGATCGGCTCGTAGCGCAGGACTTCTTCGGCCGCACGTGGAACCAGCTCCGGGTCGGCGGCGACGGCGGCGAGCTGGTCGGGGTTTCTGGCGAAGAGCACCGCCATGGCGGCGAGGGCGCCGCGTGTGGTGTCGTGCCCGGCGAACATCAGGTTCTCGGTGAGGGCAACCATCTCATCGGTGGTCAGCCGGTCGCCGGCTTCCTCGACCTGGATCAGCGCTGACAGCAGGTCTTCGCCCGGCGCCTTTCGGCGTTCGGCAATCAGGCCCTTCACGTAGGCGTCGAGCTGAGCGAGCGCGTCTTCGATCTCGCGATGGATGAGCGGATCACGTATCGCGCTGAAGGCCAGCCCGAGCTGCTTGGTCCACACCCCGAAGCTCGCGCGGTCGGCTTCGGGGATGTCGAGCAGGTCGGAGATCACCGCAAGGGGCAGCCGATGGCCGAGGTCGCCCTGCGCATCGAAGCGGCCCACCTCGAGAGCCGGCGCCAGGATCGACTGGACGTGCCCGGCGATCTGCGGCCGCAGACGCTCGACCGAGCGCGGCGTAAAGGCGCGGCTGACGAGCTTGCGCAGCCGGGTGTGCTCGGGCGGGTTCTTGCTGAACATGACGGAGTTCCACCACTCCCACAGCGGACCGCTCCGCAGCCCGTTCAGCGCCATCAGGTCGGCGGCGAGGAAGCGCGGGTCGCGCAGGCAGGCCTCGACCTCCGCGTCGCGGAGCACATGGATCGCGCCCTCACCTGACACCCCGAACGGTGACATCTCACGGGCCTCCCGCAGCGGCGCGTGGATGTCCTGCCAGATGTCGGGTGCGTTCAGGTTCAGCACCGGGAGGCTGTCGCGCGAGTACGTCACGTCCGTCAGGCTCACGTCACAGCACGCTAGCTGGTCTGCACGGCTTGGTCAGGTCCGGTACCGCCAGGCCGCATGCACTGCGCGGCGGCGGATCTGGGCGCGCCGTTGCTCTGCCGAGACGGGGCCGCCGACTTCGGAGAAGGGCAGCACCTGCGCGCGCACCGTGGGCGGCGTGGGCGCGTTCCACCACCGGACGGTGGCGAGCACGGCGTCGCGGCCTTCGGTGTCGAGCCAGTTGGCCGCCCCCGTGTCACGCGCGGCAATGACGACGCGGACTGTGCCGTCGCCTTCCTGCTCGGCCATGCGGTGGTTCGTACTCGTGCTCCGATAGGCGAAGTCGAGTGCCTCATACCAGGGACGGTTGTAGAGCTGGACGTCCCAGAGCGGAGCCGCATCAGCGTCGATGTCGACGACGAGCGCCTCATCCGGGCCAAGCGCGACGCCGGCATGCGCGTAGGTGATCGCCTGCACCCCGCCGGCCGCCCCACCCGGCGCGGTGAACGCATTCACCTGCCGCCCGCCCAGCATTCGCTCCTGATAGCCCGACCAGAACGTGAAGGAATGCTCGATCTCCTTCGCCGCATCCGCGAGCATGGCGGCGACCCGCTCCGCGGTGCGCGCGGGCTTGGGATCGCCCGGGTCGTCGACCCGCTCCAGCACGAAGGTGGCGGGCTCGCCGGGCTGCCAATCGAAGTAGTAGTCGCGGATATGGACGAAGGCGGTGTCGGGCGGCAACGCGACCCAGGAACCGTGCGATTCCCCCGCGCTCAGGAGAATCTCGATCGGGTCGCCCGGTCCGAGTCCGAGCGATGAGGCGGAGACCTCACGGGCGATGCCGGCCCCACCGCTCTGCGCTGTTCCTGCCTTCATTTGCAGGACGAATTCCTCGCACGTGCCCATGCTTCCGACCAGCCGGTACGTGCCCGACCCGTCGATCGCCGCCCGGCGGGCCACCTGGTCGGCGTTGGGACCGCCCCACTGGTAGACCGGATCGCTGCTGCGAAACAGCGCCGGATGGGCGGGGTCGGTGTGCCCGATCGCGTACGTCAGCCAGCAGGCCACCTGGTTCGCCAGATGGTGGACGCCTTCAGCAGCCGCCGCCGCGGTCGGGGCTTCCGTCTGGACCTGGTCGCCGAGGGCAGCGATGCGCCGGCAGAAGTCCGCCCAGGCCGCCCCGGCGGGCTCAGCCAGCATGCTCATACACCCACGGCCGACGCTCACGATCGGCACGCTGGAAGGCCTCGATCTGAGCCCGCCGGCCGATCCCGACATCGAGGTCGTCGAGACCTTCGAGCAACTGGGTCCGGCGAGCGGGATTGACCTCGAAGGGGATCGCCAGGGCGCTGGTCGTGCTGATCCGGCAGGTCTGCAGGTTGACCTCGACCGCGCCGCCTGACGCTGCCTCACGCGCCAGCCCGCCAAGGACGTCCGGCTCCAGCACGATCGGAAGGAGGCCGTTCTGGAAGCAGTTGCCGAAGAAGATGTCGCCGAAGCTCTCGGCGATCACGCACCGGATTCCGAGCGCGAGCAGCGACCACACGGCCGACTCCCGCGAGCTTCC
>DATAZK010000210.1:0-45159 GCA_036272075.1 Frankiaceae bacterium
CTATCCTGAGCTTTCGTGGGCGCACGCAGCACGGTTGGCCGGTCGGCCCTCCCACGCGCGTTGGTACTTTTCGTCGCTGGCTTCGGCGTGGGCATGGCCTTGGCGCTGCTTTCCCCGGTACGTGCCGGCCGGGCGGCACGATGAGTCGGCGCGTCGCTAACGTCACCCTCGACAACCTCGATGACCTGCCGGTTCGTTGCCGCCGGTGCGTGTTCTGGGAGCTGGATCCGGTGGCGCGCTCGCGCGCCGAGGAGGCGGGTGATTCGGCTTTTGAGAAGGAGGCCTGGGTCTCGGCGACGCTCCTGGACTGGGGATCTTGCGGCAAGGTGGTCTACGTCGACAGCGCCCCGGCGGGTTTCGCGCTCTTCGCGCCGCCGGCCTACATCCCACGGGCCGTGGCCTTCCCGACCAGCCCGGTGAGCGCCGACGCCGTGCTGCTGATGACCGGGCAGATCGTCGAGGAATTCACCGGTCAGGGGCTCGGGCGCGTGCTGATCCAGAGCGTCGCGAAAGACCTGCTGAGGCGGGGGGTTCGGGCCATCGAGGCGTTCGGCGACGCCCAGGGAAAGGCCGGTCATTGCCTGCTGCCCGCCGACTACCTGCTGGCGGTCGGCTTCAAGACGGTGCGGGCGCACCATCGCTGGCCCCGGCTGCGCCTCGAGCTCAAGAGCGTCGTCACGTGGCGTGAGGACGTCGAGGTGGCGCTGGAGCGGCTACTCGGGTCGATGACACCGGAGATCCTGCGTCCGGCCGGTCAGCGCGCGTAACCCAGCGGGACTTCGCGCGGCTGCAGCAGGGCGTCGGGCAGCCGGAACGTGCCGGTCGGCGGGTCGAGCTCGGCCGGCAGGAAGATCCGCTGCACGGCGGCGAGCACGGCCTCGGCCACCACTGCCCGAAACTCCCGTGACGCGAGCGCCCTCGCGTCGTGGGGGTTGCTCAGGTAGCCGAGCTCGAGCCGGACGGCCGGCATCCGGGTGGCCTTCAGCAGCGGCCAGCTCTTGGGGTGGCTGCGGCAATTCTCCAGGTCGGTGCGGGCGACGACCTCCCGCTGGATCAGGTCGGCGAAACGCTCGCCCACCACCGACGACGTGCCGCCAGGTGCACCGAAGTAGTAGCTGGCGACCCCATGAGGAACGGGTGACGCGTGACCGTCGCAATGCAGACTGACCAGAAGATCGGCTTTGGTGGTGTTGGCGAACTTGGCGCGCTGGGCCTCATCGGGGTTCTCGGCTTGGCGGTGGGTCAAGAACGCGTTGACCCCGACCGCCATGAGCCGGCCTTCGAGCTGCGCGGCAAGGTCCGCGACGATGTCTCGCTCGCAAAGGCCGTCGACGACCCAGCCGGTGTCACTGCCACCATGCCCCGGATCAAGCACGACGGTCTTGCCGGCGAGTGAAGGCCCGGCGCCGCGCAGCTTTTCCGATTCGCGCAGCTCGTACGGACGCCCGCCGACCACCGTATGGCGCAGCTTCTCCAGCTCGCGCAGGGTCATGGGGCCGCAGCAGCCGTCGTTGACCAGTCCCCGATTGTGCTGGAACTCGCGCAGGGCTGTCTCGGTGCGCTCGCCGAAGATGCCGTCGCAGCGGCCCACGTCAAAGCCCATGTCGGCGAGCCGCTGCTGCAACTCGAGGACGTCGTCGCCGGTGAACGGATGACTGACGCTGGGGTAGAGGTAGCGCTTGCCGAGCTGCTGGCGCGCTTCTTGCAAGGACTCGAGAGTGTCAGGTCCGACGATCCCGTCGACCAGCAGCCCGCGGGACTGCTGGAGGCGGCGGACGGCCTCATCGAGAGTCTCGTCGAAGACGTCAGGAGCCCCCGACGCGACCGGCTCGAGTAACCCGAGGTCGATCAGCTGCAGGCGCAGGTGCTGAACGGCAGGCCCCGTAGAGCCGCGGCGGAGGAGTAGCACGATGATCGGCGAAGTCCCGCCCTGTCAGCGCCAGTGAGGCGAACGGTCGGCGAACGGTGGCAACGAGCGTCACTGAACGGTGTCAGCTTAGCTACCCGTACCCGCCCCCCGGCGGGTCGACCCAGACCTTGCCAGAAATGGCTTAGACGAAGCCTTCGAGATCACGCAGCAGGGCGGCCTTCGGCTTGGCGCCGACGATGCTCTTGGCGACCTCGCCACCGACGAACACCGACATCGTCGGGATCGACATGATCCCGTACTTGCGCGCGACCTCGGGGTTCTCATCGATGTTCAGCTTGACGATGCGCAGCTTGTCAGCGTGATCGGCAGCGATCTCCTCGAGCACGGGGCCGACCATCTTGCACGGTCCGCACCATTCGGCCCAGAAGTCGACCAGCACTGGCAGGTCGCTCTTGAGTACCTCGGCGTCGAACGTGTCGTCCGTCACGGGCTTGGTGCTCCCCATGGGGGGTCCTCCTGAATTTGTTGGCTACGCGAGTAAGGCTTGAAAGGCTGGGTCAGCGTGCGGAAGCGAGGCTTTCCACCGTCTCGCTGGCGGGGGCAGAGGGCGTCGCCGGAGCTTCCGGCGCCTCGTCGTGGCGGTCTTCCTGGTCGGCGATGTAGCGCTCGGCATCCAGGGCCGCCGCGCAGCCGGTGCCAGCGGCGGTGATCGCCTGCCGGTAGGTGTGGTCGACGACGTCTCCCGCGGCGAACACGCCGGGGACGTTGGTCAGCGTGGTCGGCGAGGCGACGTTGATGTAGCCCTCGTCGTCCATGTCGATCTGGCCGTTGAACAGGTCAGAGCGCGGGTCGTGACCGATCGCGACGAACAGGCCGGTCACGGGCAGGTCGGTGACCTCGCCGGAATTCACGTCCCGCACGCGCAGGCCGTTCATCGACGTCTCGCCCAGGACTTCCTCGATCTTGGCGTTCCACAGGAACTTGATCTTCTCGTTGGAGAAGGCGCGCTCCTGCATGATCGCGCTGGCGCGCAGGGCGTCACGCCGATGCACGACGGTGACGCTGCGGGCGAAGCGGGTGAGGAAGGTGGCCTCTTCCATCGCCGAGTCGCCGCCGCCGGCGACCGCGATGTCCTGGTCACGGAAGAAGAAGCCGTCACAGGTGGCACAGGCCGAAACGCCGTGGGCGAGCAACCGCTCCTCGCCGGTGACGCCCAGCTTGCGCCACTGCGAGCCGGTCGAAAGGATCACGGTGCGGGCGTAGACCGTGCGCTCGTGGGCGCGGATGACCTTGGGGTTGGCCTTCAGGTCGACCTCGATGACATCGTCGGCGACCAGCTCGGCGCCGAAGCGCTCCGCCTGCTGGCGCATGGCCTCCATGAGCTCCGGACCCTGCACGCCGTCGGCAAACCCGGGGAAGTTCTCCACCTCGGTGGTCTGCATCAGCGCGCCGCCGGCGGTCACCGCTCCCTCGAAGACGAGGGGACGCAGGTTGGCCCGGGCGGTGTAGACGGCAGCGGTGTATCCGGCCGGCCCTGAGCCGATGATCACGACGTCACGGACGTCATTCTCCTGGCCGGTGGTCACGGCACCCGACTTCATGGCGCTCTCGCTCACATCGTCTCCGAATCTCGCACCTTGCGGCATCTGGTTGATCCCGATCAGCCGGTATGTGCCCGGGATCTAGAACGGATGGTAGGAGGTCGGCATTCCCTCAGCCGTAGAAGCGCATCTCGGCAAGAGCCGCCGAGTAGGTGGTGCCCGAAGCCGTGTTCTGTCGGGGCAGCTCGGTGAGCCAGACCAGCCAGTAACGGTAGGCGCCGGCGCGCGGGCTGAGGGCCTGTGCGATATCCGGTGAGGGGCCGGATGTCGCGGCGACGGTGTACGCGTCCAGCGAGGCGGCGTCGTCCTTCGAGTAGCGCAGCTCCACGTGCACGCCGGGCTGGTTGAAGACCAGTCGGACCTGGGAAACGGCGACCGGTTTGCCCAGGTCGACCTTGAGCCCCACACCGGATTTACCGGTCCCGCCCCACGGGCTGCCGAGGTAGATCTCGGTGGACCAGGCGGTCCCGAGGTTGTTGTCGTACGCCAGGGGCACCCCGCTCGGATCTTCGGCGCCGTCGCCCGGCGAGGGGTCGAAGTCGACGACCGAGGCGAGCTTCAGCACGGCTCCGGACGGGGTCGCGGACGCGCTGGAGCCCACCGCGGGCGTCCCGCCCGAGTGCCCGGGGAGCTTGCCGACGGCGACACCGATCAGCCAGGCAGCCAGCGCCAGCACGACGAGCAGGGTGACCGGCAGCACCCGCCGCCGCATCGTGCGCCGGCGCGCCTCGCTCTCCCTGGCCACCCGCTCTGCCTGCGCCGCTTTGGCCGTCTGAGCTGCCGGGGTGTAGGACTCCGGATCGTCGTCGAGCGCCGGTTGGGAGCCGGTGGGGAGCATGGCGACGATCATCTGCAGCGCGTCGACCATCTCCGACGCGGTCGGCCGGGCCGGCTTGGACGCCACCGAGTCCTCGCTGCTTGGTCCAGCGGCAGAGCCCAGTGCGGCCATCGCCAGCGCATCGAGCTCGCGGGGGACGCCCGCGCGCAGCTGGCGCGGCGAGCGGCAGGCGCCGTTATGGTCGCGTTCGGCTGCGGGGAGCCCCCGGCCGGCGCCCAGCGGCCAGCGTCCGGTGAGGCTCGCGTAGAGCAGGGCGCCCAAGCCGATCACGTCACGGGCTTCGCGTTCAGTGGCCGATCGCTCGCCGAGCGCCGCCCGCATTTCCAGGTCGAGGACTTTGATCAGTCCGTGTGAGGTGATGACCACATCACCCGGGTGCAGGTCACCATGGGTGACGCCGACCGCGTGAGCCGCCGCGACCACCTTGGCCACCGACAGCAAGACCGACGCGGCCCGCTCCGGAAGCAGTGGACCGTCGCGTAGCAGATCGAGCAGCGAGATGCCCAGTACCCATTCGCTCACCACGTAGGCCAGCGGCATGCCGTCGGCGCTGGTGGTTGTCGCGTCGTAGGTGGAAGCGGCGCTGTTGTGGATCAGCTGGCCGGATCGCCGGGCCGCGGCGAGCAGCTGATCGATGCTCTCGAGAGAGGTGGGCAACCCGGTGTCGATGATCAGCCGGATCGCGACCGGCCTGGCGAGCACCTGATCTTCGCCTTGCCACAGCTGAACGTCGCCGCGGACGCTGATGCGGCTTCTGAGCTGGTAACGACTGTCGAGCAGGACACCGGGATGCAGGGTGGTGCGCACCGGAGCAGGCGGCGCGACTGCGGCCAGCTCCTCGGTGGGCGGCACCGGCGTCAGGTTGGGATCAGTAGGCGCGGGCTCGCGGTCTGCGCGACTACCCGATGTGCCGGTGCGCACGCCAGCGGGTGTGCTGTCCGGCACCGTCCCTCCGCCCTGCCTGCGCAAACGGCCGCTTCGGTCTGCTGCTCCTTCAGGCGCGCGAGCGCCGCGCTGTCGAGGGCGAGTGTACGGAGCGTCGTCGGCTCTCGCTGGGTAGCGCGCCGAGCCGGCGGGCGACAAAAGGTTGGTGGAGCGGGCGGCTCAGGACGGCGGGTTGGCCGAGCCGGCCTCGGTGACGACGGTCCACTTCTTGGTCGGCGAGGTCAGGTGCAGGAGTACCGAGCGCGCGGTGCGGCGGACCTGCAGGCTCACGGTGCCGCCCGTACTGCTGACGTGGACCGAGCCAGGAACAAGCTTCTCCCCCTTGGGGAGGGTCGCCTCGGCCGAGACGACGGCGTCGCCGATCAAGCCGGAATGCTGGTACGCCGTCGCAGCGGCTTCGGCGGCGTTCTGCGCGTCGTCGCTCGCCGAGAAGTGGGCAGCGGCGACCGAGATCCCGTCGAAGGCGAATACCGCGACCACGGCAAAGGCCAGGATCAGACGAGCGAACCAGCCCGTGACCATGGTGCCCACCTACCGTCTCTGGCCGGTCCGATGCCGACTGTGGCAAGTTCATCGGCACGCCTGGCGCGCAGGTTGAGAGAGTGGATCAGGCGGGTGGCTGGTTCAGCGGCTGTTCGTGCAGGTCAGCCTCGCCGAAAGCGTCCACCGATGAGCGTCGTGACCCCGCGTAGCTCATCAGTCATCCGCCAGGCGGCCGCCAAGTAGAAGCTGCCGCCGACGGCTGCTCCCACGACCACTCCCAGCAGGCTGCCGGCCACCCCCTGGCCCACAGCAGCGCGCAGGCCGGTCGAGATCGCATACGCGATGCCCGCGGCGATCACGCCGGCAACGGCAGACCGCGCCACTGTTCGGGTGATGCGTGGACCCTCGACGCCGTGCAAGCGCTTGCTGAGCAAGCGGAAGCAGATCGCGGCCCCGACCGCATACGCGAGGGCGAAGGACAGTGCGAGCGCTACTGCCCGCTCGCGACCGGGCAGCACGTTCGCCAGGATCAGGCCGCTGGCGATGTTGACTGCTGCCACCGCGCACATGACGAAGGCCGGGGTGCGGCTGTCGGCCATGGCGTAGAAGGCCCGTAGTTGCAGCTGAAATGCGCTGAACGGAAGCACCGCCGCGGCGAAGGCGGCGAGCGCAGCCCCGATCCTGGTGGCATCGGCGATGCTCGTGGAGTGGTGGGCGAAAAGGGTGATGGCCAGCGGGCGCGAGAGGGCGAAAAGGCCAAGCGCGGCAGGGACCAGCACGACGGCCGACATGCGCAGTCCGAGGGAGAGGTCGCTGCGGACGAGGTCGAGCCGATCGTCCGCGGCGTGCGAGCTCATCCGCGGCAGCAGGGCCGTGATCAGCGAGACGGCCACGATCGCGTGGGGGAGCTGAAAGAGCTGATAGGCGTTGGAGTAAACGGTGAACGCGACCGGTCCGGTGGCGAGCCGCGTGACCACGAAGTAGCTCAGCTGGCTCGCCGCGACGTAGACCAGCACCCAGCCGCCGAGCCGGATCGCCTGGCGCAAGCCCGGATGGCGCAGGTCGAGGCGCGGGCGGTAGTGAAAACCGCTGGCGCGCAGCGAGGGAAGCAGCGCGACCGTCATCGCGATCACGCCGAGTGTCGTCCCCGCGCCGAGCACCCAGATCTGGGTGGTGGTCAGCCCGCCGATGGCCAGCGGGTGCTTTCCGGGCAGGAAGATGAAGATGATCGCGACGGCGATCACGACGAGGTTGTTCAGGACAGGGGTCACCATGGGAGCCCCGAAACGCCCGCGGATATTGAGGATTGCGCCGATGGTCGCGCCGACCCCGTAGAAGATGATCTGTGGCAGGAACCACCGCATGAAGGTGGTGGCGAGCGAGACCTCGGCGGCGTTGGCCAGGTAGATGCGGGCGATGAGCGGCGCGATCAGCAGACCGATCACCGTGAAGACCGCGAGTCCCAGCCCGACGACGGTCAGCAGCGAACTGGCGAATTTCTCGCCGCCGTCCTCGTCCTCCTTGCTGGCGCGCACCAGGACCGGCACCACGACGCTGGTGAGCACCCCGCCGAGCAGCAGGTCGTAGATGATGTTGGGGGTGGTGTTGGCGACGTTGTAGGAGTCGCCGACGGAGTGGACGCCGATGGCGGCGGTGATGGCAATGGTGCGCAGGAAACCGGTACCGCGGGAGGCGACGGTTCCCAGCGCCATGACTCCCGTAGCGCGCCCCAGTCGGGCGGTACCGATGGTCGGCCCGCTCATGGGTTGCTCGCCGGACGGGGCGGCGCTTGCCGGGGCTTTCGCGAGCGGCGGATCAGGCCACGAACGGCGCGGAAGAGCACCGCCAGACCGAGCACGGAGAGCGCGACGATGGTGAAGATCGTGGCGACCACGCCGTAGGTTGTCGAGCGCACCAGCACCTGGACCGATGTGCCGAGCGGGCGGCCGTCGGTCGTGTAGAGCGTCAGGCGGACCGGGAAGGTCCCCGCGCTGGCGGCCTTCACCTCGACCTCGACCTGCACCTTCTGGCCGGCCCGGACATTGCGAGTGATGACGGTGTCGGAGCTGACCCGGGAGCGGTCAAGCGAGCTCAGTACGAGGGAAACGTCGACGGCTGCGCCGAGGTCGTTCTCGATCGTCACGGGGACCTTGCCGGACCGGCTGGTGAGCGTGACCTGAGGACTGGCAACCACCTTGACCTGCTGAGCCAGGCTCGTCAGCGCGATCTCGGCGCTGTTGCGGAACGGGAAGGCCTGGCTCGGATCGGAGCGCCATCGGCTGGAAACCGACGCAAGAGCGGCGTCGCGTATCGGCTGCAGGATGCTGTCCGGCGATTGTGGTTCCGCTGCCCCCGCGGGCTGCGGATTGCTGAAAACGCCTTGCGTGCTCGTGGTGATGCCGAGGCTGGACTGCACCAGATACGAAGGGACCTCGCCGGCCCGGGTGGCCGTCGGGTATTGCAGCGCCGCCCGTGGCTCCGTCGCCGAGTCGAGCAGGGAGCTGACCGAGGTCTGCTTGACCCAGGGCAGGCGGGTCGTGTCGGTGAGCAGCCGGCTGAGCCACGCGCTGGTCGGGTTCCAACCGTCCGGCGGTGCGATCAGCAGCGGCCGTGATGAAGCCGTGGTCGAAGCTGTGGCGAACCCGTCCTCGATGTGGGCCTCGGCGAGCTCGGCGAGCACCTCCTGCTCGGCCAGGCGCGGCGTCGTGCTCGCCGGTACGCCTGCCGTGACGAGACGGTTGAGGACGTCGTCGGAGAGCAGCAATTGGGTTGGAGTGCTTGAGGATTTCGCTGAGGCGCCAGGGTTGTCGCCGGTGGACGGAACGGCATCCGGGGAAAGTACGAGCGCACTCGCGCCGGCGGTCGTGCTGTAGTACTTCGCCCCACTGGTATCGACCAGCCCGCCCGGTGGGACAGCGATGTCGGAGGTCACGCTCGTGGTGGTGTTCAGCAGCCCGAGCTTCAGGACGTCATCGCCGCGCTTGCGAGCGGCATCGGCGAGATTGCTGGCGCCGCTGTGAAGCAGCGCCTCGACGTCGACGTCGTCATACGGCAGCGGGATCACGCTCAGATTGGAGCTGGCGCGCAGCTCGTTCAGCCAGTCCTTCGAGGCGGCGTTGGCCGGCTCCAGCCGACCAGTGGTCTTGCCGGGAACGGCGACCACGTAGCGACCATTGGCAGCCAGGCTGAGGGTTCGGATCAGCGCCGGATCGAGCGTCACAGAGGCGACGGAGGCCGAATGAAGTGCGTCGAGGAGACGCTTCAGGCGCCCGCCGCTCGCGACGTCGCTCGTGAGGGCGTTGCTGGTGAAATCGCCGTCGGCCAGCAGCGCCGGATCCGCGGTGAGCGGGATCAGCCAGGCGAGCGGGGTCGCAGCAGCGGCGGTCGTGGTCGGGATGTAGGGCAGGAACGTGCTGGCGGTGGCGAGGTCGCTGGCCTGGGCGTCGCCTTCTTTGATCCCGGTCGCTGTCACCTGCATCGGATAGACGCCGGCCGAGGGAAGCAGCCCCTTACCGCGCAGCTCGCTGATCTTGAACGACATCGAGAAGGTGAGCGCGTGGCCCGCGCTGAGCTTTCCGTCGGCGAGCTGGATCGGGTCTGACGCCAGCAACTGCGGAACGGGGGCCGCGCGAAGGGCGTGCAGCTGCGAGCGGCTCGAGAGAGCCGAACCCATGTGCAAGGAGGCGTGGACGGACGTCAATCCTGCTGCGCTGCGGTCCACGACCCGGCCGGTGATGCGCAGCGTGTCCTTGGGCCCCGGCGAGAGCGGGGTGAGGGTGTCGATCAGAACGCTGACGTCGGCCGGGGTCTGCGCCGCCGCCAGGCGAGTGGCGGGCGCCGGCGCGGCAAGCGCCGGCGACGCGGTGAGCAGCACAAGCAGCCCCACGAGAAGGGGGACCGTCAGCCGTATGACCCGCAGCGCACTCGGCCGCCGACTACGCAATGTCTGCCAGGAGCGCGGGCACATCCTCGATCAGCCGACGCTCGTCCTCGTAGGCAAGCCGGCTTTCGAGCTCTGCCAGCGGTACCCAGGCCACTTCGGTGACCTCGACGTCGGCGTCCGACAGTTCACCGCTCTCGGCGAGCAGGAGGTAGTGGTGAACCGTCTTGTGGACGCGCTTGCCACCGGCGACGAACCAGAAGTCGATCACCCCTAGGGGAGCGATGACCCGCCCGAAGATGCCGGTTTCCTCGGAGACCTCGCGAACGGCCGTGTCGGCCGGGGTCTCGCCCTCCTCGACGTGACCCTTGGGCAGTGACCACAACAGGCGCCCGCGCCGATCCAGCCGCCCGATCAGGGCAGCCTGGGCCCCGGGCGCGCGCCGGTCGACGATGAGGCCGCCCGCGGACGTCTCTTCGACGCGATTCAACCGGCGCCGCCCCGGCTTGGGCGACGGACGTGGCATGAGCGGATCGTACGAGTCCAGGGTCACAGCGTGGTGACGGCTCACCGCGACCCCGCTGCGCAGGCTAGGCTCGTGAACTCGTGCCCCGCATTGCGCTTGATGACCCCGGCGACCCCGCTGCGCGGGCCATCAGCAGCCTGCTCACCGTCCCCGAGGCGGCTGATGAACTTGGGGCCGTTTTCGCTGCGGCGGGCCATGAGCTGTACCTGGTCGGGGGCTCGGTGCGTGATGCGCTCCTGGGTAAGCAGGCACCCGACCTCGATTTCGCCACCGACGCCCGCCCGGAACAGGTGCAGGAAATCATTCGTGAATGGGCGGATTCGACCTGGGACGTGGGGATCGCGTTCGGCACCGTGGGGCTGCAGCGCCGTGGGGTGCGCTTCGAGATCACCACGTACCGCAGCGAGGCGTACGACCGCACGAGCCGCAATCCCGAGGTCTCCTACGGCGAGTCGCTCGATGACGACCTCTCGCGTCGCGACTTCACCATCAACGCCATGGCCGTCTCGGTGCCGGGACACGTCTTCGTCGACAACTTCAGCGGTGTGGCAGATCTCGGGGCAAAGGTCTTGCGCACCCCCGGGTCACCGGAAGCCTCCTTCGACGACGATCCGCTACGGATCCTGCGGGCCGCGCGCTTCGTCGCGGCCTTGGGGGTGCGGCCGGAGCCGGCTCTCGTCGAGGCCATGCGCTCGCGCGTCGAGCGGCTGTCGATCGTTGCTGTAGAGCGGATCCGTGACGAGTTCAGCAAGCTCCTGCTGACCGATGACCCCGGGACCGGCCTCTCGTTGATGACCGACACCGGCATCGCCGACGTCGTCATCCCGGAGCTGCCGGCGCTGCGGATGGAGATCGACGAGCACCACCAGCACAAGGACGTCTACGTCCACACGCTTACCGTGCTCGACAACGTGCGCGCGCTCGAGGACCGGCTCGGCGGTCCGGATCTCGTGACGCGGATGGCGGCACTCCTGCACGACATCGGCAAGCCGCTGACGCGCAAGACCCCGCGGCCCGGCGCCGTGACGTTCCATCACCACGAGGTGGTGGGCGCGTCGATGACCCGTCGCCGGTTGACCGCGCTGCGCTACCCCAAGGCCTTCATCGACGATGTCTCCAAGCTCGTCGAGCTGCACCTGCGCTTCCACGGTTTCGGCCGCGGCGAGTGGAGCGACGCTGCAGTACGGCGCTACGCGACAGACGCGGGACCGCTGCTGGAGCGGCTACACGTGCTGGTGCGATCCGATTGCACGACGCGCAACAAGCGCAAGGCCGCCTCGCGTTCGCACTCGTACGACGTGCTCGAGCAGCGCATCGCCGTCCTGCGTGAGCAGGAGGAGCTCGATCGGATCCGCCCGGATCTGGATGGCAACGAGATCATGCAGATTCTGGGCATTCCGGCCGGGCGGGTCGTAGGGCAGGCCCGCAACTTCCTGCTGGAGCTGCGGATGAACGAGGGACCGCTCGATCCCGAGGAGGCCCGCAAGCGGCTGCTGGAATGGGCGCGCGAGCAAGGCGTCACCGGAGCCTGACCGCGTGGCTTGAGCGTCCCTGCCGGGGGGTAGCCGCGGCGAAAGTTCGCTTGTCAGAAGTGAATTACCCCACTCGCTTTATAGTTGTAGGGAGCAAGCAACTGAACGATACTTGCGTAGTGGATGAAGAACTACGCCTGGAAGTAGCGCTCTTCGCTGCGCTGCGCCGGCTCGCGAAAGCCAGCGGGGAAGCCCCGAAGGGCTTGGACCGCGGTGGGTACTGGGTGCTGGCCAAGCTCGCCAGCCTGGCGCCGATCCGGCTCTCCGACCTTGCGGTCGCGCTCGAGCTGGATCCTTCGACGGTCAGCCGCCACATCAAAACGCTTTGGCACGCCGGCCTCGTCGGCCGCGAGAGTGACCCGGGGGATCGGCGAGCTGCGCTGCTCACCCCGACCGAGGCCGGGCGTCAGGCGCTCGAAGCCTCGCGTTCCCTGCGGTTGCAGGCCCTCGCCGATTCGATGTCCTCCTGGCCCGAGTCAGACCGTTCCCTGCTGGTCGAATTGCTCGAGCGCCTGGTCGCCGAGGGCGAACCCAGTGACGTCGGCACCCGGCGCAGCCTGGTGGCTTCATGACGACGCTGGGACACCGCCCTCCGCGGGCCGATTCGGTGGAGGCCGAGCCGCCGGTCGCGGTGGACGACGTCATCCCTAACGCGTTCTCGCACCGTCAGATCCTGATCATCATGTCGGGGCTGATGCTCGGCATGTTCCTGGCCACGCTCGACCAGACCATCGTGAGCACGGCCCTGCCGACCATCGTGGGCGAGTTCCACCGCCAGGATCTGCTGTCCTGGGTGGTGACGGTGTACCTGCTGACCTCGACCGTCAGCACGCCGCTCTACGGCAAGGCCAGCGACCTGTACGGACGCAAGCGCGTCCTGCAGCTGTCGATCTGCATTTTTCTGGTGGGCAGCGCGCTGTGCGGGCTGGCCCAGAACATGACTCAGCTGATCGGATTCCGGGCGCTGCAGGGGATCGGCGCCGGTGGCTTGATGTCGCTCGCCCTCGCGGTGATCGCCGACATCATTCCGCCGCGCGAGCGGGGCCGCTACCAGGGCTACTTCAGCGTCGTCTTCGTCTCCTCGAGCATCATCGGGCCGCTGCTCGGCGGCTTCCTGGTGGACAGCGCCTCCTGGCGGTGGGTCTTCTACGTGAACCTGCCCCTGGGTCTGGTCGCTCTCGTCGTCATCAACCGGGTGCTGCACCTGCCGTTCACGGCTCGCCAGGTGAAGATCGACTGGGCGGGCGCGACGCTGCTGGTCGCCGGCGTCAGCGCGATCCTGGTGGGCACCCAGACCGGCGGGCGCGACTTCGGCTGGACCTCGCCGACCCTGCTGGGCCTGTTCGCTGCGGGAGCGCTGCTGATCGTGGCCTTCGTCTTCCGCGAGCGGGTCGCTACCGAGCCGATCCTGCCGCTTCGATTGCTGCGCAATGACACCTTCCGCGGCACCTCGCTGATCGGTTTTCTGACCGGCGGCGTGATGTTCGGCGTGATCATCTTCCTGCCGCAGTACCTGCAGGTGGTACGAGGCACCTCGGCGACGGCGAGCGGTCTGATGATGCTCCCGGTGCTGCTGGGGGTGCTGCTCACCTCGATCGTCTCGGGCCGGCTCATCTCGCGCTTCGGCCGTTACAAGGGCTTCGTCGTCTCCGGCACCATCATCGCGACTGCCGGACTGCTGCTGCTGGCCCAGCTCGGGCCGCACACGTCTCTCGTGGTGCTCGGCAGCTGGATGTTCATCACCGGTGGTGGCATGGGCCTGCTGATGCAGACGCTTGTCATGGCGACCCAGAGCGCTGTGGAGACGCGCGACCTCGGGATCGCCACCTCCTCCGTCATGTTTTTCCGCACGATGGGCGGCGCGGTCTGCGCGTCGGCGTTCGGCGCGCTGCTCACCAACCGGCTTTCGCTCGGGCTGACGCATCACTTGCCGCCGGCAGTGGCCAAAGAGGTCGGACGGTCGGCCGACAAGCTGGTGACCAGTCCCGACGCGGTCAAGGCGCTTCCGGCGACCGTGCGCCACGCCATCGGGATCGCCTACAGCAGCGCGCTCGGTGACGTCTTTCTCACGGCAGTGCCGCTGGTGGCGGTGTGCATCGGGCTGGCCCTCACGCTTCGGGAAGTCCAGCTGCGCAACGTCAGCGGCCTCCAGCGGGCGGCCCAGGAAGCTGCCGAGCTGGAATTCGTCGAGCCGACCCTGCTCTAGCGTTGATCATGGGTACGAAAACGGCCGCCACCCCCGAGGGGCAGCGGCCGTTTCCTTGGCCTTGACTTGGTTACGCGGGAACTCCGGAGGAGTCGCCGGCGATGAAGGCCTCGACGAGCTTGTGAGCGACGTCGTCGCGGTACTGCACTGGCGGGCTCTTCATGAAGTACGAGCTCGGACCCAGGATCGGGCCACCGATCCCGCGGTCCTTCGCGATCTTCGCGCAACGCAGCGCGTCGATGATGACACCCGCCGAGTTGGGTGAGTCCCACACCTCGAGCTTGTACTCCAAGCTGAGCGGCACATCGCCGAATGCCCGGCCCTCGAGGCGTACGTACGCCCACTTGCGGTCATCGAGCCAGGCCACGTAGTCGGACGGGCCGATGTGCACGTTGCTCTTGCCCATGTCGTGATCCATGTTGCTGGTGACCGACTGGGTCTTGGAGATCTTCTTGGACTCGAGGCGCTCGCGCTCGAGCATGTTCATGAAGTCCATGTTGCCGCCGACGTTCAGCTGCATGGTGCGGTCCAGGATGACGCCGCGGTCTTCGAAGAGGCGTGCCAGCACCCGGTGGGTGATGGTCGCTCCGACCTGGCTCTTGATGTCGTCGCCGACGATCGGCACACCGGCGGCGCGGAACTTCTCCGCCCACTCCGGGGTGCCGGCGATGAAGACGGGCAGCGCGTTGACGAACGCCACGCCGGCGTCGATCGCACACTGCGCGTAGAACTTCGCCGCCTGCTCCGAACCCACCGGGAGGTAGCAGATCAGGACGTCGACCCGGTTTTCGCGGAGAGCGCCGACGATGTCGACCGGCTCCTCGGTGGATTCCTCGATGGTCTGGCGGTAGTACTTACCCAGGCCGTCATAGGTGTGGCCGCGCTGCACGGTAACTCCCGTGGGAGGCACGTCGGCGATCTTGATGGTGTTGTTCTGGCTGGCGCCGATGGCCTCGGAGAGGTCGGTGCCGACTTTCTTGCCATCAACGTCGAATGCGGCAACGAATTCGATGTCGCGGATGTGGTACTCGCCGAGCTGGACGTGCATGAGGCCGGGCACCCGCGACTCCGGGTCCGCGTCGCGGTAGTACTCGACTCCCTGGACCAGGGACGCGGCGCAGTTGCCCACGCCGACGATGGCGACGCGAACAGATCCCATGGGCGGTGCGCTCCTTGCCTTGCCGGACACTCGCGGTATCCGGGTGCTGTCCCAGCAGCGGACTTGCTGCTGGGGTACTGCCTTAAGCGGTGGTGCTATTGGGGCGGTGCGGGTCAGAGGTGGCGGTGTCGGTGGAGGGTTCGGGACTGGGGGATCGAGGCTCGGGCGGTGTGCCCTGGGCGACCTCATTGCTGATCGTGCGTTCGGTTTCGATCAGCTCGGTGAGCCAGCGAACTTCCCGCTCGACCGACTCGAGGCCATGGCGGTGCATCTCGATCGTGTAGCGGTCGACCCGCTCACGGGCGCGTCCCATGGTGCCTCGGAAGCGCTCGCGCTTCTCCTCGAGACGGATGCGCCGACCTTCCAGAATGCGCATCCGCGCCTCGGGGGAGGTCTTGGAGAAGAACGCGAAGTGCACGCCGAAGGCTTCGTCTTCCCAGGCTGACGGCCCGGCTTCGCCCAACAATTCCGCGAAGCGCTCCTTGCCGTCGGCAGTCAGCGAGTAGACGACCTTGCTGCGACCACCGCGGCCGGCGGCATCCGCCGTGACCCACCCTGCGGCCTGCATGCGGCGCAGCGTCGGGTAGAGGGAGCCGTAAGAAAAGGCGCGGAACGTGCCGAGCAGCGCATTGAGCCGTTTGCGCAGCTCGTAGCCGTGCAAGGGGGACTCAGCGAGCAGTCCCAGCACGGCGAACTCGAGCATTGTCATCCCCTCGGTGCTCGCAGGAAGTAACGCTTCGGATGCTTGCAGTTTATGACTGGTACATCCGCGCTATGTATCGGCGCGATACATCGAACAAGATACGTCGGGGCGAACACAATGTGCAAATACCCTGACCCCGGGGTGTCGCGCGCGTGTCGCAATGGTGTCCGGGACCCGCTGCGCTCGAGGTACTCGTCCAGCACAGACTGCGTGACTAGGCTCGCGCGCATGCCCCGTCAGTGGCAGGTCATCGACTACGCGCTCGCGCGTCGGGCGACCCTGGCCGGCCTGGCACGCGGGCAGCTCAGCCGGGCTGACGCCTGCGACGCCCACCCGGATCTGCTTCGGGCGGCTCGCTATCACGGTGAGGCCACCGAGGTCGGGTGCCCGGTCTGCCGCAAGGAGCGGCTCACGCGCGTTACCTATGCCTACGGAGATGAGTTACAGCACGCATCAGGCCGGGCGCGTTCCTCGCGCTCGCTCGATGCCCTGGCTGCGCGCTATGGGCAACTGCGGATCTATGTGGTGGAGGTGTGTCGGTCCTGCGGATGGAACCACCTGTGCGTCTCGTTCATGATCGGCACCGATATGAGCGCCGATGCACCGGCTCCGGCGGAGGGCTCGACCGTGCCCGACGTGGTTCCCGTCACGCGCCGCGAGGTCCAGCCAGGGCAGCGGCGTACCGCCCGCCGATAGCGGGCAGAGGGATCGCGTCATGAGCGCCACTTCGGACACCGCCGCGCGTCGCCAGGCAGACTCCGGCGGCACGGGTGGCTCGGATGGTGGCGGCCGCTTCGGTGGCCACACCCCCTGGGCGTGGTGGAAGCGCCGGTCGCGGCGATTCCGGATCCTCCTTGTCGTGGGGATGGTCGTGCCCGCGCTCCTGCTGATCGCCGCGGCGGGCATCTTCTACGCGACGACGAAGGTGCCGCTGCCGCAGAGCATCAACACCGCACAGGTCAGCACGATCACGTATCGCGACGGCAAGACCGAGATCCTGAAGATCGGCTCGGTGAACCGGACCAATGTTGCGCTGTCAGCGGTCTCCGTCGATGCCCAGCACGCCGTGCTTGCGGCCGAGGACAAGAACTTCTACTCCGAGTCCGGCATCTCGTGGACGGGCATCGCGCGCGCCCTGTGGGCCGACGTCCGCGGTCATGACGTCCAGGGCGGGTCGACGATCACGCAGCAGTATGTGAAGAACGCCTTCCTGTCCTCGCAGCGCTCCTTCACGCGCAAGCTGAAAGAAATCGCGATCGCGATCAAACTCGCGAAGAAGTACTCCAAGGACCAGATCCTCGAGTTCTACCTGAACACCATTTACTTCGGCCGGGGCGCGTACGGCATCCAGGCGGCGTCCGAGAGCTATTTCGCCGAGCCCGCATCGAAACTCACTGCGGCGCAAGGTGCTGTGCTCGCTGGGCTCATCCGCGCACCGTCCGTCCTCGACCCGCGGATCAACCCGACTTCTGCGCAGACCCGCTTCCGCCAGGTGGTCGACGCGATGGCCGCGAAGGGCTGGCTCTCCCAGCAGCAGGCCGATGCGCTCACGATCGCGCCGACCATGCCCCTTTCGACGAGCGGGCCGAACGCCCCGCAGAACGCGCAGGACGCGTACATCCGCGATGAGGTCATCAGCGAGCTGCGGGCACACGGCATCAGCGAGGACGAGATCACCCGCGGTGGCCTGCACATCACCACGACGCTCGATCCCGTCGCGCAAAAGGCGGCGGTCGACGCGGTGACGGGGACCTTCGCTTTCACCCCGGTCGACGTCGAGCCGGCGCTCGTGGCCATCCAGCCGGGCACCGGTGAGGTACGCGCCTGGTACGGCGGCCGCTTCTACGGCAAGGCGCCGAACGGCTCGTTCACTGACTACGTCGACAACGTCACGGATCCGATCCAGCCCGGCTCGTCGTTCAAGCCGATTGCGCTTGCGGCAGCGCTGCAGAAGGGCATCAGTCTCAACAGTTATTACAACGGGAACGACCACCAGGTGATCACCCCCGGCTATCCCTTGGGCGTGCCCAACTTCGCCGGGGAAAGCGTCGGGCAGATCAACCTGCTGCAGGCGACGGCGCAATCGATCAACAGCGTCTTCGTACCGCTTGCGCGGGATGCCGGGACGCAGAACGTCATCAATCTGGCGCACGCGCTGGGGATTCCGGCCTCGGAGAAGCTCCCGGCAGTGGACGCCCTCCCGCTCGGTGTCGCCGCGACCAGCCCGCTGAACATGACCGACGTCTACGCGACTTTTGCGGCTCAGGGCGTGCAAGCGCCGGCTCATCTCGTCGCCCAGGCGACCGACAGCGCAGGCAACGTCATCTACAAGGCGAAGGTGAAGCAAACCCGGGTGCTCAGCCCGTCGGCGGCGGCTGACGAGACGTACGCGCTTCAGCAGCCGTTCCTCTACGGGACGGCAGCCGGCCTCTCACCCGGCCGCCCCGTCGCCGGCAAGACCGGAACCACCGACGGCAACGTCTCGACCTGGCTCTGCGGCTACTCCCCTCAGCTGGCGTCGTGCGTGGCGGTCTCCCGGGCGAATCACCAGCAGTCGCTGAACGGGATCTTCAACAACGCCACGGAGGCGACCGGCGCCTCGACCGCGGGCCACACCTGGCAGACGTTCATGACCGCCGCACTGGCCGGGCAGCCGGTGCTGCCCTTCCCCGCGCCGGCGTTCGGCGGGGCGACCGCGTTCGGGCACGCCCCCCCGCCGCCCCCGCCGCCTCCGACGACCAAGCCGCCGGCGTCCCCGAAGCCCACCAAGAAGCCCAGACCCACCCCGTCACCCACGCCTACCCAGGCACCGCCGACTCCTACGCCGCCGGTGACCCCCAGTCCCGCTCCGTCATCCGGTCTGCTCGGCGGCTTGCTCGGTGGCGGTGGTGGGGCCAGCACCGGCCAGCAGCGGGGTCCCGGAGGCGGCGCCGGTCCACCTCGATAAGGGCAACAGCCTGCCGAAGGGCTGATCCGGCAGGCTGATAGTTCAAACTGCGGTCATGACGGTCGCCCCGGAAGTCACGCCACCGGCGGACGCGTCGCCGCCTCGAGGGACCCCGCACACCACGTACGTCGCCGGTGAACTGGTCGGCGGACCCATCGGCCGGCATGCCCGCCGGGGCGTGCGCTGGACGCTGCTCTCGGCGCTGGTACTGACCACGGTCCTCACCTGCCTGGTGGGATACGGGCAGAAGTTTCCTTGCCGTGACGTAGGCAACTGGCAGCACAACTACCAGTACACGAGGGTCTGTTACAGCGACATCCTGCCGCTGTACTCGACCGAGAAACTCAACGAGAACAAGGTTCCCTACATCGATCAGCAGGTCGAGTACCCGGTGCTGATCGGGGCCGCGATGGAGGCGGGCTCCGTCGTCGCCCAGGCGGCGCCGAAGAACGACTTCACCGCCCGCAACGCGCTTTTCTTCGATGCGACGGCCATCCTGCTGACGATTGCCGCGGTCATCACGGTGATGTGCACGGCACTCACCGCCGGTCGGCGCCGGATGGACGTGATGTTGCTCGCCGCCGCGCCACTGCTGGCTTTTCATGCCTTCACGAACTGGGACCTGCTGGCGGTCGCCTTCGCCGCCGGCGGTCTGCTCGCCTGGTCCAGACGCGCGCCCGCGGTGGCGGGAATCCTCATCGGCTTCGGGGCCGCGACGAAGGCGTATCCGTTGCTGATCCTGGTGGCGCTCGGGCTGCTTGCGTATCGCGCGGGTCGGTTGGCGGCGTGGAGGCGTTGTACCGCCTGGGCCGTCGGGACGCTGGTCGTGACCTACGCGGTGGTGTGGCCCTTTGCCGGGAGCTATGTCGATGACGCCGGCCACAGCCACAACAACCTCTGGCGCTTCTTCGAACTGAACAGCAGCCGTACCGCCGACTGGGACTCGCTCGCGTACGTCGCCCAATATCTGGGTCGGACGGAGAGCACGGCGACGGTCGCGTGGGTTTCGGTGGTCATCAGCCTGCTGGTTGCCGCCGGGATCGGCTTCTGGCGATGGAGCGCGAAGGCGGCGTTGATCGCCGCCGCAGTGATGGCGATCGTGACCATCGGCGTCACCCAGACCGTCAGCTATGCCCACTCGCGCGGAGCCATTCCGCACTCGGTGCTCAATGCCGCTGGTGCTGTCTGGGGTGTCTTCCTGGTCGCCGTGATCGCGTACATCGTGCTGACGGCGCCGCGGCGGCCACGGGTCCCGCAGATCGCGTTCCTCGTCATCGTGGCGTTCCTGGTGTCCAACAAGGTTGATTCGCCGCAGTACTCGCTCTGGCTCCTCCCGTTGGCGGTGCTCGCCTATCCGCACTGGCGCGTACTGCTGGGCTGGCAACTCGTGGAGATCTATGAGGTGGTGATGCGCTACCTCTGGTTCGTCTACGACGACAGCACCGCCTTCGGCAAGGCAGGGGTCTCGGAGGGCTGGTTCGTCGGCGCCGTGGTTGCTCGACAGTTGGCGGTGCTCGTTCTCGCGGCCCTGATCGTGCGCGACATCTACCAGCCGGAGCGCGACGTCGTGCGTCAGGGCGGCGGCTTTCTCGGGACGGTCGACGATCCGGCTGGGGGCGTCTTCGACGGGGTGCCTGACCGGCGCGTGTTCGCGTGACCGAAGTCGCCGACCGCTCCGAGCAGTCGGCGGCAATCGCGGCAGACCAGCCGGGCTTTGCCGACGGGTTTCGGGCGAGCCTGCCGATCTGGCTGGGCAGCCGGGTCGTCGTCGCGGTGCTGTCGTTCGCGTCGTCGCACATCCTCGGGGCGTACTCGGGCCGCGGGGTGCCGAACTTCATCCGGATCTGGGATCGCTGGGACGTCGGCCTGTTCACGAAGGTGGCACGCGACGGCTACCTCTCGCCCAAGTACCCCGAACGCACCGAGGTCGACTTTCCCGGCCTCCCGCTGCTCGAGCGCGCACTGCATGTGCTCATCCCGAACTGGGTGGCTACCGGGCTGATCGTCTCCCTCGTTGCGGGGGCAGCCGCGAGTGCGGCGATCTGGAGCCTGGCGGCGGGTGAGCTCGGCGCCGACCGGTTCGCCGGGACCCGGGCGGTACTCGCCGTCGTGCTTTTTCCTTACGCCGTCTTCCTTTTCGCCGGCTACTCGGAGGGCCTCTTCCTCGCGGGCGCCAGCTGCGCGTGGCTGGCCGCGCGGCAGCGACGCTGGGCGCTCGCCGGGGTAGTCGCGTGCCTGGCGACCTCGAGCCGGATCCTTGGCGTCGCGCTTGGCGTCGCGCTCGTGGTGCAGTACCTGACGGTGGAGCGGCGGGTACGACCCAGCATCGGCTGGCTGGCCGTTCCGGCGCTGCCGATCATCGCCTACCTCAGCTATCTGAGGGTCCGCACCGGTCACTGGGACGCCTACACGCGGGCGCAGTCCTATTGGCAACGCAAGACCGACTTGCCGTGGCACGACATCGCCAACACCTGGAACGTCGCGAACGACAGCGGCCAGTCGAGCGCCTTTCAGGTCTTCTGGTGGGCCGAGCTCGCATCGATCTTCGTCTTGATCGCACTGACCGTCGCCCTGCTGCGCGAGCGGCGCTGGGGGGAGGCGACGTATGTCGGCCTGGTCACGCTCATCCTCACGAGCACGACCTATTCGGCCGCGGGTGCCAGGGCGCTCATGGTCGCCTTTCCCCTCTACCTGTGGATCTCTCGGCATCGGCGCACCGGGTATGTCTACGCGCTGCTGGCCGCGCCGCTGATGGCGGTCTTCGTCATCGCGTTCACCCAGGGCAGCTGGGTGGACTGAGCGGATGAAGTGCGGCTGGAGTTGTCCACAGCGGGCGCGACCGGTGGGCCGCAGGTTCCCGGCTCTTGGTACCGTCGATCACGGCACAGCGCCGGCATTCGCCCGGTGGCACGCCGAATCCTCCTGCTACGGATCGTCCGTGGCCGCCTGAGACCGTGGGAGGTCTTCTTTTGGCAGCGCGCCATTACGAGCTGATGATCATCCTCGCGCCCGATCTCGAGGAGCGGACCATCACCCCGTCCCTCGAGCAGTTCCTCACCGTCATCCGCAATTCCGGCGGAACGGTGGAGAAGATGGACGTGTGGGGCCGTCGTCGGCTCGCGTATGAGATCAACAAGAACTTCGAGGGCATCTACGCGATCGTCGAACTGTTCGCCGAGCCCGATGCCACTGCCGAGCTCGACCGTCAGCTCAACCTGAACGAGTCGGTCCTGCGCACCAAGGTCCTGCGCCTTCCCGAGAGGTCGGCAAAGGCAGTTGAGGCTGCGGAACCAGTTCCCGCCGCCTGATCCGGTCCCGCCAGCCGCGTCAGCTCGTCACTGAACACTCCTGAAACCCTGATAACCCACTGCTACCTAAGGCCCCGGGGAGACCATGGCAGGCGAGACCGTCATCACCGTGATCGGCAACCTCACGAATGATCCCGAGTTGCGCTTCACGCCGAACGGCGCGGCCGTCGCGAGCTTCACTGTCGCGTCGACCCCGCGCACGTTCGACAGGCAGAGCAACGAGTGGAAGGACGGCGACACGCTTTTCCTGCGTTGCACCGTCTGGCGTCAGGCGGCGGAAAACGTCGCCGAATCGCTCCACAAGGGCACCCGGGTCATCGTTCAGGGGCGCCTCAAGCAGCGCAGCTTCGAAACCCGTGAGGGCGAGAAGCGCACTGTGGTCGAGCTCGAAGCCGACGAGGTCGGTGCCTCCCTGCGCAGCGCGACGGCCAAGGTGAGTAAGGCCAACCGCGGCGCCGGAGGCAACGGCGGGTCGTTCGGTGGCGGCGGTGGCGGCGGTGGCGGCGGTTACTCGGGCGGCGGAGGCGGTGCCTCCGGTGCACCCAGTGGCGGCAATGCGGGTCCGAGCGACGACCCCTGGAGCTCATCGGCGGGCAACTTCAGCGAAGAGCCCCCTTTCTAGTAGGAGAAAACAATGGCCAAGGCTCCCCTTCGGAAGCCGAAGAAGAAGGTCTGCGAGTTCTGCAAGAGCAAAGCGGCCTACATCGACTACAAGGACACCGCGCTGCTTCGGCGCTACGTGTCCGACCGCGGAAAGATCCGGGCGCGTCGCGTCTCGGGCAATTGCAGCCAGCACCAGCGCGACATCGCGGTGGCCGTGAAGAACAGCCGCGAGATGGCCTTGCTGCCGTACTCGAGCACGGCGCGCTGAGGCGGGTGACGTCACTGTGAAGCTGATCCTGACGCAAGAAGTCGCCAGCCTGGGTGGTCCCGGGGACCTCGTGGAGGTCAAGGACGGCTACGGGCGCAACTACCTGGTCCCTCGGGGCCTGGCGATCCTGGCTACCCGTGGTGCAGAGAAGCAGGTATCGCAGATCCGGCGGGCTCGCGAGGTGCGTGACATCCGTGACCTCGGCCAGGCCCGCGAGGTGGCCGCGTCACTGGCCGCTGTGCCGGTCCGGCTTTCGGTGCGGGCGGGCAATGGCGGACGGCTGTTCGGTTCCGTGACCTCCAGCGACGTGGCGGATGCCGTCGTCGCCGGCGGCGGACCCAAGCTCGACCGCCGCCGCATCGAGCTCACCGAACCGATCAAGCTCGTAGGGCAGCACACCGTTTCGGTGCGGCTGCACCCCGAGGTGACGGCGTCGATCACCGTCGATGTCGTGGCGGCTGACTGACGCGAAAGCACAACGAAGAGGGGCACGACCATCGCGGTCGTGCCCCTCTCGCTGTTTTCGCTGCTGGTGCGGGGCTAGAGCTGGACGTTGGAGACGTCGACGACGACGGTTCCGGCGAGCCGGTCCCAGCCTGCGCGGTAGTTCTTGTCCTTGTCGAAGATCATGAACGCGGCGATCAGGAACCCGATGTAGAGCGTGATCGCACTCAGGAACCCGATGACGATGCCGCGGATGACGAAGTCGCGGAACGCGCTCTTGCCCCACTCAGCGACCCGGCCGGTGTTGACGTCCACGTACTTCAGGTGCGTGACCTTCTTGCCGGGCGTCTGCCCGTCGCCCCAGGCGAACAGCAACCAGATCAGGTAGCCGATCCCGAGCGTCACGATCGCCAGCACGATCTCCAGCAGGTACGTGCCGAAGCGCTGTCCCGGACTGGCGAGCGGCACCAGCACCTGCTGGCCCTGGGAGTTGAACACCGGGAAGTAGCCCGGCGGTACCTGCGCGTACTGCGCGGGCGGCCCGCCCCACTGGCCTTGCGGCGGCTGGCCATATTGGGGCTGGCCGTATTGCGGATCTCCGGCTTGGGGCTGGCCGTATTGGGGCTGGCCGGCCTGGGGTTGCCCGTAGTAGGGCTGCTGGCCCTGCGTGGGGCCATACCCCGGGTCGCCGGTGGGTTTGTCGAAGGGCGACTGACCCCCCTGTGGCGGATTCGGGTAGCTCATGCGAAGTCCTCGCCTCCGTTTGGGCACCCGCGCCTTCGGCGGGTCTGCGCAGTCTGACAGCCCTCCGGGTCATCGGCACGCATTCGGCCCGTTTGCCCATGAAGCTAACGGTCGGTGGCGGGACGTCGGGGCAGTAGCTGGATCCCGGCCAGCACCGTGGCGGCGATGGCGATCAGCAGGTAGGAGCTGCTGGTGAAGCCGTGCCCGAGCGTGCGGGCGGCGCTGCCGCGGGGGTGGGCGATGCTTCCGTAGAAGATGATCCCGACCAGAGCGACTCCGAGCGCGCCGCCAAGCTGCGTGATCATCGACAGCACCCCGGCGGCGGTGCCGGCGTTCTTGGGCGCGACGCGGGTCAGAACCAGGCTCGTCATCGGGGCGATGATCAAGCCCATCCCGGCCCCGTCGATGACTAGTCCGGGTACCAGCCAGAGCACGGATCCCGTTCCGGTACCTGCGCTGATGCGGTGCACGCCGAAGTCGAGCAGCAGCAACCCGACGATCATGGCGGCCGCGCCGAGGGCGACGGTCTGGCGTCCGAGTCGCCTGGCGACCGCACCGGACAATGTCGCGGTGACGACGTAGCCGGCGCCGATGGCGATGAACAGGACGCCCGAGCGCAGCGGCGTCAGGCCGACCCCGTTCTGCAGGTAGACCGCGAGCACCAGAAAGAACGACAGCTGACCGGCGAAGGCGATCAATTGCACGACCATCCCGGTACTGAACGCCCGGTCGGCGAACAGTGACAGGTTGATCAGCGGTTCCCGGCCCGCGCGGGTGATTCGCCTTTCGTACCAGGCGAATTCGGCGAGCAGGAGCGCCCCCGCCGCGAAGCTCAACGCGGTCCACAGCGGCCAACCCTGCTGGCGCCCCTGGATCAGTGGGAGCACTACGGCCACCAGCGCACCGGTGAGCAGACCGGCGCCGGTCCAGTCCAGCCGGCTGCGGTGCGGCGCTGAGGATTCCGGCACGACCCGAGGTGTCAGCGCCACGGCCGCGAGCCCGACCGGCACGTTGATCAGGAAGCACGACCGCCAACCCGCTCCGAAGATGTTCGCCTGGATCAGCAGGCCACCGATCAGCTGGCCGAAGATCGCCGCGAGGCCCATCGCGAGGCCGTACGCGGTGATCGCCTTCGTCAGCGCCCGGCCGGTGAAAGTAGTCCTGAGAATCGCGAGTACCTGTGGGGTGAGCAGGGCCGCGGCGAGCCCCTGGAGAACCCGCGCGCCGATCAGCGTCGACGTCGTGGGAGCCAGCCCGCAGGCGGCGGAGGCGACCGTGAACAACCCGAGACCCAGGATGAACATGCGCCGCCGCCCGAACATGTCGCCGAGCCGCCCCGCGGTGATGACGCCTGCGGCCACAGCCAAACCGAAGCCGGCGATGATCCACTGCACCGCGCTGTCGCTGGCGTGCAGATCGTGCTGCGTCGAAGGGATCGCCACGTTCACGATGAAGATGTCGAGCGTCGACATGAAGATTCCGGTGAGCACGACCAGCAGGGCCGGCCAATGGACTGAATCGCGGGCAACGGGAGCCTGACCCGTGACCGAAACCCCTGCAGTGACAGGGGTTTCGGCCGCCTCGAGGACGCTCATGAAGGCACCCGGTCCAGGAAGCCCAGCACGCGGGTCACCTTGCCCTCGTCGTCGGTCGTGACGACGTCGAATCCCGCGACAGGCGCGGGGATTGCGGACGGTCCCAGCTCCCAGCCGAAGCGCGCCTGGTCGTGGTGAGCGTCGACCGCGCCGAAGAGGGTGAAGGCGAAGCCGGGGAACTGCTCCTGCACGGCACCGATCGTTGCCTCGAGTCCCTCGAGACCGCTGACGTCGACCAGCGGGTCGGTGTAGCGCACGTCCTCGGCGCACAGTTCGGCGACGAGCTTGCGGCGCTCATCCGGGTCGGACGCGTTCCACATGGCGATGTAGCCGGCCGCGAGCTGGTCGAAGTCCGTAGTAGCTGGCGAAGTTGTCATGGAAGAGGCCTTCCTGTGTCGAGCGGCACCCGGTGTGCCGCAATGTCACCAATCGTGTGGAAGGCACTCGCGTTCGTCGATGACCCCGGAGGTCATGGGCGCGCGCACCGTCGCGGCTTACGGTTTGTGGCGTGACGACTCTCGAACAGGCCGCTCAAGCGGTCGCTGCGATGCCCGGAAGGCAGTCCCAGGTGGGCAAGTTGCTACGCGCCTGGCGCGAACGCCGCCGGCTGACCCAGCTCGATCTCGCGCTGGCGGCGGACGTATCGACGCGGCACATCAGCTTTGTCGAGACCGGTCGCTCCAAGCCGACGAGCGCGATGATCCTGCACCTGTCCGACCAGCTAGAAATCCCCTTGCGGGAACGCAACATGCTCCTGCTCGCCGGCGGCTATGCCCCGGCCTATCCGGAGCACGAGTTGAACTCGCCGCCGATGTCGGCCGTGAACGAGGCGATCAACTCGGTGCTCGAGGGGCACGAGCCCTATCCCGCCGTGGTGGTCGACCGGCACTGGGAACTGGTGGCGGCCAACGCGGCGATCGCCGTCCTCACCGAAGGATCCGCCGGGCGACTGCTCGAGCCGCCGGTCAACGTGCTCCGGCTGTCGCTGCATCCGGACGGCATGGCCCCTCGCATCGCGAATCTCGGTGACTGGAGGGAGCACATCCTGCATCGGCTGGCCCACCAGGCGCAGACGACGGGCGACGCGCAGCTGCGCGAGTTGCATGACGAGCTCACCGGCTACCCGGGGGGCCAGTCTCACGCGACCGCTGGCCAGAGCCCGGCGATCGTCGTCCCGCTGCGCTACCGCACTGCGCACGGGGAGCTCTCGTTCTTCAGCACCACCACCGTTTTCGGCACACCGCTGGATGTCACCGTGGCGGAACTGGCCATCGAAGCCTTCTACCCGGCGGATCCCGGTACGGCGCAGATCCTCAAAAGCCTCGCGGGCTGAGGCTTTGGGTCATTGCGGTGGGCTGCACTTGGCAAGATGGGCGCATGCCTGAGACCGGCCACATACGTCCGATCGTGACCGTCGGCGACCCCGTGCTGGCCACCCCGTGCCGCGAGGTGACCGAGTTCGACGACGGGTTGCGGACCCTGGTGGCCGACATGTTCGCGACGATGTACGACGCTCCGGGTGTGGGCCTGGCCGCCAACCAGATCGGCGTGGACCTGCAGGTCTTCGTGATCGACTGCCCCGATTCGGAGAACGGGAGCCTGGTGGGACACGTCGTCAATCCGCGTCTCGAGCCGGCGGGAGAGGATCGCGAACTCGAACTTGACGACGAGGGCTGCCTGTCGATCCCGGGGCCGTACACCGATGTGCCCCGGCTCAAGCACGCCGTCGTGACCGGTTTCGACTCCTCGGGTGCCCCGGTCCGGCTGGAAGGCTACGGGCGAGCAGCGCGCTGCCTGCAGCACGAGACCGATCACCTGGCCGGGCAGCTCTACATCGACCGCCTGCCCGCCAAGCAACGCCGACGCATCCTGCGGGAGTACGAGGAGCTTTCGGAGAAAGCCGACGCGGGAGCCCTAGAGTCGGGCGCGTGAACAGACAGGAACGACCTCATCGCCGTGTCTGCATCGTGAGCGGCGGATGCTAGCGCCGGGGCTCGACGCATTGCGGCTCTCGCTCCATGTCCTGGCGGCGACGATCTGGGTGGGTGGCCAGCTCACCCTGGCGGCGCTCGTTCCCACCCTGAAGGCCGCAGGTGTCGACGTCCCCAAAGCCGCGGCGCGACGTTTCAGCCAGGTGGCGTGGCCCGCCTTCCTGGTGCTGGTGGCGACAGGAATCTGGAACATCACGGCCGTGCACGATCAGACCGACACCTACAAAACCGTCGTGATGGTCAAGGTCGGGGTGGTCATCCTCTCCGGGCTCACCGCCTACCTGCACCAGCGCGCGACGACCCGCAAGGGGCTCGCCGTCTTCGGGGCGCTCACCGGGCTGACCGCACTCGCCGCGCTGGTGATCGGCATCGTGCTCGCCGGCTGACCCGGCCGGCCCTCATCCAGGAATCTCACGGTAGGCCTTGGTGAGATCCCACAGCAGCTGCGGCATCAGCGTCAGCAGGCGGACCCCGAAGAGCGCGATCGCGGCGGTCCACCATCTGCTGACGCTGGGGTCCTCCCCGGGCGCGCTGTGCGCGGTGACGTCGGCGAGCACCGACGCGATCGTCGTCAGCAGCGACGCCACGACCGCCGCTGTCAGCCGTCCGTAGCTGCGATCGATCAGCCTTCGGAGCCGGCCGAAGCTGGGGACGTGCGGATCGTCTGTGACGCGCAGCCGGAGCTGGAATGCGAAGACGAGGGTGCCGAACAAGAAGCCGGTGAGGATCGACGCCCCGGAAAGCACGTCTGCCGCACGGGTCATCCGCAGCCCTCGGATGACGCACAGCAACGCCGCCGCGGCGGCCAGACTCCAGCCCGCCACTTGAAGCGCGAACTCGTCGCGCGGCCGGCTCACGCTGAGAACCTCGCGAGCAGCCGATTGATGGTGTCGGCTGCCGCACTGACGAACTCCCCTTCCCCGGGCTGGTCGGCCCGGGCGGGATCGCCCAGCGGGTAGACGAGGCGGGCCGGCTCGGCAGCGTCGAGATAGACCTGGCGGCGCTGGCCTCGACACTCCAGCAGGAGGCTGGTGCGCTCCGGATCGAACCCCACCCCGAAGGCATCGCGTGGGCTGACGGTTCGCTCGACCAGCGGGCGCAGCAGCGCCTTCGGGAGCCGCAGGCCCCGGCCCGTGGCCTTGATGGTGGTCTCCAAGGTCGCAGCGACGGACTGGCCGCTGACGCCGCCGCTCGCGTAGGCGGGGATGGCCGATTGCCGGGTGAGCGTGGCCGATACCAGCACGGCTTGGGCGAGGAACTCGTCCCAGTACTCGCCATCGGCCAGGTACTCGAACTCCACCCGGACCTCCGGCAGGCTCGATTCCAGGTGCGCGACGAAGGCATTGACCGGCCCGCGGAAGGCGTGACTTCGCCCGATCACTTCCGCGGCGAGCAGGACGGCTGTGCCCGCCTTGGGTACGGCGAGCAGGTGACGGTAGCGATACACGGTCGCGTCCTGAGGCCGGACGCGCGCTGTCGGCTGACCGGCGGACGTGTCGAGCACCCGGCCGGGGATGCCATTGGGCCCGTACTCGATATCGAGCCGGATCCACCGGTGAGGGCTGGACGGCTGCGAGCAGCGGCGCGCGGGGGAACTGCGCCAGTATCGCCGGGAGCGCACGACGTGATCGGACTGCTCGCCGCGAAAGAACGCCTGCCAGCGGGCACCGAGATCCAGGCCCCGCCCGTCGAGGTTGTCCACCTGCAGCGGACCCGCGCCGCCATCGGCGCGGCGGACCCGCAAGCCGACGACGCTGTATCCGTACACACGAGGAGGATGCTCCGGACCCCCGACAAAATCACGGGACGGCAGGTACCTCGCCGCGAGCAGTAGCCGCGCCATTCGCCAGTTCCAGCCGGTAGTCCTGCCCGAGCAGTTCGAGGCCGAAGTCGGTGTGGGTCGACTCGCCCACGAGGAGAAACCCCGCGTCGAGGTAGAGCCGGCGGGCCGCGGCGAGCGGCTCGTTGGTCCACAGCCGGAGCTGGCGGTAGCCCGCCGCCCTGGCGAAGTCGACGCACTCGGCGACCAGCCTGCGTCCGAGCTGATGGCCCCGGGCGGAAGGGTCTACGAGCAGCAGGCGCAGCTGAGCGGTCTGCGCGTCGACCTCGACGCACAAGACGCTCCCGGCACGCTTCCCTGCCACCTCGGCGATCCATCCCGCATCACGACCCGGCCGGCGCGTCTCGGCAAAGTCGGCGAGGATGCGGGCCGTCACGGCTTCGACCGACCAGCCGTACTCACGGGCGTACAGCTCGCCGTGGGCCGCCAACACCCATCCGAGGTCGCCGGGCTGGTCGAGCTGACGAATCAGCGCGGGGCTCTCGGACACGTGGCCTCCCTTGCGGCCCGTCGCCACTGGAACAGTTGTTCCAGTGAAGCATGATGGGTGCCGTGTCGGCAAACCTGGCCTCACCCAACGCCGATTCCGCGCGCAAGCGGGAATTGCTGGAGGCGGCCTACGCCTGGGTGCTGGAGCACGGGTGGGCGGGGCTTTCGCTGCGCCCGCTCGCGGAGGCGATCGGTTCGAGCGCCGGGGTGTTGCTGTTCCTGTTCGGCAGCAAGGACGGGCTGATCCGCGCGTTGCTGGCGCGCTCTCGCGCCGAGCAGGTAGCGCTGCTCGACGGACTGCGACGCCGCCGACCGGTCGCGGACCTCGCGACCGTCACCGCACAGGTTTGGGCCTGGCTCAGCGCGCCAGAGCACCGGGCGTTGTTGAGGTTGTGGCTCGAGGCGTACAGCCGTTCGATCGGTGACGCAGGCGGCCCGTGGGAGGGGTTTGCCGCGCAGACGGTGGCCGACTGGGACAGCCTGCTGGCCGCGCATCAGCCTGCCCGGCGGCGCGCGAGCGCGAAGGGTGTCGCCGAGCGATCCCTGGTGCTGGCGGTACTGCGGGGCGCACTGCTCGACCTGCTCGCCACCGATGACGAGGTCCGGGTGGGCCGCGCCGTGGCGCTCCATGCGGCGGCCCTGCGCACCACCGGTTGAGGCCGGACCGGGTGACCCTGGCGATCCGAGCGGCTAGCCGTCGCGTCGCATATCCACGAAGCGGCTGTAGTGACCCTGGAAGGCCACGGTGACCGTGCCGGTCGGGCCGTTGCGCTGCTTGGCGACGATGAAGTCGGCCTCGCCGGCGCGCGCCGACTCGGGCTCGTACATGTCTTCCCGATGCAGCAGCACCACCAGGTCGGCGTCCTGCTCGATAGCACCGGACTCGCGGAGGTCGGACAGCTGCGGCTTCTTGTCGGCGCGCGTTTCGGCCGCCCGGTTGAGCTGGGAGAGGGCGACGACCGGCACGCCGATTTCCTTGGCCAGCAGCTTGAGCGAGCGGCTCATCTCACTGACTTCCTGCTGCCGCGAATCGAGCCGCTTGCTGGGGGTCATGAGCTGCAAATAGTCAACAACGACAAGGGAAAGCTCGTGGCGCTGCTTGAGCCGCCGGCATTTGGCGCGCAGCTCCATCATGGTCACGTGAGGCGAGTCGTCGATGAACAGTGGCGCGCTCGTGACCTCGCCGATGCGCTGCGCGAGGCGGGCCCAGTCATCATCGGTCATCTTGCCGGATCGCATGTTTTGCAGGTGAACCCGCGACTCGGCCGACAGCAGCCGCATGACGATCTCGGTGCGGCTCATCTCCAGCGAGAAGACCACCGAGGCCCGGCCGTGCTTGATGCTGGCGGCGCGGGCGAAGTCCAGCGCCAGCGTGCTCTTTCCCATGGCCGGGCGAGCCGCGACGACGATCAGCTGACCCGGGTGCAGGCCATTGGTGATCTGGTCGAGGTCGGCGAAGCCGGTAGGGACGCCGGTGAGGGTGCCATCGCGATTGGCGATCGACTCCATCTCTTCCAGAGTCGGGTTGATCAGCTGCTCGAGCACCAGGAAGTCATCACTGGTGCGGCGCTCGGTGACGGCGAAAACCTCGGCCTGAGCGCGATCGACGGCGTCTTCGACCTCGGACGACTCGTTGTACCCGAGCTGGGTGACGCGCATGCCCGCCTCGACGAGCCGCCGGCGCACCGCCTTCTCAGCCACGATCTGCGCGTAATAGCCGGCATTCGCGGCGGTGGGCACCGACTCGATGAGCGTGTGCAGATAGGGCGCTCCGCCCACGCGGTCGAGCGCTCCGCGGCGGTGCAGCTCGGCCGCGACGCTGACGGTGTCAGCGGGCTCGCCTTTGCCGTACAGCTCGGTGGTGACCTCGAAGATCGTCGCGTGGGTGGGACGGTAGAAATCGCTGATCCGCAGTATCTCCACCACATCAGCGATGGCGTCTTTGGACAGCAGCATCCCGCCGAGCACGCCCTGCTCTGCTGCGACGTCTTGCGGCGGCGTGCGGTCGAACTCCGGCGCGCCGCCGCCCTGGCTCGGACCCCCACCCTGAGCTGGACCCTGACCCTCACTCTGACCACCCGAGCGCGCGCGCAGATCGATGGTCGTCACCGACACGTGAACACCGCCAATCCTGGTCGCCGCAACTCGCTGGTTCAGGTGTACGCCTCTCCTCCGACAGAAAGGACGACGCGCCGAAGGACTGGCCGCGGCACCTGTTGACGGTGCTGGGGATGGGGTGTGCGCAACGCCGGGGCAAGGTGTGGACGCACGGTGGAGAGGCGGTGGACACCGGGCGTTCAGCGTGCGGTCTCCGGACGTACGCGCGATCGACCCGAGCGGGTATTCGCAGGTGGGTGAACGGCTCCGCGATCCACCTCAATCCACAGAGATGTGCACCGCTGTGGACAAAGAAAAAAGCGCGTCACAGGCACCGCTCAGCTTCAACGCAGGCGCTCCCCAGCCGCGAGCGCGAAAACTTAGTCATGGCAACTATCGCGTTCGAACCCCCGCCGTCGGTCTTCCCCGGCCGCCCGGGTCAGCGCCGGGCCGTTTCCATCCCCGCGCCGAACTCCTCGCTCGCCCCGCTCGAAACTGTTCAGCTATCCGCGGTGCCCGCAACGCGGACCCAGGGCATCGTTCACGTGTTGCCCCTCTCCGGCTGCCGCCTGACCGTCCTGGATCTGCCCGACGGATCCCGCATCGGCCGGCTTTCTGCCGCCGATGGCCGGTGGCTCGCCGAAGCCCGCTGTGAACTCGAGTCGCAGGTGAGCGGGTGGTTCGGGCGCGGTGGCCCCTGCGGTACGTCGTGGGCACTGGCCTTCGGCGCCGGCGGCTCTCACGAGTCGGTTCAGGTGCGGTTCGCCAGCCTGCGCGCCCGCCGCGTGGTTCCGGTCGTCAGCGATCACTACGGCCTCTGGGTCGCCGAGGTGTCGGGCGCGTTTCGAGCCGCCACCATCCTCAGCCCCTCGACAACGAACACGTTCCGCCTGCACTACGCGTCCTGAACCGGCGCCGCTGGCGGTGTGCCTCTTCCCACGAAGCTCTTGCCAGGTAGCGCGGGCACCCTCGCGCCGGGTATGACCCGCATATGAAGGTGCTCGTTGCAGGTGCCACCGGTTTCGTCGGCTCGCGGCTGGTACGCGCGCTCAAGGAGGCGGGCAACGACGTCCAGGCGCTCACCCGCCACCCCGAGGGCTACGAGGGAGCGGGCCATCCGGTGGGCGGCGACGTCAGCGATCAGGACGCGCTCGGGTCTGCACTGGCCGGCTGCGACGCCGCCTACTACCTCGTCCACTCCCTGGACAGCGCCGATTTTGCCGACAAGGACGCCGAAGGCGCCCGGACGTTCGGCCGCGCCGCGCGGGCGGCCCGGGTGCAGCGGATCATCTACCTCGGAGGCCTGGGCGAAGGCGACGACCTGTCCGAGCATCTGCGCAGCCGGCAGGAGGTCGAGACGCTGCTCGGCGAGGCGGGGGTGCCCGTCACGACGATCCGGGCCGGCGTCATCATCGGCAACGGCGGCCTGTCCTGGGAACTGATGCGCGAACTCGTCGCGCACCTGCCGGTCATGCTGACCCCGCGATGGGTACGCACCAAGGCCCAGCCGGTGGCCATTGCTGACGTCGTGCAGTACCTCTCGGCCGTCCTGGAACTCCCGGAAACGACCGGCAGGGTGTACGAGATCGGCGGGCCGGAGATCATGACGTATGAGAACGCCATGCATCGGGTCGCCCGCGTGCAGCATCGTCCCCTGCTCATCGGGCCGGTTCCGCTGCTGACCCCGAAGCTGTCCTCGCGCTGGCTCGCTCTTGTGACAAGCGTCGACGTGCAGACCGCCACCAATCTCATCGAGTCGATGAGCAATGAAGTCGTCGTCCGGGATGAGTCGCTGCGCCGGCTCGTCGGGCTGACTCCCACCCCGTTCGACGACGCGGTGCGCCAGGCGCTGGATGAGCGCGAGGCCCAGCTCGAGGTCCAGGGTGCGGACTCCTAGCTGGATTCCTGACCGACTCCTCGAGCGCTTCGGGCCGCTCCTCGCCCCCGCCAGCAGCCCGTACCACCAGGAGACCGAGCAGGTCCGTCGGCGGCGACGCGTCATCGTCACGGTCACTCTCGTCGGCGGAGCGGTGCTGCTCGGTTTCGCGCTCACCCGGCCGCAGGGCAGCGACTCGTTCTACGTGCTCGCCGGCGTGCTGGCCGCCGTGTGGCTGGTGGGCGGGCTGCTTTCCGGCCCGGTGCATCTCGGCCGCGGGAGCAGTGGACGGCGGCCGATTCTCTGGCCGGCGCTCGTGGGGGCGCTCGCCTTCGGTGTGTTCGCCATCGGGGCCGAGGCCGTCCGCTGGATCCCGTCGCTGCACCATGCCGTCGACGACATCATCAAGCGAGCCGACTCCGGTTCACGAGCTCTCATCGATGTCATCACCATCGTCAACGGGATCGGCGAGGAGGTCTTCTTCCGCGGCTCCGTGTACAGCGCCTACGGCCGTCGCAACGCGGCGCTCTGGACCACGGTCACGTACGTCATCGTCACGGCGGCGGCCGGAAACCTGATGCTGGTGCTGGCGGCCGCGCTCATGGGCACCGTCTTCGCACTCGAGCGACGGGCCACTCGCGGCATCCTGGCGCCGGCCATCACGCATGTCGTGTGGTCGACGATGATGATCTTCCTGCTGCCGCGCTAGCCAAGGCGACGGTTAGAGCTCCACGCCGACGAGCACGGGCTCGTTCACGAGCGTCACGCCGAACCGTTCGCGCACGCCGTCACGGACCTCGCGTGCCAGCGCCAGCACCTGCGCGGCCGAAGCCCCGCCCCGGTTGGTGATGGCGAGGACGTGCTTGGTCGACAGCCTTGCAGCGACGCTTCCGTAGCCCTTCGAGAATCCGGCGTGGTCGATGAGCCAGGCGGCGGGAACCTTGAATCGCTCGCCATGCTCGGGATAGCCCGGCACCGTCTCGCCGGCTCGTTCGGTCAGGGCGGCGTATGCCGCGTCATCGAGGACGGGATTGGTGAAGAACGATCCGCAGCTTGCGGTATCAGGGTCTGCCGGATCGAGCACCATGCCCTTGCCGCGACGCAGCGCCAGGACGGCCTCGCGGACGCGCTCGACGGGCGCGGTGCCCCCGGCCTCGATCCCGAGCGTGCCGGTGAGCTCGCCGAAACGCGGACGGCTCTCGCCGCCGGGCCGCAGGGCGAGTTCCACCTCCGTCACGACCCATTGCCCGGCCTCGGCTTTGAAACGGCTGGTGCGGTAGTCGAACCCGCATTCGGACGGTTCGAGGTCACGAAGATCGCCGGTGCGCCGGTCGAGAGCGGTCACCCGCGTGATGACGTCGGAAACCTCCTGACCGTAGGCGCCGACGTTCTGGATCGGGGTGGCGCCGACCAGCCCGGGAATCCCGGCCAGGCACTCGATCCCGGCGAGCTGCTGGTCGACCGCATACGCCACCAGGGAGTCCCACGATTCGCCCGCTGCGACCCGCAGCCGGTCACCCTCGCGCGCGACACCCTGCGTCCGGATGAGCACCACCAGCCCCGGAAATCCTTCGTCACTGACGACGACATTGCTCCCTCCGCCCAGCAGCAGCAGCGGCCGGTGGCCCAAGTCGGCGGCGCGGACGACGCTGACGAGCTCTTCCGTCGAGTGCACGGCAGCCAGGTCGGCCGCGGGGCCGCCGACACGGAGCGTCGTCAAGGTGGCGAGCGGGACGTCGCGCACGCCGGAGGGCGGATCAGTCAACCGGGCCGGCCTCCTCGGCAGCGCCGGCACTCAGGCGAGCGCCCGACAGATCGGCCACACCGACGGTCGGGGTCGAGGCTTGGGCGTAGAGCCGCTGCGGGATCCTTCCGGCGCGACGGGCCAGCCGCCCGCCCTCGACCGCGCGGCGCATCGCCTCGGCCATCAGCGCCGGCTCCTGCGCCCGGGTGACCGCCGTGGCGAGCAGGACGGCATCGCATCCGAGCTCCATCGCCAGTGCTGCGTCGGAGGCGGTCCCGATTCCCGCGTCGAGCACCATCGGAAGCTCGATCGCCTCTCGCATGATGGCGATGTTGTAGGGGTTGCGGATCCCGGCGCCGCTCCCGATGGGTGAGCCCAACGGCATGACAGCGGCGACCCCCACGTCGGCCAGCCGGCGCGCGAGGATCGGGTCGTCCGTCGTGTAGACGAAGACCTGGAAGCCGTCGTCGACGAGTTGCTCGGCAGCGTCGAGGAGTTCGACCGCGTCGGGAAGCAGCGTGCGGTCATCGCCGATGACTTCGAGCTTCACCCAGTCCGTCTCGAAGGCCTCCCGGGCGAGCTGCGCGGTGAGCACGGCATCGCGCGCGGTGTAGCAGCCGGCAGTGTTCGGGAGTACGCGCGCGCCGCACCGGTCGACGACGTCGAGCACGCTGCCGCGCGTGCTCGGGTCGAGCCTGCGCAGCGCCACCGTCACGATCTCGGCGCCCGACGCCTTCACGGCGGATTCGAGCGCGCCCATGCTGGACGCGCCGCCGGTCCCAAGAATCAGGCGGCTGGCAAAGGTTTCCCCGGCGAGCACGAGTGGGTCGTCCACGTCAGCCTCCCTGGGTCGCGGCGAGCAGTTCGACGACGTCGCCCTCGTTCAAGCGTTGCTCCGTCCAGCGTCCGCGCGGCACGACCTCTCCGTTCATCGCGATGGCCAGGCCGCGGCGCACCTCGTGCCCGGCCCGGATCAGCAACGCCTCCAGCGAGGTGTCGACCGGGACCTCGGTCGCGTCGCCGTTCAACGTGATGATCATGCGAACCGGCCGGGGGAGAAAGGGACCGCGAGGTCAGGAACCCGCGACGAGGAGAGCATTTCGACGACCAGATCGGCGGTGACCGGCGCCAGCAGAATGCCGTTGCGGTAGTGCCCGGTGGCGACGAGCAGGCGCTCGTCCCAATAGCCGATGACCGGGGCATTGTCAGCCGTCGCCGGACGCAGGCCGACCACCGCCTCGGTGAAGGCAAGCTCGGTGATGCCGGGCACGAGTTCGTACGCGGCCCGCAAGAGTTCGTAGACCCCGCCCGCCGTCGCGCTCACGTCTTCGCCCTTTTCCTCGACGGTCGCTCCCACGATCAGCCGACCGTCGCCGCGCGGGACCAGATACGTGTCGATCCCGCGGATGGTGCGCGTCAGCAGCGACGCGCCCCGCAGGTGCAGCAACTGTCCCTTCACCGGCCGCACGCCCAGCTCGGGAAGCAGCCTGGCGCTCGCGGCCCCCGCGGCGAGGATGACCACGCCGGCAGCTAGCTCAGCGAGGCTGCGCACGGCCTCGGGTCGAAGCTCGACGCCCGCCGCCGCGCACGCTGCCCGAAGCGCGCGTACCAGGGCTCGGTTGTCGACGCTGTGATCCCCGGTGACGATCAGCGCTCCCCTGATACGCGGGGACAGCGCCGGTTCGAGCGCCCGCGCCTCGCGGGACCGCAAGCGGGTGACCTCGAGCCCGAGCTTGGCCTGATAGACCGCCAGCTCCTCGAACCGCGCGAGGTCGTCGCCGTCGCGGGCCACGCTGATGGTGCCCTCGGTGCGGTAGCCCGGATCGATCCCGCTGGCCGCCGCCAGCTCGCCGGCATACGTGGTCCAGAGGTCGCGCGCCGCGAGCGTCAGCGTCAGCAGGGCTTCCTCGCCGTAGTGCACCTCGGTGACGGGTGCCAGCATCCCGGCCGCCGCCCAGCTGCTCTGGGCCGGCGCCTCGTTCGCGAGCTCGGGGTCGTAGAGCGTGATCCGTCCGAGTCCTGCCTGCGCGGCTCGCCACGCGATGGCGAGGCCGATCACGCCGCCGCCGACGATCGCCACGTCCGGTGGGCTGGCGGGGCTTGCTCGCCTCATGTCGCTGGCTCCCGTTCCCTTCGCCGGCATGACCCGGATCAGGTGTTGACGGTCGGAGGCCCGGCCTCCCTCTCAGCCCGCTTACGGGCTCCCGTGGTGTCCACCGTACGGCGGCGTTTCGGGAGCAGGCCAGCCGGATACGCTCGTGTCACTAGCCGGGGACACCCCGCCCGGCGTGACGGCCAATGAGGGCCTGCGGCGAACCCGACGTCCTATCCTTGGCCGACAGGAGGTGCGGCATGACCATCTCGCCGCCCCAGCGCCCAGTTTCCCGGGTCGCTGAGGCCGTCCAGCTGCTCACTCCGGAGGGCGAGCGCGTCGCCCATCCTGATTACGACGTCAGCTTCCAAGATCACGATTACCGCGACCTGTATCGCGACATGGCGCTGGTGCGCCGAATCGACGTCGAGGCCACCGCCCTTCAGCGCCAGGGGGAGCTGGGCCTGTGGGCCAGCTGCCTCGGCCAGGAAGCCGCCCAGGTCGGCAGCGCACGGGCGCTGCATCCGCATGACTACGCGTTTCCGACCTACCGCGACCACGGCGTCACCTGGTGCCGCGGGGTCGACCCGACGCTCCTGCTGGGCCAGTTCCGCGGGGTCAAGCTCGGCGGCTGGGATCCTCACGAGCACCGCTGCGCGCTCTACGCGATCGTCATCGGCAGCCAGACGTTGCACGCGACGGGTTACGCGATGGGCGTCGCCAAGGACGGTGCGCTCGGCGACGACGGAGAAGCGGTGATCGCCTACTTCGGCGACGGTGCCTCGAGCCAGGGTGACGTCAATGAGAGTTTCAACTTCGCGAGCGTCTTTCAGGCGCCGGTGGTGTTCTTCTGCCAGAACAATGGGTGGGCCATCTCCGAGCCGAGCGAGCGCCAGAGCCGGGTCCCGATCTGCGAGCGGTCGGCCGGGTTCGGCTTTCCGGGCATCCGGGTCGACGGCAATGACGTCCTCGCCTGTTACGCCGTCGCCCGCCAGGCGCTCGACGCCGCGCGTACCGGCCAGGGGCCGACGCTGATCGAGGCGGTCACGTATCGGATGGGTGCCCACACCACGTCTGACGACCCCACCCGATACCGCCTTCAGGCCGAGCTCGAGTCCTGGAAATTGAAGGATCCGCTCGAACGGCTGAAGGCCTTCCTGTATCGCCAGCAGATCGCCGACCGCAGCTGGTTTCAGGATCTGGACGAGGAAGCCGACGAGCTGGCCCGGCGGCTGCGGGCCGAGTGCCTGAGCATGCCCGATCCGGATCCGGTGAGCATGTTCGAACAGGTCTACGAGCAACAGACCGACTCACTGGTGGCCGAGCAACGCGGCTACGCCGAGTACCTCATGACCTTCGAGGCGTCATGACTCTTCTCAGCCTCTCGGGCGCCATCAATGCGGGTCTGCGGCGTTCGATGGAAGGCGACGAGCGGGTCCTGGTCATGGGTGAGGACGTCGGCACCCTCGGCGGCGTCTTCCGGGTGACCGACGGCTTGCAGAAAGACTTCGGTGAGGAGCGGGTGATCGACACCCCGCTGGCCGAGTCCGGGATCATCGGCACGGCCATCGGCCTGGCAATGCGGGGCTACCGGCCGGTGTGCGAAATCCAGTTCGACGGCTTCGTCTATCCGGCCTTCAACCAGATCGTGAGCCAGCTGGCGAAGCTGCACTACCGCAGCGGCGGCACCGTGAAAATGCCTGTCACCATTCGCATTCCGTTCGGTGGCGGCATCGGTGCCGTCGAGCATCACAGCGAGAGTCCCGAGGCGTACTTCGCGCACACGGCCGGTCTCAAAGTGGTGGCGTGCAGTGGGCCGGCTGACGCGTTCGGAATGATCCAGCAGGCGATCGCGAGCGACGACCCGGTCATCTTCTTCGAGCCCAAGCGCCGCTACTGGGAGAAGGCCGAGGTTGATCTGACGCCGGGGGCTGCGCTACCCGCGCTGCACGCGTCAGCAGTACTTCGGCAAGGGCATGACGCGACCCTGGTCTCCTACGGGCCCTGCGTGCAGACCGTGCTGTCGGCCGCCGAGGTCGCCGCACACGACGGTCTCGACCTCGGCGTCATCGACCTGCGCAGCCTCTCGCCGCTCGATCTGGCGCCGGTGCTCGAGGCGGTGCGCCGGACCGGTCACCTCATCGTCGTCTCCGAGGCCCCGCCCGCGGCGTCCATTTCCGCTGACGTGGCAGCACAAATCACCGAGCAGGCGTTCTATTCGCTGGAGGCCCCCGTGCTTCGGGTCTGCGGCTTTGACACGCCCTACCCGGCGTCCAAGCTGGATGCGCACTACCTGCCCGACATCGATCGGGTGCTGGACGCCGTCGACCGTTCACTGGCGTTCTGATGGCGCGCAGGCACTTCGCGCTCCCCGACCTCGGTGAAGGTCTGACCGAAGCCGATGTTCTTGGCTGGCTCGTCAAGGAGGGCGACGAGGTCACGCTGAACCAGCCCATCGTCGAGGTCGAGACGGCAAAGGCCGCCGTGGAGGTGCCGTCCCCGTGGGCCGGAACGGTCACGCAATTGCATGCCCCGCAAGGGGCGACGGTCGCGGTCGGCGCGCCACTCATCACGATTGACGTCGCCGGGGAAGTGGAGGCGCAGGAGGAGGGCGAGACCCAGGAAGCCATGTTGGTCGGCTACGGCCCGCGTCCGGCCCAGACCCGTCGACGGCCACGTATCGCCGCCGCTCGAGGAGCTGCCGAACCTGTCTCGAGCGTGCCTGCTGACGTGACGGTTCTGGCCAAGCCGCCGGTACGCAAGCTGGCCCGCGATCTCGGGGTCGATCTGCGGACGGTACGCGGCTCGGGTCCATCGGGAAGCATCACCCGGGAGGACGTCGGCGCCGTGGCCGAGCCTGCGAAAACGCCTGCAAATGCTGAAGTTCCGGGCGAAATCCCCGGGGAGCGGATCGCCCTTCATGGGGTACGCAAGGCGATGGCCGAGGCGATGACGCGCAGTGCCTTCACCGCGCCCCAGGCGAGCGTCGTGCTGACCGTCGATGCCACGGAAACCATGGCCTTGCGCGCGATGCTGGCCTCCCGTCCGGAGTTCGCGGACGTACCGCTCTCACCGCTGGCGCTCGTCGCGAGAGCTGTCTGCGTCGCCGCCGGCCGAACGCCGCTCATCAATTCAAGCCTCGATGAGGACGCGGCCGAGATCGTCCTGCACGAGCGGCTCAATCTCGGCTTCGCCGTCGCAACCGCGCGCGGGCTGATCGTGCCGAACATCAAAGATGCCGGGAGTCTTTCGCTGCCTCAACTCGCCGAAGCGCTGAACGCGCTCATCTCCACCGCACGCGAGGGGCACAGCCGCCCGGCCGACCTCTCCGGCGGCACCCTGAGCATCACTAACGTGGGCGTCTTCGGGGTGGACGGCGGCACGCCCATCCTCAACCCGGGCGAGAGTGCCATCGTCTGCCTCGGGACGATCGCCCCGCGGCCGTGGGTCCATGAGGGGGAGCTCGCCATCAGGCAGGTCGTGACGCTCTCGATGTCGTTCGACCACCGCATCATCGACGGGCAGGTCGCGTCACAGTTCCTGGCCGACCTCGGTGCCATGGTGACCGATCCCCGGCTGCTCCTGACCGGCTGAGAAGTACGCTGCCGGTATGCCTTCGTACCAGTTCCGCTGCCGTACCTGCGGTGATGGCTTTGTGGTTCAGCGCGCCATGGCGGAGTCGACGACGGCTGCGGCCCGCTGCCCGGAGGGTCATGAGGACACCACCCGCGTCTTCACGGCGGTAGCCGTAGGCGGTCGGGCCGGCAATGGCGGCACTTCGCCGTCGGCCGCCCCCATGCCGGCACCGACGGCCGGCGGGGGTTGCTGCGGCGGTGGATGCTGCGGCTGACGAGTCAGCCGTTCCACTGTCAGCCCCAGCCCACCCTCAGAACGCCTCTTCCGCCAGTTCCATCAGATCGAGGTCGACGCTCTCGGCCAGCGCCCGCTGTGCCGCGAGGCCGGTGAGTACGTTGCGGGCGAACCACTTCGCCGCCGCCACCTTGCCCTGGTAGAACGCCTGGTCGCGGGCCGACAGCTCCGACCCACGGGCCAGCGCCTCGCCGGCGACCTCGGCCTGGCGTACCAGCAGCCAACCGGTCACGACGTCACCGCTGGCCATGAGCAGCCGGGTGCCGTTCAGGCCGACCTTGTAGACATTGGCGCGATCCTCGGCGGCAGAGGTCAGCTGGCCCACCATGGTGGCGACGATCGCCTGCAGATCCTCGACGGCCTGGCCCAGCAGCTCCCGCTCGGTGGCGAGCTCGCCGCCGCCCGGGTCGCCCTTGACGGTCTCCTGGATCTGCTCGACGAGGTAACCGAGGGCGGTCCCCTTGTCGCGCACGATCTTGCGGAAGAAGTAGTCGATGCCCTGGATCGACGTCGTGCCCTCGTACAGCGTGTCGATCTTCGCGTCGCGGATGTACTGCTCGATCGGGTAGTCCTGCAGGTACCCGGATCCACCGAAGATCTGCAGCGAGGTAGCGAGCAGCTCGTAGCCCTTCTCCGACCCGTAGCCCTTGACGATCGGGAGGAGCAGGTCGTTCAGGCGCACCAGCACATCGACATCGGCGGTCGTTGATTCGCCGGCTTCTGCCAGGGCGATCTCGTCCTGGATATGCGCTGTGTAGAACACCAGCGCGCGCATGCCCTCGGCCCACGCCTTCTGGCGCATCAGCATGAGACGGACGTCGGGGTGGTGCGTGATCGTGACGCGAGGAGCAGCCTTGTCGGTCATCTGGGTGAGATCGGGGCCCTGGAGGCGGTTCTTGGCGTACTCGAGGGCATTCAGGTAGCCGGTCGAGAGCGTCGAGATGGCCTTGGCGCCCACCATCATCCGGGCGTACTCGATGACCTGGAACATTTGAGCGATTCCGTCGTGGACGTCACCGACGAGGTAGCCAACGGCCGGGACGTCAGTGTCACCGAAGGTCAGCTCGCACGTGGCGGAGACCTTCAGGCCCATCTTCTTCTCGACGTTGGTGGCGTAGACGCCATTGCGCTCGCCCAGCTCACCGGTGGCCCAATCGACGACGTGGAACTTCGGGACGATGAACAGGCTCAGACCCTTGGTGCCGGGGCCGGCGCCCTCAGGGCGGGCCAGCACCAGGTGGACGATATTTTCAGGGATGTCCCAGTCGCCGCTGGTGATAAAGCGCTTGACGCCCTCGATGTGCCAGGTGCCATCGGGCTGCTGCACGGCGGTCGTGCGTCCGGCGCCGACGTCGGATCCGGCGTCGGGCTCGGTCAGCACCATCGTGGCGCCCCAGTGCCGCTCGACCATCGTCTGAGCGAAGACCTTCTGCTCGGGGGTGCCGAGCCGGTCGATGATGGCGGCGAAATTCCCGCCGGCCATGTACATGAAGATGGCCGGGTTGGCGCCCAGCATCATCTCGTTGGCGGCCCAGATGACGGATGGCGAAGCGCCGAGCCCGCCGAGGCTCTCCGGCAGCGACAGCCGGTGCCACTCACCGTCGATGACGGCCTGGTAGCTCTTCTTGAACGACTCGGGAAGGGTCACCGAGTTCGTCGTGGGATCAAAGACGGGCGGGTGGCGATCGGCGTCGACGAACGACTCCGCCAGATCGTTGGTGGAAAGGCGCTCCATCTCACGCAGCACGTCGCGCGCGGTGTCGGCGTCCATCTGCGCAAAAGGCCCGCGGCCTAGCGCTTTATCGGCACCGAAGACCTCGAAAAGGTTGAACTCGAGATCCCGGAGATTGCTCTTGTAGTGACCCATGACTACGCACCTTCCGCAGGGCGGCGGTCGAGTACCGGAGATGTACTCGTCAGTAACATAACCAATGCTACCCATCGGTAACTCCCTTTTACACATTCTTATTCGTGTGGCCCAGCTCACGTGCGGGCGTCCTGAATTGATGACCGTCTATGTTGACGTGGCGCCTGGCGGGGGCCACGCTGGGTATATCGACTACCGTCGATGAAGCGATGCCAATGCCGTATCCCGGGAGCGCCTCATGTCTCGCGTCCAACTCGCCCTGAACGTGGCCGACCTCGACGAGGCCGTGGACTTCTACTCCGCACTGTTTGCCACGTCGCCCGCCAAACGCCGCCCTGGTTACGCGAACTTTGCGATCGCCAATCCGCCGCTGAAGCTCGTGCTGATCGAGAGTTCGGCCGCTGAGCGGGGCAGCGGAGTCGCCGGCGCCCTGAACCATCTCGGCGTCGAGGTCGAGACCCCGGATGAGGTCGCGTCCGCCGGTCGTCGCTTGTCCGGTGAAGGCCTGGAGACCGTCGCCCAGGACGCGACGACCTGCTGCTACGCCGTCCAGGACAAGGTCTGGGTGAACGATCCCGACGGGGCCGCGTGGGAGGTCTACACCGTCCTTGCCGATGCACCGGAGGCCACGGCCGATTGCAGTTGTTGTCCTTGAGCGATCTGCTCGTCGAGGATCCGGCCGAACCCGAGGCGCCTGTGCTGCAGCGCCTGTCGGGGCTGGATCGGTTCCTGCCGGTCTGGATCGTGCTGGCGATGGCGCTCGGGATCGGCCTGGGCAGGGGCATCCCCGGCTTGAGCGGCGACCTCGACACGGTCAAGCTCGGCTCGGTCAGCCTGCCCATTGCCCTCGGCCTGCTGCTGATGATGTATCCCGTCCTCGCCAAGGTGCGCTACGGCGAGCTCGGACGGGTCACCGGCGACCGCCGGCTGCTGGTGTCGTCGCTGGTGCTGAACTGGGTCGTCGGCCCGGCCCTGATGTTTGCCCTCGCGTGGCTGTTGCTTCCCGACCTGCCCGCCTACCGGACCGGGCTGATCATCGTGGGCTTGGCGCGCTGCATCGCGATGGTGCTGATCTGGAACGACCTCTCGGGCGGCGATCGTGAGGCGGCGGCAGTTCTCGTCGCGATCAACGCGATCTTTCAGATCGTGGCCTTCGCGGCGCTCGGCTACTTCTACCTCCGGGTGCTTCCTGGATGGCTCGGCCTCTCCCAGCAGAACCTGCACGTGTCTGTCTGGGACATCGCCCGCTCTGTGCTGGTATTCCTCGGGATTCCGCTCGCCGCGGGCTACCTCAGCCGTCGCATGGGGGAGGCTCGGCGCGGCCGCCTTTGGTATGAGGAGGTGTTCCTGCATCGGGTCGGACCCGTCGCGCTCTACGGCCTGCTGTTCACGATCGTCGTCCTGTTCGCGCTCCAGGGACATGCGATCACCCGCAGGCCCGGTGACGTGGCCCGCATCGCGCTGCCGCTGCTGTCGTACTTCGGGCTCATGTTCGGCGGTGCCTTCCTGCTCGGCCGCCGGCTGGGACTGGGTTACGCGAAGACCGCGACCCTCGCCTTCACGGCCGCCGGCAACAACTTCGAACTCGCTATTGCCGTGGCTATTGGGGTTTTCGGGGTCACCTCCGGCCAGGCGCTGGCC
>DATAZK010000211.1:0-55538 GCA_036272075.1 Frankiaceae bacterium
ACCGATCCGGTTCCGCCGACGACCGACCCGGTTCCGCCGACGACTGACCCGGTTCCGCCGACGACCGACCCGGCTCCGCCCACAACAGACCCAATTCCGCCGCCTCCGCCCGACCCGGTGCCGGCGGTCGCGCCTTCGTAAACGTCAAGCGGGAATCAGCTAGCGGTCTCCGCGCAGTTCGAACGTGAGCCGGGCGAGCCAGAAGCGCATGAAGGCAGAGAACGAGTAGCGCACGAAACCGGCTCCGCCGGCCACTGTGATGCTGATGCCGAGGATGGCGATGGTGAGCGCGTCGTTCTGCGTCAAGCTGCTGGTCGTGCCGTGAGACAGGAGGTAACCGATGACGCTCACGACGATCCCGACGACCATCACGATCACGCTCAGCCACAGCAGCAGCGAATCGCGACCGCCGGCTGCCTTGGCGTCGTCGGTGACGACCTGAAGGGCTGCCGCGTCAGTGCCGCCCGCCCCTGCCGCCGGGGTGGCGTCGGCGTTCGTGGACATGGCAGTCACCTCTGCATCGATTCGGAGCGGTCGGTCGGTCGGCACGTAATGAAACACAGTTCTATCTCGCGGGCAACCAGCCTCCCACGGGGGGCGGGTATCGACGGGCACATTCGCCACTTTCCGCCGGCCGCTTTGCCCGCCCGATCTCTCAGCCGCTCTGCGCGGTCATGCCGCCGTCGACCGCGATGACGGCGCCGTTGACGAACGAGGCCTCCGGCGCGCACAGCGTGGAAATCATGAAGGCGATCTCCTCGGCTCGCGCGTATCGCCCGACCGGGATGTGGCGGCGGGCAAAGACATCCCGGTGGGACTCGGGGATCACGCCGGTCATGCCGGTCACCGTCGCTCCGGGGCAGACGCAATTCGCGGTCACCCCATCGCGTCCGAGCTCAACGGCGAGCGAGCGGGTGAAGCCCAGCAGTCCGTGTTTGGAGACCGTGTAGGGCATCGACCCGCGGCTGGCGGTGATGGCTTCGGTCGAGGCGATGTTGACGATTCGACCCGCCTCGCAGGCCTTCAGGTCGACGACGCATTCACGCACCATCAGCATGGCGCCGGTGAGGTTGACGGCCACCGTCTGCTCCCACGTCTCGACGAAACCGTCACCGTCGATCGGGCCGCCGGCGGCGATCCCGGCGGCGTTCACCAGGATGTCGATCGGTCCGAGTTCACGTCGCACCGCCGTGACGCCACGCGCGACGGAGTCGGCGTCGCTGACGTCGACCTGATAGCGCTGCCCGTCAGCGATGTCGAACGCTGCGACGGCAATGCCTTGCGCGGCCAGCAGCGCCGCGGTCGCTTCGCCGATGCCGCTGGCGGCCCCCGTCACGATTGCTACCCGGCTCATGGGGCTCAACCTAACGGCAGGGCGGCGGGGGGAGTTCGAACGCCATGCCGTGCGATGGCAAGCTCAAGCCATGTACCCCGGCACCTTCGCTGCGAGCACCCCGGACAAGGACGCCGTCGTCATGGGTTCCGGTCAGCGGGTCAGCTACCGGGAGCTCGACGATCGCTCGATGCGGCTGGCGCAGCTGCTTCACTCCCGTGGCTTGCGGCCGGGCGATCACGTCGCCATCTTCGCCGAGAACCATCCGCGCTACTACGAGGTCTACTGGGCCGCGTTGCGCTCCGGGCTCTACCTCACCGCCGTCAACCGGCATCTGAAAGCGGAGGAGGCCGCCTACCTGGTGAACGACTCGGGATCGACGGTGGTCATCACCACCGCCGCTTTGGCCAAGGTTGCCGCCGAGATGCTCGAGCACGTCCCCGACTGCCCGACGCGTTTCATGATGGACGGCACGGGCCCAGGCGTCCCAGGCTTCGAGAGCTACGAGGACGCCATCGCCGGCCAGCCCGCCGAGCCCCTGGCGCAGCAGCCGCGTGGTGAGGTGATGCTCTACTCCTCGGGTACGACCGGTCAGCCGAAGGGCATCAAGCGGCCGCTTTCCGGCCTGATGATGGGCGACCCGGGCGCTGTGGGAACGTCAGTGCTGGAACGCCTTCTGCTCGGCATGGACGAGTCCAGCGTCTACCTGTGCCCGGCCCCGCTGTATCACTCGGCGGGCCTGCAATGGTCGGCCGGCGTCCACGAACTCGGGGGCACTCTCGTCATTCTCGAGCGCTTCGACGCCGAGGACTTCCTGGCGATCGTGGAACGTGAGCGGGTCACGCATATCCAGGTGGTTCCGACGATGATGGTGCGGCTGCTGAAGCTCGATGAGCAGACCCGGGCCAAGTACGACCTCAGCAGCCTGCGCGGGATCATCCATGCGGCGGCGCCCTGCCCGGTTGACGTCAAACGCCGGATGATCGAGTGGCTCGGCCCGATCATCCATGAGTACTACGCCGCCACCGAGGGCAACGGCCTGACCTACATCAGCCCGCAGCAGTGGCTGGAGCACCCTGGCTCGGTCGGAAAGCCGTTGACCGGGATCCTTCACATCTGCGACGAGACCGGTGCCGAGTTGAAGCCGGGCGAGCCCGGGCTGGTCTATTTCGAGCAGCCGAAGATGACGTGGGAGTACCACAACGAGCCGGAGAAGACCCGCGGCACCCGCCACCCCGAGCATGACAACTGGGCGGCGCTCGGCGACATCGGCTATGTCGATTCCGGCGGCTATCTCTTCCTCACCGACCGGCGCGCGTTCACCATCATTTCCGGGGGAGTGAACATCTACCCGGCCGAGATCGAGTCGACTCTCGTGGGCTTCGCGGGTGTGCTGGACGCCGCCGTATTCGGCCTTCCCGATCCGGAGATGGGCGAATACGTGCATGCCGTGGTGCAGCTCGACGCCGGCGTCGCCGCGAGCCCCGAACTCGCCGAGGAGCTACGCGAGTACGTCCGGGTGAACCTGGCCGGCTACAAGGTGCCGCGCAGCGTCGACTTCCGCGCCGAGCTTCCGCGCTCGGCCAACGGCAAGCTGTACAAGGGACCGCTACGCGAGGAGTACCTGCAAGCGCTCAAGGTCTAGTCTCGTCCCATCCCAAGCGCGCGAGCCATGGAGGAAGCAGATGGAGACAGCCACCGAGGACGCCGTGGGCCTGGTCTGCGCGCTGCCGCAGTCCCGCCTGCCCGCCGCTGACGTCAACCCTGCGGTGCACGCCGGCGCCCGTCCGCTCTTCGAGCAGTTCGGTCACGCCCCGGGTCTCATCGAGGGCTGGCTGGCGTGGTATCAGCCGCTGGTGACGGCGGGCATCGTGCCGACCCGCACGAAGGAATTGGTGCGCCTGGCCATCGCGCGGCGCACCGGCTGCCACATGTGCCAGAACAGCCGCAATGGCGATCCGTCCGGCACCGGACCCGCGGTCCCGCCCCTTGACGCCGATGCCGTGCTCGCCGATGACTGGAGCCGCTGCACCGACGCCGAACGCGTCGCCCTCGAGTACACCGTGGCGTTCTGGGACGACCACATGAACGTCAGCGACGAGACGATCAATCGCGTCATCGACGCGTACGGCCGCGACGGGTTCCTGGAGATCGCGCTCGCCGTCGCCCAATTCAGCGGGATGGGCAAGCTGTTTCACATGCTCGGCATCGCGGCCGGAGTGCCTGCCGAGTAAGGCGTTTTACGCGCTACTTGGCCGCCGCGCGCCGCTTGGGAGAGCTCTTCTCGAGCGGCGGCGGGAGCGTGAGTCCGTTGGCCTGAAGAGCCGATTCGGTGGCCTCGACGACCGCTTCGAGCACCCTGACCCGGGCCCACCGCTTGTTGTCGCCCTCGACGATCGTCCAGGGCGCCGCGGGGTGGTCGGTCTTGTCGAACATGTCCTCGACCGCACGCTCATAAGCCTTGCGCTTGCGACGGTTTCGCCAGTCTTCGTCGGTGAGCTTCCAGCGTCGCAGCGGGTCCTTCTCACGGCTCTCGAACCGGCGCAGCTGCTCGTCCTCGGACAGGTGCATCCAGAACTTCACGAGCACCATGCCTTCGTCGGTCAGCGTCTCCTCGAACTCGCGGATCTCCCGGAAGGCCCGCCCCCACTGCTCCTTCGTCGCGAAGCGTTCGACGCGCTCGACGAGCACCCGTCCGTACCAGGAGCGGTCGAAGACGGCCATGCCGCCCCAGCCGGGGAGCGCCGGCCAGAAACGCCACAGGAAATGGTGACGCTTCTCGTCATAGGTCGGTGCGGCGAACTGCGCGACCCTCACGTGGCGCGGGTCGAGCGGTTCGACGAGACGCTTGATGCAGCCGCCCTTGCCCGACGCGTCCCATCCCTCGAAGACCACGCACAGCGGCGGCCCGAGCTGACCGCTCTCGCCGATGAGCCCGCCGCCGAGCAGCCGAAGCTGAAGCAGGCGCTGCTGTGCCACCCCAAGCCGGCGAGCCTCCGCCTCGGCGCTGAGCCGCAGCGAGAGGTCGAGTGCATCCAGACGCCCCATGTCCGCACCGTAGCTTGACCCGCCCCGCTCGCTCCTGACACGGTGGCCGCCGAGCGAGATTCCTCAGGGGGACCAGGGTGGCAGATCTAGCAGGCAAGACCGTCGTACTGTCCGGTGTCGGCGTGGGGTTGGGCCGGGAGACGGCGCTGGTGGCCGCCCGCGAGGGAGGCAACGTCGTTCTCGGAGCCCGCACCGAGTCGGTGCTGGAGGCGGTGGCCAAGGAGGTCGAGGCGGCCGGCGGTAAGGCCGCGTACCGGCGCTGCGACATCAGCAAGGCGCAGGATTGCCAGGGGCTGGTGGACCTGGCGCTCGAGCGCTTCGGGCAGATCGACGCTCTGGTCAACATCGCCGCGTTCGACTCGCTTTTCGGGGGCCTGGAAGCCGCCGCGGCCGACTTCAGCGACTGGAAGGCGATGTTCGACGTGAACATCTTCGGCTCGCTGACGCTCACCCGGTGCGCGTTGCCGGCGCTCGCCGAAGCGAACGGCTCGGTCGTCTTCGTCTCCTCGCAGACCCAGCACCACCCGCCGCATCAGGCTCTGCAGATGGCTTACGCGTCCTCGAAGTCCGCGCTGACCGGCGCGATGCGCCACCTCGCGCAGGAGATCGGCCCGCGCGGAATCCGGGTGAATGAGATTGCCCCGGGCTGGATGTGGGGCCCGCCGGTCGAGGGATACGTGAAGATCCTCGCGTCCAGCGCCGGGATCACGCCGCAGGAGCAGCTCGAGCAGATGACCGCCCACATGCCGCTGCGGCGGATGGCGACCGACGGCGAAGTCGCCGAATCGCTGGTCTTCTTCGCCTCACCGCGCAGCAACGGCATCACCGGTCAGACGCTGCTCATCAACGCCGGCGAGGTCGTCAAGTAAGCCTGCTACTTCGGGTATTCGACGAGTTCGCAGCCGACGCCGTCGGGATCGGCGATGAAGAACATCTTGGCGTTGTAGCGGACGTCTCCGAGGTCGACGTCGAAGATCGGGGTCGGGCCGTAGCCGGCGTCGATCGCCGTCTGGCGAGCGGCCTCGAGGTCGTCCACCGCAAACGACAGCCCGGTGAGCCCCATGCTTGCGGCCTTTGAGGTGCGCGGTTCGTCCAACCGCTCGATGGTGTGCAGCCGGTAGCCGCCGGCATCGATGAACGTCGAGCGGATTCGCACACCGGAACGCCCGAACATGGCGTCGAGCGCGGGAGATTCGATCTCCATGTCCTTCTCGACCCCGGCGCCGAAGATGTCGCGGTAGAAGCGAATCGTGGCGTCGGTGTCAGCGACGTTGTGGATCAGATGACTGGGCGACAGCTTGGTGCCGAGTCCGGTGGTCAGAGGCGCCAGGTCGGGCTTCGTCGCTGTCGTATCGGTCATCGATGCTCCAGGGTTCGGGTGGACGTGAGCCTAGCGAGGGTCGAAAACCGTTCACTCATATGGGTGATTTTGCCGGCGACACCCCTTTCAATCGGCGCCGTCAGCCCGACGCGGGGTGACTCTCAGTGGCGACGCCACATCTCAGGGCGACACAAGCTCGGGGGAGCAGGAGGGATCAAACAGATGCGCTTCACACCCGGAACAGCAAAGTCGATCCGCACATTGCTCGTGGCTACAGCAGGAATCGGCTGTGCCGCCTCCTGTGCCAATGCCTCACCCCGAGTCGGACTGCACACGTTGGGATGGGCCGACACCAACCGGCCGATCCAGGTCAGTGCCCAACGGTCCGTCGCGGTGGCCTTTACCCCGGCCCGAGACGGCCAACTCGACGCGGTGAACCTCGTCGCCAGCCGCTACCGCGGCGAAGCCGTGGGGCTGCTGGCCTACGTGGTGACGCCCGCGGATCCCAGCACCGGCGGGCCCTCCAAACCGGTCGCGGCGCCGGCCGGGACCGAGCCCGGCTGCTGGGGTTCGGCGACGGATTCAGCGCTGTCCGCGACGGCGCAGCCGCTGACCATTCAGGGAAACGCCTGCCCGGTGCAGGCCGGCCACACCTACTGGATCCAGTTGGCGACTGTTCTCGGCGCGGCGGACCTCTATCCGCGCCAAGGCACCGTGGTGGGCACGATGCTCAGCCGGTCTGCACCGGGTGCTTCCTGGCAGCGGACCGGCGTGACGGGTGGACTCGAGGTCTCACCCGTCACGCACCCGTCGGCCCGCTAGCCAGGAAGCGGGGATACGGCGATCGTCAGTCGGCGGGGCCGGAGCCGAGCGTGACCGTTGCCGTCTGGCTCTGTCCGGAGCTGTCGACCCAGCCGATCGTCACCTGCTGACCAGGCTTGAAGGCTTCCATCGCGGTCGACAGTCCGGACGCGCTGGCGACGCTCTGGCCGTTGATCGAGGTGATGGTGTCGCCGGCCTGCAGGCCCGCCTGCTCGGCCGCTGATCCGTTGACAGTGCCGGCGATCGTCGCGCCGCTGGAGCTGAACGAGCTCGCACCCTCGGAGGCCAGCTGCACGCCGAGGAACCCGGGTGCACCGATGTGGATCGTCGAGGTGGCGTTACCGGACTCGATCTGGTCGGCGATGGAGGTGGCCTTCGCGATCGGGATGGCGAATCCGGTCGTGTTGCCGCTCGAGGACTGGCTTGACGCCGCGGTGTCGATGCCGATGACGGTGCCGCCGGTCGAGTAGAGCGGGCCACCGGAGTCGCCGGCCTGGATGTCGGCGTTGATCTCGATCATGCCGGTGAGATTCTCGGAGTTGCCGCCGCCCTCGTCGCTGGCGGTGATGGACTGGTTGAGCCCGGTCACGGTGCCGGTCGCCGAGCTGGGAGTACCGCCGGTGCCGCCCGCGTTGCCCACGGCGGTGACGGTGTTGCCGACCGCCACCTGCGAGGAGTCGCCCAGCTTGGCTGTCGCCAGGCCTGACGCGCCGGTCAGCTGGATCACCGCGACGTCGTCCGTCGGGTCGTCCCCGACAACCGTGGCCTTGTAGGTCTTTCCGGTGCTGACGACCGTCACGCTGATGCTGGTGGAGCCATTGATCACGTGGTTGTTGGTGAGGATCTCGCCATTGGACGTCAGCACGATGCCCGTACCGGCTGCCTGCTCGGCTCCGTAGTCGATGACCGTGTTGATGTCGACGACGCCGACCTGCTGGGCGGTGGTCGCCTGGCCCGTGGTCGTCGTGGTCGAGCCGCTACCGGTCGAGCCGCTACCGGTCGAACCGCTACCCGTCGACCCCGTGCCGCCGTTGTCATTGCCGTACCAGGACGGCAGGCCGCTTCCGCTGGACGAGCTGCCCGAGCCGGGCGTGAACGATGACACCGCCTGGGGGTTCGAGCTGGCGTGCGAGACCGCAACGGCGGTGATGCCGCCGGCCATCACGACGCCGGCGGTGGCCGCGGCAATGGCGATCAGCCGGCGGCGGTGGCGCTGGGGCGGGCGCTGTCCTTGCGGTCCCATCGGGACTGCTGCGTTGGGCATCCACCACACCGGCTGGGTCGGGTAGCCGGCCGGCGGCTGCTGCGGAGCCGGACCCTGCCCCGACGCCGGGCCGAAGGCCGGACCCGGGCCGTAGTGCGGCTGGCCGTACCAGGTCGCGTAGGGATCGCCTGCGGGGTGCGGCTCAAAAGGATTGGGCGTCTGCCCCGTCTGGTCGGCCATGATGAACACCTCTGTGGTCTCGGTTCGCGTCTCAAATCGCTTCGCTAATTGATGAGACGCCCCGAACCAAGGCGCACCCTTTGAACTTCCTGGGAGCGTCCTGGGAACCTGTAGATGACCTGTCCGCCAGCTGACACACAAACGCGGACTTTTAGTGGAAGGATCCCGCCGTGGATGTTCAGCTGCGGCACTCGCCCTCCTTCACCGTCGCCCGCTGCACCCTCCGGGGCGGTGAGCAGTTACGCGTCGAAGGTGGCGCGATGATCGCGCACAGCGCGGGCGTGCTGCTCGAGGCCAAGGCGCAGGGCGGCATCATGCAGGGCCTCAAACGCAGCGTGCTGGGCGGCGGGTCCTTCTTCGTGACGACCTACACGGCGCCGGCGCAAGGCGGCTGGGTGGATGTCGCGGGCGTGCTCCCCGGTGACACCGTCTCCATCGACGTCACCCCTCAGCAGCCGTTCTTTCTGCGTCGGGGCAGCTGGATCGCCAACTCCGACGGTGTCGAGATCGACACCAAGTGGGGTGGGATGGCCAACCTGTTCGGTGGTGAGGGCGGCTTCGGCTTCCGCGCGTCCGGTACCGGTCAAGCCCTGGTGAGCATCTACGGCGCCGTCGACATCATCGACCTTGAAGCCGGAGAGACCGTCACCATCGACACCGGTCACGTGGTCGCGTACGCGCTCGACATCAACTTCAAGATGCGGCGCGCGGTGCAGGGCCGCTCGATCCAGTCGCTGAAGTCCGGTGAGGGCTGGGTCTTTGACTTCAACGGCCCGGGCCGCGTGCTGCTGCAGTCGCGCAATCCCGAGGCGTTCGCCCACTGGGTCGGTGAGGTGGCGCCCGGCGAGTCACCTCGCGAGGGCATCGGAGGCCTCGGCGGCAGCGGCGGCGGCGGCGGGATCGGCCGCTTCTTCAACTAGCGAGAGCGGTCACAGACCGAGCAGTGACCCCAGCGAACCGAGTGAGATCCCGGGCAGGGTGGCCCAGGAAGAACCGGCCGTCGGAGCCGGCTTGTGCGCGGTCCCGCCGCCCAGGGTGACGACGAGGGCGATGGCACCGGCCAGGAAAGCGGTTACGCAGGCAGCAGCAAGCTTCTTCATTGTCGCGTCTCTCCTTGTGCGCGACCGGCGGCCTGTCGGCAAGCCGGTCTGAGGGCAGAGGTGAGGGACGGCTGCTGGGGTAAGTCCCGATCTGTCTATCGACCGGCCGGGCAAGGCTTGAGTGCCTAAAAAGGACTATTTCGCCCTAGGGCGTCTGGTCTGCGGGTCACGTCCGACGAGCCAGGCCAGCGCGAGCACCGCGACGGACCACAGGAGCGGGTGCACGAAGAGCCCGAGCACGGCTGCCACCAGGATCAGCAGCACGCACACGGTCAGATCGCGGGTCACCCTTCGAGTGTCGCGGCGTCACGCGTGAGCCAGATGTGTCGCACATGCGTGACGGGTGTTGGTGTGCCGGCTCACTTGCCGGTAGAGGGGACGCCGGAAAAGGCGCTGCCGTCGTGACGGAACACGCTGCCCGACCGGTTCGTCCAGGCTGTGGCGTGCGGGGTGACGGCGGCCGCAGCGGCGAGGCCGATGGCGAGGGAGAGCAGCACTGCCGTTCCCCGGATGAAGCGCTGCCGTGCCGCCGGGTCACCCGTTGCCGGCCTCACCTCCTGCCAGGAGGCAACGGCCGCTTCGCGCAGGTGTCCGAGGACGTGGATCGCCGTGAGCCCGATCCAGAGGATGAAGCTGGCCTTGTGGGCGAGCAGCAGCAAGCCGTCGTCCCCCGGATGTACGGCGAGCAAACCGATGCCGGTGCCGAGCACCGCCAGGCTGGTGACGATCACCAGCGGGCCGAGCACCCGCAGGATGACGTGAGGCGGCCCCTTGCGGACGTACGCAGGCCGTCCGGTGTAGTAGCCGGTAAACCGGTAGACGGTGCTACCCGTCTTCAGCAGCACCGGCCCCACCAAGGCGATCCCGACGAAGATGTGCCAGGTGATCAGCCCGCGAATGCTCAGGATCGTCAGGCCTTCGACCGCCAGCAGGCCGATCAGCAGCACGCCCGTGGCGCTCGTGAGCCTGCTGTTGCCCTCGACTCCAGGATCCGCGCTACTCACTCGGGGCCAGCCGCAGGGCGAGCGTCGGGCATGCCTTCACGGCCCGCCGTGCATGTCTGAGGTGAGGCGGCAGAACGTCAGGGTCGGGCACCAAGGGATAGCCCCAATCATCGAGTGTTATGGCTTCGGGAAAGAGCTCGGCGCACAGTCCATGACCGGTGCACGCGATCGGATCGACGTGCAGCCGCTGGCCCCGGCTCGTCATGGAAGAGTCCGGCCGCGGGCTCCGGGGGCCGAGCATCGCCCGCGGGCGTGGAGCGTGACCTCGCCGTGAAAGGCGCGTAGCGCACTCGTCACGAAGCGGGCGGTCCCGTCGGGGTGATGGCAGGCACCGCGTCCGGTCACGTCGCGGGTCCACCGGTCGAGCTGACGGCGTCCGGCCGCCGAAAGCCGGCCCCGGGTAAGGGTGTCGAACGCGTCGGCGATGGCGGGCAGACCGAACACGCAGGGCCCGCACTGGCCCGCGGACTGTCCGGCAAGCCAACTCGTGATGCGCGACGCCTCCTGAAGCGGGCAGACGCTCGCCGGCAAGGCGATCAGGACGCCAGCGCCCAGCGCGCCGCCGACTCCCGCTAGCCCGGCCCGCGAAAGGCGAAGGCCGGCGCCCACGTCAGGGCTCACCCAGCCGCCGAAGTAGCCGCCGATCAGATAACCGGTGACGGCCTCGCTCAGGCCGCCGCACATGGCGAGCACCTCCGCCAAAGGCGTACCGGTCTCGATCTCCAGCACGCCCGGCGATGCGACCGCGCCTGACACGGTGAGCAACCGGGTGCCGGGCTCGGCCCTCGTGCCCGTTTCGGTGAACCACCGTGCGCCGTAACGGGCGATCAGCCCCAGGTGCGCGAGGGTCTCGACGTTGTTCACCAGCGTCGGCCGCCCGTCGACGCCCCGCTGGTCCGGACGCGGCGGGCGGGTGGTCGGTAGTGCCGCCCCCTTGTTGAGCCAATGGACCAGCGCTGATTCCTCGCTGGCGACGTAGCGGCCAGGAACGAGGGCCACCTCGACGGGGCACGGGTCAGGAGCCGAGCGTCTCTCCTCGAGCGCGACCTGCACGCGATCGGCGGCGCCGCTTCCCTCGTGAAGGCATAGCACCGCCCGTCCCGCACCGGTGACCATCGCCGCCGCGGCGATCCCGTCCAGAACCAGATGCGGCAGGCAGGCGAGCAGCAGCAGGTCCTTGCTGCTGGCGGGCTCGCCCTCCGCGCCGTTGGCAACGATCACCGGCGTCCGTGCCGAGCGGGAACTCGCGACTGCCGCGAGCTTGCGGGCGACAGGAAATCCGGCTCCGCCGCGGCCGGTCAGCCCTGACGCGGCGACCTCGCGCAGGATGCTCTCGCCACTGAAGTTGTCGGCAGGGCCATGCACCGCAAGGTGTTCCAGCCAGCGGAGGGCTGCGCCGTCGCTGGGCAATCCGGCAAGGAGCCGGGGGAGTGCGACGCTCATGCCGGCTGTCCCTGCAGCTGACCGGAGACGGCGCCCGAAGCGCCGTCGATGGCCAGATCCAGGCGCAGCACGAGGGTCTGGCTGCCGTTCCTTACCCGGCAGGTGAGCCGCTGCCCGTCGAGAGTGGTGAGCGAACCGTTCCACACCTTGCTCGCTCCGCGGGGCGTGAACGCGACCCCGCTCCCCGTCTCCGTGACGCCGCCACCGGCCGAAGGCTGGCCGGTGATCACCACGCTCAGGGCTCCAGGAACGGTCCCGCTCATCGTCATGTCGAGGGTGACCTTCACCTGACCTGAACCGTCCGGCGCGCTCTGGCTCAGCCGCCCGGAAAGCTGATCCACGAACGGCCCCGTGATGGCGGGTGAACCGCTCGCTTTCGCCGCTGGTGCAAGGGGTTTTGCCAGCAGCGACGCGGGAGTTCCGGCGACGCGTGCCCAGCCTGGCTGAAGCGGGCCGGCCTGCACCCAACCGGTCAGCACGGTGATGCTGACGACGGCGAGGCCGCCGGCTGACAGCCGGAGCCGGCGATGCGCCGGCCACCCGGCCACGAGGCGCGCAGCGAGCGCCGCGACGACGCTGACCACGCAGACAATCGTCAGGACAAGGACCCATGAGGTCTTGGTGTCGCTGCCGGTTCCCAGCCCGTGCACGACGGCGCTCAGCCAGCTCGCGTAGGACGCCCAGTGCACCGCTCGCCAACGGCGGTGGCCCAGCCGGGCGCGCAGCAGGCTCGTGACGATGACGGCCAGCAGCAGATCGAGGCTGAGCGCGCCGAGTCCGAGCCACACCGGCCGGTAGCTCGAATTCAGCGGCAGCACGGCGTCGAGCCAGCCCAGCGGGGCGTAGCTGTCCAGGACCGCCACGGCGATGTGGAAGGCCAGGACCACCATGACGAAGAGCGAGATGTTGCGGTGCAGACCGGCAATGAGAAAGCGCGGCCAGCGCGGCCCGGAAACCCTGACGGTGGTGAGGATTCCGAGCACCACGCTCGCCGTCAGCAGGACCAAGCAGACCAGCCCGCTGCCTCGCGTCAGGTACCAGAGCAGCTTGGACGCATGGGCCGTGCCGGCAGCAGCGACCGTCACGTCAGGAACCGCCGGAGGTGACGACCGGTGGGTTGGTGTCCGGGTTCACCTGCTGCGGCGCCTGCTGGACGTTCGAGGTGCTGGATTGGCCTGTAGCCGGGGTAGCGGGGTCGGCTGGACGCGCCGCCGCGTGGCCGGGAGCCGCCGCTGCTACGCCGGCCGAGGCCACCCCGATCGCCGCGACCCCGGCCAGGACCATCCCCGTGTTCATCGAGCGCAGCCGGACGAGAGCCGCGTCTCGCTCGGCGCGGGGTGACGGCATCGGAATTCTCCTGCCTTGCTCGGCTGATCGGGTTGCAGATTCAGCATTGCTGGCAGGCCGTTAAGAACCTTCCAAGAAGAGCTGTGCGCGCGATGCGAATGCGTGCGCGAACGGGTGAGTTCCTGGGTGCCGGCGCGCGCCGTGCCTACCTTTACGGGTGTGAGCCTGCTTCCTGACGCGCCGGCGGGGCCTCCGGTTCGGCTGCTGCTCGTCGAGGACGACTCGGCGATCGCCGTACCGCTGCAGGAGGGCCTCATCCGAGCGGGATACCGGGTCGATCGCGTCAGCACTGGTGCCGCGGCGGTCGCGGCTGAGCCGGCCGACGTGATCCTGCTCGATCTCGGGCTTCCCGACCTGGACGGGCGATCGGTGTGCGCGCAACTACGACGGCGCAGCGAAGCAGTCATCATCGTGGTGACCGCGCGCAGCGAAGAGGCCGAGCGGGTGGGCGCTCTCGACGTGGGCGCCGACGACTACGTCGTCAAGCCGTTCGGCTTCGCCGAGCTGCTGGCACGGATCCGCGCCAACCTCAGGCGTGCTCAGCCGGGCACCGGAGCGCATTTGCGATGCGGTCCGCTCGTGATCGATACCCGTACCAGGGACGTGAGCATTGCCGGCCGCGCAGTCAGCCTGACGGCCAAGGAATACGACCTGCTCCTGTGCCTGGCCGAGGACCCCGGTCGGGTGTACTCGCGCCAGCAGATCCTGGAACGTGCCTGGGATTCCCACGCCTACGGGCCTACTAAGGCCTTGGACGTCCACGTCGCTTCGTTGCGTCGAAAGCTCGCCATTCCCGGGCTCATCGAGACTGCCTACGGCGTCGGATTCCGTCTGCAGCCGGACGCCGGTCGCGAGCCGACCGCGTGACCCGTCGCATCCTCGCTGCTCTGGTGGGGCTGACCGCCGTCCTGCTCGCGGCAGTCGTCGTCCCGCTGGGCGCTTTCGCGGCGCATCACGACGAGCAGGTCTTCGTCGAGCGCGCCGAAGCGGCGACCCTCGCACTCGCCAGCCAGGCCGAGGAACGGCTGGGGGACAAGGGCGAGAGCGGCGCCGCGACGGCCATCACGGTCAAGGAACGCGGCGACCTTTTCAGCGTCATCGCCGCCGACGGGCGGCCCGTCACGAGTATCGCCGATGGCGTGGCGATCAGCCCGCGCGACCGCACTGCGGCGCTGCTGGGCGAGCGCAGTGAGCACTGGACCGATGATCCGCACCGTTTCATCGTCGTGCTTCCCGTCACCAGTTCGGGGCGGGTCGTCGGGATCACGGCGCTTTCGCGGGATGCGGAGCCGCTGAATGCCGAGCAGACCCGGCTCTGGCTGGGCCTGTCCGTTGCTGCAACGGCGGCGCTCCTGGCCGCCGTGCTGGTGGCGCTCGCCCTGGCCCGCTGGGTGGGACGTCCGCTGCGTCGGCTCGAGACGGCCACCGACCGCTTCGGGGAGGGCTCGCTTTCGTCACGAGCATCGACGGAATCGGGCCCTGTGGAGATCCGGCAACTGGCCGGCACCTTCAACGAGATGGCGGGGCGACTGGAAGGGCTGCTGGCGAGCCAGCGCAATGTCCTTGCTGACGTGAGCCACCAGTTGCGAACCCCGCTCGCAGCGCTGCGTTTGCGACTGGAACTGATGCGACAGGACGCAGGCGAGGCGCAGGAGAGTGACGTCGACGGACTGCTGGCGGAAGTCACCCGGCTCTCACATCTCGTCGACGGACTGCTGGCCGTAGCACGGGCCGAGAACACCGCTCCCGTGCCGCGGGTCATCGATGTCGCCGCCGTCACCGCTGGACGCGTCGAAGCGTGGAGACCGGTGGCTGATGACAGCCACGTCGCGCTGACACTTCAGGCAGCCCCGGCAGCGGCGCTCGCGACCTCGGGTCACCTCGAGCAGATCCTCGACAACCTGCTGGCCAACGCGATTGAAGCGACTCCTGCAGGAGGACGCATCGGCGTGGTCGTGGCCCAGGCCGGGACGGTGGTCCACGTCGTCGTCGCCGACACCGGTCCGGGGATGTCGACGGCGGCGCGCGAGCAAGCGCTGCGCCGGTTCTGGAGCGAGAGCCCGGCAGGAAGCGCCCCGGTCGATCGCCATGGAAGCGGCCTCGGTCTGGCGATCGCCGACCGGCTGCTGACCGTCGATCAGGGGTCCCTGACGCTGGACGCTGGAGCCCAGGGCGGCCTGGTCGCCACGATCGAGCTTCCCGGGTCGCGTGAACGGGGTTCGACCCGCGCCTCCTGAACGGGATAATTGCCCAGATATAAGCACTATCCGGGCGCCGAAGGGAGTGCGTCGCCACCGCAACCGTTGGTCGGAAACGCGACAAAGATTCGATCTTCGACAGTGCCCCGGGTGTACGTTTCCGCCACCAAACGATGGCCTCGACGCGGGCTACCAGGGGGCGGCGCATGACGACGGTGATCACCCGGCGGCCCGGTACCGAACATCGTGCCCTGGCTGCGACGGGTGTGCTGCTCGTCGGTGCCGCGGTCGCCGTGGGCCTCGGGGTCTACGGCAGGGAGCACACCGCCGCCGGCAAACCGATCTTCACCCTGGGCTTCTCGGGGATGCTTCAGTTCAAGACCTGGCTGAGCACCATCGCCCTCGCCCTTTTGCTCGTGCAATTGTTCACGGCCTCATGGATGTGGGGTCACCTTCCCGGCGCGGGCCAGGCCGGTCCCGCAGTCGCCGTTGTTCACCGGTGGACCGGCACAATTGCATTCGTCGTCACGCTCCCGGTCGCGTTCCATTGCCTTTGGGCGCTGGGATTTGGCACCACCCCCACCCGGGTGATCGTGCACAGCATCGCGGGGTGCGTCTTCTACGGCGCCTACGCCTCGAAGATGCTCGCGCTGCGGGTCCGCGGCCTATCCGGGTGGACGCTTCCGGTGCTCGGCGGCACGGTGTTCGCTGCCCTCGTACTGGCGTGGCTGACGGCCGCGCTCTGGTTCTTCACCCGCAGCGGACTTCCCCTGACCTGACAGGAGCATGACCGTGTCGCCCCAGCTGATTTCCCGCCGCTCGACGATGACGGGCGTCGCCGTGTCCGTCGTCGGCGGGGTAGCCGGCTACTTCTTTGCCCGCAACAGCAGCGCCGCCAAGGACAAGAGCGACACGACCGCGGCCAACGGCTACGGCGCCTCGCCGCCGAGCACTGGCAGCAGCGGCGGCGGTGGCTTCACGGTGCTCGCGCCGCTCTCCCAGGTGCCGACCGGCGGCGGGGTGATCCTGTCCAAGAGCAAGATCGTGCTCACTCGCGGGACGGACGGGACGGTCCACGGCTTCTCCGCCGTCTGCACCCATCAGGGCTGCACGGTCGACAAAATCAGCGGCGGGGTGATCAGCTGCCCGTGTCACGGCAGCCGTTACGACGCGCAAACCGGAGCAGTGGTCGGCGGTCCCGCCCCGGCGCCGCTGCCCAAGGTCGCCGTGAAGGTCATGGGCACTGACGTCGTCGCTGGTTGAGGGGGTTGCACATGCGTTTCTGGCTGGCCTTACCAACGCTCGTCTGGCTGCTCGCCGCGGGCTTCGCGATCGGTGCGCTGATCGCCCTCTCTTGACCAACGCCCACCCGCTAGATTTCCGGAGTGAACTCTCCGCTCACCCAGCTGACGCTGATTGCCGTCGCGGCCGTGCTGGCGCCGATGCTCTCTCTCATGACCGGGCGCGTTGCCGTGCCGGGCGTGGTGATCGAGATCCTGCTCGGGGTGCTCATCGGGCCTTCGGTGTTCGGCTGGGCACACGCGGATGTGATCGTGACGGCGTTCTCCGATTTCGGCCTGGCAATGCTGATGTTCCTGGCCGGTTACGAGCTCGACCTCGCCAAAGTAAGAGGCCGCCCGCTGGCTCTTGCCGGGGCGAGTTGGGGGATCTCGCTCGGACTCGCGTCGATCGTCGGTTCGGTCATCATCCTGATGGGCCATCGCCACGGCGAGCTCACGACGGGATTGGCCCTGAGCACTACCGCACTGGGAACGCTGCTGCCGATCCTGCACGACAGCCGCGTGCTCGAGACGCCGATGGGACCACACATCCTGGCGGTCGGAAGCATCGGAGAGTTCGGGCCGATCGTGCTCGTGGCGCTCGTGCTCGGCACGCAGAATCCGGGTATCACGAGCCTGTTGCTGCTCGCCTTTGCCATGCTGGCGGTCGCCACGGCACTCGTCGCCAATCGGCCCTGGCACATCCGCATCCGCCGGATCCTGAAGCGCGGCCTGCACTCGAGTTCTCAGCTGCCGGTGCGCCTGTCGATGTTGCTGATCGCGGCCATGGTGCTGCTGGCCAGTCACCTCGGCCTGGACATCCTGCTGGGAGCGTTCGCCGCCGGGACGGTGGTACGGGTGGCGGTGTCGCATCTCGACGATGAGGTGCACCTGGCGATCTTCAAGAGCAAGCTGGAGGGCATCGGGTTCGGCTTCGTGGTGCCCATTTTCTTCGTCGTCAGCGGCATCAACCTCGATCTCAACGCGTTCAGCCGCCATCCCGTCGCGCTGCTGTCGATCCCGCTGTTCTTCGTGCTGCTGCTGGTGGTTCGCGGGCTGCCGATCCTGCTGTGCTATCGCCAGGTGCTGGATCGCTCCCAACGCCTCGGGCTGGCCCTCATGGCCGCTACCGGTCTGCCGCTGATCGTGGTCGTGGCGACCATCGGCGAGGCCGACGGCTTCGTCTCGAGCGGCCATGCCGCAGCGCTCGTCACCGCGGGGATGCTCTCGGTGCTCATCTTCCCGGCACTGAGCTTGCGGGTGCTCAAGCGCGGCGAGGCGGCGCGCGGACTCGAGCCGCTCCCGGCACCCGACGATCTCTAGTCGCCGAGTGCAGACGCGATGGACGCGTCAAACGGCGGCCGCAGCACGCCCCCGTCGGTGATGAACGCAGTGATGTATTCGGCGGCGGTGACGTCGAAAGCGGGGTTCCACACCGGGACGTCCGGTGCCGTCACAATCGGGCCGAGGCAGCGCACCTCAGCCGCCGGCCGTTCCTCGATCACGATGCCGGCACCGGTGGATGTCGCCGGGTCGAAAGTCGAGAGCGGCCCGCAGACGTAGAAGGGCAGCCGGTTCTCCCGCGCCAGAACGGCGAGCCCGTACGTTCCGATCTTGTTGGCGGTGTCGCCGTTGGCTGCCACCCGGTCGCAGCCCACGATGACGGCATCGACGCGTCCGGACATCAGTGCGGCACCGGCCGCGGTGTCGGGGATCAGCGTGACGGGGATGCCCATCGCCTGCAGCTCCCAGGCGGTGAGCCGGGCGCCCTGCTGCAGCGGCCGGGTCTCGGTCGCGACGACCGACACCGGATGGCCGGCGGCCGCTTTGGCGTACACCGGCGCCAGCGCGGACCCCATGCCGCAAGTGGCCAGGCGTCCCGCGTTGCAGTGCGTCAGAAACCGCGACCGGCCGGCGAGTTCGCTCAGGCCGGCGGCGCCGATGCGGCGGCAGGACTCCTGGTCGGCCTCGAGCAGCCGGATCGCCTCGGCCTGCGCCGCAGCGACACTGGTGCCGCTGCCGCCGGTGGCGCCGCGGGCCGCCGCCGCCACCTGATCCACCGCCCACCGCAGGTTCACTGCGGTGGGACGCGCGTCGCCGACCTGCTCCACCAGCCGATCCAGCGGCTCGCCCGCTCTCAGGCCCAGCACGATCCCGAAAGCCCCGCACACGCCGATCAGCGGCGCGCCGCGAACCGCGAGCCGGCGGATCGCGTCGACCACCTCGGCCGCCGTCCGGAGCTCGAGCAATCGGACCTCGCCGGGCAGCCGGGTCTGGTCCAGCACGACGAGGCGGTCACCGCGCCAGTCGATGACCGGCGGTGAACGGAGGTCGACGGATTCCATCGACACCATCTTGCCGCCATTGCCGTTCTACTAGGAGCCTTCGAAACTTGGAGCCCGTTCCCCTCCGGGGGACGGGATTCATCGTTCCCGAGACTGAACAATCGTTTTGGCCGTATTTTGCTGCTGTTTGCCCCCAAACTGCAGTTATTGAAGGAGCCCCGTGGGCGTCAAGATCAAGTCGTTCGTGGCTGTTGTGGCGCTCGCAAGCGCCGGACTGGCCGGGGCACAGGGCGTCTCCGCAGCGACGGCGCGGCCGACGGTCAAGCTCACGCAGCCGACGTTTCAGTCTCTGAGCGCCTACGGCGACACGTCCTACCCGATGGCCTGGGACGTGAGCTTCACACTTCACTGGAGCGTGACCGCCCCGGCCGGGGTGTGTAAGCAGACCCTCACCGACCAGGACTACAACGACCTCGGCGGCGACACGGATCCGATTCTCGGCGGGAGTACCGCCACCTACCCGCTCAGCAAGACCGCCCGGTCCTACAGCGGTGGGGACGGCTATTGGCTCGACTTCCTTCGCGGCGGATACGGCGCGGTTATTCGGGTCACCGACTGCAAGGGCGTCAAGGTGGCCAGCAACGCGGTCCACTCCGTGATACTGCCCGGCGACGACAACGATGCGGCGATGACCTACGCCGGCAGCGGTTGGCGAATCGCCAACTGCACCTGCTTCCCCGGCGGAACCGCCCACTACACGACCACCAAGAACGCCAGCATCACGTTCCGCACGGCGAAGCCCGCCGACGCCAGCGGCGTCCAGCTGGCATTGATCATGCCCAAGGGTCCGACCCGCGGATCAGCTGCCCTGTACATCGACAACAAGTACAAGGCGACCATCAACACCTACAAGGCCGGGGTCAACGTCAACGGCACGATCGTCTATCAGGTCCCGCTTCCGGGGACCGCAACTCATGTGGTCAAGCTCGTCAATCTTGCGACGGCCGGGCATCCCAGGATCGACCTCGACGCCACCATCAACGGCGGGTGACCTAGCTAAAGTCCGCGGCTGACGATCCGATCCTTTATAGGTCGAATTGTTTGTCCAAGGAGCTGGCCTTGTCTCAGGCGCCGTTACCCGGTTGGTACGCCGATCCGCAGGGCGTTTCGGTCTACCGCTGGTGGGACGGGATCGCGTGGACAGCGCACACGGCGAACGGCCAACCCGCCAATCCCGTAGCCCAGCAGAGCGTTTACGGCGGGACGATGACCGCTGCCACGGCCCGGACGACACAGTTCCGCCCGGCGCCAACGGTGAGTGGCGGGCAGCGCAACAAGTACGCGTTGATCACCCTGGGCATCGTCGCGCTGTATGCCTTGATCGCGTGGAAAGCGCACGTCTACGTGCTGGGGATACTCCCCGTCATGATGAGCATCCGCAGCAAGTCGCGGAACGAGCCGCTCGCCGCCGTAGCGATCATCGCTGCGGCCGTCGCGATTCTTGTCGCGGTCCTGGGGTTCACTCACCACTGAGCTCGACCCTGACGTCGTAGCGGCCTCCGTTCGATGGGCTGAGGTGCACCGTCCCCGCCCGGGCGAGCAATGCCAGCGACGCCCTGTTCTCAGCGGCGACGTGAGTGATGAGCTCCGTGACGCCCGCGGGCCGGCGCCGGATCAGCTCGTCCACCAGCGCCGTTCCGATGCCGCGGCGGCGCCAGGCGTCATCCACCGTGACCGCGATGTCGGCGGCCGCCGGGTTGTCGCGCAGCCGGACGATCCGGCCGATCCCGACAGCACGGTCGGGCCCGTCCTCGGGAAACACCACCAGCAGCAGCGCCACGTGGTTCACCCCGTCGACCTCGTCCACGAGCCTTCGCAGCATGTCGACGGACAGGTCGCCCACCCCGGACAGGAAGCGGCTGTAGCGCGCCTCGGGGGACAGGTGGCGGTAGTTCTCGCGCAGGCCCCGTGCGTCGTTCGGGGACAGCGCCCAGACCATGGCCGGGGTGCCGTCGGGAAGGTCCAGCTCCTTCACCGGCACACCGTCGACGCCGTCATGTGCGGACACGAGGCCGATGATGGCCCCTCCCGGTGGGTAGGGACGGGATGCTGGCACGCTTTACCGGGTCGAGAGAGCGGGAGTTCATGGGTCAGACGCATGTGGGACGCAAGGCCGAGCAGGCGGCGCAGCGAGGCGGATCGCTGACATTCGAAGGTGAGACGTACGACGCCGCAGCACTCTTCGAGCGGTCCCGCCGGCTCGCCGGTGGCCTGCGCGCCGCTGGACTCGTGCCCGGCGATCGCGTCGTCATCATGATGGCCAACTGCCCCGAGGTCGGGATGACGTACAACGCCTGCTGGTGGGGCGGGCTGGTGGCGACCCCGCTGATCTTCCTGGCCAGCAATCCCGAATTGGCCCATGTGCTTTCCGATTCGGGCGCCAAAGCCTTCGTGACGACGCCGGAGTTCGCCCCGAAGGTCGCCGAGACCGGCATTGCAGTTCCGACGTTCATCGTCGGGGAGGACTCGTTCTCCGCACTGGAGGCGCATGAGCCGGTGGCGCTCACCGACCGGGACGACAGCGACCTGGCGGCGCTGCTCTACACCGGCGGGACCACCGGCCGGTCCAAGGGCGTCATGCTCTCGCACGCGAACCTGTACGGCACGGGGATGAACGCCTCGCAGACCCGCAAGCGCAGCGGTGAGGACTACGACAGCCTGCTCACGGCGCTGCCGCTGGCACATGCGTACGGGCTGCTGGTGACCATCGCCGGGATGTTCGCCGAGCGTCCGCCGCGAGCCGTCCTACAGCGCTGGTTTGACCCCACCTCGTTCCTCGACCTCGCCGAAGAGCACGGCATCGAGGCGGTGTCGGTCGTGCCCTCGATGCTGCAGATGCTGCTCGCGACGCCGCTCGAGGAGCGCGACCTGTCGCGCCTTCGCGTCGTGATGTCCGGCGGGGCGCCGCTGCCACCGGCCATCCAGAGCGAATGGGAGCGCCGGGTCGCCTCTTCCATCGTGCTCGAGGGTTATGGCCTGACCGAGAGTTCGGCGCTCGTCACGTCCTCGAACCGCAATGCCCGGCGTACCGGCTCGGTCGGCAAGCCGGTCGCCAACGTCGAGGTGAAGATCGCGGGCGTCGAGGGTCAGGAACTGCCGGTGGGGGAGGACGGCGAGATCTGCGTGCGGGGTGCGACGGTCATGGCCGGCTACTGGAATTCACCTGAGCAGACCGCGTCCACCGTCAGGGACGGTTGGCTGCACACCGGCGACGTGGGCCACTTCGACGCCGATGGCTTCCTTTTCGTCGTCGATCGGATGAAAGACCTCATCATCCGCGGGGGTTTCAACGTCTACCCCCGCGATGTCGAGGACACGCTGATGACCCATCCCGAGGTCACGCAGGCGGCGGTGGTCGGCCGGCCGGACGAGCGCCACGGCGAGGAGATCGTCGCGGTCGTCGCCCTGACACCGCAGGCCAAGGTGACGGGGCCGGAGCTGGTGGATTACGCGCGGGAACGGCTCGGCAGGTACAAGTACCCGAGGGCCATCCGGATCGTGCCCGCGGTCCCGCTCACCAGCGTCGGCAAGACCGATCGCAAGGCGGTGCGCCAACTGCTCGCCGAGCAGTCGTGACCCTCAGGTGCCGCTGACGCCAACGAGGTTGCGCGGGTCGCAGTTGTACGGGCCGCGGTTGGGCTGGGTCACCTTCTTGTCGTAGACAAACCCCTTTGCTGTCAGGCGAACCAGCAACACGCAGTCGGATTGGGACTGCTTGCCGGGGATCGTGGAATTGGGCGGGAAGAGGCCGCCGGCGTCCCAGTCGGTGTGCGAACCGGCCTTCGCGAGGATGCATTGGGGCGTGAGGTCGGCTCCGCAATCCGTGGCGGACTTGGCCCACAGCGTCCACGCGTTGAAGCCCAGTCCCGTGAACGACGTGAACTTCGGCTTGTCGACCCCGGCGTTCATGATGCTGCGAATCTGCTGAAGGACCGGGTACTGATCGACGAGCTCCGCCGGCAGGGCGCCGAGCGCCACGTAGGACGGCGGGAAGTCGACGGTCTGCGCCGCCTCCACCGACTTCGGGTCATAGAACTGGATGTCCCACAGCACGAACGACGGCGTGTAGCCGATGTCGCGCATCGCATTGACTTCCGGGGTGGGATCCTGCGAGGCGATCTCGTCGTAGGCCTTCGCGCCGGACGTGCGCAGCTGCTCCATGTAGGGCCGGAAGTTGGTGACGAAGGTCGGCTTCTCCTGCACGGTCGTCACCCTGTAGCCGAGTGATTCCCACGCCTGCTTGGCGTATCTGCCCTGCGGGCTCAGCGAGGCGACGTTGCTGCTGCCGATGCCGAGGCCTTGCTTGGAGACCGGAAACGCATCCGCCAGCAGCCGCAGGCCCCCGACCGAGTAATGCGTCGGCGAGTTGCTGGCGGGCTGCACCTGAAGCGGGGCGAGCCCGGCGTCGGGTGAGACATCGAGCGCGGGGATCTGGGCGAGCTTGCAGGCGACGCGCGGCTTGACGTCCACGGCGTCGAAGGCATTGCCGCCCCCGACGAGCATGAATTCCTTCGGGCATGCCGAGATGATTTGCGACGCGCCGTTGAAGAGTTTGGCATCGTAATTGTCGACGACGATCTTGCGCCCGTTGATCCCGCCGGCCGCGTTGCACCACTTCGTGAACGCCTTCGCGACGTCGAAGTACTCCTGCTCGAGCCCCGGAGTGATGCTTGACCCCGGGTCGCCGAACGTGCCGACGTGGATCGTGGTGCCGGACAGGCCGCGTCCTGTCAGCGGTGCCGGATTGCCGGGGCCGCAGATTCTGCCGAGGTCGCCGAACGTGCCTGCCGGGGCTGCGGACGGCGCGGCTGAAGTCGCTTTTGCGACGCTGGGAGAGGGCGTGTCGCTCGGGGTCGACGAGCGTCCGCAGCCGGCCAGGAAGAGGGCACTGCAGGCGGCGATCGTCCCTGCGACGGATCGCTGCCGGCGGGTGCGGTTCGACGACATAGGGGAGTTCTACGCCCCCGCGCCTTCCACGTCGCTCAACCCTGGTCCGGTGGACGGGATCGCGCACGATCCTGCAGCGCCGCCGTGTCGAGCGTGCCGGTCGTCAGCACGTCGTCTGCGACCTCTCGCAGCTTGCGGTGCTGACGCTGGCTGACCATGCGAAGGGCATCGAACGCCTGGTCGCGCGTGAGCCGGAAGCGGCTCATGATGATGCCGGTCGCGGCGCCGATGTCGCGGTTGCTTTCCAGCGCCTGTCTGAGTTGCACGATCTCCTGCTGCAGCGAATGAGCGCTGGGGTCCCCCTGAAGCGGAACGGCGCTCGTGGCCTCAGCGGATTCGTCAGGTTGGTCGGCCACGGCAGGCGATTCACGCGCGTCGAACAATGACGGCCAGCGTCGCACCAGAGTGGCGAGCACCTCGTCGCGCCGTGGGAAGTGCACCAAACGGGAACACAGCGTCTTGATCAGACGGGCCCGGTCGGCGACAGAAAAGGTCCTGGCGGGTATGTCAGGCCGTGGCTCGGTCGACACGCTAGCTCCTGGCTTGGGGACTGTCTCGAGGCAGCTGGCAACGGAGGGCACTTGGCCGAACCCAACGATGCCTTACCCGCCCTCGGCTGGCGGCAACCCGTCGAACTCCTTCTTCAGGACCACAAAATGCAGATCCCCCCGGCGCGGCAGGCCGGCCCGCTCGTCGTCGTAGGGGAAGGGACGCGTCTCACCGGTCAGCTCATAGCCGCGTCGCCGGTACCAGGCGATGAGCTCCTGGCGCTGGGCGATCACCGTCATCTCCATGGCGCTCACCTGCCACGCCCCGCGCGCCGCCGATTCCGCCGCTGCGAGCAACACCCGGCCGAGCCCGGCGTTCTGCAGATCGGGACGTACCGCGAACGATCCGAAGTACGCGGTCCGCGCTGATCGGCGCTCGATCTGGCAGCAGCCCAGCAGCTCTTCCGATTGCTGACCGCTGGTCGCGATCAGCAACCGGACGTCGTCGCGGCCGAGCGCCTCGCCCACGGCGGAAACGTCGGTGCGCTGGCCATCGAGCAGGTCGGCCTCCGTGGTCCAGCCCTGACGCGACCCCGCGCCGCGGTAGGCGGATTCGATGAGCTCGGTGATGCGCTCGGCGTCGGCTGCGGACGCCTCGCGTACGGTCACCTCGGACATCAGGGCCATTCTGGCCCACTGACGCGCCTCACCGGCCGACGGGGAGGCCGAGCTCAGGCTGCTGCGGTGCGCGCAACCCGGTGCCGTCGCCGGACGGGAAGAGCTTCAGCTGGGAGCCGAGCAGCACGTCGAGCGAGCCACCAACGTCGGTGCCCTCGATCTCGATCCACCAGAAGGCGCCGTAGCGGCCGGTACGGGACAGCCGCCGGTGGCCGGGGGAGGCGGAGAGATCCGCAGCCGCCCCGGCGGCGACCCCCGACAGCTGCAACTCCCAGCCGGGAAGGGTGAGCGTGAGGGTGACGACCGCGGCTTGAGCCTGGCCGCGCAACGGGTGGCTCGTCATGGACAGCACCTGCGGCGCCGCGGCGGCCACTTCGCGCGCGAGTTGCGTGACCTCACGCTCGTGGGCGGCAACGGCGCGCTTGGCGAGCCGGCGCCAGCCCCGCCGCGAACCCATGACGCTCTCGAAGGCGGCATTCTCGGCGTGTTGGGGACCCGGTGCTGGGATGCGGGTGCTCATGTTGACTCCTGGAAGTTCCGTCCGAAGCATTACGGACGCTCGTCCGTAATAATCGACTGGCGCGAACGGGGAGAGCAACCGCTTTTTGCGGAGATCACCACGAACACCAAGGCTTGCTGCTACATTCATAGGTGTACGGACGTCCATGTTCTTTGTCAAGGAGTTTTTGATGGCTGAAGCGCCGGCAGACGGCCGGAGGGTCAGGGGAGACGCCAACCGCGCTCGCGTGCTGCGCCTCGCCGCTGACATGGCGAGCGAAGAGGGCCTCGAGGGGCTCACGCTCAGCCGCCTCGCCCAGGACCTTGGCATCAGCCGCAGCAATGTTCATGCCCTGTTCGGAGGCAGCAAGCAGGAGTTGCAGCTGGCCACTGTCGCTGCGGCCCGGGCCCGCTTCGTCGAGGCGGTGGTGCAGCCGGTCATCGGCCGCCCACCCGGTCTCGAGCGGCTGCGGGGGCTGCTCGACTCGTGGTGTGACTACATCGAAGAGGACGTCTTCGTCGGCGGCTGCTTCGTCCTTCACGGCTTGTTCGAATTCGGCCGCCGCCCGGGTCCGGTGCGCGACGCCCTGATCTCCGCGCAGCAGGAATGGACCGCCCTGCTGCGCCGCCACCTGCAGATCGCTATCGACGACGGTGAGCTGGTCGTGGCCGACCCCGAGCAGCTCATGTTCGAGCTCGATGCGGCGCTCGTCGGGGCTAACGCGACCCGGCTCGCCGGTGACTCGCGGGGCCCCGATTTCGGCCGCCGCGCGGTGAATGCCGCCCTGGAGCGTCATCGTCCGGTTAACCGGCGGTAATAGCGAGTTCTCGCGTGTTGAGTGAACGCCCGTTCTTGCCGATGCATTTGAGACGAATGGCCCAGTAGCGCACAGATGCGCCTGGATCGCGGCTGATCGGGGGGTGTCGTGATGCGGCGCCGACCCGACCGGAGCCGCGCGCTGCCGATTGCTGCTCTCGTGCTCGCCGGCGTGACGCTGGCCGTCTCGGCCATCGTGCTGCTCACACCGATCGCCTCCACCCGATTCGGCTGGTATTTCGACGACCTCGGAGCGCTGGCGGTGTCGCTCGTCGCGGCTGCCGGCGCGATCTGGCGCTCGCGTAAGGCGTCTCACCGGGCGCTGCGCCGGTCGTGGATGCTCATGGCGCTCGGGTGTTCGAGCTGGGCGATCGGCGAGGCGCTCTGGTGCTGGTTCGAGCTCGGGCAGGACAAGAACCCCTTTCCTTCGGTGGCCGATGTCGGCTATCTCGGGTTCCCGCTGGCGGCCGGCGCGGCGCTCCTGTGTTACCCGGCCAGTCAAGGTTTTGCCCGAAGCGGCCAGCGGATCCTTGATTCGCTGATGGCGGTCGGCTCGCTCGGACTCATCTCCTGGGAGACAGTGCTGCGGGCCGTTTCGGGCAGCCCGGCCGACAGCGCGTTCGCCTTCTCGGTGTCACTGGCGTATCCGGTCACCGACCTCGTCGTGCTGATGCTCGTGGTCCTGACGTTGGCGCGGGCACCCGGCAGCAAGCTCTCGCTCGCTCTGATGGCAGGCGGCTGCACGGCCCTCGCCGTCTCCGACAGCTTGTTCGCCTACCTGACGGCCACCACCGGATATTCGGGTGGTGCGGTCGACCTCGGGTGGATCGCAGCATTCGTCCTGCTCGCTCTGGCGTCGGTCGCGCCTGAACCGTCGACTGCCTCGGATCCGCGACCGGACGCGGAGCCGCTCGTGCAGGGCAGCGCGTCGCTGCTGAATTACGTGCCGGTGATCGCGGCGGTCGCGGTGACGCTCGGACTTGCCGCGGCAGGACATTCGCCCACCGTGATCCAGCTCGGCGTGGCCGCGTCGATCATCGCCGTGATGCTGCTGCGCCAGTACCTGACGCTGCGCCGCAACGCCGAACTGGCCACTGCACTGGCCGGACGCGAGGCCCAGCTACGCCACCAGGCCTTCCACGACGGCCTCACCGGGCTGGCCAATCGCGGGTTGTTCCAGGACCGGCTGGCCCACGCCCTCGAACTGCACCGCCGGGATCTGCGCCCGGTCTCCGTGCTGTTTCTCGACCTCGACGACTTCAAGCTCGTCAACGACAGCCTCGGTCACCGTGCCGGCGACGATCTGCTGGTGCGCGTCGCCGAGCGCATCACTGGAGCCGTTCGCACCGGTGACACCGCTGCCCGCCTCGGCGGCGACGAGTTCGCTGTGCTGATCGAGGACAACGGCGATCCCGTGACGCTCGCGTCGCGGATCGTCGATGTCCTGCGCACCCCCTTCCTGCTCGACGGGACGAGCGTCGAAGTGCGCGCGAGCATCGGCGTCTTCGAGCTCGCCGCCGATGACTTCCCCACGACTGCTGACCAGTTGCTGATCCACGCCGACACGGCGATGTACGCCGCCAAGCGTTCCGGCAAGGACCGCATCGTCATCTACCGCAACGGCATGTCGCTCGCCGAGCTCGAGGACGGCGAGCTGGCCCGGGCACTGCGCGCCGCGATCGACGCGGGTGAGCTGGACCTCGCCTACCAGCCGATCGTCGACCTCGCCACCGGCCGGGCCAACGCCGTGGAGGCGCTGGCGCGGTGGGTCCACCTCGGCGAGAGCGTGCCGCCCGCGGTCTTCATCCCGATCGCCGAGCGCTGCGGCGTGATGGACGAATTCACGTCCTACGTCCTGGGGCGCGCCTGCCAGCAGCTCGCGGATTGGAACGCGCTGACCGGGCATCGCCGGCTGAGCGTCGCGGTGAACGTGCCGCCGGCCCAGATCACCTCGCCCGGCTTCGCGACGCTCGTGACCGAACTCGTAGGCCGCCACCACCTGGCAGCTGGTCAGCTGGTCATCGAGATCACCGAATCGGGCGCTTTCGAGCAGCCCGAGGCGGCGCGCTCCGCCATCGCCGAGATACGCCGCCACGGGGTCGCCATCTCCCTCGACGACTTCGGCGTGGGGCAGTCCTCACTCGCGCAGCTGCACAGCGTCGAGCTCGACTCGATCAAGATCGACAAGTCGTTCATCGACACGCTGGACAGCAACCCGCGGCAAGCCCAGTTCCTGAAAGCGTTGCTACGCCTGAGCATGGACATCGACGTGAAGGTGATCGTCGAGGGCATCGAGCGCCCCGAGCAGCTGACCCAGCTGCTCGAACTCGGCCGACCGCTCGCCCAGGGCTACCTGTTCGCCCGGCCGCTCACGCCCGAGGCGTGCTTGCCGCTCCTGACCGGCGATGTCCAGCTCGACAGAACGGTCAGCGCTGCCCGCGGATGAACACCGGTGGCCGCCGCTCGCCGAAGGCCTTGACCGCCTCCAAGTGGTCCGCGCTGCGGAACGTGACGGCTTCCATCGCCAGCGCCATCTCATAGATGCGGTCGACCCGCTCCTCGAGATCCTTGTTCACCAGGCGCTTGTTGAACCGCAACGCGAGGGCCGCTCCGTTGGCCAGCCGATGGGCCATCGCCATAGCCTGCTCGAGCACCTCGCCTGCGGGCACCGAGTGGTTGACCAATCCGATCTGCTCAGCTTGCGGGCCGGTCAGCAGGTCACCGGTGAACAGGTACTCCTTGGCACGGTTGGCGCCGATCAGCATCGGCCAGAGCACGACCCCGCCGTCAGCAGCCACCAGGCCGACCTGTACGTGCGGGTCGCCGATGCGCGCCGCGTCGGAGATGAAGGTGATGTCGCAGAAGAGCCCGAGGGTCGCCCCCAGGCCGATCGCGTCACCGTTGATGGCGGCGATCATCGGCTGGCGGATGGCGAGGATCGCCCTGGCCATGGCCACGGAATCGACGAAGAGCTGGGAGAAGCCGTCGTCGTAGCCGGCGTCGTTGTTCTCGGCCATCTGCTTGAAGTCCCCGCCGGCGCAGAAGCCCTTGCCGGCCCCTGTGACGACGACGATCTCCGCCTCGGTATCGGCTGCGATCCGCTTGTAGAGCTCGGTGAGCTCGACGTGCATGACGTCGTTGATCGCATTACGGCTTTGCGGGCGATCGAGGGTCACCAGCAGGACGCCATGATCGTCGAGCTCGGTCTTGATGGTCGACAGTCCGTACCGGTTCATAAACCTGATATTAAATTCAAGTTGTGAACCGGGTCGAGGTGGGTGCCCGCGCGGTCCTGGCCGCCGACCAGCTGAGCTTCGGTTGCGTCGCGCCGGCCACCCAGGCTGATGTCGCCACGCTGCAGGATGCCGGCGCCCGCTCGCTGTGGGTCGGGGGCCACGTCGCCTCGCGAAACCCGAGCCCGGAAGCCCTGTCCTGGCTCGCCCGGCTGTGCGAGCAGGTCGACGACACCACGCTGATCGGCACGGCCGTCCTGCTGCTCCCGCTCTACCCACCCGCCATCGTCGCCAAGATGATCGCTGACCTGGACAACGTGACCGGCGGGCGGCTCGCTCTCGGGGTCGGAGTCGGCGGCGAGTATCCGGGCGAGTTCGAGGCCGCGCAGGTTCCGCTGGAGGGGCGCGGTAAGCGGATGGACGAGGCCATCGCTCTGATGCGCCGGCTCTGGACCGGCGAGGAAATCAGCTGGGACGGCCCGCTCTTCGCGATGAACCAGGTCCGTATCCACCCCGCTCCCGCTCAGCCGGGCGGGCCGCCGATCATCGTTGCGGGACGCCAAGGCGTGGCGATGCGCCGTGCCGCCCGGCTCGCCGACGGCTGGATGCCTTACCTGTTTTCCGCCCGCCGCTACGCCGAATCGGTCGCCGCCGTGCGGGCCGAGGCTGCCGCCTGCGGTCGTTCGCTGGACGGGTTCGCGTGGCTCGCGTATCTACCGGTCAGCGTGGACGACGACGCAGCCCTGGCGCGTCAGCGCGCCGCCGACTTCCTCGGCGGCACCTACAAGCAGGACTTCGACGCGATGCTCGACCGGGTGGCCGTCACTGGCACTCCCGAGGAGGTCGTACGCAAGCTGCAGGAGTTCGTCGACGCGGGCGCCCGTCACCTGATCCTGCTGCCGGCCGTGCGCGAGAACGGCACCGCGATGCTGACCCGCATTCTCACCGAGATCGCGCCGCAGGTGTCAATCGCCGCCCGCTCGGCTACGTCGTTGAAAACCCAGTAATGCACGCCAATCGGCAGTTTTTTAGCGTGCATTACTGAGTTTTGCGCGCGCTCGAGGGGTAGCCGGAAGGCACAGCGGGGGCGGGTCAGTCGTCGAAGCCCTCGCGCCACGGGCCGGCGAGGTGGCCGCCGTCGACCACGAGTGAAGAGCCGGTGCAGTAGGAGCTCTCCTCGCCGGCGAAGAAGAGCACCGCGTACGCGATCTCGAGCGGGGTCCCGGTGCGCGGGATGGGCTGGCGGGCCATCAGCCGGTCGATCCGCGCTCGTATTTCAGCGGGAGCTTCGGCCACCATCGGGGTCTCGATCACGCCAGGGTGGACGGCGTTGACCCGGATGCCGCGCCCGCCCGCCTCGAGAGCGACGGTGCGGGTGAGGCCGGTGACCGCGTACTTGCTCGCGACGTAGGACGCCATCCCGGCGGTACCGACGAGTCCGTCGATGGAGGAGGTGTTGACGATCGAACCCGACCGCTGGGCCGTCATCACGGGCATCACGGCCCGGATGCCGTTCCAGACGCCGGTGAGATTGACGTCGAGCGTGAAGCGATGTCCCTCGACCGTCTCGTCCTCGATGCGGCGCGGCGGGATGCCGATCCCGGCGTTGTTGACCAGCACATCGAGGCGGCCGAACGCGCTCGTGCAGGCGGCGACGGCCTGCGTCCACTGCTGCTCGTCCCTGACGTCCAACGACTGCCAGGCGGCTTTGTCGCCGAGCCCTGTGGCGACGGCACGACCCTCGCTCTCGAGGACGTCGGTCACCAGCACGCGCGCCCCCTCACTGGCGAAGAGGCGGGCGATCGCCTCCCCCTGCCCGCGGGCCGCTCCGGTGATCAATGCAACCTTGCCATCCAGCCGTTCACCCACGAAGTGCCTCCCAGCGGTCGGGCTGTCACAGTGACAGCAGGCAAACTAACCACCAGAAGTGCCCGCGAACGGACTGGGAGCTGATGGACCTTTCACTCGACGAGATGGCGCAAGCGGCCGTCGACGCCGTCAACGCCGTGTGCGTCGGGCAGTCGGCGCCCGGCAGGCCGTCGTGGGCGCGTGACGCCGAGCCGCTCGGACACGATCCGAAGCTCTGGGCCGAGCTGTGCGCGATCGGGTTGCCCGGTCTGGCCGTCGCTGAGGAGCAGGGCGGAGGCGGCGCCGATCTGCTCACGCTGACCGCCGTGGCCCAGCAGCTCGGCACGGTGCTGGCGCCCGCCCCGTTCAACGAGCATGCGGTGGCGGTCCGGCTGCTGTCACGGCTGGCCCCCAAGCATCCCGACCTCGAAGCAGCCGTGTCGGGGGAGCTGATCGTGACGCTCGCTCCGCGCGTGACGGATGGCGTCGCGCTCGCCGTGCCCGCGGGTGCCGTCGCCGATCTCGTCATTGGCTGCGACGGTGACGAGCTGGTCGTCGTCCGCTCCGAGCCGCCCCGCGACGCGTTGCCGAATCAGGGAAACCTGCCGCTCGCGGACCGCGATCTGCGCTCGGGAGACCGCGTGGTGCTGGCGAGCGGGCTGGCCGCGCCGGAAGCATTCGAAGACGCGAGCAGCGAATGGCGCACGCTGGTCGCCGCTTGGCTCGCGGGGCTTTCCGCCGGCGCGCTCGACGTCGCGGTTCGATGGGTGAAGGACCGCCAGCAGTTCGGCGTCCCGATCGGCTCGTTCCAGGCGGTGGCTCACGGCCTCGCCGACATCCCGGGTCAGGTCGACGGCGCGACGTTGCTCGCCCGGGAGGCCGCGTGGAGCCTGACGACCGGGCTCCGCTCGACGACGGGGGCGAGCGGCGCGGAACTTGCCTTGATGGCGTTGCTCTTCGCGTCCGACACCGCCCGCGAGGCCTCCGCGAAGCTGGTGCAGTACCACGGCGGCCTCGGGGTCGCCGAGGAGCACGACGCGCAGCTTTTCTACCGTCGAGCGCGGGCGTACCCGCTCGTCACCGGCGGGCGGCGGGCTCAGCTGCGCGAGCTCGGAACGGCCGTGATCGCGGCAACTTCGGCATCGGCTAGGGGGGACGCGTGACGGATTTTCTACCGGACCAGGACGTCGCAACGTTCGCCGGCGAGGTACGCGATTTCCTCGCCGACAATCTGACCGCCGAGATGCGCCGCACCATGCACGACACGGGCACGGTCCACGTGCCGCAATTGCATCGCGACATGGCGAGCCACGGCTGGATGGCCACGGCAACGGCCGGAGCCAAGGGCGCCCCCGTCTCCCATGCGATGGCGGCACTTTTCCGCGAGCTCGAACTGGCTGACGCGCCCTACCACGGCATGTCGATCACGATGATCGTCATCGGCGTCGTCGATCAGCTCGGCTCCGACGAGCTGAAGGCTCGCGTCATCCCGCAATTGCTGGCGGGGGAGACGATCGCGGTGCTCGGCTACTCCGAGCCAGGCTCGGGTTCCGACGTTTTTGCCGCCCGCACGCGGGCCGTTCCGGTCGATGAGGAGCACACCGCCTGGCGCATCAACGGCCAGAAGATGTGGACCACCCTCGCCCAGGAAGCGGGCCACGTCCTGCTGCTGACGCGCACGGACACCGAGCGTCCGAAACATCTCGGGCTGACCATGTTCCTGGTGCCGCTGGACACGCCGGGAATCACGATCCAGCCGATCTACACGATCGCCGACGAGCGCACCAACGTCGTGTTCTACGACGATGTCGAGATTCCGGACTACTGCCGGCTCGGCGAGATCAACGAGGGCGGCCGGGTCATGGCGGCTGCCCTTTCGGTCGAGCGCGGGGTCATGGGCGGCACCGCGATGATCGAGCCGCTCGTGAAGCACACCGCCCAGTGGGCGAATACGCCCGGGTCCGACGGGGCGCGTCCTTCGGATGACCCGGTGGTTCTCGAGGCGCTCGCCCGGGCACGCATCGACGCCGAGGTGGCCTTCCTGCTGACCCAGCGCACCGCGGAGCTCGGCGCCTCCGGCCAGTCGCCGGCCACCGCCGGAAGCATCGCGAAACACTTTGCGACCATGGCGTATCAGCGCGCCGCGCACGAGTTCCAGGAGGTCGCCGGAGTGGCCGGGGTGCTGCGTCACGACGCCCACGGGGGCCTTGCTCCGGTGGCCCACGGTGAGGTCGAACGCGCCGTGCGCCATTCCGCTGTCACGACGATCCAGGGCGGGACGACCGAGATCCAGCGCAACCACATCGCTCAGCACCGCCTCGGTTTGCCGCGCACCAAGCAAGCCTGACGCCGGTGCATGGCGGGCCGGGCTTCGGCGCAGATGCCGAGATTTTCCGCACCGAAGTATGTGGCTGGCTGACCGAGCAGCTGACCCCGGAACGCACTGCGGGACATGACAATTCGCGCGATCGCACGGGCTTGGCCGAGCCCTTCGAGCGAGGTCTCGCCCAGCAGGCGGGGCAGCGCGGTTGGCTCGGCATCAGCGTGCCGGCGCGGTTCGCAGGTGGTGGCCGGCCGGTCGATTTCGCGGCCGCTTTCGGCTACGAGGCGGCGTATCACGACGCGCCCCTGATCGACACCGCGATCGTGCTCGCCGGCGCGCCGATCATGGAGTTCGGCGATGACGAGCAGCGCGCGCGGATGCTGCCCCGGATGGTCTCCGGCGAGATCGAGATGTGCATCGCGTACACCGAGCCTGACGCCGGTAACGACCTCGGCGCCTTGACGAGTACGGCGACCCCGCTGCCCGATGGCGGCTACCGGCTCTCGGGTCGCAAGACGTTGCTCACCGGCGCCGACAAGGCCGACGTCTGCCTGACGATCGCGCGTACCGATCCGAGCGTGCCGGCGCGGCGCGGTTCGAGCATGTTCCTGGTCGACATGGGCGCGCCGGGAGTGACGGTGATCCCGCAGCGCACCATGGTCGGCTACGACCTGTTCGAGGTCGTCTTCGATGACGTGACGTTGCCCGCTCAGGCGCTCCTCGGCGAGCCAGGCGGCGGGTGGCGGCAGCTCGCGTACGCCGTCGAGCAGGAGCGCAACGGCATCTTCAATCTCGGCTGGTGCCAGCGGCTTTTCGATGAGATCCACGCCTTTGCCCGCGAGGGTGAGCAGGGTCGCCGGCTCATCGACGACCCGGTAGTCGCCGACCGGCTGGCACAACTTTGGGTCGAGCTCCAGATCGGGCGGCGCAGCGCGATGAAGCTCGTCGAGGAGGAGCTCAGCGGCTCGCGTAGCAGCGCGACGGCTTCCATCGGCAAGGTTGTCCTGACCGAGCTCGCCCAGCGGCTCGCGCAGTTCGGCACCGAGCTGGCAGGTCCGGAGGCTGAGATCAGCGGGACCCTTTTCGGGCCGGTGGCCGAGGGCGCCCCGGCCCGCGGCCGCTTCAGCTACGAATACCTGTTCCGGTTCGACGGCAGCATCGGCGTCGGCGCCAACGAGGTGCATCGCATGGGTATCGCGGCTCTGGCGCTTGGGATCCGGGCCGAGCGGGCGCGTTCGTGATGGTGGGCCTCGACCTGCTCGCCGACGGGAACCCCGTCCGCGCGGCCGTACGCGGCGCGCTGGCCGGCTGGGAGCCGGCCCGGCTGGCCCAGGTTCAGGGATCGGCGCGGGGCTATCAAGAGGCGGTCTGGAAGGCATTCCGCCGCCGGATCGGACCGCGGCTGTCCGATCCCGAGGCCGTGATCGTCGCGCTGGAGGAGGTGGGTGCCGCGCGCTGCCCGCTGCCCGTGCACACCGGCCTGATCCAGCCGCTGGCTGCCACGCTCGCGCTGGGTCCGGCCGGAGGCCGGCTGCGGGAGGCGGTGCTCGACAGCGGCGATCGCTATGCACTGGCCCGGCACGGACCGCAAGGCATCGCTGCCCATCGCGAGGACGGTCGCTGGCGCCTGTCCGGCCACGCGCGCCACATGACGTACGGAGACAGCGCTGACATCCTGCTCGTGCCGGCCCGCTACGGCGCGTCCGGAACCTTGCTCGGGGTCGTGCCCGCGCATGCCCCCGGGGTTCGCCGCACGACGTATCCCACGATGAGCGGCGATCGGCTCACCGACATCGTGTTCGACGCCGTCCCGCTTGACGAAGCGCCGGTTCTGTCGGGTGTCGCGGAGGCCGTCGTCGCGGCGGACCTGCTGGGGACCATCGCCATCTGCGCCGAGCTGGTCGGCATGAGCGCCCGGCTGCTCGAGATGACAGCGGATCGGGTGAAGTCCCGGCAAGCCTTCGGCGCGCCGCTCGCCGCCTTGCAGGGGGTCCAGCTGCGCGCCGCCGACATGTACCTGGACTTCGCGGCGGCACGCGGTGCTGTGAGCGAGGCGGCGTCGCTGCTGGTCTCCGGATCCGAGGACTCCGCGAAGGTGGTGGCGGGCATCGCGGCGGCCAAGGTCGCCGCAACGTCGTCGGCGCTGGCGATCAGCGCCGCGGCGCACCAGCTGTGCGGCGGCTGGGGGCTGCTGGAGGAGGCCGGCCTGCACCACTACACGCGGGCGATCAAGGCGGCGGAGAACCAGCTCGGATCCCCCCGTGAGTGCCGCAGGGCCATCGCCCGCTACCTGAAGGGATGAGGGCCCCGCTTACCCGGCGGGCAGTTGATCATATATACACTTGGTCACAGATACAGCGCGAGGACCCGCCACGACCTGGTGACCGACCACCGACCCCGCGGGTGCACGATGTTGCTGCAGCCGTTCTCCCTTCTGGAACGGACCGCGAGCGAGGAGGCGTCATGAGTGCCCTGCCAGCTGAGGATCTCATTCTCATCAGCGTCGATGACCACATCTGCGAGCCCGCCGACATGTTCACCCGTCACGTTCCGGCGCGCTGGCTCGACCAGGCCCCGCGCGTCGTCGAGGCGGCTGACGGGATCCAGCAGTGGTATTACGGCGACGTCCGCGGGCGCAACCTGGGCCTGAACGCCGTGGCGGGCAAGCCCCGCGAGTACTTCAACATCGACGCCTCACGCTATGACCAGATGCGTCCGGGCTGCTACGACGTGCATGAGCGGGTACGCGACATGAGCGCCGGCGGCCAGCTCGCCGGGCTCAACTTCCCCAACTTCACCGGCTTCTCCGGCCAGGTGCTGAACCAGGGGCCCGACCGCGATCTGAACCTGGTGATGATCCAGGCCTACAACGACTGGCACGTCGACGAGTGGTGCGGCGCCTATCCCGGCCGCTTCATCCCGTGCGGGATCCTGCCGCTGTTCGACGTGCAGCTCGCAGCGGCGGAGCTGCGCCGGCTGGCCGCGAAGGGCTGTCACGCGGTCACGTTCTCCGAGAACCCCGAAGCGCTGTCGATGCCCTCGATCCACACCCGGCACTGGGATCCGCTCTATGAGGCGGCCTGCGAAGAGGGCACCATCTTGTGCCTGCACGTCGGCAGCGCCTCGCGCTCGTCGGCCTCGATGACGAGCAGCGACGCGCCGGCCAGCGTGGCCATGAACCTCTCGCCGATCATGTCGACGTTCTCGATGGTCGAGCTGATCTGGGCCGACATGTGGGAGCGCTTCCCGACCCTGCGCTTCTCACTGACCGAGGGCGACATCGGCTGGATCCCGTACTTCCTCTGGCGGGCCGAGCACACCCACACGCGTCACGGCGGCTGGACGCAAGCGACCTTCCCGAAGGGCTACAGCGGCCCGACCGATGTCTTCCGCAAGCACTTCCTCTCCTGCTTCATCGCCGACCGGATCGGCGTGAAGCTGCTCGACGAATTCGACCCGGGCACGGTCTGCTGGGAGTCCGACTTCCCGCACTCCGACAGCAACTGGCCCAACGCGCCCGAGGAGCTCAGCGCGCTGTTCGCGGCCAACGGGGTCGACCCGTCAGTGGTCAACAAGGTCACTCACGAGAACGCGATGCGCCACTACCAGTTCGACCCGTTCGGGATCCGGGGCCGCGACAAGTGCACGGCGGGGGCGCTGCGAGCCGAGGCCCCCGACGTCGATGTCGTCACCCGCGTGGGCAAGATGGCCTCCGACCACGACCTCGAGGCGTGGCGCACGATGACCTCGCGCGCTCGCATCACGGCGAGCCGGTAGCGCGCCCTTCATGGATCTCGGGTTGGCGGGCGCGACCGCGCTCGTTCAGGGCGGTACGCAGGGGATGGGCCGGGCGGCGGCGGAGTGCTTCGCCGTCGATGGCGCCAAGGTGGCGGTGCTGGCGCGTACCCAAGCCGACCTCGATGTCACCGTCGCACGGCTCCTGGAATTGGGAGCGCCCGAGGCGATCGGGCTGCAAGCCGACATCACCGACAACGCTTCAGTCGGCGCGGCTTTCCAGGCCTTATCAGCCCGCTGGCCGACGCTCAACATCCTCGTCAACGCGACCGGTCCGACGGCCATCGGTAACTTCGACGAGCTGAGCGACGACGACTGGTTCTCGGCCTTCGACATCGGCGCCATGGGCATGGTGCGCTGCATTCGCGCCGCGCTGCCGCTGATGCGGGCGGCGGAATGGGGCCGGATCGTCAACCTCTCGGCCCATTCCACGAAGCGGCAGAGCCCCGGCCTGATCGCGTACACCGCGGCGAAGGCCATCGTCACGAGCATCACCAAGAACCTCTCGCAGCATCTCGCGGCAGAGGAGATCCTCGTCAACACCGTCTCGCCCGGCACCTACGCCACCGAGTCGCTGAAGACGTGGGCGCGCGGCGCCGGGATCGACCCCGACGACCTGCGGGCCATCATGGCGGGGATCAAGGAGCACTTCGGGCACCCGGCGCAGCTGCCACGCGCCGGCGATCCGGCGGAAATCGGTGCGGTCATCGCGTTCGTGGCCTCACCGCGCAACACCTACATGACGGGCGCAAACGTCAATGTTGACGGGGGGTCGGACTTCTGCTGACCAACGCATCGCGCGGGCGACGCCCGTGCATCGTCGGGGTGCACAACACGCGTCAGGCCCGGCGGCTGGAAGGCGAGACGTCCCGCTCGCTGAACGTCGCCGCGACCCATGCCGCGCTGGCCGACGCGGGCCTCACGCTCGCTGACGTCGACGGCGTGAGCGCCGGCGGTGACGGCGCCTCGCTCATCTACGACTTCCGGCTCGGCCCGGCCTGGATGGGCATGCAGTTCGGGGTGAACATGGTGCTCGAGGCGGCGACCGCGATCGCCGCCGGGCTCGCCGATGTCGTGCTGCTCGTGACGTCGGAAGCGGGCGTCTACACCGAGCGCGCCTCGACGGCTCCGTGGACCCGGCCGGGACACGAATTCGTCATTCCCTGGGGGCTTTTCACGGCCGCCGAGTTCGCGCTGGTCGCGCGCCGCCACATGCACATGTACGGCACCACGCCCGAGCAGCTCGCCCGCGTCGCCGCGACGATCCGCAACAACGGCCATGCCAATCCCGAAGCCGTTTATTACGGACGCGGGCCGTTCACTCCCGACGACATTCTCGCCTCACGCATGGTCGCCGATCCGTTCCACATCCTGGACTGCTCCACCACGAGTGAAGGCGGCTGCGCGCTCGTACTGACGACCGAGGAGCGGGCCCGCGATCTGCCCAAGCGGGCGGTCGGCGTGCTCGGCGGCGGCACCGAGTACTTCGGGCCGGCGTACCGCTTCCCGCCGAAGTGGGATCTCGCCGGACGCTCCGGCGTCCACTCCAACGGGCTCATCGGCAAGCGCAGTGCCGACCGGGCTTTCGACATGGCCGGCCTCACCCGCGCCGACGTCGACGTGCTCGAGTTCTACGACCCGTTCTCCTTCGAGATCATCCGCCAGCTCGAGGCGCTGGGATTCTGCGGACCCGGTGAGGGCGGCGCCTTCGTGGAGGACGGGCACATCGACATCACCGGCAGCCACCCGGTGACCACCGACGGCGGGACGATGTCCTTCAGCCACGCGGGCGCCAACGTGCAGATGCTGCAGCGTGTCATCCGCGGGGTGCAGCAGGTACGCGGTGAATGCGTGAGCGGGCAGGTGCCTGGCGCGCGTACGGCGATGTGTACGAGTGCCGGCGCAGGCGCGCTGTTTCACATGGTGGCGCTGCTCGGGGCGGTGGACTGATGACGCTTTTGACGCCTCAGGCCGGCCCGCTGCCGGTCGGTCCGCACGGAGCCGATTCCGAGCCGTTCTGGGAAGGTGCGGCGGCGGGTGAATTGCGATTCGTGCGCTGCGCCTCGTGCGGTGAGCCCGACTTCCCGGCGGCTCCGCATTGCCGCAACTGCTTGAAGGACACTCTCGAGTGGCAGGTGAGCGCGGGCCACGGGACGCTGTACAGCTACACGATCGTCTGGCGTCCGGTCACCCCGGATTTCACCACCCCGTATGCGCCCGCCGTGGTCGATCTCGACGAGGGCTACTCGATGATGACCAACCTGGTCGGGCTCGACACGGAGCAGCTCCAGGTCGGCATGCGGGTCGCCGTCCAGTTCGAAACGCTGGCCGGCGGGCTGAGCCTGCCGTACTTCCGGCCGCTCGATGCGGTCGGGGCTGAAAGTGCCTGACGGCGAACTCCCGCTCGCTCATCTGCGGGTGCTGGAGATCGCCACCGAGATCGCCGGGCCGTACGCGGGAAAGCTCTTCGCTGACGCCGGGGCGGATGTCGTCAAGGTGGAGCCGGCTTCCGGCGATCCGATGCGCGTCCATACCGCCGGAGGCCCTTTAGCTGCAGGCGATTCCGCGCTCTTTGCCTACCTGAACACCTCCAAGCGCTCGATCGTCGCGGCGGCGGACGACCCAGAAATCGTCGAACTCGCCGCGGCGGCTGACGTCGTCATCGTCGACCGCGGCATCTCACCTTCCGCGCTGAACGCGCTTCGCGGAGCGCGCGCGGCGAGCGTCGTCGTGGCGATCACTCCCTTCGGCCTCACCGGGCCGAGCGCTGATGAGCCGGCCACGGAATTCACGCTGCAGGCGCGGTGCGGTTCGACCGCCGGACGCGGCTTGGCCGACCGGATCCCGCTGTCGGCGGGCGGCCGGCTGGGGGAGTGGATCGGCGGGGCCTACGGGGCCGTCGCCGGCGTCGCGTACGCCCGGCGCGCCCGCGAGCACGGCATCGGCGAGCTGGTCGACGTCTCGCTGCTGGAGTCGATGGTCATCACGATGGGCGGGCTCGGGGTCGTCGCCGCGCAGATCATGGGCGTCGGAAATGGCCGCTCGCTGGAGCTGCCGTCGATCGAGGCGACCGCCGATGGCTACGTCGGCTATTGCACTATTACCGGCCAGCAATTCCAGGACTTCCTGGTCATGATCGAGCGGCCGGAGTGGCTCGGCGACGCCGACCTCGCTTCCTTCGCCGGACGGCAGCGTCGCCGGGAGGAGTTCACCGCGGCCGTACGCGAATGGACCGGGCAGCGCACCACCGCCGAGATCATCGAACTGGCTTCAGCGATGCGTATCCCCGTCGCCCCGATCGGCTCGCCCGAGACGGTCACCGGCATCGATCACTTCGTGCAGCGCGGCGTTTTCGTCTCCAACCCGGCGGGTTTCGTCCAGCCTCGGCCGCCGTATCGCATCCATGGCGGACGCTTGAGGGAGTTCGCCGCGGCGCCTTCGCTGGGGGAGCACACCGGTACTGTCGAGTGGCCTTTGCGTGAGGAAGCGGTGGTCGCGGGCGCTGTTGCGCATCCGCTGGCCGACATCCGCGTCATGGACTTCACCGCCTTCTGGGCAGGCCCCGCGGGCAGTCTCGTCCTCGGCTCGCTCGGCGCTGACGTCGTGAAAGTCGAGGGGCTCAAACGTCCGGACGGCATGCGATTCGCGGGTGGCAAGCCGCCGACCGTCGACCATTGGTGGGAGACCAGTTCGATCTTCCTGGCGGTCAACGAGAACAAGCGCGATGTGACGCTCGAACTCGGTACGCCGCAAGGCGACGAACTCGCCCGCCGCCTGCTGGGCTCGTGCGACGTCGTGTTGGAGAACTTCTCCCCGCGCGTCATGACCAACCTCGGCCTCGACTGGGACACCGTTTCTGCGGTTAATCCCGATGCTCTGATGGTGCGGATGCCGGCCTTCGGACTCGACGGTTTGTGGCGCGATCGCGTCGGTTTCGCGCAGACCATGGAACAGGTCAGCGGGATGGCGTGGCTGACCGGCGAAGCAGACGGGGCGCCGGTGATTCCGCGCGGCGCGTGCGATCCGATCGCCGGCCTGCATGCCGCTTTCGCCACGATCGTCGGGCTCGAGCACCGGCGGCTTACGGGTAGCGGAGCGCTCGTCGAGGTGACGATGGTCGAGGCCGCGCTGAACGTCGCCGCACAGATGGTCATCGAGCATTCCGCGTATGGACGCACGATGATGCGCGCCGGCAACCGTGGGCCGATGGCCACGCCGCAGGGTGTCTACCGCAGCGCCGGTGAGGACTGCTGGGTCGCGATCGCGGTCACGTCGGATGCGCAGTGGACAGCGTTGCGGCGAACGATCGGCGCCGAAGCCCCGCGCGGCGACGCCGACTCCATCGACGCCGAGATCGAAGCCTGGACGCTTCAGCGCTCGGCTCGCGAGGCTGCAGATGCCCTGCAAACATGGGGGATTCCGGCGTCTCCCGTCACCCTTTCCGCCGAGCTGATGCAGGACCCTCAGTTGCAGGCGCGCGGCTTCTTCGAGGAGCTCGACCATCCGTACGTCGGCCCGACGTGGTGGCCGGCCATGCCCATCGTGCTCGGCAGTCCTGGCCACGCCGGCCACCGGTGGCTACGCGCCGTCGCGCCGACGCTCGGTCAGCACAACACTGAAATCCTCGGCGACCTGCTCGGTCTGGACCCCGCAGCCCTGGCGGCCCTCGAAGAATCGCGAGTCATCGGAACGCGTCCCGCCGGGCTCTGAGCCCAACGCCGACCCGAAGTCAGGCCACCCGGCGAGACACGTTTACAGGTAGGTCTTCACCGGCAGGACGTTGTTCGCCTCGCAGTTGAAGGAACCCTGGTTCGGCTGGGTGACGTCCTTGGCGTAGACGAAGCCCTTCGGGGTCATCTGCACGATGGTGATGCAGGCGCCGGCGTCAGCATCAGCCTTGGTGGAGTGCGGCGCGTACAGGCCGCCGGCGTCCCAGTCGGTGTGGCCGGCCGCCTTTTGCAGGATGCAGTCCTGCGTCAGGTTCGCGCCGCAGTCCTTGGCCGACTGGGCCCACAACGTCCAGGCGCTCATCGCCGAGAGCGTGAACTCCGTGAGCTTGGCGTTGGGCACGGCGCCCTTGACGATGTCCTCGGTCTGCTGAAGGACCGGGTACTGGCCCTTCAGCTCAAAAGGCAGCGCCGGGAACTGGATGTAGCTCGGCTGGAACGTCTTCGCCGCGGCGGCGGCCTGAACGCCCTGCGGGCCGTAGAACTGCACGCTGTAGACCACGAAGTCCGGGCTCCAGCCAGTGTTCTTCATGGCCTGGATGACGGGCGACGGGTCCTGCGCCGTCTCGAGATACAGCGCCTTGGCGCCGGAGGCCTTGCACTGCTCCATGTAGGGCCGGAAGTTGTCGACCTGCGCCGGCGGCTCCTGGTAGTTGGCCACCTTGATGCCGAGCTTCTGCAGGTACTCCTGCGTCCGCAGTCCGACTGGCTTGAGCGATGCCAGGTTGCTGCCCAGGACGCACACCCCGGCCGCCTTGACGTCGGGGTACTTGTTCACGAGCAGTCGAAGCGCACCGTTGTTGATCTGGTTCGAGGGGTTCGGCGAGGGCTGCGCCTGCAACCCCGCCGTCGAAGCCTCAGGCGACACCACGTACGCCGGGATCTGGCCGAGCTTGCAGCCCAGGCGCACCTTGACACCCGTGGCGTCCAGCGCGTTGCCGTTGCCGACCAGCATGAAGTCCTTGAGGCAGGCGGTGGTCATGACCTGGCCCACGTTGAAGAGCTTGGCGTCCCACTTGTCGATGACGATCTGGCGGCCGTTGATGCCGCCGGCCGTGTTGCACCACTTCGCGAAGCCCTCGGCCGTGTCGAAGAACTCCTGCTCGAGGCCGGGGGCGACGGCCGCACCCGGGTCGGCGGTGACACCGATGCGGATCTGGGTGGCGGTGAGGCCGCGGGCTGTGGTGCTACCCGGCGTGCCGGGGCCGCAGATCGCCTTCAGGGTTCCGAAGTCGCCCGCCGCGGCAGTGCTCGGCGCGGCGCTGGGCGCAGATGCCGAGGCGGTTCCGCTCGACGGGGCGGCGCTGCCACCGCCACTGGACGAGCGTCCGCAGCCTACGAGCGCTACAGGAATCAGCAGGATGGCGGCCACCGCGGCAGAGGCGTGGCGGCGCTGGCGGGGGGTAGTGCTTCGCGACATTGCGAGCTCCGGTCTGTCGTGCCCAAATCTGGCGTGGCGCCACACTAGAGGGTCGAGTCGGTGCAGCGTGACCCGGGACACATTGTCCCGTCACCGTGCAGCTGCTGGAACGGCTCGCGTCCTAGCGCCTTGGTCGAGGTGGCGGCGCGCGCCGTCGCGGATCGCCTGCGCGACGAGGTCGAGCGACGGCGACCGCAGCTTCCACTGCTGCCAGTAGAGGGTGATGCGGCTCGCGCCGGCCGGATCGAGATCCACCAAGGCGCCGGACTGCAGATGCGGCTGCGCCTGCAGATCCGGCACCATGCCCCAGCCGAGCCCGAGCCGGACCGCGGTGAGGAAGTCGGCGGACGACGGCACGTAGTGCATCGGGGGATGCAAGGCCCGGCGGGAGCGGCGGCGCAGGTACCGGTGCTGAAGGTCGTCCTTGCGGTCGAAGACGACGACGGGGGCGACCGCGAGGGCGGTCGTGCTGACTGCGTCGCCGAACCAGCGGGCGGCGAAATCCGGGGAAGCCAGGCACCGGTAACGCATGCTGCCGAGCGGGCTCGAGGAGCAGCCCGGCACCGGCTCTGCGTCGGAGGTGATGGCGGCCATCGCCGAGCCTTCGCGCAGCAGGGCGCTCGTGTGGGCCTGGTCCTCGCGATGGATGTCGAAGCACAGCGAACCGGCGAGCGGGGCCAGCGCATCCAGCACCCAGGTGGCCAGCGAATCAGCATTGATGGCAAGGGGAATCGTGACCGGCTGGGCGTCGCCGTCGAGCTCGCGACGGGCGTCTGCGGTGAGCAACGCGACCTGCCGTGCCAGGCGTAACACAGGCTCGCCAGAGGGCGTGACGCGTACCGGCTTGCTGCGCACCAGAAGCACCCGTCCGGCAGCCTGCTCCAGCGCTTTCAGTCGCTGACTCACGGCCGACGGGGTGACATGCAGCGCGCGGGCGGCGCCCTCGAGCGTCCCTTCGGAAACGGCGGCACTGAGTGCGGCAAGCTGGGAGAGGTCGAAATCCATATTCAGTGATGCTAATGATCCTTCAGAAACATGAGCTTCACTGAGGAGGTTGGCTCGCCTAGCGTGGGACCGTGACCTGGTCGCCGTTCCTTGCCGCGGCGGCGTCAGGACTGGGCCTCGGGCTGTCGCTGATCATCGTCATCGGTGCCCAGAACGCCTTTGTATTGCGGCAGGGTTTGGGCGGCGAGCACGTGCGCCTCGTCGTCGCGCTGTGCACGCTTTCCGACGTCGTGCTGATCGGCGCCGGGGTGCTCGGAGCGGGCGCCGTGCTGACCCGCGTGCCCGGTCTGCTGACGGCGGTGCGGATCGCCGGGGGAGCGTTCCTGCTGGGGTACGGGATCCTGGCCGCGCGCCGCGCCTGGCGTCCTGCTGTCCTGGTGGCCGACGCTTCCCGTAAGAACGCCGGATGGGCAGCTACGGCAGCGACGTGCCTGGCGCTGACGTGGCTCAATCCCCACGTCTACCTCGACACCGTGGTGCTGCTCGGGGCGATCGCCAACACCCATCACGGCCAGCGCTGGTCGTTCGCCGCCGGCGCCGCGCTGGCGAGCACCGCCTGGTTCACCGGGCTCGGCTACGGCGCCCGCCTGCTGCGTCCGGTCTTCGCTCGCCGGACCGCCTGGAGAATTCTCGACGCCGTCATTGCCGTGGTGATGGCGGCGCTCGGGACCCTGCTCATCGTCAGCGCTTAAGGCTTCCCGGCTCCCGGCACGTCCACGGGGACCGCGACGATCTTTGCCTTGCGCCGGGTCGTGGCGCCTTCACGTCGCCAGTCGTCGGTCACGCAGGCGAGCAGCGTCCGGCGGTCGGACCCGCCCAGCACCGCCGCGACGACCGTCGCGCCATCGAACTCGACGGTCTGCACGACCTCGCCGCCCGCGAGTACGCGGACGAGCCGCTTGGCGATCGGGTCGGCCGACCAGACCGCCCCTTCGCTGTCCAGGCAGATGCCGTCCGGTGGGGAGATCCGGAAGCCTTCCGCGGCCGGTATGTCGGCGAAGATGCGCTGCCCGGAAAGGGTGCCGTCGGTGGCGATGTCGAACGCGGTGACGCGACCGCGCGCGCTTTCAGCGACGTAGAGGGTCTGCTCGTCCGGGGTCAGGATGTGGCCGTTGGGTGCGCCGAGATCGTCGGCGGCGCAGGTCGGCTCGCCGCTCGGCGTCACCATGATCGTCTGGCCCGGGACGCCGTGATCGGGATGCTCGTCGAAGATGCGCGCGCCCATGTCGCCGACGTAAGCCGTGCCGTCGCTGCGCACGATCATGTCGTTCAGCGAACCCCGGGCCAGGCCCGAGCAGTCGGCGTGCTCGCTGATGGTGCCGCTCGCGTCGACCTTCAGCAGCCTTCCGCTCTCCATCGCGACGACGAGCAGCGAGCCGTCGGGCAGCCACCCGAGCCCCGACGGGGAATCGTCGAAGTCGGCAACGACGGTGTCGCTCTTCACCCCGAGGGTCGGGCCGCTCTCGTCGAGGGTCACCCGGTGCACCTGGCGGCCGTGGATGTCGCTGAACCAGAGTTCGCCGTCATGCCAGCGCGGGCCTTCGCTGAAAGCCAGGCCTTCGATCAGGGTCGTGTGCTGCGTGCTCACTGCGTCGCCTCCGGTCCGAGAAGTCGTTCGCTCCAGGGTGTTGATACACCTGCGCGTGGGGACCGGTCTGAGCGGGAAGCGACCGACTTGAGATGCTGTTGCCAGAGTCAGGCAGCGCTATCCGATTCCGAACACTTTGCGAGGAGCTTTCATGACCCTGTCCGCCGGCGACAAGATTCCCGACGTCGAGGTCCGCACCATGGGCGAGGAAGGGCCGGTCGCGGTACGCACCGGTGACGTGCTGGGCAAGGGCAAGGTCGTGCTCTTCGCCGTTCCGGGCGCGTTCACGCCAGGATGCTCACGTATCCACCTGCCCGGATTCGTGCAGCAGGCGCAGGCCGTGACCGACAAGGGCGTCGACACCATTGCCTGCATCGCGGTCAACGACGCCTGGGTGATGGACGCGTGGGGCAAGGACCAGCAGGTCGGTGACTCGATCGTGATGCTGGCCGACGGCAACGGCGACTTCACGAAGGCCATGGGCCTGGTGATGGACGGCGCCGGGATCGGCCTCGGTATGCGCTCGAAGCGTTACGCCGCGATCATCGACAACGGCGTCATCACGAGCCTCGACGTCGAGCAGAAGCCCGGGGTCGACGTCAGCTCCTGCTCAGCGGTGCTGAGCCGGCTGTAGGTCGTGCGCCCGGTCCACTGAATCGGGCAGGTCGTAGTGGACGCGCTCGACGACGACGCCGCGCTCGTTCGCCGCGATCAGCCTGGCCTCATCTAGGGGCAGTCCGGTGATCACCTCGGTGTCGTCTGCGTGCTTGATGACGTGCACCTCAAAGGTGGAATACACGACTGGCCTCCCGGTTTCGTAGCTGACCTACCTGGTCTCCGATCGGCAGGGGACGGGCGCTTTCCGAGAGGCCGGGAAGCCCGAAAGGGAGGGGACTAACGTCCTCGCCTACAGGAGGCCTGAATGGCAGATTTCGCGGCGCGGCGCGTCGTCACGGGGTTCGCAGCTGACGGCAACCCGGCGTTCCTTTCCGACGGCGTACCACCCGAGACGGTCGCGTCTCCCATGGGCCACGGGCTCTCGGAAATGCTCTGGCTGCGCGCTCCAGCAGCGACGGCGACGGATGGCGGCGAGCCTCCGGCCGGGGCGCGGGGCATGTTCCCCTCCCGCGGTGCGACGGCGGCCCGGCTGATCCGCTTCCCGGGATATCCCGAGGGGACGCCGGTCGACGACACGTGGCTACGCGTGCCTGACGAGGAGCCGGCGCTTCCCGGTTGGCACCGCAGCGAGACGCTCGACCTGATGATCATCATTGAGGGCGATCTCATTCTCGGGCTGGACGACGGCGAGTACCCGTTGGGCGCGGGAGCGGCCGTGATCCAGCGCGGCACCAGGCACCGCTGGCGCGTGGTGGGCGAGCAGCCGTGCACGTTTCTGTCGGTGCTGATCGCTCCGGATCCGGCAGCCGGTCCGCCGGCACCCGGGGCCGTCGCTCCGGAGGCTGCCCCTCGTGACCGCGATCCCGCCGCCCGGCCCCTGCTGCTGGTCACCGGAACGGAGGCTGACGGCCGGTCGGGCTGCGCCGCACTCGGGGCACCAGGGCTGCAGCTGCTCCCTTCCTCGCCCGGCGGTACCGCCCTGCACGACTACTGGCAGACGGGAGGCCCGGTCGGCAACGTCGCCCAGGGCGGCGACGTTCCGGCCCCCTGGGAGCTCGAGCCGCTCGGGCGCGGATTCGCCTTTCGGCGGGTCGATTTCTCCTCCGGCCAGGACGAGGGCGAGCCCTTCCTGCACACGACGGAGACGATCGACGTCGACGTCGTCCTCGGCGGCGCCCTGGAGATGCGGCTCGGCGCCGACGGGCCGACGACCACCCTGAACAAGGGCGATGTGCTGATCCAGCGTGCGACCCCGCACAGCTGGCGTTCAGTCGGCGCTGACCCGGCCATCCTCGTCTCGGTGATGATCGGCCTGCCGAGCGCGAAAAGTCCGCTTTAGTCGATAACCTGACGCTCGGCCGATATCCCGGGCGTTCAGGAGTTCCTTCTTGAGCCAGCTGCTCGCTCCGCCGCGGGATCGTTACCGCTCCGGTGCCGGCGTCGCGCGTGCTGGTTTCGGGCGGATCGCCGGGCTCGACGGCTTGCGGGCGGTCGCCGTAGTCGGTGTCCTGCTGTATCACGCGGGCGTTTCCTGGATCCCCGGCGGGCTGCTCGGCGTCGACGTCTTCTTCGTGATCTCAGGTTTCCTGATCACCACGCTCCTGCTGGATGAGCGGGCCCGCACCGGACGCACCGCGTTGCTTGCTTTCTGGGCTCGGCGCCTTCGCCGCCTGCTGCCCGCGCTGGTGGCGATGCTGCTGTTCGTCAGCGTCGTCTGGGGCCTGATCCTGAAGGACGACGTCGCCAGCCTGCGTCATGACGTGCTGTTTGCCTTCGGCTACAGCGCGAACTGGTGGTTCGCCTTCTCCGGGCAGGGTTACTTCCAGCTGCTCAGCTCGCCTTCGCCGGTGCTGCACACCTGGTCGCTGGCGGTCGAGGAGCAGTTCTACCTGTTCTGGCCGCTGGCGGTCGCTGCCCTGCTGTCTCGTGGCCGCCGGGTGGGCCGCTGGGCGGCGGGCGGCGCGGCGCTCGCGGCGATTGCCACCCTGGCGCAATCGCTGGCGGGGGTGTGGACCGACCGGCTGTACTACGGCACCGACACCCGAGCGGTGCCGCTACTCGTGGGTGCCGCCTTCGGCGCCTGGTACTTCCGGCACCGCCGGACGCTGAAGCTGACGCCTCGGTCCCGCACCGTGCTGCGCTGCCTGGGGCTGCTCGCGATCGCCGGAGTCGGTGGGGCGTTCGCCCGGCTCGGCGGCCAGTCGGTGGTGCTCTACCGCGGTGGGTTTCTCGCGCTCGCGGTCGTCGTCTCCATCCTGATCGTGGCCGTGGCGGCCGACCCGCAGGGGCCCCTGACGCGACTGCTCGACAGCCGTCCGCTGCGCTACGTGGGCACCATCTCCTACGGCCTGTATCTGTGGCACTGGCCGCTCTTCCTGCTGGTCAATCACGCGCGCACCGGTCTTTCGGGCGGCGCCCTGCTCGCGACCCGGCTGGCGCTGGCCTTCACGGTGGCGGCCGTCAGCTACGAGTACCTCGAAAGTCCCATCCGCCGCGGTGGCTTCCACCTTCCGCGCCCGGGGCTCACCGCGCCGATCGCGCTTGCCGCCGTGGTGGGGCTGCTGCTGGCCGCCACCCCGGCGAGCACGTCGTCCAGCGCGGTCGCGGACAGTGCGAGCCAGCGCGTCGCGGCAGGGACGGGCGTCGGCTCGAAGCTTGCCCCGCAGGCACCCGTCGGCACCACCCGTGTTCTGGTGGTGGGCGACAGCCTGGCGCTGACGCTGACCGACGGCCTGTCGGTGAACGAGGTGCCGTACAAGGTGCATCTCGACAACGCGGGCTTGCTGGGCTGCGGCGTCTCGCAGGAGAACCGGCGCCTGCAGGGCCAGTTCAATGCGCCGCCGGCCTACTGCGCGACCTGGCCGCAGGAGCGGGCCCAGGCGGTCGCCACGGATCATCCCGATCTCGTCGCGCTGCTGGTCGGGCGCTGGGAGGTCGCGGATACCTACCACGACGGCAGCTGGGAACACGTCGGCGAGCCCGACTTCGATGCCTACCTCTCCAGCGAGCTCGACCGGGCGATCGACGTGCTGTCCTCCACCGGGGCGCCGGTGGTGCTGCTGACGACCCCGTGCGTCGCGCCTACCGAGAGCCCCGACGGTTCCCCCTACCCGGAGGACGATCCCGCGCGCATCACGCGCTTCAACCAACTGCTGGCCGAAGCGCACGCACGTCATCCCGCGACGAGCCGGCTGGTCGACCTCGACGCGATGGTGTGCCCGGGCGGCAAGTACACGAGCACGCTGGACGGCGTCACGATCCGCACGACGGATGGAGTGCACTTCCCGGTTGAGGGGGTGGCGCCGATCGCGTCGAGACTGCTGCCGCAACTTCGCGCGCTGTCGGTGGCTGCCGTACGGGCTCGGCCGTCGTGAACCCGCGTCGCGTAGTGGCCGTGACTGCCCTCGCTCCGATGATGGTCCTGGTGATCAGCGCCTGTTCCGGCTCGTCGCACCCGGGGACTCCTTCGGCCGCGTCCACTCCCGCGGCGTCGGTGACGCCCTCGCTGACCTTCCGGATGCCGGCCAGTGACGCCCGCGAGATCCTCCTGCCCGCCAGCGATGCGGGCATCGACGGCAACCTGCGGCTCACGCCACTGGGAGTCGAGTGCGGTATCACCTACCAGATCGGCACCCACGCCGAGATCGACTACTCCGGTCAGCTGTGCCGGCTTCATCTCGCGGTGCAGAACCTCGACAAGTCGGTGCATGCGTTCGAGACGACGGCGCAGCGGCTCATCGATCGCGACGGCCTGGCCCTGCCGCCCGACCACCAAGCCATGGACGTGGCCCGCCAGCTCGATCCGGTACAGCTCGGCGGAAACGACACAGCGATCGTCACGCTGTATTTCAACCTCGCAAAAGGCAAGGTTCCCAGGGATTTGGAGCTGCACGGCGACCACGACCCGACCGGCATCGGGACCACCGTCACCGCGCCGCACCTGCCACACGGGCTCGTCGTCGTGATCCCGCGCCAGGCGCTGTACAAGCCCAATCCGATCTAGCGATGAGTCCAGTCGGCGGCGAGCGTCTGAAACGCAACCGTTCGTATTCGCCAGGAGGAACATCATGCGCAAGCTCATCGTCTCCGAGTTCATGTCACTCGACGGCGTCATGGAAGCCCCCGGCGGCGAGCCGACTCACCCCCACGCCGGTCGATGCTGCTCGGACGCACGACGTACGAAGGCTTTTCAGCCGCCTGGTCGGTGCGCGACGGCGACTTCGCCGAGAAGATGAACGCGATGCCGAAAGATGTCGTGACCGCACAGGCGAGCCCGCTCGGGTGGAACTCCAGCCGGCTCGCCGGCCTCGACTTCGGGGTGGCTCGTGCAGACCTTGCTGGCGGAAGGGCTCGTCGATGAGCTGCGGCTGCTGACCTTTCCGGTCGCGATCGGCGGCGGCCTCAAGGTCTTCCCGGATGATCGGGGCAAGATCGCCCTGAAGCTCGACGAGCTGGTGCGCTACGACACCGGCGTGCTGTTGCAGATCTATCACCCTGCATGATTTCTGACGTGCGGGATCCCGGTGGGGGAGTTGCATGCCCGCGCGTTGCGCGAAGGACTCGCTGGTCGGGCTGCAGCGCTGGACGAAGCCATGACCGAGCGTCTCGGAACGGGGGTCGCCGGTGCGCTACGAGTCGCCCTCGAGACGATCATCGACGGGCTGATTCTTCAAGGATTGCAGCCATATTCCGATGGGTGGCGCGCCCAGGTGCGGCCGGTCGAGACGCTGCCGCACCATCCGATGGTGCTGCACCGTGGGGGGTATCCGGACGGCAGCTGAGCGTACGGTTGGATGCTCGCGTGACTGTCAACGAAGGAACGCTCCTGTCGGGCCAGGTCGCGATCGTGACCGGCGCCGGTCCGGGGATGGGCCGCAGCATCGCCTTGCGCTTCGCCGCGCATGGAGCGCGGGTCGTGCTCGGTGCCCGCAATCGCAACCGGTTGGAAGACCTGGTGGACGAGATCCGGCTGGCCGGCGGTGAAGCGCATGCGGTGGCGTGTGACCTCGCCGATGCAGCGTCGTGCGCAGCCATCGTCGAGCAGACGGCAGAGCGTTTCGGGCGCCTCGACGTGCTCGTGCAGAACGGGCATCACGAGGGGGACTGGAGCCCGGCCGCGACGGCTGACCCCGACGAGTGGCGTCGCATCATGGACATCAACTTCTTCGGTGCGTTGCAGCTCGTGCAGGCAGCAGTCCCGGTGATGGAGCGCGGCGGCGGGGGAGCCGTGGTGCTCGTGAATTCAGGCGCTGCCGTGCGTTTCCCGGCGAACATGGGCGCGTACTCGACGTCCAAAGCCGCGCTCGCCGCCCTGACGCGCACGCTCGGCCTCGAACTCGGACCGAAGCAGATCCGGGTGAACGGCATCTTCCTCGGCCCGGTCGCGGGCGAGAACCTTTACCGGCTCGGACGCGGTGCTGCCGAGGCCGCGGGACAGAGTCTGGACCAATGGATCGAGACCAAGGCGACCGAGATCCCGCTCGGACACCTGCCCACGCCGGACGAGTGTGCCGGCTCGGTGCTCTTCCTCAGCTCGTCGCTGTCGGCTCCGGTCACCGGGCAGCACCTTGCGGTCAACGGGGGCCAGTGGCTCTCGTAGTAGCGACTACCAGATGAGGTCAGTCGCCGGGCGCACCAATCCCGGCGGGCGTACCAGCGGCAGGTCGAGATGCGTCTTGATGCCCGGGCTCGCCGCGACGACGGCGGGGATCGCGTTGATGGCGTTCATCGCCGTCCAGATGCGTCCCCAATAGCCTTCGTCGCCGGTCGGATGCTTGGACGTCGGCTCGAACTCCAGCTTCATCGACGGGACGCCCTCGATGATGACCGCGTACTTGACGGTGCCGTAGCCCCAGTTGGGATCGAGGTCGTCGTCCATCTTCCAGAAGCTGCGGAAGACGATGACCGGCTTGCCGCCCGACCAGGTGATCCACTCGTGCCGCATCCCGCCGACGGTGCCTTTCGGAATGTGCCCGCTGCGCACTTCGAGATCGCGCTTGGCGACCGCGACGTCGAACTCCGTCGTCATCTCGTCAACTTCGACGCCGAGGCCGTCGGCGAGCAGGAGCATCGACTCCCGGAAGATGGTCTCCATCGTGCGGATGAGCGGGCTGTGGTCGGCCCTTGCTTCGTCGGGATCGCGTCCGAACCCGAGCCCTTCGAAGTTCATCTTCGGCGAGGGGTGCGGTGCCAGATCGGCGACCTCCTGCACGATCACCTTGTCGACCCGCGTGCAGAGCCGTGCGGTGATCATCGGGAGCAGATCCCCGGAGAAACCGGGATGGATGCCCGCCCCGAACAGCGACGAGCCGCCCTCGGCGCAGGCCTGCGCGAGCTGGTCCTGTACCGCCTGATCGAGGGCCTTCGGATAGACGAATCCCACTGGCGTCACGATGTTCTTGCCCGAGCGCAGGATCCGGGCCATGTCGTTCACGTCGGCGTAGAGCGGGGCGTAGTTCACGACGTCGGCCGGGGTGGCGATCACCTCATCGACGCTGCGGGTGGCCTTGATGCCGACCGCGGGGATCCCGGCCAGCTCGCCGGCGTCCTTGCCGTCCTTTTCTTCCGAGGTCACGAGCACCCCGACCAGATCGAACTGCGGGTTGTCGACGAAGTGCCGGATGGAGATCTGCCCGATCGATCCGGTCGCCCACTGGACGACGCGGTAGCTGCCCTCGCTCATGACCGGCACCGTAGCCTGTGAGACGTTCGCCACGACGTGGGAGGGTCCATGCGTTTGTCCACTCGCAATCAACTCACCGGCACCGTTGCCTCGGTCGACCTCGGATCGGTGATGGCGGTGGTCAAGGTCGACCTCGACGGCGGGCAGCAGGTGACCGCCTCGATCACCAAGGATGCGGTCACCGACCTTGACCTGAAGCCGGGTCAGGCCGTGACGGTTCTGGTCAAGTCGACCGAGGTCATGCTCGGGGTCGAGTAGCCACTTGCCGGCTCACCCCCAGGAGTCCAGCACCGGCGGAGCTTCCCGCCCGAGCGTCCACGCAAGCAGCTGCCTCGCATCAGTGCGCTCAGGCAATGTCTGCAGCATCCCCGGAAGCCACGCGTCGACGAGGGCCTGCGGCCACTGCGAGAACTCGTAGCCGATCCCGAGATCGACGTGATGGATCTCCACCTCGCGCCAGCGGGTGAATGGCAAGAAAGACGCCGGCCGCTGCTGGAACTCCCGCCAGGCGTTGGGTGTCGCAAATGGCCGGTCCCAGGCCTCGTCGGGAACGGTCAGGTAGATGGCTTCGACGGCGGCGTCGGCACGCACCAGATCATCGAAAGCCTCAGCTGCCGAACGATGAGCGCCTTCCTCGATCTGTGCGGCGCGTCCGGCGTCACCACCCTCGTACTGATCCACGACGTTGCCCTCGATCACCGCGCGCAGGCGCCGCACGACGCTGTCAGCATTGCGTGCCAAGTGGGCGACGACGTGACCCACGCTCCAGCCGGGCAGCCGGCTCGGCTGCCGCATCGCCGCGTCATCGAGCGTCTGGATGGATCGGTGCAGCCGATCGTGCGAGGCGTGACACGCGGCGATCTCGGTATCCGGTCGGGGCATGATTTCCAGGCTAGCGGCCTGCGTCGCTGGGCCGATCAGAGTGGCGCGATCGTCGCGATGACCCTGAGCTCGACGACGGCGTCGGGTTCGTAAAGCTCCGTCACCCCGACCGCGCTCCACGCGGGGAAAGGCTTCGACATGAACTGCCCGGCGACCTCGAGCGCGAGGTCACCTTGGGTTTGCAGTCCGACGTGGTAGGCGGTGATTTCCTCGACGTCGGCCCACGTGCATCCCGCGGCAGCCAGGGTGTCAGCGATGTTCTCGAAAGTCTGGCGCAACTGCTCAGCTGGGTCGGTGGAGAACGAGCCGTCGGGTCGGGTCCCGGTGTGGCCTGTCAGCCGGAGAGTTTGGCCGACGCGGACCGCAGCCGGGATGCCCGTCGATTCATAGAAGTCCCGCCATTGCGGGGTGATAATCGCGTCACGCATTGGGGCATTGTGTCGCTGAGATCCTGCTGGCGGGCGGACTTTCATCGGCGTCTGGATTGGCGGCGGGCTCCGACTACCGATCCAGCGTCGGATGCCGCAACAAAGGCAACGACCCGACGGCCCGAATCGGCGGCAGCAGGCTGCGATCCAAGCTCGACGCACGCGAGCCTTTCGGCAACCGAACGCGCCCCGATGGCACGGCCGGAAAGTCCTACAAGATCACCGGCATATCTACACTTATGCGCGGACTATGCGGTTCGTACGGCAGTCATTTCGGCGTCCGCGAAGAACTGGTCTACACGTTGCTCGATGGCGTCGTTCCGGTCGTCGGGGGATGGCAAGATTTTGCCCTTGCGGCTGACCCCGCGGACCTTGATGGACGCTCCCTGATGGGTACGGATGGTAAGCGGGCACGGCTTCAGCAGTAGCGGTTGCAGCTCGAAGCGGGCGGATGCGATCGAGGCTGCGGACAGTGATACGGGCGATCGAAATACGCGGCGGACGGTCACTCGACCGTTCTCAATCTCAAGCCCCATTCGACGAGCGCGTCTGAACTGCCATACGGCTACTGGGAGTGCCGCGATCACGAACGCGAATGGCAGCCCCGACAGCACAACGACTACCAGCGTCCAGAACGGTGGGGCGACGCACGCCATGCCCACCGCGTTTCCACGAAGAGGCCCGCAGCATAAGACGCGCACGTAGATCAGCGTAAACCGGACGAATCGAAAGCGACTGCTCCGTATGGCCGAACCGTCCGCTATTGCCGGTTGCAGCGCGGTCCCGAGCGCGCGCTATTGGCACTTCCGCGCGGGTAGGCGAGCGCCGTAGCGAAGTGATTCTAGAGAACCAGCACGTTCAAGATCTCGGCCTCAT
>DATAZK010000212.1:0-7364 GCA_036272075.1 Frankiaceae bacterium
GCGATCAGGTTGTCACACGACAGCCCGTGCTTGGGCGAGAGCCAGCCCTGACCACCCCCGAGGGTCAGCCCCCCGATGCCGGTATGGGTCACGCGCCCGCCCGGAGTGGCGAGCCCGTGCTCTTGCGTCGCCGTGTCGAGGTCGACCCACGTACCGCCGCCGCCGATGGTGGCGGTGCGGGCAGATGGGTCGACGCTCACCTGGCGCATCCCGGCAAGGTCGATGACGACGCCCTCGCACAGCGACGTGCCGGCGACCCCGTGACCGCCGCCCCGCACCGAGATGGGCAGACCGGCTTCGCGCGCGAGGCGCAGCGCCTGAACGACTTCGGAGGCGTTCTTCGGCTTGGCGATGGCCGCCGGCCGGATGTCGATCATCGAGTTGAAAATCGCCCGGGAAGCGTCGTACCCGGGGTCAGACGGCGCGATGACCTCTCCGGAGAGGCTCGCGCGTAGCTGGTCGACGATGGGGGCGGCCATGGCATTCTCCTTGCGGAAGGCGGGAGGAGCTGGTGGGCGGCTGGCGTCGTGGCGCAATCTAGCGAGGCTGGGTGGCCTGCGGGCTCAGTTCGAAAAAAGTGCGACCAGCCCGGCCAGTTGCGGCCGCCAAGACTGCCGAAAGGTTGAAGCGTGTTCGAGATTTCCGGTCCCGTCCTCGCGTGGCTACGGGCCGACGAGCGCACTGTTCTCGTCCGCACGATTGATGTCCAGGGATTTAGTTCACGCTGGCCGCAGGACGCCCTCGCCGTCTCCGCGCGCGGCACCGTGGGCGAAGTCCTCGGCGGCGCCGCCCAGCCGGCACTCGCGCCTTTGCTGGCCGAGGCGCTGACCGCGGAGCTGCCCGCTGCTGTCCACAGCATCGCCATCAGCGACGATGACGCGGCTACCGCCGGCCTGTCCTGTGGCGGGCGCGCCAGGATGCTGCTGCAACCGGCGAGCGATATCCCCCCGGAGGTCTGGGAGGCGTTGGCCTCGCATGAAGCGGTCTGCGTCGTGAGCGAGCTCGGCGGGGAGTTTGCCACTACGTGGTTCAGCCGTCGTTCGCTCTCTTCTGACAGTTCGGAGGCGAAGCCGGATCCGCGGGCAGTGCAGTGGTTCGGACGCGGCAACTGCGCCGCCACCGTGATGGAACTGGCCGACGGACGCGAGAGCCTGGTGACCGCGTTGTGGCCGACGAGCCGGCTGGTGATCGTGGGAGACGGATTGCTCGCGGCCGCCTTGCAAGAGACGGCCCGCGTGCTGGATTGGGAGCCGGAGGTGGTGGCCGGGGTGTCCGAGGCCGTCGCCGCGGTCGAATCGCTCAGCACCGGCGACGCGGTCATCGTGCTCACCCACGACCGGGAGGTCGACGGTCCGGTGCTGGCCGCAGCACTGGAAGCCGCGCCGGGCTATATCGGCGCCCTGGGATCGCGGCGTACCCAGGAGGCGCGAGCCGGATGGCTGCGCGGTCGGGGGGTGAGCGATGCAGCGATCGCGGCGATCCGCGGGCCGGCCGGGCTGGACATCGGCGCTCGTACTCCAGGGGAGATCGCGCTGTCGATCGCGTCCGAAATCGTCAGCGTGCGCAGCGGCGCCGGTGGCTCTTCGCTCCGCGACCGGAGTGGCCCGATCCATGTCGACGGGCTGAACACTCCGCCGGCGCGGTATGGGAAATAGGACCGCGATGGGCACTATGAAACGCTCGCCCGCAGCCGTCGCCCTGGTGGCGACCATGCTCGCGGTTGGCACGGGCGTTGCCTGCAACTACTTGCCCACGGCAGACCAGTACATGCCCGGCTTCTCCCAGATCCACTGCATTCGCGGATCAACTTCGCCAATACCGAAGCCACCGCTCGAAACCGTCTCGCTCCGGGTCTACGAGAGCGCAGCGGAGAGAACACGCGACCTTGCTGCCCTCAACTCGCACAACGTCGCCGCTCTGGTCGGCCCCAACTGGGTTGCCCTGCCAGACCCGGACTTCCCGCTCCCGGTCCTCCGGGGTGCCCTCGACATCTTCATGCAGCGACGCGCTGCGGATGCGTGGACCCGAACCCTTGCGTTCTAGCACGCGTAGCGGAAATTCACCGTCGCGCTCGACGTGCTCGGCGTGATCAGCTGCACCGTCGCCCGGGCGTCGTACGTTCCCGGGCCGCGAAAGGTCCACGTGAGGTGAAGGTTCACGCTGTGCTGCCCGCGTGAGAGCGACTGCACCAGAGTGCCGCTTCCGCGCCCGTCGTTGCGTGTCCAGCGATATTTCAACTGCCCGGCATTGCCGTTCGTCCGAACGGTCGCAACGACGTCGGCGCTGGAGTTGCAAGCGACGACGGCGCCGCTCGAGCGCACGCTGACCGCCCGCGCATGCAGCGGGCCGGCAGGCCAGAGCAGCCAAGCCACCACACCAGCGAGCGCGAGGGTCAGGGCCATATTGAGGACGCGTTCTCGGCGCGACCGCGGCGGCGGGGCAGTGGACTCGGCCGAGAGGGCCGTTTCGGCTCCGAGTACGGCAGGAACGCCCGGGCCGAAGCGCACCAGTTCCATCGGCTGCGGCGTCGGGACCGGCGGCCCCGCCTGGGGCGGTACCAGGACCGTGTCGCGCAGGTCGATGATCTGCTCGCGCAGCATGAGCGTGAGCCGGTCGTCGAGGGGCGGGCTCGGCAGCGGGGTCCGGACGGTCGGGTGCGAGTCGATCCGTGTCTGGCTGTCCTTAGGCATCAAGGTCACCTCCGTTCTCAGCAGAATTCCGCGGTGGGCGGGCAGGCGAGGGTCGCCGGCGGGCAGTAGAGGAAGACCAGCGGGCAAGTGGGGATGTCCGGCGGCGGTGTGGGCGAGGGCGAGGGCGAGGGTGACGCGGTCGGCGAGGTCTCGGTAGCCGGGTCAGACGGCGTCGGATACGGCGTGGGTGAAGGCGTTTCGGACGGTTCGGGGGACGGCGTCTCGGACGGTTCGGGGGACGGCGTCTCGGAAGGCTCCGGCGACGGCGTCTCGGAAGGCTCCGGGGACGGTGTGGGCGAAGGCGTCTCGATCGGCGTGGGCGTAGGCGTGGGCGTGGGGCCGGCCTCGGGCGTGGGCGTGACGACCGGCGGGCTGAAGATGGGCGTGGGAGGCGGCAGGAACGGCACCGCGGCTGGCGCGGGCACCGGGAACGTCGGCAGCGGCGCGTAGAACAGGATCGGCGGCGGCGGCGGGGGCGATGCCGGCGGCTGGTCGATGTTCAGGACGGGCGGCGGGGGCGGCGGGGGCGAGGCCGGCGGCTGGTCGATGTTCAGGACCGGCGGCGGGGGCGGCGGAGTCGGGGAGGGCGTCGGGGAGGGCGTCGGCGATGGTGTCGGGGACGGCGTGGGTGACAGGGTCGGTATGGCGCTCGCCGGCAGCGTAGGCAGCGCCGTCGTCGTCACCGGCGAGACGCGGAAGGTGGGCCCGGAAGGCGGCGGGGGCAGCACCGGGTCGGACGTCGGCGTCACGCTCGGGGCCGACGTAACGGTCGGGGTGGGTGTGGGGCTCGGGGTCGGGCTTGGGCTCGGGCTCGGCGTCGCAGCGGCGATGCCCACTGTCGGCTGGCGCTGCTCGAAGGCGGCGTTGGACGACTGGGTCGTCTGGCCGGAGTGGCGGGTGATGGCGAAAACCGAGACGCCGATGACAAGAGCCCCGAGGCCGAGCGTCAGCGGACGGCGCCGACGCGCGCGTGCCGCGTTCAGACCGCCCTCGGCCCCTAGAGTTCCGCCGGTCGCGCCGTTCGAGGCGCTGGTTAAACCGTCGCTGAGGTCGGTCTGGGCGAACGCCTGCTCGTGGGCGAGCCGCTCGGGATGCGCAAAGAGCAGCGCCAGCAGCAAGGCGCGCGCACCAAGGTGCCCGCGCCCGCGCTTCTCCCAATCCGGGCCATAGGCCGCCGGGGCGAGCACCTCGAGTCGCGCCAGCAGGGTACTGGCGTCGCCGATCCGCTCCGCCGGATCCTTCGCCAGCCCTGCGGTGGCGATCGGGCGCACGGCCTCGGGAAGTTCCTGCAGCGGCGGCGCCACCGTGAGGTGCTGATGCAGGAGCGCGCCGACGGTCGTGCCGGCGAACATCGGGCGGCCGGTGAGGGACTCGACGAAGGTGGCCGTCGCCGCGTAGACGTCGGTCGCAGCATTGCTCGGCTCGCCGCGCCACTGCTCGGGCGCCATGTACAGCGGGGTACCGGAAACGCCGGCGATCTCACCGACCGGGGCGGCGATTCCGTAGTCGACGAGCTTGGTGCTGCCCTCGGCGTCAACCATGACGTTTTCGGGCTTGTAGTCGCGATGCACGACGCCCTGCGCGTGCAGCGCCGCGAGGCCGAGCAGCGAGCCCTTCATCAGGGTCAGTGCCGCTTCCGGGGTGAGCGGCCCGCCGTCGTCGAGCATGGCGCGCAGCGCCACGCCCTCCATCAGGTCCATGACGATGGCCGCACCGGCGGTCGTCTCGACGTACTCGTACAGCGTCACCAAATGGGGACTCATCAGTCCGGCCATCAGCTGTGCCTCGGTGCGGAAGCTCGTGAGGTGGTCCTCGTCCGTCGCCAGCCACTGCGCCAGGTACTTGATGGCGACCTCGTTGCCGGTCACATCGTCTCGGGCGAGCACGACGCGCCCGCTCCCGCCGGAGCCGAGCTCGCGCTCTTCGGTGAACCCGGTGAGCTGCCAGGAAGTCACTGGGCCTCCAACGGTGCTGGCTTCTGCGAAGCGAGGGGTGATCGGTCGCCGGGATCGTCACCCGCCCGAGGGCGCCATCGGCCTCTGGAGTCGGCTACTTGTCAGTAGGGAAAGTGCCCGCCAAAGAGGGTGTTCCGGCCGCGCGCACGACTCGGGCGGCCCGGGACCTAGGCACTTCTGAGGGGACGGTGCTCCCAGGCCGATTTGTCGAACGTGTCGTCCGGAAACGCTGCAGCCAATGGGATTTCGGTCGAGGTGATTGCCGCCTGACGAGCCGCGAAGCGCGCTCGCACCTACGGCACGTACTGCTGCGTGATGCCCCCGTCGATCAGGGCAGGGCAGGCTCCGGCGACGACCTGGGGGGCGGCGACGATCGTCACGACGTACCCGGCCCCACGCAAGAGCCCTCCCCTGACGCCGGTAACGCCGCAGGTGCTGGCCGACGGCGGGCTGGTGGGATAGGTGGCGCCCCAGGTGTCGTCGCCGTTGGCCACGTTCGACGGCCCGGTAAGGGTCATGGTCGTGCCCTGCCCGGGCGCGATCGGCTGGCCCGTCAGATTGCCCAGGTGAGGGGTGACGGTGACGGGGGAGGCGTTGTTGAACCGCACCCGTACGCGACCCGACGCGGGCGGCGGCGGGACAGCACCCGTAGTGATGCTGAACCTCGTGCCGGAGGTGGGATAGACGAGGACGCCGTAGCCTTTTCCGGCTTCGACCGTGACCGTCGTCGACGCATCTGGCTTGCCACCCGGCAAGCTCGCCGTCAGGTAATCATCGATCCGGTACGTGCCCGGCGCCGCATGCAGGATGGCGAAGCCGTCATGGGGGACGTTCGTGCGGTGGAACAGCCTGCCATTCACGTAGATGTCATGCGGCTGGGACATATCGAGGACACCGATCTCCACACTTCCGGTGGAAGCAAAGGGAACCGGCACGATCTGCACCTTCGACCCGTTGGTCGCGACAATCGTGCACCAGCCCGCGCAGCCGATCCCGGCGACCGTGCTGGAAACGGTCAAGTGCGCCGACCCGGTGCCGCGGCTGTCGAGATGAGCGGACGGCTGGCCATGCAGCGTCGTACCGCATCCGGTGGCGGCGGTCGGGGTCTGCGCGGGCGCACATTGCGACAGCCAGACCGTGTCTCCGGGGTTGAACTGCGTGATCGAAAGATCGACCACCTGCCCGTTCTTGTACGGGATCCCCGGCCCGACGGCGAGGCAGCCCGTCAGCAGCAAGACCGAGACGAGCGGCAGCCAGCGCTTCACAGATCCCCCAGGTGACGCCATACCCACAGCGAGTTATCCCGGCGCAAGGTAGCAGGAAGCTGGGGGCGCTTCGACTGCGGCTACGGGTGGGCATGTCCGTCGTACCCGGTCGCCTCGCGCGCGGCGGCGAAGAACGGATTCGTGGGTTCTACGATTTCGACCAGCTCCCGTGCTTCAGCTCGCTTACCGGAACGGCCGAGGGCGACGACCAGCGTCGCGCTTACGGCCTGTCGCGGACCGTTCCACTGACTCGCTAGCCCGTTGTGCGTGCTGAGTAGTTCGAGGGATCTCCTGCAGGCTGGGACGGCCTCGGCTGGCCGGTTCTGGGCGAGCCGGAGCATGGCGAGCCCGTGCAGCCTGGCCTCTTCCCTGTCACCCTCCCCGAGATCAGGGACGTCGATCCAGCGAGCGCATTCGGCTACAAGCATCGGCTCAAGGACTTCGCCTCGCTCTAGCGCGGCCGACAACAGCGCGTCAGCCCAATTCCTTCTCACCGCGGCGAGGCTCGGATCGTCGGCCGACATGGATGTCGCAAGGTAACCGGTGAGCTCCGCCGACTCGTTGAACCTGCACAGGTGCGCAAGCGTTGAGGCCAGTGCCATGGTGAGAGCCCGGCGCAGCATCGTGTCCGTCTTTTCAGCTAGCGCCCGTCGGTAGAGGTTCTCTGCGCGCACGAAATCCAGCCGGTTATACGCGACCCGGCCCTTGCTAAGAAGTCCAAAGGCAGCCTTGTAACGCCGTAAGTGACGTAGCTGCGAACCGTCGGAGAACGGAGCCGACGCCCGTGGCGTCAGGGATTCGACCAGTTGCCCAAACTGACTGATTGCGAATGCCAGGCAACTCAAGCGCAAGAGCCGCGATGCGTCTGACTCGGCGATCGCGACGCCGGCGGCTGCAAGGATCAGTGTTGCCGCAGGGCCGGAGATCAAGATGAGCCTGTGCTGAGGAGCGGTCAGCGGCGGTCGTTGGACCGCGTAGCGGTATCTCTCATAACCCGGCGTGAGCCCGAGCTCGAGCTTCGTTCGGCCCAGGGTGAAAGTCGCCATGGGCCAACTCCCGGTACCGATGAGGGTGACCCGGTGTCCCAACCGCCTGACGGCAAGCGCATGGCCGGCCAGGTGAAACCATCCGCCGAGCAGACCCCCGACGATCACCACACCGGTGGCAGCCGCCAGTTCTAAGCCATCGAGGACCAATGTGGGGGTGCCGGCTCGCCTTGACGTTGTAGGCATGGATCAAGACCGCGTATACCGCGACCGCGACTGCCCGGGAAGCAAGCATCGCCAAACTTCTGGCGTCTGGCCGCCAGACCACCCGCATCGGTTCAGCTTGCCACCAATCTTGCGCGCAGAATGCCGTCCCCGCGCGCATTCATCCGCGCTCTGTATCCGGCAGCAAGGATGAGGGTGGTACTTCCCGCGGCTGCTCTTGGGGCCGTGGGAGGGTGCCGGGTG
>DATAZK010000213.1:0-20726 GCA_036272075.1 Frankiaceae bacterium
CCGAGGTGCTGGTCGGCAGCATCGCGTTGCCCGTCGTGCTTCCCGCTCTCGCCTGCTCCACCATCGCGACTCAGACTGCTCGCTGGTATCTCGCCGACCACCAGACCTACCTGGGTATCCCGCACTACCACTCGAGCGCCCGGCTGGTGATCTGGGCGATCCTGCTCGGCCCGCTCGTGGGTCTGGTCGCCGCGGGGTACATCCGCCTGCTCGGCTGGGTCGCGTACCGGCGGGTGAAGGGCACGTTGCTGCTCGTCGCGCCGCTCATCGGCTTCGGGATACTCGGCCTGATCGGCATCGCTTACCCCGAGCTGTTCGGCAACGGCAGCGCCATCGTCGGGGAGACCTTCCTCGGCAAGGGCGGCCTCACCCTGCTGCTGGTGCTCTTCCTGCTCAAACCGCTCGTCACCGCGATGTGCCTCGGGGTCGGCGCCGCCGGCGGGTTGTTCACGCCAGTGCTGAGCATCGGCGCGCTCTTCGGCGGGTTCCTCGGGCTCGCCTGGACCCACGTGTGGTCCGGCACTCCGCTGGGCGCGTACGCGATGGTGGGAGCCGCCGCAATGATCGGTGCGGCGATGCAGGCGCCGCTCGCCGCGCTCGTGATCCTCATCGAGCTGACCGACAGCGGGCTCGGACTGACCGTTCCGATGATCGCCGCCACCGTCATCGCCACGGCCGTGACGCGGTATCTGGACGGCTACTCGATCTACTCCGCCCGGCTGCCGGAGCTGCCCCCGGCCGCCGGGTCAGGGGCGCCCGCGGGCTGACACGTCCGGCCGCTATCGTCAGCCGCATGATCTTGGAGCATGCCGTCCTGCCGGTGCGGCCCGGCGAGGAAGAGGATTTCGAGGAGGCGTTCGCGCTGGCCAAGACGATCATCCTCGGCTCACCCGGCTGCGAGAGCCTCACCCTTTCGCGCTGCCTCGAGCGGCCCAGCGCGTACCTGCTCCTGGTGCAGTGGCGGGAACTGGAAGATCACATGGAGGGCTTCCGGCAGTCGTCGGCCTACCTGGAGTGGCGGGCCCTGCTGCACCACTTCTACGAGCCGGTTCCGGTGGTCGAGCACTTCGCGCTGGTGCAGTCCGCATGAGCGAGCCGCGGTTCGGGCTCGAGGGTCAGGTGATCGTCGTGACCGGGGCGAGTCGCGGGATCGGGCTGGGGTGCGCCCGCTTCCTCGCGGACCAAGGCGCGAAGCTGGTGCTGACCGGACGCAATCCCGACCGGCTCGCGGCCGCCGTCGCATCGCTGGGTCGCTCGCCTTCCGACGTGATCGCGCGGACGGTCAACACCGCCGATCGTGACGGCGCCTTCGCGCTCGCCGAGTCCGCGCGGGAGCGGTGGGGCCGGATCGACGGGTTGGTGGCCAACGCGCAGACCTTCCGGCCGGTGACTGCGCTGGAGGACGTCGATCAGCACGATCTGGACGTCGTGTTCAACACCGGCCCGGCCGGGACGCTGTGGTCGATGCAATCGGTGCTCCCGGCGATGCGCGATCAGGGACGGGGGCGGATCGTGACGATGGGCTCGGCGGTCGGGCTCACGGGCGGTCCGGGGTATGGCCCGTACTCGGCGTCGAACGAGGCGATCCGCTCCCTGACACGCACCGCGGCGCGCGAGTGGGGACGCTTCGGCGTATTGGTCAATTGCGTGTGCCCAGCGTCTGTAGGGCACCGGATGCCGCCCGACGACGATCCCGTCCGAGCCGGCACTTTCGCGGCGATGTATGCCGACCATCCGCTCGGCCGCGACGGCGATCTGGTGACCGACATCGCTCCCGCCGTCGGGTTCCTGCTTTCCGACGCGTCCTCCTACGTCACCGGGCAGACCATGATGGTCGACGGCGGCGGCATCATGCGAGCCTGAGCCGGAGGAGGTCGCCGAGATCGTCCTCTGGCTGGCCTCGGACGAGTCCTCCAGCGTCACCGGCATCACGGTGCGCAGCAACATCCGCTCGGCGAGCAACCGGCCCGATCAGTAAGCCGGAAGCAGCAGGCACGAATCACCGAACTCGTGCCACAGGTAGCCGCCGTTCGCGCGGTCGAGCGCTTCCTCGTAAGCACGGGCGACGAGTTCGCGTCCCGCGACGGCCTCGAGCATCAGCAGGTGCGATGCCTCGGGCTCGTGCCATCCGGTGATGAGCCCGCGCACGACCCGCGGTGAGCGGCCGGGACCGATCACTAGCTCGGTGACACCGGCGCCCGCATGCACCGAACCATCCGCATTCGCCACGGTTTCCAGCGCTCGCGTCACGGTCGTACCGGCCGCGACGATGCGACCGCCGGCGGCCTGCGCCGCGTTGACCCGCTTCGCCGTCTCCGCCGACACCCGGTAGCGCTCGGGCAACGGCAGCTCGTCCGCCTCCAGCGAGGAGACGCCGGTGTGCAGCAGCAGGGGAGCGATGCCGACGCCGGCCTTCCACAGCTCTGCGACGAGCCGTCGCGAGAACGGACGGGAGGCGCTGACCATCTCGGCGCTGCCGGGCTGCTCGGCGAAGATCGTCTGATAGTCGCGCAGCGGCCGCTCGCCGTGAATGTGGTCGTAGGAGATGGGCCGCCCCTCGCGCTCCAGGAATGCGCCGAGGCCCGACTCCACCGCGATCTCGGCCTCCCAGAGCCGACTTCCCTTTCCTAGCAAGGGATCCGGCCAGCCGCGGGCGAGCGTCAGGTGAACCCCGCGGGGCAGTTCGATGCGCTCGCCTGCCTCGCCGTCACTGACCCGATGCAGCTGCTCGTCACGCAATTCGACGATCCACCGCTCGCTCCCGGCAGGTCCGGAGAAGTGCACGACGACCGGGGCCGCATTGCTCCGCCGGCCGCTGATGGCCGCCGCGACGGTGGCCGAGGTGTTGACCACGATCAAGTCGCCGGGGTTGAGATGCTCGGCCAGCGAGCGGAATCGGGTGTGCTCGATCCTGCCGGGTGCCGGGCCGCGCACCACCATGAGCCGCACCTCGTCACGGGCGAGGCCGCGGACCTCGGGTGGCTCGGTCGCCGCCGCGTTGCCGGGGAGCGTGAAGCGGGTCGCCGGCCGGGGCCGTCGAGGGATGGTGGGGGTGCTCACGCCGCTACGTCCGCTCGGTCAGCAGCGCGGTAGCGTCCGCTTGCCGGCCGCTCGCGTAGCAGATCCAGCAGAGCGGGCACGACAGTCTCGGGCTCCGGGCGGTCGCTGATGTCCTCCCCGGGAAAAGCCCGCTGGTGCATGGCTGTTCGCATGTCGCCGGGATCGAACGCGTACACCGCCAGCGCCGGTTCTTCCGCGGCGAAGACCGCCATCAGGTGGTCGAGCGCGGCTTTGGACGAGCCGTAGCCGCCCCAGCCTTCGTAGGCCTCGGCGGCCGCGTCGGAACTGAGGGCGACGATCGCCGGGTGGGCTGCGACGCGCAGCAGCGGGAGCGCGAGGCGGGTCAGCGCCAGCGGGGCGACCACGTTGACGTCGAAGATTCGCGTCAGCTCTTGCGGCGGGAGTTCGGCCACCGTGGGGAGCGGGCTCGGTCCGAGCGTGCTCGCGTTGTGTACCAGCAGATCCAGGCCACCTGCCCGCCGGGCTGCAGCGATCAGTTCGCGCTGGTGATCCGGATCGCGGACGTCGCCGCGGATCGTGATGACCCGCGACTGATCGATGGTGCGGGCCTGTTCAAGAACGTCGGCGTCGCGTCCGGTGGTGATCACTGTCCACCCGTCGCGCGCCAGGGCCGCCGTCAGCGCGTACCCGAATCCCCGAGATCCCCCGGTGATGATTGCTGTGCTCATGTCATCCTCCAAGCGCCGACTGCCGGCGCGTGGAGGCTATGGTTGTACTTGAAGTCAACTTTAAGTCAAGCGATCTCCGTTCTGGCTTTCGAGTGAGGTGTCGGCGATGGATACTCATGATCTGCTGACCATTGGCGAGGTGGCCGAGCGCAGCGGATTCGCATCGTCGGCGTTGCGCTACTACGAGCACGCCGGGCTCATCCAGTCCACCCGCACGAGCGGGCAGCAGCGGCGCTACGAGCGTTCGGTGCTGCGCCGGCTTGCGTTCATCCGTGCGGCGCGCAACATCGGGCTGGGGCTGGAAGAAGTCCGGGAGGCGCTGGATCGGCTGCCGGCCAGTCGCACCCCGAACCGGGCCGACTGGACGAAAATGTCGCGGTCCTGGCGGGCCCGCCTCGATGAGCAGATCGACGCGCTCGTCCAGCTGCGTGATGGCCTGGATTCGTGCATCGGCTGCGGCTGCCTGTCGCTTCAGCGGTGCCGGCTCAGCAACCCGGGGGACATTGCCGCGGGCGGCGGGCCGGGAGCGACGTATCTGCCGCGGCCGTTGCGCACCCCATTGCCGTCGGGACCCGCTGGCGAAGCGCCCTGAAGGCTCGTTAGACCATGAGGCATGAGCAAACCGCGCGTCGCGATTCTTGATGACTACCAGCAGGTCGCGCTGGCGTCCGCCGACTGGACGCTCGACGGACAGGTCGACATCACGGTGTTCAACGACCACGTTCACGAGGAGGGCCCGCTCGTCGCGCGGCTGGCACCTTTCGAGGTCATCGTCGCGATGCGCGAGCGCACAGCCTTCCCGGAATCCGTCCTCGCGAAGCTGCCGAATCTCAAGCTGCTGATCACGACCGGTCCGTTCAACGCCGTCATCGACGTGGCGGCGGCGCAGCGGCTGGGCATCGTCGTGTCCGGCACCGGGGGAGCGGGCGCGGCGACGCCGGAGCTCACCTGGGGTCTCATCCTCGCGGTGACGCGGGGCATCGCGGCAGAGGACGCAGGTGTGCGCCAAGGTCATTGGCAGCTGGGGATCGGCCCGGAGCTGATGGGCTCGACGCTCGGGATCGTCGGTCTCGGGCGCACCGGGCCTCGTATCGCCCACTACGCGCACGCGTTCGACATGAAGGTGATCGCCTGGAGCCAGAACATGACGGCCGAGCGGGCGGCCGAGTGCGGCGCGGAGCTCGTCAGCAAGCAGGAACTCTTCGAACGCAGCGACATCGTGACCGTGCATCTCAAACTCAGTGAGCGCACGACCGGAGTCGTCGGGGCCCCCGAGCTTGCCGCTCTCGGGCCGAAGGGGTATCTGGTCAACACCTCGCGCGGTCCCATCGTCGATGAGGCGGCGCTCGTCGCCGCGCTGCACGCGGGGACGATCGCGGGCGCCGCTCTGGACGTGTACGACGTCGAGCCGCTGCCGCCCGGGCATCCCTACCTGACCGCCCCGAACACCTTGCTGACGCCGCACATCGGCTACGTCTCCGAGGTCGCCTACGCGGCCTTCTACGGCGACGTCGTCGAGGACATCGCGGCCTGGCTCGACGGCGCCCCGATCAGGATCGTCCCGGCGTAAAACCCGCCGCGTAGCTCAGCCCAGTCCAGCCACCAGAAAATCCGTGAGAAACGCACGCACTTGGGCGGGGTCGTCGATGTCCATGGCGTCGCCGGGAGTGGTGACGAGCGAGATGACCATGCGCAGCACCCACTCGGCGGCGCGGGCGATGTCGAGACCGGCCCGCACCTCACCCCGAGATCGCGCCTGCTCGAGATACGGATGCCAGAAGCTCGACATCCCCGGCAGGATCTGGCGAAGCCCGCTGCCGACGACGGCGGCGAATGCCTCGGGCTCGGCCTCCTTCAACTGCAGCACCAGCGCTCCTGGCTGATGGGAACGGCTGAAGGCGACCGCTGCGGCGACCTGTCCGGCCAGCCCCTCGGCGGCTTCGACGTGAGCCCGAGCTTGCGCCCAGAACTCCTCGTCCCCGCGCAGCAGGGCGGCGCCGATCAGCGAGATCTTGTCCGGGAAAAGCCGGTACAGCCAGGCCCGCGAGACGCCTGCATCCTCAGCGATCTGCCCGACAGTTGTGCGCCGGATTCCGGTGCTGCGCAGGCAGCGATCGGCGGCATCCAGCAGCCGGTCGCGCGTGCTTGACGCGATCACGGCTTCGCCCACAAGATGCCACGGTAGACACTCTTGCGAATCTGTCTACCGGTTCGCCGCTGTTTACCGGTCCGCAAAGTCAGGCCTGCCGAAGACGTCAGAGATCAGGTGGTCATGAGTAGTCCCCATGCCGGCGCCCCCTTCGCCGACGACGACGCGAGCATCGCCGCCGCCCTGGAAGACGTCAGCATCCCGACGCTGATGCTCTCGCTGGTGCACATGACGGGTGACCCGGAGCTGATCCGCGGCCGGCTCAAGCCGCAGGGGATTTTCCTCAACGAGTACCAGGGCTACATGTCCGAGGACGACAAGGCCGCCGTGCGCGGGTTGGCGCTCGACATCATCCGCGAGTACCGCGACCGGGGTTGCACGCTGCCGCCCCCGCCGAGCCGCGAGCTCATCCACGAGATGATGAGCTGGCTGGTGTGTGAGGAAGTCCCCGAGTCCTACGTTCCGCTGCTGCTCGAGGAGCTCGAGCTCGACGACGTCGACTCCCGCAAGATCGAGCTGAACGCGTCGGCGCAGGCCCGCGCAGAGTTTCCGGTCGTCGTCATCGGGTGCGGCGAATCAGGGCTGCTCGCCGGGATCCGCCTCAAGGAGGCGGGCGTCCCGTTCACGATCATCGAGAAGAACGGCGGTCCCGGCGGCACCTGGTATGAGAACAGCTACCCCGGCGCGCGGGTCGATGTCGGCAACCACTTCTACTGCTACTCCTTCGAGCCGAGCGATCACTGGACCGAGTTCTTCGCCCAGCAGCCTGAGCTCGCCGGGTATTTCCGTGACGTGATGAACCGCCACGGCATCGAGCCCGACATCCGGTGGAGCACCGAGGTGATCGGCGCCGACTGGTCGGATGAGACCGGGCTCTGGCAGGTGCGTACGCGCGACGCGGACGGCAACGAGACCACGCTTCCGGCGCGCGCAGTCATCTCCGCGGTCGGCCAGCTCAACCGGCCACACACCCCTGACATCAAGGGAATGAACGACTTCGAGGGGCCCTCGTTCCACTCCTCGAACTGGGACCACTCGGTCGATCACCGCGGCAAGAAGGTGGCCCTCATCGGCGCCGGCGCCAGCGGCTTCCAGATCGTGCCGACGATCGCCCCGGAAGTCGCCGAACTGACCGTCTTCCAGCGCACGGCGCAATGGATGTTTCCGAATCCGAATTACCACGCGAAGGTGGGCGACGGCTTCCGCTGGGCGCTTCGCAACCTGCCCTACTACGGCCGCTGGTTTCGCTTCCTGATCTTCTGGCCGGCCAGCGGGCGCAGCCTCGAAGGCTCGCGGGTCGACCCCGACTGGCCCGACCAGCAGCGTGCGATCAGCGCTACGAACGACATGACCCGCCAGATGTTCACGCAGTGGATCGAGAGCCAGCTAGGCGATGATCCGGAGCTGCTGGCCAAGGTGATCCCGGACTATCCGGCCACCGGCAAGCGCACCCTGCAGGACAACGGCAGCTGGCTCACCGCGCTCAAGCGCGACAACGTCGAACTCGTCCGCGACGAGATCGACCACATCGAACGCGACGCCATCGTCACCGTGTCCGGACAGCGCTACGAGGCCGACATCATCGTGTACGCGACCGGGTTCTACACCAACCGGGCCCTGTGGCCCATGCAGATCACCAGCCGCGGCAAGAACCTCGGCCAGCTGTGGGGCGAGAGCCCGTCGGCGTATCTCGGCATCACGATCCCGGGCTTTCCCAACCTGTTCTGCATGTATGGGCCAGGCACCAACCTCGCCCACGGCGGCAGCCTGATCTTCCATTCCGAGTGCCAGATGCGTTACATCACCGGCTGTTTGGACGTGCTGCTGGGCGAGGGCGTTCGCGCCATGGAGCCGCGCCAAGACGTGCACGACGAGTACTACGAGCGGGTTCAACGCGAGCTCAGCACACTCGTCTGGGCGCAGCCGTCGATTAAGCATTCGCACTTCAAGAACCCGGAAGGCAAGATCCACTCGCTGAGTCCGTGGCCGCTGGTGGACTACTGGAGCTGGACCCGGCGTCCGAACCTCGACGACTTCGTGGTGGTGTAGAGCCGTGAGCGCACACAACGACGAACTGATCGGCCGGGCACGCTTCGCCGACGGCGACTTCTACGCCTTCAACCCCTTTCCCGTGTATGAGGCGCTGCGCCGCGGCGCGCCGGTGCACCGCGATCCAGAAAGCGGCCTGTGGGGGATCGCCACGTACGAGCTCGTGGAGTACGCGAGCACCCACCCGGCCATCTTCAGCAGTGCCACCGGTTCCCGGCCGTTTCACGGGGCCAACAACCACATGATCGACATGGACAACCCGGCGCACATCAAGCGTCGCGGACTCGTCAGCAAGGGCTTCACGCCGCGGCGGATCTCCGAGCACGAGCCCCGGCTGCGCCAACTGTGCGACGACATCATCGACACCGTCTGCGAGCGCGGCTCGAGCGAGCTCGTCCACGACATCGCGGCCCAGCTGCCGATGATCGTCATCGGCGACATGCTCGGCGTGCTCCCCAAGGACCGGCGCGACGTCCTGCGCTGGAGCGAGGACCTGCTCGGCACTCAAGGCGTCGGCGACGAGGACCTCATCTCCAAGCAGATCGCGGCTTCGCAGGCCTGGCACGAGTACGCCACGGGCGTCATCGCCGACCACAAGGAAAACCCGGCCGACGACCTCATCACCATCCTGCTCAACGCCGAGATCGAGGGCGAGCGGCTGACCGACGACGACGTCCTCGGCGAGATCCTGCTGATCCTCATCGGCGGCGACGAGACCACCCGCCACGTCATCGCCGGCGGCATGGAAGCACTGATGCGCAATCCTGAGCACTGGCAGTCGCTTTTGACCGACCGCAGCCGGATCCCCCAGACGGTCGAGGAGATGCTGCGCTGGGTCTCGCCCATCAAGAACATGTGCCGCACCCTCACCCGCGACTACGAGTTCGGCGGCGCGCAACTCGCTGCCGGCGATCAGGCCCTGCTGCTGTATGAGTCGGCCAACTACGACGAGGCCCACTTCAACGAGCCGACGATCTTCGACCCCGACCGTGTGCCCAACGACCACATGGCGTTCGGCGTCGGCGCGCACTTCTGCCTCGGATCCAACCTGGCCCGCCTCGAGCTACGCGTGCTGCTGGACCGGCTGCTCGACCGGTTGCCCGACATCGCGCTCGCCTCGGACGAGCCGCTGACCCGACGGCGCAACAACTTCATCAGCGGGATCGAGCGGATGCCGGTCACCTTCACCCCGTCGGCGCCGCTCGGGGACGGGCAGCTGGTGCTCGCTTGAGGTTCCCGCCGTCAGGACGACTCGAGGAAGCTGGAGAACACCTGCACCGCGCCGGCGGTGCCGAACTGCAACGACAGCGCGACGGTGCCGCCCGGTTCGAGCCGGCCCGACTGCGTGAGCACCACCTGGGTCGCGTGACCGCCGATCGAGACGGTGCCGCCCGCGGGGATGTGCACGGGCGAGGACAGCGCGAGGGTCGGCCCGACATTGCTGCCCACCTGCACGAGCTCGTCGGGGGTGGATTCATCGCTGTGGATCTGCGCGGTGACGGCGAGCTTGGTGCCGGTACGCACGATGCTGGTTCCCGTGATGCTGATCCCGCCGCCGGCCCCTTCTCCGAGCTTGGGCGCCTCTCCCGGGACGACGCTCGCGCTGCCGGCCGTGTTGGGCGCGCTACTGCCGCCACCGGCGCTGCTGCACCCGGCGACGACGCCGAGCATTCCGAGCAAGGCGCAGGCGGCCGTCGCGCGAAGACGTGCAGGAACGAGAGCTGGCACAGCGATGGGCACCCCGCCAGTGTCTCGCATCTAGGGTGTGGTCGGCCTCACGCCGGTCGGCGTGAAGCGAATTCGTGGAGGTCCCAGGCATGACGAACGCAGCCACTTTCGCCGAGAACAGCGATCTCGCGTCGCCTGATGCGGCGGTTCTCGAGCAGGCACGCAAGCTCGCTCCCTTCATCGAGGCGGAGGCCGAGTCCTGCGAGCGGCAGGGCACCATGCCCGCCTCGGTGGTCGAGTCCCTGCGCGACAGCGGGTTGTTCTCCATCCTGGTGCCGCGCTCGCTGGGCGGCAGCGAGGTCAGCGCGGTGACGGCGCTGGCGGTCTTCGAGGAGCTGACCGCCGCCGACGCGTCGATCGGCTGGTCCCACATGGCCAACGCCTCGACCTCGGCCTTCAGCGCCTACCTCGGCGACGATGCGGTCGAGGCGATGTTCGCGGATCACCTCGCGATCATGGCCGGCCAGTTCTCCCCGAAGGGTCCTTCGGTCGCCGTCGACGGCGGCTACCAGGTGCAGGGTCGCTACGCCTTCGGCTCAGGCAGCGGTCACGCCGACTGGATCGGCGGCGGCACCGTCGAGATGGACGGCCAGGCACCTCGCATGGTCGACGGAAGGCCCATCATCCGGGCATTTTTCGTCCCGCGGAGCGAGGTCGAGTTCCTCGGCGGCTGGGATGTGATGGGGCTGATCGGTACCGGCTCGTTCGACTACGCGATCGCCGAGCGCGTCGTTCCCGCCGGTTTCACGTTCGAGATCACCAACCCGCATCAGCATCGCGGCGGATCGCTCTATGGCCTCGGTGTCCTCGGCGTGACGTCGATCGGCCATGCCGGCTTCGCGCTCGGTGTCGGCCGCCGCGCCATCGACGAGGTCCTGATGCTGGCCGGCCACAAGCAACGCATGGGCTACGCGACGAATGTCGCGGGAATGGAGCGTTTCCAGTACGGCTTGGGCCACGAGACGGCCAAGCTCAAGGCGGCGCGGGCGCTCCTGTTCCAGACGTTCACGGCGGCGCAGCAGCAGCTGGAAGCCGGCCAGCCGCTGGACGAGGAGCTGCGTCTCGGCATCCGCCAGGCGACCACCCATGCCGCCCATGTCAGCGCCCAGGTCGTCGACTTCGCCTACCACTGGTCAGGCGCCGACGGCATCCGCCCAGGTGCGCTGCAGCGGCTCTATCGCGACACCCATGCGAGCACGCAGCACATCTTCGTCGACGACAACACCTTCAGCGAGTACGGCCGTCATTTGCTGGCGGAGGCGGGTTCGCTGGGGTCCTGACCGGTGTCCTCGGCGAGGTAGCGCTCGACCATCTTCGACGGTGCACCCTGGCGCACCGCAAACGCGTAGACCACCAAGGCGAACACCGCGACGATGGCGAGGTCGATGCCGAACGGCAGGTCGGCGCGTCCGCCCTTGAACTGGCCGTAAAAGGTCAGCACCAGCAGGCCGATCAGGTATGGCGCGAGCCAGCTGAGGGTCCGCAGGTCGAGGTCCTCGCGCTTGATGCCGCCCTTGCGGAGCTGGTTGAGCGTGAAGACGGCGAATCCGATGCCGATGGCGACGAGCAATTTCCACGTCGTTTCCCAGCCGCCCCAGTAGACGATCAGCGTCGCCGCCGCGAATGATGCCGGTGCCAGCACCTTCGCGTACGGCATCCGGTACGGGCGCTTGCGCTCCGGGTCGCTGCGTCGCAGCACGGCGAGCGAGACAGGTGCGAAGGCGAACATCAAAGCCGACGCCGAACTGATGAACGACACCAGCTTCTGCCAACCGGGGAACGGCAGAAACATGATCAGTCCAACGACGAAAGACAGCGCGATGCCGGCGAAGGGCACGCCCCGCTTGCCGATCTTCGCGAACGGTTTCGGCGCGTAGCCGCTGCGGGCCATGGTGTACGCGGCACGCGAGCTGGTGCCGACGTAGATCAGGCCCGTGCCGCCGGGGCTGACGACGGCATCGATGTAGAGCAGCACGGCCAGCCATCCCAGCCCGATCGTCGTCGCGATGGTCGCGAACGGCCCGTAATCGCCGGAGCCGATCGGGCTGGCCCAGCCGTGGGAGATGGCCGACGGGGAGAGCGCGCCGAGGAAGGCCACCTGCAACGCGAGGTAGAGCAGGATGCCGATGATCACCGAGCCGATGACGGCCCGCGGCATGTCCCGGCCGGGGTTACGCGATTCGGCGCCCAGTTGGACCGCCTGCTCGAAACCGGTGAGCGAGAACACGACCCCGAGGGGCAATGCCGTCAGCACGCCTTTCCAGCCGAACGGCATGAAGCCACCGGCGCTGCCCGCGGCGAAGTTGCTGCTGTGAAACGACGTCACGACCAGCGCGACGACCGTCAGCAAGGGCACCAGGATCTTCCAGCTCACGATCGTGGTGTTGCTCTCTGAGAGCTTGCGGACGCCCAGCACGTTGATGGTCGCGAAGAGCAGGAGCAGGACCGCGCCGACCCCGAAACCGGCGGCGGTCAGCACGACCGCGTCGCCCTTCGTGTGGGTCAGCGTGACGGCATGGATCTTTGGCGTCAGGTACTGCAGCGCCGCCTCGACCTCGATGGGGGCCAGGGTGACCGATCCGAGCCACGCCAGCCAACCGGAGGCGAAACCGGCGATCGGGCCGAACGCGATGTGGGGCACCCGTGACGTGCCCCCCGCCACCGGGTAGGCCGCGCCGATCTCGGCGTAGACCAGCGCCAGGGCCAGGACGATGACCCCGCCGATGCCCCAGGCCAAGATGGCCGCGGGACCGGCGGCGCTCGACGCCTCCAGGGCGGCCAGCAGCCATCCCGAGCCGATCACGCAGCCCAGCGAGGTGAAAGTGAGGCCCACAAGACCCACGTCGCGACGCATCACTGAGGCCTGCTGCCGCCCAACCCCGGGTCGCGCGACGGGCGCGCTGATCGTTGCCATAGCCCCCGGGATGCCCAGCTGGAAGCGGGTAACGCGCGATCTTGGGGGCTAAATGTGAGGAAACCTAAGTTTTACGGCTAAATCCCACTCTGCCGCGGCTCGGAGGAGCATTCCTGGGCGGCGTTTGGGCTAACCAGGTGAACAGCTGACAAACGCGGTATGGAGATTTCCAGCAGGGCTTCCGTGCAGGTCATCGCGCCCTAGGCTGAGTATGTGAACAGTGATGTCCTGCTCGCGCTGGTGGTCGTCACGGCCTTGGCTTTCGACTTCACCAACGGCTTTCATGACACCGGCAACGCGATGGCCACGTCCATTGCCACCGGTGCCCTTCCCCCGAAGATCGCCGTCGCCATTTCAGGAGCGCTGAATCTGGTCGGCGCGTTCCTGTCGTTCAGCGTCGCGGCCACGATCGCGAGCGGTCTGGTCGCCACCGGATCGGTGACCCTCACGGTGGTGTTTGCCGGACTCGTCGGCGGCATCACGTGGAACATCGCCACCTGGTATCTCGGGATCCCCTCGAGCTCGTCGCACGCGCTGATCGGCGGCGTCGTCGGCTCGACGATTGCGGCGGCCGGCTTCGGCGCCGTGAAATGGCACGGCCTGGTCAGCAAGGTGCTGCTGCCCGCTGTCCTCTCCCCGATCATCGCCATCTTCATCGCCGCCATCGGCACGATGTCGCTGTTTCGGATCAGCCGCTCGATCCGCGAGCGCAACCGCACCACGGGCTTCCGGATCGGTCAGATCGGCTCTGCCTCGATGGTTTCGCTGGCCCACGGCACCAACGACGCGCAGAAGACGATGGGCGTCATCACGCTCGCGCTCATCGCTCACGGCACCGTCGCTCCCGGAGCCAAGGCGCCGATCTGGGTCATCATCTCCTGCGCCGTGGCCATCAGCGCCGGTACATACGTCGGCGGCTGGCGGGTGATCCGCACCCTCGGCAAGGGACTCGTCGAGATCGACTCCCGGCAGGGCATGGCCGCGGAAAGCTCTTCCGCCGCAACGATTCTGCTGTCCTCGCACTTCGGCTACTCGCTGTCGACCACGCACGTCGCCACCGGTTCGATCCTGGGTTCCGGGGTCGGACGCAAGGGCGCCGAGGTGCGCTGGAGCGTCGCCGGCCGGATGGCCATCGCCTGGGTCGTGACGCTGCCTTCGGCCGCGCTCGTCGGCGCCGGGTCGGAAGCACTGGCCCGCGGCGCCGGGACGTTCGGCGTCATCGTCGTCGCACTGGCCATGGTCGTGATCTGCGGCGGGCTGTTCCTGGCGTCCCGCAAGAGCGCGGTCAAGGCCAGCAACGTGAATGACGATTGGGACGACGCGCGGGGCGGAGTGCCTGTCCAGGCGCCGGCTCCCGCCCGGGAGGCGGTGGCGGTATGAGCACGTGGATCAACTGGGCCGCGCTCGGCAAGATCCTCGGCGTGGGGCTCCTCGCCGGGGCCGGGCTGCCCGCGCTGTTCGCCTTCGGCTTGAAGGTCATCAGCCCGCGTGGTGAGGACGAGATCGTGCTCTCGGGCGGAGCCGCCACGAGAAGCACCCAGATCAAGGCGAATCCCGTCGCTCTCGGGGTAGGAGTGCTGTGTTTCGCGGTCGTGCTGGCCGCGATCGGGTACGGGATCTACATCATCGTGAATGGGTGACGGCGATGTCCTTGCTCAGCTCCGTCCTGGACTACCTTCGCGCCGGCTATCCGGAAGGTGTGCCGCGCCAGGATTACGTCCCGCTGCTCGCACTCCTGCGCCGCCAGCTCACCGACGAGGAGGTCCGCGAGGTCGTGGTCTCCGTGCTCGGTGAGGCGAACCCGGACAGCGAGACGGTGGACCGGGCAATCCGTGAGGTCACCAACGAACCGCCGCTGAAGTCCGACCTGGCCCGGGTCTCGTCCCGGCTCGCATCTGTCGGCTGGCCGCTCGGCGCGCTGGAAACCGAGCCGGTCTCCGAGCGCCGCTAGCTCCTAAGCGGCGTCCGTCAGCTCGAACGCGTTGCCCTCGGTGTCGCAGCAGAACGCCGTCGTCACGGTGATTCCGAAACGCTCGCTGGTCTGCGGCTCGCTCGTGACCTTTCCGCCGGCGCGCACAACAGCTTCGCTGAGCGGCGCGATCTGATCGGTCGGCACCTGCAGTGCGAAGTGCGCCACCGGGTCGCGCGGCTCCGGCATCGCCGGGAGCTGGACGAGGTGGATCATGCCGGTCTCCGTGGCGAGCCAGGCGCCGGGGATCCCGAAGTCAGGCCGGGGAAGCTCTTTCAGGCCCAGCACATCGCAGTAGAAACGGGTGGCCCGGGCATTGTCGGTGACGGTGATCGCCACGTGATTGAGCTGCACGCTGGGGGATGTCGCGCTGGGAGATGTCATCGTCGCTCCTCGGTCGCCAGGTGAGTCACCGGCGGACCGAACGTAACACCTCCTAGATGACCAGATGATCCCTGAGTGCCGGAGGCACCGGGGCGGGCCGGCCGTCGCCGTCGATGGTGACCAGGGTGAGGTCACCGGTCGCCACCGGCGGCCCGCCTTCGAGGCTGAAATCGACCCGCATCCGAAACGACGTGCGTCCCACGGCTTCAGCGGAAAGCTCCGCCACGACGACGTCGAACGGACGCGCCGGAGCGGTGAATTCGCAGCCGGTGTGACGGGTGACGAGTTCGACGCCGTGACGCTGCTGCATCTGGTCGATCCGCTCGCCCGCGGCGAGCCACCACGTGGTGTGCGTGTGCTCCATCCAGCGGAAGTAGTTGGCGTAGTAGACGATTCCAGCCGGGTCGCAGTCGCCGTAGGTCAGACGGAATGAGCACGTGTGCAGCGGGCCGGCCATGAATGGACCGTATCCGCCACCCAAGCGCACTTGCGCGCGTTGCGTGTTAGACCATGAGTACAGGTCGCGTGAGCGGCCCCGGCTCAGGAGGGACTGACCGATGAGCATCTCCACCGAAGCTCCTGCAAGCGCTGTAGCCACGGCTGCTGACCAGCCTCGAGCGGGCGGCACCGCGGTGTGGTCTCCGAAGATCACCCCGCCGATCGGCCGTGACCTGACCCCCGAGCAGGAGTTGGCGTGCGCGTTCCGCATCCTTGCTCGCGGCGGGTTCAGCGAAGACATCGCCGGCCACATCACGTGGGCGCGTGACGACGGCAGCCTCATGATCAATCCGTGGGGCCTCTGGTGGGACGAGATGACCGCGTCCGACGTCTGCCGGGTCGACTACGACGGCAATGTCCTGTCGGGCAAGTGGGATGTGACCCCCGCGTTCCACATCCACACCGAGCTGCACCGCCGGCGTCCTGACGCCCGGGTCGTGGTGCACAACCACCCGTACTACGTGGTGGTTCTCGCGGCGATCGGCATGCTTCCCGAGATCGTCCATCAGCAGGGCAGCATGTTCGATGACGACCTGGTGCTCGTCGAGGAGTACACCGGCGAGGTCGACGACGCGCAGCTCGGGGCCGAGCTCGCCGAGCGGATCGGCAGCGCCAGCAATGCCATCCTGGTCAGCCACGGGGTCATCGTCACGGCGCCGACGATCGCCGAAGCCACCTACCGATCGGCCAGCATCGATCGGATGTGCAAGCTCGCCTACGACGTGATGCTCTCCGGTCGCTCGCCCATCCCGATGGCCAAGGCGCTGAAGCAGGGCATGAAGAAGTCATTGATCGAGCGGGGGACCGAGGTCTTCTGGAACGGGGCGGTGCGCCAGTTGCTGCGCGCCGAGCCCGACGTTCTGCTCTGAACCCTGCCGCCTGACCCCGCCGACTCCAAGGACCACACGCCTGATGGCAAGCATCGAAGAGCTCACCCGTAACACCAGCTTCACCACGCAGGTGAAGGGCAAGGTCACGTTCCTGCCTGACCCGCCCCGCCAGCCGCGTCCGTACACGGTCATCTCGGTGGACGACCACATCGTGGAGCCCAAGCACGCGTTCGAGGGACGCCTGCCGGCCAAGTTCGCCGACCGGGCACCGCGGGTGATCCGCAAGGACAACGCCGATGTCTGGGTCTATGACGGCCAGGAGTTCCCCAACGTCGGTTTCAACGCGGTGGTGGGCCGGCCCGTCGACGAGTGGGGCTTCGAGCCGACGCGCTTCGAGGACATGCGCCGCGGATCGTGGGACATCCACCAGCGGGTGGCCGACATGAACCTGTCCGGGGTCTACGCGTCGCTGTCGTTCCCGTCGTTCCTCCCCGGTTTCGCGGGCCAGCGCCTGCAGCTTTCCACCAAGGACCCGGAGCTGGCGCTGGCGGCCGTAAGGGCCTGGAACGATTGGCATCTCGAGGAGTGGGCGGGCAGCTACCCCGACCGGATCATCCCGTGCCAGATCCCGTACTTCCTCGATCCGGAGATCGGGGCCCAGGAGATCTACCGCAACGCCGAGCGCGGCTTCAAGGCGGTCACCTTCTCCGAAGGCCCGCATCTGCTGGGTCTGCCGTCGATGCACACCGGCCACTGGGACCCGATCATGCGGGCCTGCGCGGAAACCGGCACGGTCGTGAATCTGCACATCGGTTCCTCGGGTACCTCGCCGGGCACCGCTGATGACGCGCCTGCTGACGTCGTCGGCGTGCTGTTCTTCGGCTACGCCATGTTCTCGGCGGTCGACTGGCTCTTCTCGCGGATCCCGGTGCGATTCCCGGAGATCAAGATCGTGATGAGCGAGGGGGGCATCGGCTGGGTGCCGGCGCTGCTGGACCGCCTCGATCACATGCAGACCTACGCGTCGATGTACGGCACCTGGGACGGGATCAAGGAGCCCCCCGCCGAGGTGCTGAAGCGCAACTTCTACTTCTGCGCGGTGGAGGACCCGACCGCCTTCGCGCTCCGCGAGCGCATCGGCGTCGACCACATCCTGCTGGAGGAGGACTACCCCCACAGCGATTCGCTGTGGCCGCGTACGCAATCGGTCATCCAGCAGGCGATCGGGGACCTTCCGGCCGAGGACATTCGCAAGATCACCTGGGAGAACGCGTCGACCATCTACCGCCACCCGGTGCCGCAGAGCGTCATCGACGACCCCGAGTCCTTCTGACCCCGGATGTCCGATGAGGACGAGATCGTTCGCGAACTGCGCGGGCCGGTGCTCTGGCTGACGATCAACCGGCCGCAAGCAGGCAACGCGATCACCGTCGCTACGCGGACGACACTCACCGCGCAGTTCGAGGCGGCGAACGCCGATCCGACCGTCCGCGCCGTCGTCCTGACCGCCGCCGGGAGCCGGCATTTCTGCACGGGGGCGGATCTGCGCGCCCAGCAGGCGCCTCCGCGGCCCGAGGGGGTGCCGGAGCGTATCGCCGGCGACATCGCCCGCGGCATCCGGGCGAGCGCGCAGCGGCTGATCGCGGCGATCCTGGATTGCGAGAAGCCGGTGGTGGCTGCGGTCAACGGGACGGCCGCGGGGATGGGCGTGCAGGTGGCGCTGGCGTGCGATTTCGTGCTGGCAGCCGAAAGTGCTCGTTTCATTGAGGTTTTCGTGCGACGAGCGCTCGTCCCTGATGCGGGTGCCGCTTACATCCTCCCGCGCCTTATCGGCGTCCAGCGCGCCAAGGAACTGCTCATGCTGGGTGATGACGTGAGCGCCGAGCGGGCGCTGTCGATCGGACTGATCAGTCGCGTCGTTCCCGACGGGGAGCTGGCGGTCGAGGCTGAGGCGCTGGCGCAGCGGCTGGCGGCCGGGCCGACGCGCGCCCTCGCGCTCACCAAGTGGCTGGTGAATCGCTCGCTGGACGCCTCACGGGGGGCAGCCTTCGAAGACGAGGCGATCGCGCAGGATCTGAACATGCACACCGCCGACGGGCAGGAAGGCCTCGCCAGCTACGTGGAGCGCCGCCCCGCCGAATACCGAGGATGGTGAGCGCATGCCGCTCGATGCCACTGCCCGCGTCCTGATCGACGCGATGGAGAAGACGTTCCCGCCGCTGGACCCGACGCTGTCGGGGACCGAGATGCGGGCGCTCGTCGAGCAGGCCGGAGCGACGATGGGTCGCGGCGGGCCGCCGGAGCCCGTGGGCGACGTGTCCGAACGCACGGTGCCCGGCCCGTTGGGAGAGATCCCCGTACGCATCTACCGGCCGGTCGGCGAGGCGGTCGCGACGATCGTCTTCTTTCACGGCGGCGGTTTCGTGCTCTGCGATCTGGACTCGCACGACGGCATCTGCCGGGCGCTCTGCAACGCGACTCCCGCCGTCGTCATCGCGGTCCATTACCGGCGGGCTCCGGAGTCGCGGTATCCCGCGGCGGTCGAGGACTGCTACGCCGTCGCCCGCTGGGCGGAGCAAGCGCGCGAGGAACTTGCTCTGCCGGCCAAGTTGGCGGTGGTCGGTGACAGCGCCGGCGGCAACCTCGCCGCGTCCGTGGCCCTGATGGCGCGCGACCGCGGTGCTCCTGCGCTCGAAGCGCAGGTGCTCGTCTATCCGATGCTCGACTCCCGCGGGGATACGCCCTCCCATCGCGAGACCGGTGACGCGTACTACCTGCGTCACGAAGAGGTCATGTACTACTGGGGCCAGTACGTGGAGCATCCCGCCGAGCTCACCGAGCCCTACGCGTCACCCACTTTTGCGGCCGATCTTGCTGGGCTGCCGCCGGCGCTCGTCGCCACCGCGGAGTACGACCCGCTGCGCGACGAGGGCGAGGAGTACGCCGATCGCCTTGCTGCTGCTGGAGTTTTGACCCGCAAGCATCGCTATGAAGGCATGTTCCACAGCTTCTTCACCTTCCTCGGCGTGCTCCCGGCCGCGGCCGAGTTGCGCGACGAGATCGCCGCCTTCCTGCGCGCGAGCTGACCCCGGTGTACTTCGCGCTCACGCCCGAGCAGCGGGCGCGTCAGGACGAGTTGCGTGCGCTGCTCGACGAGCGCATGCCGGTATCGGCCGTGCGCGAACTGATGGCGGATCCGGTCGGAGACGATCCGTACCTGTGGCCGGAGGTGGCCCGGCTGGCGGGTCCGAGTGATCCGGCCGAGATCGGCGCCGCGTTGGAAGTCATGGGGGAGCGGCTCTACATCGGCCCCTACCTGTCCACCGTGATGGCACGCGCGCTGCTTCCAGACGCTGGAGACCGGGTGGCAGTGGCCGCGGCAGACGCGTCGGGCACGCTGACAGCGGCGGGGGTGACGGTCAGCGCCGGCGGCCGGGTGTCGGGATCGAAGTCCTTCGTGCTGGACGGGATGACCGCCGATCGGCTGCTTATCTTCGGGATGCGGGACGGCCTCGCCTGCGTGGTCGAGGTCGAGGCGAACGCGGTTGGACTCACTCGCGTACCGACGCCTGCGCTCGACCAGACCCGCAAGCTGGCCCGCGTCGAACTGAAGGATGTCCCAGGAAAGGTCCTTGTGCTGGATGGGGATGCCGCACTCGACACGTTGCGCCGCATAGCGCATGCAGCCGTCGCGGCAGAACAGGTCGGCTGCGCACAGGGAGCCCTCGACGTGGCGCTCGCGTACGCCCTCCGTCGTCAGCAGTTCGGCCGCGTCATCGGCTCGTATCAGTCGGTGAAGCACCGTTTCGCCGAGATCGTGCTGCTGGTCGAGCAGGCCCGGGCTGCTGCCTACCACGCGCTGCTCACGCTGACGCACGGGGCCGTCTCACACGCCCGCATCCTCTCGACGCAGGCAGCCCTGGAATCGAGCGAGTGGTGCATGCAGGTGCAGGGTGGCCAGGGCTTCCGCTGGGACAACGTCGCGCATCTGTACCTCAAGCGTGCCAAGGCCACCCAGCTGCTCTTCGGCGATCCGGCCCGCGAACGCGAGCGCATAGCCGAGCTCCTCGAGCTGACTTAGGGACGGGGCTCGCGGGGGAGACCCAGCACGCGCTCGGCGACGATGTTGCGCTGCACCTGCGAGGTGCCGCCGTAGATGGTGCCGGAGCGGGCGAAGAGCCAGTTCGATTGCTCATCGGTGACCGGCAGGTCGTACACGTGACGCCGGCTGCCCATGCCCACACCCGGCGGCGGGGGAGCATCGGCGGGTCCGGTGAGCAGCGCCGCAGCGGGCCCTGCAACGTCGAGTGCCAGGGCCGTCAGCCGTTGATGGAACTCGGTGTAGGCGAACTTGTACGTCGCCCCTACGGCCGCGGCGCCGGGATCGACATCGCCGTGCACGGCGACCGTCAGCAGCCGATAGGAGGCCAGCCGCAGCGACTCGATGTCGCACCAG
>DATAZK010000214.1:0-8883 GCA_036272075.1 Frankiaceae bacterium
CAGAGCCCGGCTGCCGCGCGCGAGCTGCTTGGCGCCGATGAGCGACGCTTCGAGCGCCTGATGCTGGAAGTGCGCCTGCGCCCCGGACTCGCCGCCGCCGACCTCGACGCCGCCACTCGCGTCAGCGCCGAGCAGCTAGCCAAGGAGGGCCTGCTCTCGCGTATGCACGGCCACTTCGTCCTCACCCGCCAGGGTCGCCTGCTCGCCGACCTCGTCGTCCGCCGCCTCGCCGCTTGACGAGGTCAGGTGCCGCAGACGGTGAAGCCGTAGTCGCGCAGGCCGGCGCCGACGTCGGAGAGTTCGCCTTCGCCCTGGGTGAACAGCGCGTCGGCGCTCGACTGCTGGCCGGCGGCGGCGGCCGTGGCGGCGCGCCGCAGGGTGGCGATGGCATCACCCTCGCGGGAGAGCAGGTCGCCGAGGCGGCCGCCGTCGCCCTTGGGTTTGGCGAGCTTGCGGAGCTGGGCGAGCTCGGCGTCGATCAGGTTCGCGGAACTGCGCAGGTAGGTCGCTGTGGCCGGCAGGTTGCCCTTTGGCGGAGCTTTGAGCTTGGCCTCAGCAGCACCCGTCTGCTTGCAGATCGCGTCGCCCCGGCTGAGATAGGTGTCCTTGCTCAGTGCGCTGCTGCCGCAACCGGCCACCACCAGTCCCGACGCGAGCAGGGCCGCGAGTAGGAAAGGAGGGCGGGCGCCGGACATCGGCCGAGCTTAGGTCGCGGTCGAGCTGGTGGCCCCTGGCGCTCACCCGCCTTACACTTGGCACTCTGGGCAAAAGAGTGCCAAGCCCGCGTCGAGAGGCCGTCAAGGAGGTGCGCCGATGCTGGAGGAGCGACGCCTCGACGTGCTTCGCGCCATCGTCGAAGGCTTCGTGCTGACGAACGAGCCGGTCGGTTCGCGTGCCGTGGCGGAGCGGGGTCAGCTCGGGGTCTCCCCGGCGACCGTGCGCAATGACATGGCGGCCCTGGAAGAAGAGGGTTACATCGTCCAGCCGCACACGAGCGCCGGCCGGGTGCCGACCGACAAGGGCTACCGGCTCTTCGTCGACCGGTTGTCGACGGTCAAGCCGATGTCGGTCGCCGAGCGGCGCGCTATCGAGACTTTCCTGGAAGGCGCCATCGATCTCGATGATGTCGTGCGCCGCAGCGTGCGCCTGCTTGCGCAGCTCACCCGTCAGGTCGCCGTCGTGCAGTATCCGACGCTTTCACGGGCCGAGGTGCGCCACGTCGAGGTCGTCGCGATGACCTCCACCCGGCTGCTGCTGGTGCTGATCACCGACCGCGGGCGCGTCGAGCAGCGGGTGGTCGATCTCTCCGACCCGGTCGAGGACGAGGACGTCGCGGATCTGCGCCGCATCCTGGGCTCGGCGCTGCACGGCAGCCGCCTGGTCGACGTTCCCGCCGCCGTCTCCGAGCTGCCCGACACCTGCCGTCCGCACCTGCGCAACACCCTCTCCGGGCTCGTCGCCGTGGTGCTGGAGAGCCTGGTCGAGCGTCCCGAAGAGCGGATCCTGCTCGCCGGAACGGCCAACCTCACCCGTTCGACGCTGGACTTCCCGCATACGTTGCGGCCGGTTCTCGAGGCCCTCGAGGAACAGGTGGTGCTGCTGCGGCTGTTGGGCTCCAGTAGCGAGCTCGACACCGTCACCGTCCGCATCGGCGCGGAGAATGACGTCGAGGGCCTGCAAACCACGTCGGTGGTGTCGGCAGATTACGGCTTCGGCGGCGTGGGAGTCCTGGGCCCGACCCGGATGGACTACCCGGCCAACATCTCGGCGGTGCGAGCCGTCGCCCGTTACGTCGGCGAACTGCTGGGTCCCTGAGTGAGCATCCGGCGGCTGCGACGACCAACTCGACTACTAACGCGATCGGCAGGTTTGTGAGCAGCGACTACTACGCCATCCTCGGGGTCAACAAGGACTCCTCTCCCGAGGAGATCAAGCGGGCGTATCGCAAGTTGGCGCGCGAGTTGCACCCCGACGTCAACCCCGACGAGGAAGAGCGCTTCAAAGAGGTCACGCGGGCCTACGAGGTGCTCTCCGACCCGGACAAGCGCCAGATCGTCGACCTCGGGGGCGACCCGCTCGCCCCTGGCGGCGGGGGAGGCGGCAGCCCGTTCGGTGCCGGCTTCGGCGGCCTCGGCGACATCATGGACGCCTTCTTCGGTGGCGGCGGCACGAGCCGCGGTCCGCGCACCCGGGTGCGTCCCGGCGCCGACGCGTTGCTCCGCATCGATCTCGACCTCGCTGAAACGGCATTCGGCGTGAAGCGCGACATCACGGTTGACACGGCGGTGCTGTGCCAGACCTGCGAAGGCGAGGGCAGCGCGCCCGGCACGCATCCCGACACCTGCAAGCAGTGCAAGGGTTCCGGTGAGATCCAGCAGGTGACCCGCTCGTTCCTGGGCCAGATGGTGACGGCCCGGGCCTGCCCGCGCTGCGGCGGTTTCGGCAGCGTCATCGCGAGCCCCTGCCGCGAGTGCGGCGGCGAGGGACGGGTGCGCGGAAGGCGAACGCTGACGGTGAAGGTGCCGGCCGGTGTCGAGGACGGCATGCGGATCCGCCTCAACGGCGAGGGCGAGGTCGGCCCCTCCGGTGGCCCGGCCGGCGACCTGTACATCGAGATCCACGAGCGCGAACATCCGCAGTTCGAACGCGAGGGCGACGATCTGCACTGCAACCTCAAGGTGGCGATGACAACGGCGGTGCTCGGCGCGACGGTCACTCTCCAGACGCTCGACAGCGAGGAGAAGATCACCATCAAGGCGGGGACGCAGCCCGGCGCGACGGTCACGCTGAACGCCCGCGGAGTGCCGCATCTGCGCCGCGGCGGCCGCGGCGACCTCTACGTCCACGTCAACGTGGAGATCCCGACGAAGATCGATACCGAGCAGGAGAAGCTCATCCGTGAGCTTGCGGGCCTGCGCGGCGAGGAGAGTCCCGACGCGATCACGACCAATGGCCACGCCAACGGCCAGGGAAATGGCGCCGGCAACCGCGACCGGCTGTTCGGCAAGCGCCGCGGCGGCCGCCGATGAGTGAGCGCTGACCCTGCACACCCCCAGCGACGGTGCCGCATGACGGCCCCGGTTTTCCTCCTTCGCCCGCTGCCGGACGCGGATCGGCTCACGCTGGACGGCCCCGAAGGGCGGCACGCGGCGACGGTGCGCCGGCTGCGGGCGGGGGAGCGGATCGACGTCACTGACGGCGAGGGACGGATCGCCGAGTGCGTCGTGGCGGCCGTCGGCAAGGACCGGCTCGAACTCGACGTCGTGACGCGTCACTGCGTCGCCGAACCGGAACCGCGGATCGTCGTGGTTCAGGCGCTGGTCAAGGGCGAACGTTCGGAACTGGCCGTCGAACTGCTCACCGAAGTCGGGGTCGACGAGATCGTGCCGTGGCAGGCGCAGCGATGCGTCGCGTCGTGGGTGCCAGAACGCTCCGGGCGGCGCTGGGAGCAGGCGGCCGCGAGCTCAGCCAAGCAGGCGCGAAGGCCCCGGTGGCCGGAGGTGACGGAGCCGGCCACCAGCGAGGAGGTCGAGCGCCGCATCGCCAAGGCGGCTTTGGCGCTGGTGTTGCACGAGGCGGCGACCGAGTCCCTCACCGACGCCCTCGCAGTGCCGCCTGCCCGAGGTGAGGTCCTGATCGTCGTCGGCCCGGAAGGGGGCCTCACCGACGATGAGTTGCAAGGCTTCGCAGCTGCCGGAGCGCGCACGGTGAGACTGGGCCCGAGTGTCCTTCGGGCCAGCACAGCCGGGTGCGCAGCGGCCGCCGTGGTGCTGGCGGCAGCAGGGCGATGGACCGCAGAGACCGAATGACCCGTGATCGACAGCGGCCGCCAGGTGGCGGCGCGTAGCATGAAAGGCAGATATGGCAGCTGATCAGCCCCGTCTCAAAAGAGACAGCGCCACCAAAGAGAGCATCACCAAAGTCGTCGTGCCCGGCGCGCACGACATGGTGAGCCTGCTTGGCCAGCGCGATGAGCTCTTGCGCGTCATCGAGAAGGCACTGTCTTCCGACATTCACGTGCGGGGCAACGAGATCACGATCACCGGCGACGAGGCCGACAACGAGCTTGCCGCCCGGTTGTTCGAGGAATTGGTGGCGCTGCTCGATCGCGGCGACGTCCTCGACGGTCCGAAGGTGGAGCGCACCCTCGCGATGTTGCGCGGAGGCGGCGAGGACCGTCCGGCCGACGTCCTGACGCTCAACATCCTGTCCAGCCGCGGTCGCACGATCCGGCCCAAGACGCTGAACCAGAAGCGTTATGTGGACGCGATCGACGAGCACACGATCGTCTTCGGGATCGGCCCGGCGGGCACCGGCAAGACCTACCTCGCCATGGCGAAAGCGGTCCAGGCGCTGCAGGCCAAGAGCGTCAACCGGATCCTGCTGACGCGTCCGGCCGTCGAAGCGGGAGAGCGGCTCGGCTTCCTGCCCGGAACCTTGTACGAGAAGATCGATCCTTACCTGCGTCCGCTTTATGACGCGCTGCACGACATGGTCGACCCCGACTCGATCCCGCGCCTCATGCAGAGCGGGGTGATCGAGGTGGCCCCGCTGGCGTACATGCGCGGGCGCACCCTCAACGACGCGTTCATCATCCTCGACGAGGCGCAGAACACCTCCCTCGAGCAGATGAAGATGTTCCTCACCCGGCTCGGTTTCGGCAGCAAGATCGTCGTGACCGGTGACATCACCCAGGTCGATCTGCCCAACGGCACGCGCAGCGGCCTTCGCGTGGTGCGCGAGATCCTGGACGGCGTCGAGGACGTCCACTTCTCCATGTTGAACAGCAGCGATGTCGTACGGCATCGGCTGGTCAGCGACATTGTCGACGCGTACGACCGCTGGGATGCGGCGCATGAGCCGTCGGGCCCGCGCGCCGTGCCGCAACGCAAACGTCGCTGAGACCGATCATGATGGTCATGTGAGCGCCCGATGAGTGTGTTTGTCGCCAACGATTCCGGCGTCGACGTCGACGAGATCGAGCTGGTCGCCCTGGCCCGCCATGTGCTGTCGTCGCAAGGCGTTTCGCCGCTGGCGGAGCTCTCCTTGATGATCGTCGACGTCAAGCACATGGAGCGCCTGCACGAGGTCTACATGGGCGAGCCCGGTCCGACCGACGTGCTGGCCTTCCCGCAGGACGATCTCGACAGTGGTGCGCCGGTCACCGGTTCGGACGATGTGCCGGAGGCGCTGCTCGGCGATGTCGTGCTCTGTCCGCAGGTCGCTGAACGTCAGGCGCTGGCCGCCGGCCACTCGCCCACGCAGGAGCTGCACCTGCTCTGCACGCACGGGATCTTGCACCTGCTCGGCTACGACCACGCTGATCCTGAGGGGGAGCAGGAGATGGTCGGGGTCCAGACCCGGCTGATGGACGCCTGGCGGGCGCGCCGCAGCCCCGCTTCGTGACGGTGAGCATGCAGCAGGCGGGTCAGTCGTGACCGTGTCGGACGTGGGCCTGCTGGTCGGCGCCCTCTTCCTGATCCTGCTGGCCGCGCTGCTGGTGATGATCGACGCGGCGCTCACCCGCGTCTCGCGGGTCGTGGTCGAGGAGTTCGTCCGCGAGGATCGCCGGGGCGCCAAGCGGCTCGCCAAGGTCATCGCCGACCCCGCGCGCTACATGAATCTCCTTCTGCTGCTGAGGGTTTTCGCCGAGATCGCGGCCGTGGCGCTGGTGACCGTCTCGATGGTGCACGAGTTCGGGGCCGGCCTGGCCGCGGTCGGGGTCGCCACCCTGATCATGGGGCTGATCTCCTACATCATCCTGGGCGTCGCCTTCCGAACCCTCGGCCGCCAGCATGCTCCGAAGGTGGCTCTGCGCACCGCCGGTCTCACGCTCGCGCTCACCCGGATCTTCGGCCCGCTCCCGCAGCTGCTGATCCTGTTCGGCAACGCGATCACCCCGGGCCGCGGTTACCGCGAGGGGCCGTTCTCGACCGAGGCCGAGCTACGCGATCTGGTCGACCTCGCCGAGGAGCGCGGGGTCGTGCAGCGCAGCGAGCGCGACATGATCGCGTCGGTCTTCGAGCTCGGCGACACGCTCGCGCGCGAGGTGATGGTGCCGCGCACCGACATGGTCTGGATCGAGCACACGAAGACCATTGCCCAGGGGGTCGCGCTCGCCTTGCGCAGCGGCTTCTCGCGCATCCCCGTCGTCGGCGAATCCGTCGACGACGTCGTCGGGATCGCTTTCCTGAAAGACCTCGTACGGCGCGAGCACGAAGGCTGGGACGAGCGGCCGGTCGAGGCCGCAATGCGTCCTGCCTACTTCGTGCCCGAATCCAAACCCGCTGACGAGCTGCTGCGCGAGATGCAGGCCGGCCGCCAGCACCTGGCCGTCGTCATCGACGAGTACGGCGGCACGGCTGGGCTGGTCACGATCGAGGATGTGCTGGAGGAGATCGTCGGCGAGATCACCGACGAGTACGACCAGGAGACGCCGCCCATCGAACGCCTCGACGAGGACCGGATCCGGGTGACCGCCCGCCTCCCGGTCGAGGATCTGGCCGAGCTGTTCGATGTCGAGCTTCCGAACGAGAACGAGGTCGAGACCGTCGGCGGTTTGCTGGCCAGCCTGCTCGGACGCGTGCCGATTCCTGATGCCACTGCTCACGTAGCAGGACTGGAGCTGGTCGCCGAAAGCACGGCCGGTCGGCGCAATCGCATCGACACCGTGCTCGTCACCCGCGAGCAGCCCGTCGAGGAGCCCGCAGCTGAAACTGGCTGAGCGAGCTGCCTGCCAGAATGGCGAGCTGTGACCACCGCTGCGCAAGCCCCGGGGCTCGATCCCGAAGATGCCAAGCTTGTGACGCTGGCCCGCTCCGCCCGGGTGCGTTCCGTGGCCGGTGACGGGCTGGCCGCCGAGGGCGCTGCGGTGCGCGATGAGACCGGACGCACCTACGTTGCCGCGACGGTCGTGCGCGGGCCGCTGCGCCTGCCGGCGCTTCACCTTGCGGTCGCCTCGGCGCTGGCGAGCGGTGCCCGGTCGTTCGAGGCCGCCGCCGTCGTGACCGCCGAGGTGGAGCCTGCCGGCGTCGACGTGCTGGCTGCCGTGGGTGCGCCGGTCCTCGTCGTCGCGGGCCCGGACGGCACCGTCCGGTCGGCTCAGCCGGAGGCTTCCGTCAAGCCCGAGTCGTGACGAAATCGCTGCCGCTGCTGAGCGGCCCGGGGAAGCGGCGCCACGGGATCATCCGTCGAGCGTCGCGATGGGACGCCCTCACCGACGGCCGCCGCGCGTCGGCGCAGTAGCTCGCACCGGACGCCGGACATCGTCTGGCTGAGAATCTCCCGTTCGGGTGCGACCCGGAACCGGAAGCCTTCGGCGTCGCTGATGAGCAGTCGCTGCTCGACGAGGTCGTCGAGCTCGCCGGCGATCTCGTCGATGGAGGTGCCGACCAGCGCGGCCAGCTGCCGGGGTTGCACGGGCTGATCCAGGACAGACGCGATGGCCAGGAGCCGGTAGGCCTTCGGGCCGAGATCCCAGCATCGCGTGATGGTCCGATCGCGTACTGCCGGGCCAAAGGTCTCGGAGAGCTTGTTCTGGCGCGCCTCGTGCCAGGCGGCGACAAAGCTCGGATGCCCGCTTGTCGCGGCGAGCACGTCGGGGTCATCCAAAGGCGCAAGCTCCTGCGCGGTCAGCAGATCAAGGTCCACCCGCAGATCGACCTTGAGATTGCGCAGTGCCTCACGGCGCAGGGCCATCCTGCTGCAGGTGAGTACGACGGCCACGGGGGTAGTGGGGCTGCGTCGACGCAGATAGCCCAGGGTCGTGATGGTGTCGTCATCGGCCCATTGCGCGTCATCGAGCACCAGCAGGAACGGCTCGGTGCCGGTCAGCTCATGCGCGAGGCCCTCCATCGTGGCCAGCCGGGCGAACTCGTCGAACGGCTGCGCGGCGGCAGAGCGCCTGAGCAGGTCGGCCAGCAGCGGGATGGTGTCGGCGGACTCCGGAGCGAGAACCGGCCGCAGAGCAAGGGAAAGTGCGGCGTAGGGCAGGTTCGATTCCAGGTCGGAACAGCGATTGAAACCGGCTTTCACATTCAGCCGCGACGCCAATGCGTCGGCGATCGTGGTCTTTCCCATCCCCGGCTCGCCGACCACGAGAAGCAGCGAGAACTGTCCCGCCAGCGCGGTGCGCGCCGCTGCTTCGAGCCCCTTCAATTCTTCGCGCCGTCCCAGCAGGAGCATCGAAGGCTCCAGGGGAGCTGCCTGCTCGAGCTCGAGGGCGACCTCGGCGGTGGGTAGCGGGGGAGCAGCCGGGGCCGGCGAAGCGGGAGGCGTCGGCTCGGAGGTAGGGACCCGCGGAATCATGCTCGCCGCATCCTCGTGCCGCAGGATCGCCATGTGCAGCGCGACCGTCTCATCCATCGGATCGACGCCGAGCTCGTCGGCCAGCAACCGGCGGCACCGGTCAAATGCCTGCAGCGCCACCTCCTGGCGCCACGTCGCATAGGCCGCGGTCATCAGGATCTGGTACGCCGCCTCCGCCAGCGGGTTGATCGCCACCGCCTCCTCGGCGAAGCGGAAGGCAGCGTTGGGCTCTCCCGTCAGAAGCGAAAGGCGTCCGGCGTCGATCAGTGACTGCACCCGTCGCACGGTGTAGACGTCGCGGACCGGGCCGGCCCAATCGGCGTACGGCTCGTCTTCCAGCGGCTGGCCGCGGGGAATGTCGCGGGCGCGCTCGAGCAGAGCCAGCGCAGGTATCGGACCAACGGTCGCGGCCTCCTGCAGCAGCGCGTCGAACTCATCGACGTCCACCGTGACGCGCGCGGTGTCGAGCCGGTAGCCACCATGTTCGGTGACTATGAGCGACTCGCGGGCTCGCACCCCTGGTTCCAACGTCTGGCGTAAGACCGAGACGTAGGTCTCCAGGGTCGCGAGGTAGTT
>DATAZK010000215.1:0-4395 GCA_036272075.1 Frankiaceae bacterium
AGCCAGGCGACGGCGAGCCCCTCCGCGATCAAGCCGGTCGACACCACCGGACCCTTCGAGGAAGTCCAGCTCACCGGCCTCACCCCGGGCATGACGTATCACTACGCGATTGGCGCGGCCGGGATCGACCACACCTTCAAGACGGTCCCGACCGGCTCATTCACCTGGGTCGACATGGGCGACACCACGACGACCTCGTGCGAGGCGTACATGGCCCAGACGCACAGCCTCGCGGCCGCCCAGGACCCGAATTTCGTGACGCACGGCGGCGACATTTCCTACGCCAACGAATGCGGCACCCAGGCCGTCCACCAGTACTACCTGGACGAGCAGGTCTGGTCGACGAGCGCGGCATTCCAGCCCGTCTGGGGAAATCACGAGTACGGCTCACCGCAGCCCGATTCCGTTCCCGGCGCCGTACGCGACACCTTGGAGAACTACAAAGGCCGCAGCTTCATCACGAATGCGCAGGCGGTTCCCAACGACACCGCGAGCCTGATCAACAATCCGGGCTGCGGATGGGCCACCAAATCCAAGGTGAATACGTGCCTGGGTGAGGATTGGGGCTACTTCCTGGCCGGCCACGTCCTTTACATTTCCTATCCCGAGCCCTGGCCCGGCGCGCAAAGCAATTGGGGCACCCGCGCCGACCCGATCATGGCCGCCGCGCAGGCCGACCCGAATATCGATTTCATCGTCACGTACGGCCACCGCCCCGCGTACACGAGCCTCAATGGCCAGGAGAGCCTGGACATTCGCAACGCGGTCAACGCGCTCGCCGCCAAATACAGCCCGACCGCAGCTCACCCGAAGGGCAAGTACATCCTCAACATCGCCCATCACGTCCACGGCGAAGAGGTCTTCAAGCCCATCAACGGCCTGGTGAACATCACCAATGGCGGGGGCGGCGCCGGGACGGTCAACTACAACACCCCGCCCGACCCGAATTCCCTTTTCCGCCTGCGCCACACGGGAATCCTCTCCTCGACCTATGACGCCAGCGCCCACACCATGACCGTCCACATGCTGTGCGGGCCCGTCATCCCCGGCGCGGGCAAGGACACCTGCACCTACGGCAGCGTCGTCTACAGCCAGACCTTCACCGCCTCGACCCCGCCCACCCCGCAGCCGGGCCTGAACACCTCGCTGACCGACGGCGTCACCTCGGTGCAGACCGGCAATTCCGTCACTTACCACGCCGCCGTGAGCAGTCCGAGCACGTCCACCGGGGCTGACGGGGTCGACCTCTCCGCCGTCATCCCGGCCAACGCCACCGTGACCGACGCGGGCGGCGGCGCCGAAAGCGCCGGCACGATCAGCTGGGAGATCGGCCCGGTGAGCCCGGGCCAGACCGTCACCAAGACGTTCACCCTCCAGGTCACCGGTGGCACCTCGCTCGCGGTCAGCGCCCACGCCGCCGCGACCGACACCGCGTGCACGACGTCCGGCAGCACCTGCTCGGCGACCGACACCGACACCGTCGGCGCTGTGCCGCCGCCCTTCAAGCAGTGGATCGGCAACCAGAGCGTCGAGACCGACCTCACCGGCTGGAGCGGCAAGTACGGCCCCAACGCGGCCGTCACCGTCACCCGCGATGCCACCCTCGCGCACACCGGCGTCGCCAGCATCAAGATCGCCGGGCTCACCGGCGCGAAGAACCTCTCCAGCGGCGTCAACGACAACCCGCGCTGGGTGTTGAGCACGACGGCGGGCAAGGTCTACACGCAATCCGCCTGGGTCGATCCGACGTTCGTGGGGCAGCAGATCTTCATGAAACTGCGGGAATGGAAGGGCAATACGCTCGTCACCGACAAGACCGTCACGCTCAAGGCGACGAGCGTCGGCTGGCAGCAGCTCACCCAGAACGTGACCGCCGGCGGCACCGGCAACCAGTTCTCCTTCGCGGTCTACGGCGTCATGTCGGCCGGGCAGAGCTTCCACGTCGACGATCTCTCGCTGACCTCACCCAGCTAGCTGAGTTTGACCCCGACCGCCCCGAGCAGCGCCGCGGCGATCGCGCGATGCCCGGCGTCGTTCGGGGCGAGCCCGTCGGAGATGCCGTAGTAGCCGTTGCCGCCGGCGGGATCGTGGTAGGCCGGGGTGTCATAGAGCGCCTGCAGCGAGACGTACCGGCCCTTCGCCGCCAGGCAATCACGCTGGATGACCTGGTCGTACAGGCCCCCGGTGGCACTCCACGTCCCCGCGCAGACCAGCGCTGCATTCGGAGAATCGGCATGCACCGACGCGATGAGCGCCCCGAAGGCCATCCCGAAATCCGAGACGCTCTCGACCCGCATGTCGTCGGTGCCGAGTTCGAGGATGACGAGGTCGACGTTGGCCGGGACGGCCACCGCGGTCGACAGGTCTGATGTCCCGGTGCGGGTCGCCTCGGCAGGCGAGACCGGGCCGCGGGCCGCCAGCGCGCCGAGGACGAGCGTCCGGAATCGCGCGTCAGGACTGCTCGCGAAATGCCCGGTGGCAATGGTGTCGCCGACGATCGTGGTCAGCAGCGCGCGTCCGCTGGGGAGATTAAGCGGGTTCACCGCAGCAGGGGTCGCAGTCGCTGATGCCGACGGCCGCGGCACGACGGTCACCTGCTGCGAGAACGACGACTTCACCGGCTTGGTCTTGTACAGCCCGGTCCAGAACACGGCATTGACGGCCGCCAGCAGCACGACGGCCACCACGGCCACGCGGCTACCCCAGCTCCTCAGCACCCGACGAGCCTGGCACGAAGGCGCGTCGCGCGCCGGAAGGCACACCGCACGAGACAAGGAGTGCCGCCCCGGCGAAGAGGGTACGGCGGGGGCATGAGCAATCCGGCGATCCGGCCCCAGCCGAACGGGGACGTCGACATCGAGCTGCCCGACAAGCTGGCCGAAGCCCTCGAGCGAGGCGAGGAGAAGGCGGAGCCGGAGCCGACCATGGATCCCGCCAACATCGACCATCCCGAGGAAGCCCTCGGCGAGTAGTTACGAGCCGGCCAGCGCGTCGATTCCTTCAGCCTGAGCCGCGAATTGCGTGCGGTACAGCTCTGCGTACAACCCGCCGGCGGCCAGCAATTGGTCGTGCCGCCCGGATTCGCGCACCCGTCCGTCGTCGATCACCAGGATCTTGTCGGCGTCGCGCACGGTCGAGAGCCGGTGGGCGATGACAAGCGACGTGCGTCCGGTCAGCGCCTGGGCGAGCGCGCGTTGCACGGCGACCTCGGACTCCGAATCCAGGTGCGCCGTCGCCTCATCGAGGACGACCACCTTGGGCGCCTTCAGCAGCAGCCGGGCGATCGCCAGCCGCTGCTTCTCCCCGCCTGACAGGCGGTAACCGCGGTCACCGACGACGGTCTCGAGCCCGTCCGGCAGCGACCGTACGAGCACCCCGATGTGCGCCGCATCGATGGCGGCCCAGAGGTCGTCGTCGGTCGCGCCGGGCATGGCATACGCGAGGTTGGCCCGGATGGTGTCGTGGAACATGTGGGCGTCCTGCGTGACGACCCCGACCGTCTCGCGTAACGACTCGAGGGTGACGTCGCGGACGTCGTGACCACCGACGTACACCCCGCCGGCCTGCACGTCGTACATGCGCGTGACGAGCTGGGTGATGGTCGTCTTCCCGGCGCCGGACGGGCCCACGAGCGCGACGAGCTGCCCCGGCTCCGCCGTGAACGAGACGTCGAAGAGCACCTGCTGCGGCACGGTCGTATCCAGTACCGCGACGGATTCCAGCGACGCCAGCGAGACCTCTTCGGCCGACGGGTAACGGAAGTCCACGCCCCGGAATTCGATCGAGGGCTCCAGGTCGGCATCCAGCGCGACGGCGTCAGGCTTGTCGACGATCGCCGGCGGCAGGTCGAGCACCTCGAAGACGCGCTCGAAGGAGACCAGCGCGGTCATGATGTCGACGCGCACGTTCGACAGCGCGGTGAGCGGCCCGTAGAGGCGTCCGAGATACGCGGTCAGCGCGACGAGCGTCCCGACCTCCAGCGAGCGCTCGGCGGCGAGCCGCCCGCCGATCCCGTACGTGATGGCCGTCGCCAGGGCAGCCACCAGGCTGAGGGCGACGAAGAAAATCCCTGAATACATGGCCGATTGCACGCCGATGTCGCGCACCCGGCCGGCCCGGCGTCCGAACTGGTCCGTCTCCTCGTTCGGACGCCCGAAGAGCTTCACGAGCAGCGCACCGGAGACGTTGAAACGCTCGGTCATCGTCGTGTTCATCTGGGCGTTCAAGCCGTAGCCCTCGCGCGTGATCTCCTGAAGCTTGCGCCCCATCAGGCGCGCCGGGATCACGAAAATCGGGAGCATGAACAGGGAGATGACGGTGATCTGCCACGAGAGGGTGAGCATCGCCGTGATCACCAGAACCACGCTGACGAAGTTGCTGACGACCGACGACATC
>DATAZK010000216.1:0-9815 GCA_036272075.1 Frankiaceae bacterium
GCCTTCCGGAGCGGGGACGGCCAAGTCCGACTGTGCCTTGACGACTGAAGCCGCCGACGGTTTCGGGCTGCCACCGCAGGCGCCCAGGGCCATGAGAGCGATACCCACGAATGCCAGGGGGTACGTCGACTTCATTCGCAAGACAGACACAGCGGTTCTCCTCTACGAGCACTACTCCTTTACTAGTTGTCGTCTGAGGAAGGGGACCGGCAGATCGCGGAAGGTCCCGTGAGTGACGATCTTTCGCACCGCGGCCGCTGAGCAATTGCTTGTTTCGGTGTGCGCTGAACAGGCGGTATCCATTGCGGCGAATAGGCCAACGCCGACTTGAAATCGTCAACGCAAACGATCGCCTGCAACAGGTGGACACCCGTCCGACCCGCCGGTTAACCCTTGTCACGTTGCCAGGCAAACTAGATGGGCGAGCGGGAGTGGCGTAACGGCAGCCGCGCTGGACTTAGGATCCAGTGCCCTAACGGGCGTGGGGGTTCGAATCCCCCCTTCCGCACCGATCGGTGTCCCTAGACGCCGACGGACTCCTGAGACGGGCGGCCCTCCGCCGCGGCCCGCCGGAACGCCTTGGGGTTGAAGAAGCGCTCGACGAGAGTGCCGAAGATGATGCCGATCGCCGACCAGACCAGCATTTGGGCCAGCAGCGAGAAGAAGCGGAACTTCCACAAGACGTCTGCCGGGAAGCCCGGGTAGACGATCTGGCCCTGCGGGTTTCTGACCGGAAGCGGTGTTTCCGTGGCGGAGGCCCCGTAGCCGATGCTGCTGGCGACTCGCTTGTTGGCTGCCAGCTCCCCGAGCGAGGGCAGCAGTCCGATCACGATGCTGATGGCGGCGATGAAGGCGACAGCGGCGATCAGGGTGGCGTTGAAATTGCCGAAGCGGGGTTTCAGTCGTCGCCCCAGCACCGCGGCGAGGATCAGGAAAAGGATCGAGCAGCCCACCATCGTCAGGTAGAGCGCGGTGCGGGTGCTGATGGTGAAATCGTGGCCGATCGACGGCGGGTTGGGCGGGTACTTGCACAGCGGCACCGCGTAGACGCCGAGGAAGCCGAACCCCGCGACGAACAGCGCCAGGGTTCGGGGCCGGATGTTGAACCGGCCATGCAGCACGAGGTAGGTGACCGCAACGAGCGCACCCATCCCTGTGGAGAACGCGATGATGCCCGTCGCCAGACCCCAGGTCGATTGGACGGTGCGGCTGAAGACCTCGGGCCCGTCCGGCGTGACGGCAACTCCGGCCGCTTTCGCCACCGCCTTGATGGCGTCATCGCGGCCCGACTCGTAGGAAATGGCCTTGCCGATCCACGGTTCAGCGAAGATCCGCGAAAAGATGAAGCCGAGGACGCCCGCCAGGAATCCGGACACGGCGCCGCGCAGGATGATCCGTATTTCCATGGTCAGTCCCGGTCGCGGAGGGCGGGACTAGTGACAGGGAAAACCGAGGAAGTGCCGGGCGTCATGCACCCATTCATGGATGGCAAGGGTCTTGCCGAAGACGGACGTCATGCCTTCGTCGATACCGACGAAGTAGTACAGGATCAATGCTGCAAGAGCGGTGAGGCCCAGGATCATCGCCACTCGCGTACGCGGCAGGGGCACCGGAAGTGATCGGTCGACCGGGGGGTGGATCGTCGCCATGTCGTCTCCTTCGGGATAGGGCGTCCCGATAGAACGGATGTGCGTCGGCGGAGGTCTGACTTCCAGTCCTAGGGCTGGTCACAGTGGCGCTACCGTGCCGGAATCACACCGGCTTCAACCGTTTGACGCGGGCTCAGGATGAGCCTTGCAGCGCGACCGACCCTAGCGGTTTCCAGGCAATCCTGTAAAGAACGGGCACCCTCCGCGCCGCCGGGCTCAGGTTGGTCTCCGATCCCGCCGAAATCCTCTTGTGCTCTCCGCGCCGGAACGCGCCGGCGTCCGCTGGCCCCGAATGCTCAGTGTCGGCGTTGCCGCGCTCAGCGTCATTGCCATCGGAGTTCACCTGCTCTTTGCTGTCCGGCACGCGACCGCTCCGCGAGACGTGATCCCTGCCCCCACCGGGCCGTACGCCCTGGACAGCCGAATCCGCGACGCCGGAGCCGTCATTTGGCTTACTCCCGAGCAGCTCAGCTCGCTGCACGTGCAATTCGACTCCCCCTGGCCCGCGGGTGACCAGTCGATCGGCGTCTACATCGACGATGCGCGCACGATCATCATTCGCCCCGACTACGCGAGCTCCGCTCCCGCGCGAGTCGCGACGGTCATCGCCTACGAGTACCTGCACTTCGTCTGGTCGCACAGGCCCCATCCCGCCGCGTTGACCTCGTGGCTGGACCAGCTCGTCGTCAGCTATCCCGCGGCGAAGCAGAATCTCGACGAGACCCTTCAGGTCGACGGCGACCCGCAGGATCGCTACACGGAGCTGCTCTCCATCGCCTGCACCCAGACGGAGGACGCTCATCTGGCTCCGCAACTCGTGGCGTACTGCGATCAGGAGCTGCCCGGTCGTCGCAACCTTCCTCTGGCCAACTTCGTCTACTAACCCGTGGATGCTGGTCCGGTGAATCAACGGTGCCGCGCTGTCGTGGTCATGGCTGCGGCGATCGTCGTGGCGGCGGGCTGTAGCAGCAGCCCGACGCGCGTTTCCGCGCCGAAGCCTCACCCCTTCAGCGGAGTCCTGGCGAGCACGTGCGTGATCGCGAACCCACCGGCTCGGCCGCAGGTCGGTGGGCCGGTAAACGGTGCCGCTTCGAACGGCCGATTCACCCGCCCGGTGTCGCTCGACGAAGGCGCGCTCACCATCGCCGTCGCGCCCGCGAATGCACACCCGGCGATTTCCGCTCAGCTCGCCGAGTGCAACCTGCGCGCCGGGCTCACGGCAGAAGGCTTCCCGATCGAGCAAGAGGCACAGCTGACGGGCCTGACGTTCGGCCTCGCCACCGTCACCGTCGAGGACGACTTGCTCAGCGGTCACACGCTCACCTCCGGCACCGGGTCGGGAACGCCGACCCCGCCGGCCCTGCACGCCTACCACCGGCGGCTGGCGTGGGTCGCCGTCGTCCGGCCGGAAATCAAGTCCAGCTGCCCGACCCGTTCCACCTCGACTGTGCCGCCCACAGCGCCGGCAAGCCCGCCGACGCGTCCAGCACTGCCCGGCTATCAGGTGCTCGTCGTCGACGCCAACACCGGTGCCGACGGCTTCGTCTACGTCGCCTCCCGAAACGCGAACTGCATCGACGCCATCGAGCCGCCGGCACTCTCGCCCGCGGTCGAGAACGTCTCACTGCCGTGGACGCTGGTGCACCGCGGCGCCGCCGGCTACAGCGCGGCCATCAATATCGCCGTGCGCGCCTGCGACGGCGGGGGCGACGCCAACAGTTCCTTCCTCGCCGACCGCGACCGCCCGGGACTCGTGACGACCGACGTCTTGCGGCCGCTGAACGCCTGCGGTGCTGCGAACGTGCGGCAATTCGTGCTGGACGCGGCCACGGTCGGTTCGACGCTTCCCGCCACGCTCATTCACGGCCCCGTGGGCGCGGTCGACACATCCGGTTGATGTCACGCTGCTGGACCGCACTGGTGAACCGGCGGATGCTTGAGCATGTGACTCGGCGCAGCTCCGATGAAGTGTCGCTGGACATCGTCATGGCACTGCTCGTCGGAGTTCCGATCGGAATAGTCGTGGCATTCATGGTGGGCGGCGCCGGCTGGTTGACAGGGCACGATTTCACCCGCTTCGCAGGGTGGCTCGGCGTGGCCGCCGCGGTCGTCGCCGTCGCCATCGCGCTCAGGCGGTACGAGCGCTCCGGCTAGCTTCGGAGCGGTGCGAAACTCGGGTGTGGGTCTCGTCTGGGTTACGGGCAATTCCGGGACCGGAAAGTCGACAGTGCGCCGCGAGCTGGCCCGGCGCGGCTACCGGAGCTACGACACCGATGAGGACGGCATTGCCGTCTGGCGGCTGCGGGCTACTGGCGAGCAGGTTCACGATCCCGGCGGCGGGCATCACCCTGAGACGTGGTTGCGGGACCACGGCTGGCGGATCAATCGAGCCCGCGTCGAATCGTTGGCGCTCATGGCGCGGGAGGAATGGGTGTTCCTCTGTGGATCGGTGGAGAACGAGGCCGAGGTGTGGGATCTGTTCGACATGGTCGTGTGTCTCGTGCTTGACGAATCCACTCTGCGCGAGCGAATTGCCACTCGGACCACGAACGCCTTCGGCAAGTCGCCTGTGGAGCTCGAGGCCATTCTCGGTTGGAATCCGACAATGGAAGCGAGCTACCGGGAGGTTGGCGCGCTCGTGGTCGATGCCGCTCAGCCGCTCGGCGTCGTGGTCGAGGAAATCCTGGCGGGCGTGCTGGAGCTGAGTTGACCGAACCGGCACCGCCGCCGCCCCCCGAATCGCGCGGGGCGCGCATCCCTGTCCTCCCGGCGATTGTCTTGACGCTGGGTATGCGGCGAACAATGCGAGAGCAGCGCAAGGTGGACTCCCCGGCCTTTGTCGTGCTGAACGATCGGGCCTCCCGTGTCGCGCGGCACGCAGAGATGCTCGCGCGAGCCGGACGTGAAGACCCGGAGGGCGTTGAAGAACTCCGTCGCCTGGCCGGCCGCAGCCGTTATGCATTGACTGACGCGCTCAAGAACTTCAGGCGCAACGATCTGCACCTGGAGTGGCGGCACTACAACCACAGCGTGCGACTGCTGGAGGCAGCGATCGCGAAAACGGCTGTGGCGCCTGAGGATTCCCGTTCGACCGAGCGTCTCAACGAACTACAGCGGCTCGCCGGCCTCGACCCAGCGAAAGCATTTGAGGAGCTGGCCCGACGCGAGCCCGGCCTCATGGCGTTACGGGACAAGGTCGCCGCGGTTCCAGCCAGGCCTTGGCCGCAATCCAAGGAAGGACTGCGAGAGCTGGCCCGAAATGGGCGTCAGATTCACGATCAATTGCTTCCACTGGCCGGTCGCCAAAGAGCAGACCAGGACCCGATCCTCGCCACCGAGACGGCAGTTGCAATCTGCGGCGGCTACCTGCGCAGGCTCGTCTACCCCGATCGCCCACCACGGACCGCTCGCCGGCGGGAATGAACGAATCGTCCGGACCCACCAGATTTGTCCGTCACGTTCAGCAGGAGCGCCGTCACCGCTCGTGGTGACTCGCTGCTACCTCTTGCGCCATCCCGGGACGGTTCGTCATGATCACGGTCAAATGTCACGACGATGTGAGGTCGATGTTAAATGACGATGTCGGGGTGGGCGTCGATGCGGTTCAAGCGAATTCTCAGTGTGGCGTTGGGCCTTCTGGTGGCTCTGTCCGCGATGGCCGCCGGTACGCAGGCGGCGTTCGCGGGCGACCGTCCAACGGATGTCGCCTTCGTCAAGGCTGATCCCATCGTGAAGCTCTACCACGGTGGGTCGACCCTCGTCAGGGAGCAGGTTCGTTGCGTGCCGGGCTGGCAGCCCAGCGATCTGACCGTCCACGTCTCGCAGGCCAGTGGCGCCTATGCCGACGGGCTCGTCATCACGACGCATGCCGTGTGCAACAACAAGTGGTACACGGTGTGGGTGAAGCTCCCCAAGGGCTTCGGCTCGCTGGCCCGCGGCAACGCGACGATCAGCTCCCAGTTCCTGGTGAACAACGTCGAGACCGGCGACTCGGGCGCAGGCCACGGCCTCACCCAGGGCTGGATCAAGCCCGTCTAGCGCGGCCCGATCAGGCGACGGTCAGCTGATCGACGAATCCGCCCAGGAACGTCGACAGGTTCGACTGGTCGAGGTGGAAGGTGGCGAGACAGCCGGCACCGCTCCAGATGCTGATCACGAAGACGCCGTCCTCGGGACGCCATGACACCCGAAGCGAGCGTTCGCCATCGCGGGCGTCCAGGAAGGCCTGACCCCGCTTCGGCAAGGGTGTGACGGCGCTGACCATCACAGGAGTGTGTTCGCGCCGCAAGCCGGGCGCAATACCGCGTTCGGGCGACCGGGTTTGCGCGTACTCGAGCCATCACCGACGATCAGAGCATGACCATCTACGGGGCGTGCGCCGTCACGTTCATGATGATCATGTACGCGCTGGAGAAGCGTGGGCGCCTCTTCATCCTGGGATTCGCCTGCGGTTGCGTGCTTTCCAGCGTCTACGGCTTCGTTTCCGGCGTCTGGCCGTTCGGGGTCGTCGAGCTCATCTGGTCCGGCGTCGCGTTGACCCGCTGGCGCCGGACCAGCGATGGGGATCCATCCCCGAAACCAACCGCCGCGATGAAGGGAATAACACCATGAGCATCGATCGAGGGCTGCTTGCGCTGCTCGAGGCCAAGCCCGGCAAGGGCGACGAACTCGCCGAATTCCTTCGGCAGGGACGTGAGTTGGCCCTGGCCGAGGAGGGCACCGTCACCTGGTACGCGTTCAGGATCAGCGACACGACTTACGGAATCTTTGACACTTTCGAGAACGAGGCCGATCGGCAGGCTCACGTGAACGGCCAGATCCCGGTAGCTCTCGGCCAGGTCGCGCCCGATTTGCTCGCGAGCAGTCCGAGCATCCGTCCGATCGACGTCATTGCTGTGAAGTGACGCCGGTCGACCTGGCGCCACTCGCGTCGGACATGCCACGGACCTGGATCCGCACGATCCCCGACGTCGTCGTGCCGCCGGATCGCCAGCTGCGCTTCGTCCGGAATGTCAGTGATCAGACCAGCTGCGACGTCATCGACATCGACGCCGCCCACATGTGCATGATCAGCCGGCCCGCAGCCCTGGCGCGGATCATCAACGACATCTCCGGCAGGCACCAGGCCCAGCACAGTGGATAACCATGGTTCTCTCAGCGACCGGCGGTAACGTCTTGATCGTCCGCCACCTTCCCAGCGCCCCGTAAGGGGAGCCGGCTCGGACGTGGGAGCTCACCGTCGTCGTCACGTCAACCCAACAAGCGCCGCCGCCGGGGCTCAGCCCCGACAAACGCGTGCGCAAGCGCCATCGGCCGATCCCCCAGCGCCTGCTCTACCTCGTGGCGGGTCTGCTGTCGGTCGTTGTGCTGCTGGGAAGCGTCGGCGGGTTCGTCGTCGTCAAATGGTTCGACGGCTCGATCGCCCGGGTCAAGCTGAACCTCGGCAAGGCCGCCGACCGGCCGGCCGCAGCGCCACTCGGCTCGCAGAACTGGCTGCTCGTCGGCACCGACAGCCGCGCCGGAACGGACGGCGAGTTCGGCACCGGCATCGAAGGCGCGCGTAGCGACACGACGATCCTGGCTCACCTCGACGCCGACGGCACCACCACCAACATCTCGATCCCTCGCGACACCCTCGTCACGATCCCGGCCTATACGGACAGCAAGGGCGTCGAGCATCCCGCGGAGCAGAACAAGTTCAACCAGGCCATCTTCGAGGGTGGTCCGTCGCTGCTGGTGCGCACCGTCGAGAAGCTCTTCCAGGTGCAGGTGGACCACTACGTCTCCGTCGACCTCGAAGGCTTCAAGAAGATCAGCCAGGTCATCAACGGCGTCCAGGTGTGCATCAAACCGGCCCCGGCCAGCGCCAACGAGGACGGCGGCCAGATCACCAACATCAATGACGGATTCAGCGGCTTCCACGGCAGGTACGGCGAGCAGACGCTGGTCGGCGATCAGGCCGTCGATTTCGTACGCCAGCGCCATGGCCTCCCGGACTCCGACCTCGACCGCATCAAGCGCCAGCAACAGTTCCTCGGCTCGGTGTTTCGCACGGCCACCCGCGTCAACCTGCTGTTCAACCCCATCGCGGTCACCCGGCTCCTCGGGGCGATCCAGAAAGCGCTCGTCCTCGACGAGGGCACCTCGCTCACCGACCTGGAGAGCCTGGGGCTTCGACTGCGCGGGCTCGACCCCAGCAAGGTGTTCTTCGAGACGCTGCCGCAGCGGGGGCTGGACGTCACCGACACCGATCTCGGCACCATCGACACGTCCATCCCCAACGTGCCGACGCTGACTCCGAACGGCCAGGACAACAACGTGGGAAGCGTCCAGATCATCGAGCAGGCGCAGTTCGAGCAGATGGTCGCGAAGATCCGTGACACGGGCACCAGTACCAGCGCGCCCAGCACGGGAAGCTCCAGCGGTTCCGTATCCGCGTCAAATGCCCAGGCCGTCTCCGTCCCGGTCGACCCCTCCTCGATCCAGGTGACGGTCGAGGACGGGGTCGGCGAGGTCGGACTGGCGAGCAAGGTGACGGCCGCGCTCGCGAAGGACACTTTCCCGACCGGGGTTCCCGGCCCGGCCGCCACCACGAACACCGCGAAGTCGCAGGTGCGCTACGGCAGCGGCGACGTAGACGCGGCCCGTACGGTGGCCGCCGCCGTGCCCGGCTCGGTGCTGGTCGAGGACCCCAGCGTGACGAGCGGGGTCGTGCTTGTCGTCGGGGCCAACTTCACCAAGGTGCTGCCGGTGAGCGTCTCCGACGTCCCCACGGATACCGGACCGACGCCGACTCCGACCGCGACTCCCAGCCCCAATCCCGCGCCGATCTCCGCCGATTCCGACGCCAACCGCTGCACGTACTAGACCTGGCCGGCTCAGCCGCCGAGCAGCTCCGGAAGCTTGACACTGAGGGCCCGGAAGGCCCGGCCGCGGTGGCTGATCGCGTCCTTCTCAGCGGGACTCATCTCCGCCGTGGTGCGCGTCTCGCCGTCGGGGATGAAGATCGGGTCGTAGCCGAAGCCGCCGCTGCCCTGTGGAGCCCGCAAGAGCCTCCCGCGAACCTCGCCGCGCAGGACGTGCTCCCGCCCATCCGGGAACGCGACGGCTGCCGCGCAGACGAAAGCCGCCCCGCGCCGCTCGGCAGGCGCTTCCGAAAGCTGCGCCAGCACGAGGCGAAGGTTGGCGTCATCACGCGTCGGGTCACCAGCCGGCAGCCCTGACCAGCGCGCCGAAAGCACGCCCGGCATGCCGTTGAGCTCATCGACGGTCAAGCCGCTGTCGTCGGCCACCGAGATCAGGCCCGTCTCCGCGACCGCCGCATGTGCTTTGAGCAGCGCATTCTCCTCGAACGTCGCGCCGGTCTCTGCGACGTCGGGTGCCGATTCCGGCAGTCCGACCAGCTCGTAGTGCGGCCCGAGAATGCGCCTGAGCTCAGCCAGCTTGCCCTCGTTGCGGCTCGCCAGCACGATCCGGACGCGCGGCTCGCTCACTCAGCAAGCGCCGCTTTTTGGGCGGCCGCCAGCGAGGCGCAACCGCCGACGGCGAGGTCGAGCAGCGCGTCGAGTTCCGACCGGTCGAAGGCGGCCCCTTCAGCCGTCCCCTGCACCTCGACGAAGCGCCCGTCACCGGTGACGACGACGTTCATGTCGGTGCCGGCGCGCACGTCCTCCTCGTAGCAAAGGTCGAGCCGCGGTTCGCCGTCGATCACGCCCACGCTCACGGCCGAGACCGACGCGACGAGGGCCGAGTCCTTGCCGAGCGAGTGGATCGCGTCAGCCAGCGCGACGTAGGCACCCGTGATCGCGGCGGTGCGCGTCCCACCGTCGGCCACGAGGACGTCGCAGTCGATGGCGATGGTGTTCTCGCCGAGGGCGGCCAGATCGACGCAGGGGCGAAGCGCCCGGCCGATCAGGCGGCTGATCTCCTGCGTGCGCCCGCCGACCTTGCCCTTGACCGATTCCCGCTGGTTACGCGTGTTGGTCGCGCTCGGCAGCATGGCGTACTCCGCCGTCACCCACCCGAGCCCGCTCCCCCGCCGCCAGCGCGGCACCTCGCGCTCGACGCTGGCCGCGCAGACCACCCGGGTCTCGCCGAAATTGATCAGCACCGATCCGGCCGGATGTGGCTGCCAGCCACGCTGCATCGTGACCTGACGCAGTTCGT
>DATAZK010000217.1:0-2505 GCA_036272075.1 Frankiaceae bacterium
GCTGGTGCGCACGCATGTGCGGCGCAACGTCGTCGCCGGTGTGACCGTCGCGGCGGTCGCAGCCGCGGCGTTCGTCGTGAACGTGCGTCACGACATCCGCGAGCGCAGCATCATCGTCGAGAACATCCGGGCATCCACCGAGTACGTCGCCGCGCACCGGCAGCCCCACGACATCGTCCTGGTCGACGCGACGGCGAGCTACGGCTTCAGCTACTACTGGCCTGTCGGGCATCCGAGCTGGCGGCCCTCCACCAGTTACGCCACGGGATTTCAGACCTGGTTTCCGGATCAGCCGAACGTCATCGTCGCCACCAACCGCGACAACAGCGGGATCGTCACGGGTCTGGCTGATGCCATGCGCGCCGCCGCGGCGAGCCCGGGTGCGCGAGTCTGGATCGTGCGCACTCACGTGACGGTGATCCAGGATCGGCTCTGGAAGGCGGCGCTGGCCCGCGAGCGGGGCTCTCTCGATCGCGTCATGCCGTGCTCGCTGACGCTGCTCACCCCCTCGGCGTCCCATGCCGACCTGCTGGGCACCGGGTCACAAGCGGCGGCCTGCTTCTGATGGAACCCCGGGGACGCGCCGTCCCCGCGACGGCCCCGCCAGCCCGAGCGCGCAGGACACATCGGGCCCACCGGCCGCGCCGGCGGGATCGTCTCGGCTGGGATCGCTCCGACTGGCTGCTGATCGCGTTGCTCGTGGCAGGTGTGGTGGTGGTCGAGCTCTGGCTGGGTGCGCTGTCGACCCGCCCGCTCTGGTACGACGAGCTCTGGAGGGCGCACTACCTCAGTGCCCCCGGTTCGCAGTTCTGGCACGAGATCACCCGGGCCAACGCGCCGTCGGCGGCCGGCTGGGTGGCCGTCGAACGTGCGACGGCCGACACCTTCGGCTGGACCCCGCTCGTGCTGCGGCTCCCGGAACTGATCATGCTGCCGTTCGTCGGCGTGAGCATGTACGCCCTCACCCGGCAATTCGCGGGCCGGATCGTCGCCTTCGCCACCGGTGTGGTGGTCGGGTTCTCCGGCACCGTGCTGGACCTCGGCTGGCAGCTGAAGCCGTACACCATCGAGCTGATCGTGGCCGTCGCGGTGATGCTGCTGTGGATGCGCGCGCCGGCACCCGGAACCGGGTCGGCGCTCGCGCGTATCGGATGGCGGACGGCCGCCGGCGCGCTCACCATCTTCACCGTCCCGCTCGCGTTTCTCCTTGTGCCACTGGCGGTTTCGGACGTGGTGATGGTGAGCGGATGGCGGCAGGGAGCGTGGCGCCGGGAATGGCGCACGCGCTGGCGAGCCGCCTGGGAAACGGCGCCGGCGCTCGCGATCGTCGGCGCCCACAGCCTGTTCTTCATCGCCCGCCAATCGAGCCAGCGCAACGGCTCCTACTGGAATGGCTCCTTCCTGCCGCACCATTTCGGCGCAGGACTTGGGTTCATCTGGGACAAGACCGTCGCCATCATCGGCACCACGCCCCCCGGCGTCGACCGGATCGATGTCAACGTGGTGCACCCGGCGACGAACGGCTGGGAAAGCAGCTGGCTGCTCGCCCCTGCGTTCGTGATCGCTTTTCTGGTCGGCGCAAATGTCTTGCGCCGCAGTCGCGATGGCCGGCTGGTGCTGTGGGGACTGCTGGGCAGCGAGCTGCTGATCCTGCTGGCAAGCGCCGACCGCTACTGGCCGTACGGACCTTCGCGAACCAACCTGTTCCTCGTCCCGCTGCTGACCGTCGTGCCTGCGGTCGGGATCGGGCGGCTGGTGCGCGAGGCCCGCCGCCACTGGCTGGTCCTGACGCCCACGCTGGCCTTGGTCGGCGTCGCCGGTCTCGCGGTCGGCTCGGCGCTCTGGACCGTCCACGCGCTGGCCGATCGCCGCGGCGACCACCGCCTGCTGGATCACCTTCCCCAGGCCACGGATCAACTGCGACGGGCCAGCAAGCCCGGTGACGTGATCGTCGTGCCCGGGCCGGAGGCGCGCGCCGGGTTCATCTACACGACGACTGTGCGCAAGGGGATTCCCGCCGGGCTTCCGGCGCTGCCGCCGACGATTTTCGTGAACCGGGGAGGCGACGGCACCGCGTCAACTGCCTTGCGGGCTCACCCGCCCACGTCCGGACGCGTCCTGCTCTTCGACCTCGCCATCGAGAGCTACCAGGAACGGCCGGAGCTCGCCGAACTGCACCGGGCCGGCTGGTGCGCGGTGACGCCGCCTCAGCTGCTGGCGCGTACCGGCCGGCTGACCGTGTTGGAGAAGTGCGGCTCGCGTCAGGCGATCGGAGCGACCCGGTAGACCGCGAAGTCGACCGGAACGCTGGTCGGCTTGTCGGGCCGGTGGGCGTCGCTCTCCTCCCAGTACGGCAGGGAAGTTGTGACGCGATCGACGGCGGTGAGGCTCACGCCGGGGATGTTGGGCGCGCCCTGCCCGTGCCAGACGACGAAGACCGGCTGACCGGGGAAGCCCTTCTGGAACTTGCGCAGGTAGCCCGCGTCGAGCGAAGCGTTGTAGGGC
>DATAZK010000218.1:0-2725 GCA_036272075.1 Frankiaceae bacterium
AAGACCGTCAGGACACCGGGCACTCGACCGGCTCCTGGCCAGCACAAAGGATCGTTCACCACTGACCTCCAAGACGAGGGACGCCTTCCCCTGCGGCCTCGTCGCGGTCTTGCGGGTGATCGATTCGTGCACAGTCTGGCACATATACCCGCTGAGCTGCAACGCTCGTCTGAAAGAAGGTTGATCGCGCACCCCCTGCGCCGCTTTGTCGGGCATCATCGGCCGGTGTGCGCTCCCTCGTTCATCTGCGAACCCTGCCGGGAGCAGGATCATGAGCACTGCCCCGGGCGCGGCCAGTGTGATTGCCAGCACCGGCCGGTGACGCCGGTGGAGCCGGCGACCGGCCCTGCGGGGGAATGACGAGCGAAACGCCAGCCGTGTCGGGTGACAGGCCCCACGGGTGCGACAGATTCGACAGATTCGATAAGGCCAAGGCCGGGCAGGGGCGAAGCACTATGCAGATCTGGCCGGGAGAGCCGTATCCACTGGGCGCGACCTACGACGGGTCGGGTACCAACTTTGCGCTGTTCAGCGAGGTGGCCGAGCGGGTCGAGCTCTGCCTGTTCGACGAGCGGGGCAGCGAGAGCCGGGTGGATCTGAAAGAGGTCGACGCGTTCGTCTGGCACGCCTACCTGCCCAACCTCGGCCCGGGCCAGCGCTACGGCTTCCGGGTGAGCGGCGCCTACGACCCGTCCAAGGGATTGCGTTGCAACCCACAGAAACTCCTGCTCGATCCCTACAGCAAGGCGATCGAGGGCGACGTGCGCTGGGGACCGTCGGTCTTCTCCTATCGCTTCAACGATCCCACCAAGCGCAACACGGCCGATTCGGCCAAGCAGATGCCCAAGTCCGTCGTCATCAGCCCGTTTTTCGACTGGGACAACGACCGGCCGCCGCGCCGGCCCTACAACGAGTCGCTCATCTATGAAGCCCACGTCAAGGGGCTGACGATCGCCCACCCCGACATCCCGGAGGAGATCCGCGGCACGTACGCCGCGATCGGGCACCCGGCGATCATCGCCCACCTGAAGAAGCTGAACGTCACCGCGCTGGAGCTCATGCCGGTCCATCAGTTCATCCAGGACGAGCGACTCGTGAACGCGGGCCTGCGCAACTACTGGGGCTACAACACGATCGGCTTCTTCGCGCCGCAGAACTCCTACTCCTCCGCCGGCCAGCGCGGCCAGCAGGTCCAGGAATTCAAGGGCATGGTCAAGGCGCTGCACGAGGCGGGCATCGAAGTCATCCTCGACGTCGTCTACAACCACACGGCGGAGGGCAACCACCTCGGGCCGACGCTGAGCTTCCGGGGCGCCGACAACGCCGCCTACTACCGGCTCGTTGAGGACCAGCCGGAGTTCTACATGGACTACACCGGCACCGGAAATTCGCTGAACGTGCGCCATCCCCACTCACTTCAGCTGATCATGGATTCGCTGCGCTACTGGGTTACCGAGATGCACGTCGACGGGTTCCGCTTCGACCTCGCCTCGACGCTCGCCCGCGAGTTCTACGACGTCGACCGCCTGAGCGTCTTCTTCGACCTGGTGCAGCAGGACCCCGTCGTCTCGCGGGTCAAGCTGATCGCCGAGCCCTGGGACGTTGGAGAGGGCGGCTACCAGGTCGGGAACTTCCCGGCGCTGTGGACCGAGTGGAACGGCAAGTACCGCGACACCGTTCGTGATTTCTGGCGCGGTGAGGGTTCGACCACCGGCGAGTTCGCCTCCCGGCTCACCGGTTCGTCCGACCTGTATGAGAGCAACGGGCGCAAGCCGTTCGCGTCGATCAACTTTGTGACGGCCCACGACGGGTTCACGCTGCACGACCTGGTCAGCTACAACGACAAGCACAACGAGGCGAACGGCGAGGAGAACCGCGACGGTGAGAGCACCAATCGCTCGTGGAACTGCGGGGCCGAGGGCCCGACCGACGACCTCGACATCGTCGCGCTACGCGAGCAGCAGAAGCGCAACTTCCTGACGACGCTGCTGCTTTCCCAGGGCGTGCCGATGATTGTCGCCGGTGACGAGATGGGCCGCACCCAGAGCGGCAACAACAACGCGTACTGCCAGGACAACCCGATTTCCTGGGTGGACTGGGCCGACGTCCAGGAGAACTCGATCCTGCTGGACTTCACCCGCCGGCTGACCGCCCTTCGCGCGGTGCACCCGGTCTTTCATCGCCGGCGCTACTTCCAGGGCCGCGCGTCGCGAGGCTCGGGTGGGCTCGACGACATCGTCTGGCTGAACCCGTCGAGCGAGGTCATGAGCCAGGAGGACTGGGACAACGGCTGGGCGCGCTCGCTCGGCATCTTCCTGAACGGCGCCGCGATCCCGACGCCGGACCGGCGCGGCAACCGGGTGCGCGACGACTCGTTCCTGCTGTTCTTCAACGCCCACTTCGAGCCGGTCGACTTCACCATCCCGGACGCGGAGTACGGCGAGGCTTGGGCGATCGCCGTCAGCACTGCCGAACCCCTCGCCGACCATCTCGACGAGTCCGGGTTCAAGTCGAGCGACACCGTCGAGGTCGAAGCCCGCTCGATCCTCGTCCTGCGGCGGAAGTACTAGTGCTTTACCCCACCAGCACGTACCGGCTCCAGCTGACCCCCGATTTCGGCTTCGACTCCGCAGCCGAGGTGGTCCCCTACCTCGCCGCCCTCGGCGTCTCGCACGTCTACTGCTCGCCCTGGCTGCAGGCCACCACGGGCAGCCGTCACGGCTAT
>DATAZK010000219.1:0-41864 GCA_036272075.1 Frankiaceae bacterium
CACCTCACCCACGAAGGCGGCTGGCACCTCACCGTCGACAACAACACCAGGCGCACCCCCTGGTTTCACCCACCCGGCGGCGGCACACCACTAAAAGGCGAACGCCGACCCCTCATCCCACGCCAATACCGGACGTAGACCGGTGACTACTGGTACTGCGGGACAGGCGGATTCGGCCGCTGCGGCCTGCGCCTTCGGCTGCGCAGGATGAGGATGATGATGACCGTCGCGATGATGAAGAGCACGACCCCGGCGATGATCAGCCCGATGCTCAGAGGTCCGAGCCAGGAGAATTTCGCCCCGAGTCGAACCGCGATGGCCACGCCTGGGCTGCCGTCGGCATTCGCGACGACGACCGCCCAATTCCCTTCGGTGACCTTCCAGTTCAGGGTCTGGGTTGCGGCGCCGGTGCTGCGCGCCGTCCAGAAGGTCTGGGAGCCAGGCGCACTCACCGCGGCGATCGAGCCTGGCATCCGCTTGAACGTTGCCGAGAACGGCTCGAACTGCAGGTCGTCGATCTGGTCGATTCCCGTGGAGCCGAGCCAGCCGACGACGTCGGACTGCGGCGCGATGCCGATGAAGATCGGTTTGCCGTTGGTGGAGGTCGCGGTGATGCGAATCGTGCCCAGATGATCGGCGAACCAGTCGACGCCGCCGACGTTGATGTCCACCTTCGCTGAACTCAAGGCGGCGGTGGGGGTCGACAGGCTTTCCGTGCCGGTGCTCAGGAAACCGTCCGCGTCGCGGCTGCCGTGAGCCCAGGCGAGCAGGCCACCGCCTGCAATGACGCCGATGCTGAACAGCAGCAGCAGCGACGCCAGTACGAGCCCGATGATGCGACCGACGCCAAAGCCCTGCGGCCCCTGGACTGCAGGCGGTCCGTAGGGGGCATAGGGAGGTGGTTGATTTCCGGGCGGCGGTTGAGCTCCCCACTGCGGAGGTGGACCCGCAGCAGGCGGGCTCTGGGCGGCCTGCGGCTTGGTGAACGCGACGGGTTGCGTGGGGTCTTGTTGCGTGGGGCCCTCAGGTGAAGACACGCCGCACCTCCTCCTGGGTAGTCCGTCACCCCCGCTCCCCGTCGTCATTGGGGAAGCCGACAGTCCCGTGCTTCGCAGCGAGCGTCAAGGGCCGGATGAAGAGACCTGTCCCGCGGCGCCCGATCCGGCTGTCCGTCAAGTCGCTGTGAAAGCAGGATCGGCCGGGCGTCGACGTGTGGCGGCGTGTCATGCTCAAAGGGGTACGAACCGAGGAGGATGCCGATGGCTGCCGAGTCAGGAATACCCACGTTCGGGCCGGCTGCGCGCTCGAACTTGCCAGCCCCCGCCGACCGTGCTGAACGCACTGAACGCACTGAAGGAAGCAGCAAACCCGACCCCGCCCTGCTGCGGATCTCCGATCACGACCGGCAGGAGTTCATCGATCAGCTCACGCGTCATTGTGCCGAGGGTCGGCTCACGTTCGAGGAGCTCGACGAGCGTATTGAGCGGGCCTGGTCGGCGCGTACCCAGGCGGAGCTACGCCCGTTGGGCGAGGACCTGCCCGCGTTGGCGCCTGCCAAAGGATCGACGCCGACCGTGCAGTCCTGGGTTGCCGACGGCAAGGCGCTGCTCATGACCGTTCCGACGCGGATCCTCATCGCGGGAGGCGCCGGTCTGATCTTGGTATTCATGCTGCTGGTGCTGATGGCCGGGCACTATCCGCAGGGTGGTCCCCGGTAGCACTCTGCCCGCCTCACGCGGTCAGGATCAGGACCACGAGAGCGATCAGTACGCCGATGTTCACGACGGACAGTCCGATGACGACCAGGTCGGGTCGATACGTAGCCATCCGATGCCACCGTCCTTGGCCGAGACGTTTCGCTGACCTCTCCACGATCGGCTCTTCCGGCGGCTAGCGCCACGGCGTTTGCTGAGAAGGTTTGAGCTACCTCAGGAGCAGTTCCTCGACGATGCGCAGGCTCACGCCGTCTCGCGACTGGCTCAGGATGAAGGCGTTAGCCCGCGCGCGCGTCGCACAAACCGCACGCAGATGATCCTGGCCGCCTGGCGAGGACTGGAACACGAGGAAAACACGCGTGTCAGCTTGTTCTTCAGGCACCGGCAGACAAACTATGCGCCAGTCGTAGAGGGGTACAAATCGTCACAAGAAGTATTCGCTTCTCGCCCAGAAGTAGATTTGCTCGGTCAGGCGAGAAGTCCGGCGACGTGCTGACCTCGGAGGTTTAGCCGAAGGGCTCGTGCTGGTGTTCCTGGTGCGCCTGGCCGTTCTGCGCGGGCTTGGCCGCCTCGGAGAACATGCTGAGCATCTCCACGGCGCCGATGCCGGCGAGCACCGCCGCAGCCTCTGACGTCCGCCCTCCGCGCACGAGCTCAACCGCAAGGCCGCGAAGGCTTCCCGTTACCTGGTCAACTGTTTCCCCCATGGGCCAAACAGTAGACGAAAGGTGCCTCCGGGCGGAAACCGGGGGTCATCTATTTACCCAGCGTAACGGCACAAACCGGGAGCGTGAGGCAACCCTTTCGATGACCGCGGCGTCTTGTCCGGTATGGCCGACGTGACTGGGCTGAGGAAGGCCCCTCGAGCCGGGCTGGCGGTGACCGCGTTGGCGCTGGCTGTCTGCGGCGCGTGCTCGAGCAGCGGGCCACGACCGGTCCAGGGAGCGGCGTCGGCTCCGGTCGTTTCACCCGCCCCCACGCCACCGCCGGGGGTGTCGATCGCGAGTCTCAAGAGCTCGCACTGGAGGTCGCTGCCGGCCGACCCGCTCGCGCCGCGCGACTTGCCCATTACGGCGTGGACGGGTCACGAACTGCTCGCGGTGGGTGGCCAACGGGTCGCGGACGGGGCGGCGTTTACGGGCGCTGACGCGTACGACCCGCAGACCGGACGCTGGGAACTGCTGCCGAGCTTTCCGCTGGCGGCTCGCGACTCTCCGGCGAGCGCGTGGACCGGCTACGGGCTCGTCGTGTGGGGCGGTTCCATAGCCCAGGGGAGCGGGAGCGGGTTGAGCCAGACTCTCGGCGACGGAGCCATCCTTGATCCCGCCCATCGTGTTTGGAGGGTGTTGCCTGCGGGTCCGCTTCCGCCGCTGACCGGTTCGGTCGCCGTGACCGATGGCGCTGACAACGTCATCATCCTGGGCGGCGTCCTGGTGACGGCCAGCGCCGGCAATACGCCGGTCAGCCGTCGTGTCGCGAGCTACGACCCGGCGAGAAGGACCTGGCGTTCTCTGCCGGATCTTCCCGTCGCGACAAGCCATGAGTTGCTTGGCGTCAAGGCGGTGCTTTGGGGGAGCCGGGTTCTCGTCGCCGAGACCTGGCAGCAGGTCGTGCACACGGCGCCCGGAGAAACCTCGGGAACCGGTGGCGTCGACCTCTTCCTGCTTGACCCCCGCAGCGGTGGTGGGGCAGGCCATTGGTCGAGGTTCCCGGTCCCGTCCTCGACCGCGTTGATCGGTGCTGACGTGCGTGCGCTGGGCTCGGAGTTGGTTGTCGCCGGCGGCACGATGTGCCCACCCTTCGCGGCCTGCCCGTACTCGCTAAACACGGCGTTCGGCCTGCTGGATGCGCAGGGCAACGCGCGAGCCGGGATCTTCGGGCCACCGATCAAGCTGGCGGCCGAGACCGTCGTCGGCGACAGCTACGTCGTGATGACGGGTTCGCAGATCACTGGGCCGGGCCGCGACGAGCAACCCGGTGACGCTGCGGCCTTCAACCTCGCGAGCGGCGAGTGGGTCACGCTGCCGAGCGCGCGGCGATTCAAGCCCGAGCCGCAAGCGCTGACCTGGACCGGACGCGAGCTGATCGCCCTAAGTTCCAACGGGTCGATCGCGCTGGGGCCGAACTAGCCCTAGAGTCAGCACCGGCAAAGCCTGCGAGGTGCCCCGCAAGGGGAGAATCGGGAAGCCGGTGTGATTCCGGCACAGGGCCCGCTGCGGTGACCGGAGAGTCGCCGGCCATGCGCGCGAGCGCAGCCACTGGGCCTCACGGCCCGGGAAGGCGGCCGGTGGATTGTGACCCGGAAGTCCGAAGACCGGCCTCGCAACGTAGCTGCGAAAGCGGCGGAGTCGCGGGAGCCTGCCTTGACCACCAGCCTGACCCCTGAAATCACCTCGAACGATGCCTCCGACACCACCTCGAACATCACCTCGAACATCACCTCGAACATTTACGACGTCATCAACCGGCGTCGAGACGTCAGAGGGCAGTTCACCGGCTCCGAGGTGGCGCCGGATGTGCTGCATCGCGTCCTGGCCGCGGCCCATGCAGCACCGAGCGTCGGCCTTACGCAGCCGTGGGATTTCATCGTCGTCGGCGACCGGGGACTGCGTACGTCATTCCGCTCTCACGTCCTCGAGGAGCGAGCCGCGTTTGCCAGCTCGCTCGACGCCCCGCGCGCGGAAACCTTCGGTCGCATCAAGATCGAAGGGATCCTCGAGTCGTCGCTCGGGATTGTCGTGACCTACGACCCGCAGCGCGGGGCGCCGGCCGTCCTCGGGCGCCACACCATCGGTGACACGGGCCTCTACTCGACCTGCCTCGCGATCCAGAACCTGTGGCTCGCGGCGACCGAGGAAAATCTCGGTGTCGGTTGGGTTTCCTTTTATCAGGAGGACTTTTTACGCCGGTTGCTCTCGCTCCCGGATCGTCTGCGGCCCGTGGCATGGCTGTGCATCGGGCCGGTCACGCATCTGGAACCGGCGCCTGATCTGGAACGCGACGGCTGGCGAAGCCGGCGTCCACTGGCGCACGCCATCCACTACGACGGCTACGAAGGTGACCATCGTGACGAATCCTGAGATCTCGTCGCGGTCTACTCAAAGATCGCGTTAACGCCGCGGGGCATTCTCCCAAAGCCCCGAGGAACACTGCCGCTGCACGGGTTTTCGCTTCTTACGCTGGGCATGCAGCAAGTGATCGAGAGTGTCGGTGGGGGACGAGTGAAGCTCAGTGGAATCGGTGACTGACGCGTGGTGCTGATCAAGCCTCAGCCACCGCGCAGTGTCCTGCGTTCTGCCGTTCGGGGTCCGGTCAAGACCGTCGTGCGGGGCACCGTGCGTGCCGGGGTTCGGCAGGCACAGGCACGGATGCCGCTGCTGGCGGGGGGACGCCGGGTCAGCCCGCCGGACTTCATCGGTGTCGGCGTGCAACGCGGTGGCAGCTCCTGGTGGCATCGCCTCCTCGAGGCACATCCGGACGTCTCACCACTGGGCCTCGGGGCCAAGGAATTGCACTTCTTCGACGAGTTCTGGCGAGGAGATTTCCAGGCTTCCGACGAGCGCGCCTACCACCAGCTTTTTCTGCGCCCCGAGGGGATGTTGGGCGGTGAATGGACTCCGCGTTACATGTTCGACCCCTGGACGCCGCCGCTCCTGCGCCGCGCGGCTCCCGACGCCCGGCTCTTGGTGCTCCTGCGCGATCCTGTCGCGCGATTTCGCTCCGGTGTGACGCATGCCGCCACCCATGGGGGACGCGTCACCTCCGACGTGATCAACACGGCGATCGCGCGGGGGATGTACGCAGCCCAGGTACGTCGATTGCTTGAGCACTTTCCACGCGAGCAGGTTCTGGTGCTGCAATTCGAACGCTGCCGTGAGGATCCGGCGGCGATGTTGCGCTTCACCTTCGAATTTCTTGGCATCGATCCAGCGCGTTATCCGTCATCGATTCGGCTAAGCGAGCCGCGCAATGCCAGCGTCCGCGCACCGGAAGCGGTGGATGAGAAGCTCCTTGCTGGGCTACCGAAAATCTATTTTTCGGACGTCTGCGAGTTGCTCGAACTGACCGGCGCTTCCATCGACCCCGGATTGTGGCCCAGCTTCATCGGGTGAAGGCGCGGCCAATTCAGGGGGCCTGCAGCCCCTTCGTGGTGGAGATCGGTGCCGCTGGCCCTGGCTGGGTCGTCGGCGCCGCGCTGGGGCCGGAGGGGCGCAGGGTCTTTCGCGGGAAACTCGGTCCGCCGCTGGGTGTGGGGGCGAATCCAGTGCCCGACCCCGTGCCGGGCTTGACGGGGGCCTCGGTCGAGTTCGGGGTTGGACTGGTGCTCGGGTTGGCGCTCGGCAACGCGCCTGTGCCCGTCCCGGTCCCTGTCGCCCCAGTACCAGTACCAGTGCCTGTTCCCGTTCCCGTGCTGCCGGTACCGGCAGCCGTGCTAGCGGAACTTGATGATGGGCTCGGCGTGGAATTCGTCTTTATCGATCCCGACCCCGAGCTGGACCCGCAGGCCGCCAGAACCGCGATTGCGCCGACAGGCAGCAAAGATTTCAATCTCATTTCAACGGCCCCCTTGTTGGTCTACCGAAAACCAAAGATCGAGTTCGGCGCAGCTAAAAACCGCCTTTTGTGACAACGTTGTCGCCCCATTGGCCGAACGCGTATTCGGAATCGGTCGACGTTCCGCCGGAGGATGGCGGTCGTAGCCAGAACGAGCCAGGTCCTTAGTGACTAGTCCGCTCATTGCCAACACTCTGGTCATTCAGGGGGATTCCGCTCAATTCGCGCCCATTTATGTCTGGGTTTATGGGCTTTATCCGATTTGGCTAGTGGAATAGCGACTGTCTCCCCCTGAACCCCTGGAGTTCCTGCATGCGTTCGCGCTCGCTGAATCGAATCGGCCGATCGGGTGTCGTCACCCTGACGCTGTCCACCGCACTGGCCGTCTCCGGTACAGCCTTGGCCGCGGCGGGGCGGGCTGCTGCTCCGCCGGTCGCGGCGCCGTCCGGTCAGAGCACCACGACGGGCCTGCTTTCGTCAGTGGCGACCGGCTTCGGCTCGGCCCAGACCGGCTGGTCGTCCTTCGGGGGAGCCGGAGTCATCCAGCTCCCGACGATCGGACGCCTGGCAGCAGGAGCTCTCGCCGTCACGAGCAGCGGGCCGTGGAGCGGCGCATCCTCAGGCAGTTTCGCGGTGACGCCGGGAGCGCGCTACAGCGCCAGCACCTGGGTCTCCGCACTTTCGGCGGCGCATTCGGTCGGCGTCGCCCTGCAGTTTCGTGACGCGTCCGGTGCCGTCATCAGCCTCGGCACACAGCTCGGGCAGCCCGTCACCGACAGCACCACGAGCTGGACCCAGACCCCGGCCGTAGTGGGTATCGCCCCCGCAGGGGCGGTCAGCGGCGCGATTGTTTTCCTGGACTACGACGGCGCCGCCGCAGACGTGCAGCGCCTCGATGACATCTCGCTGACGAGCACGTCCGGCATCGCGGCGAAGATCGTCGGTCCGCTGACCACTCAGGGCACCGAGGTGATCGATGGTCTCGGCCGGACCGTGAAGTTTCACGGGGTCGACATCGACGGGTTGCAGTACTCGAACACGGCGAATGTCACCACGAGCGAGCTCGCCGTCGCGCAGGCCTGGGGCGCGAACTTCGTGCGCCTGCCTCTCGCCGAGAACTATCTCGTTCCCACTGACTGCTCCTACGACAGCAGCTACCTCGCCAAGGTCGATGCGATGGTCAATGCTGCGACCGGCAATGGCCTGTTCATCATGCTCGACCTGCACACCAACGCGCTGACCCGATGCGCCGCGCCGACCCAGCAGGACATGCCGGACGCCAACGCGGTGTCGGTGTGGAACACGCTCGCCAGCCGGTACAAGTCCAACCCGCTCGTGGGCTTCGACCTCTACAACGAGCCGCATGATGTCAGTGACGCGATCTGGCACTCGGGCGGCACCGTCACCTCGAGCGGCGTGACCTACCAGGCCGTCGGCATGCAGACGCTCTACAACACCGTGCGCGCTACCGGGGCCACGAACCTGGTCTTCGCGAGCGGCTCGAACTGGGCCACCTCGTTCCCCGCGACCGCGCCGCTGACCGCCACCAGCAATCTCATCTACGCGGCCCACGCCTACACCTGCCCCACCGGGCTACCGAGCAGCGGCGCCGCCTGCAGCACCGGCCCGGATGGCACGATCAGCGACCCGAGCGGCCTGCTCTCGCACTTCGCGAGCATCGGGCAGACGGCGCCGGTGATGGTCACCGAGTTCGGCTTCCCGGACAAGAACGACGGCCGCTACATCACCAACGTCCAGAACTATGCTTCCGCCCACGGCTGGGTGGGCTGGGATGTCTACGCGTTCGACAACTCGACCGGTGGTCTGTTCGACCTCTGGAAGAACACTGGATCGCTCATCGAGCCGGCCGCCAGCGGGATGGCCGTGATGACGGGGATGCTCAGCGACTGATCCCGATTGATCTCGACTGATCTCGACTGATTCGGTTGGACGGCGGGCGCTCGGGCGGGGTAGGAGAGAGCATGACCCCGTCCGCGCTCGTGCACCGGCTTCGAGCAGCGGGCTGCGTCTTCGCCGAGGACGAGGCCCGCTTGCTTGCTGCCGAGGCGTCCGACGACGACGAACTCGAGACCATGGTGGTCCGGCGGGAAGGCGGGGCCCCGCTCGAACTCGTCCTTGGCTGGGCCGAATTCTGCGGGCTGCGAATCTCTTTGTCTGCAGGTGTTTTCGTGCCTCGCCGGCGTACCGAGTTCCTCGCGCAGCGGGCAGTGGCACATGCCCGTCCGGGGGCCCTCGTCGTCGAACTGTGCTGCGGGGCAGGGGCGATCAGTGCGGTCCTGCTCGAAACGGTGCCGGATCTGGAGGTGCACGCCGCCGACATCGATCCGGTGGCGGTGCAGTGTGCGCGAGAGAATCTGGCCGGCCCGAGAGTCACCGTGTATGAAGGCGATCTGTTTGCGCCCTTGCCGGATCGGCTACGCGGCCGCGTCGACCTCCTCGTGGCCAATGCGCCTTACGTGCCGACCGCTGAGCTGGACCTGCTGCCCCGGGAGGCGCGTCAGTACGAGCCGCAGTCCGCGCTCGAGGGCGGCGGCGACGGGCTGGATATCCTGCGTCGCGTCCTGGCCGGTGCGCCCGAATGGCTCGCACCCGGCGGTCGTGCGCTGGTCGAGGCCAGCGAGCGGCAGGTCGCGTCGCTCGAGCGCAGCATCGCGGGATTCGGCCTGCTGCCGCAGACGCTCAGAGCACCGGAAATGGAGGCCACTGTCGTCGCCGCCACGATGCCGCGAGGGCCCGCGGGGGCCGTTGAGGGCGCCGCCTAAGATCCCGTTCGTGCATGATTCCGTGACCGTTCACATGTCCGCGTCTCCGCAAGCCGTCTGGGAGCTGGTGAGTGATGTCACCAACACCGGCAAGTTCAGCCCGGAGACTTTCGAGGCCGAATGGATCGAAGGTTCGACCGGCCCGGCGATAGGCGCGCGCTTCCGCGGGCACGTGAAGCGCAACGGCAAGGGTCCGGTCTACTGGACCAAGTGCACGGTGACCGAATGCGAGCCGGGTCAGCTCTTCGCCTTCGGGGTCGACGGCCGGCCGGGCGGCGCGCCAGTGAACACCTGGCGTTATGAGTTCAAGCCCAGCGGCGAAGGCACTGACGTCACCGAGTCGTTCACCCTGTCGAACATGCTGCCGCTGCGGGTGTATTGGGCGGTCATGGGTCGCTTGCGCGGCCGCACGAACGTCAACGGCATGCGCACGACGTTGGAGCGCATCAAGGCAGTCGTGGAGTCGGAAGCGGCGGCATGAGCGAGCCGGTGGTCTCGCCGTTTCGCGCTGACCTGCTGGCGGGGCAGGTCGCGTTCGTGACCGGTGGCGCGACGGGGATCGGCAAGGAGATCTGCCGGGTACTCGGGCAGCATGGCGCCCGGATAGCGATCGCGAGTCGCAAGCAAGAGGTGCTCGAGGCCGCGGCGCAGGAGCTGCGCGGCGAGGATCTCGACGTTCATGTCGACACCTGCGATGTGCGCGATGCGGCGGCCGTCGCCCGCGTCGTCGCTGGGATCGTCGAGCGTTACGGCCGGCTCGACATCGTCGTCAACAACGCGGCCGGCAACTTCCCGGCACCCATCACGAAGATCTCACCCAACGGTTTCAAGGCCGTCGTCGACATCGACCTGCTCGGAACGTTCAACGTTTCCAAGGCCTGCTTCGACGCCTGGCTCGGCGAGCACGGCGGCAACATCGTCAACATCACGGCGCCCTTTGAGCTCAAGGGCGCGCAGATGCAATCACACGTTGCTGCTGCCAAGGCCGGCGTCGATTCGTTCACCCGCACCGCCGCAGTCGAGTGGGGCCCGCATGGCATCCGCGTCAACGGCATCGCGCCGGGCACCATCGCGGGGACCGAAGGCGTTCGGCGCTTCACCGAATCTGTGAAAGGGCGCGGCGTGCGCCGGGGCAACCCGCTCGGGATCGTCGGGCACGGCACCGACATCGCGTATCAAGTGCTCTACTTCTGCAGCAGCGCCGCGCGTTTCATCTCCGGCCAGATCATCGCCGTTGACGGGGCCGGCACCGTCGATCTGCTCAAGCTCGATCTAGATGTCTGACGTCTGCCTGACCGTCAGACCGAACTGCTGGGCGATCGGGTTCCACAGGTTGACGAACTGCTGCTTGGACGTGGTGGCGGCGTTCGAGGCGTCGCTCGCTGCGTCGTAGTTGGAGTCGTGGGGTGCGGTGCCGGTGCAGCCCTCGGAAGCCGTCGCCCATGCAGCGAAGGCTTGGTCGGCGGCCTGCGAGTGATCAAGGGCGCTGGTCAGTGCGCTGACGAGCTGGTTGCTGCCCGGCAACGCCGAAAGGTCCAGTGTTTGCAGGCGTTGTAGCTCTGCCGCCCGGTCATTGGCGGCTTGCGTGAGGGTCGAGGCGGCGCCGGCGGGATCCTGGCACGACTGGGCTGAAGCGACGGCGGCGACGACATTGGCACGGTTGCGTGAGGAGTCGACCAGCAGCGAGTCGAGGGCCGTCGCAGCCTGAAGTGGGGCGCTGGATGCTGACGCGCTAGCCGTGGGGGAGGGGCTCGTGCTAGCGCTGGTGCTCGCGCTGGGCGACGGCCCTGTCGACGTGTGCGCTGTCGGCGTCGAGGAATTGTTCGAGGTCACCAGGATGGTTATCGCGATCGCTGCCGCCACCAGGAGCACTCCCATCAGGACGACCGGCAGCAGCCAACCAGGGCGGGAGGGGCGGCGCGCCGGCGCCGGGGTCAACGGTGCGTACGGGCGCTGCGAGTAGGGCGGCGGAGGCGGCGGAGGCGGCACCACGTTCGTCGGGTTAGGACCCGTCCAGCCGCCCTCAGGGCGGGGGACGGCGACGGCCGTCGCCTGCGAGCCTCGGCCGCCGGGCCATCCGAGCGCAAGGGTCAGGTCGCGGGCGGTCGGCCGGGCCTGCGGATCCTTGTTGAGCGTCGCAGCGACAAGGGGCGCGAGATCGGACGCAAGCCCCTGCAGATCAGGCTGTTCGCTGGCAATTCGGTAGGCGACGGCCGTGGGGTTGCCTGCGCCGAAGGGCGGCCTGCCGGTGCCGGCGAAGGCCACACACAGCCCCCAGGCGAAGATGTCGCTCGAGCGAGCCGCGGGGTGGCCGTTCAGCACCTCCGGACTCATCCACTGCAGCGACCCGACGGTCACGCCGCTCTGGGTCAGATCGGTGGCACCCTCGTGCTTGGCGATGCCGAAGTCGATGAGCTTCGGACCGCTCCAGGCCAGGACGACGTTGGCAGGCTTGAGGTCGCGATGAACCAGTCCCGCGGTGTGCAATGCCAGGACCGCGCCGGCGAGGTCTGCCGCGAGCCCGCGCAAACGGTCGGAGGGCACCGGCCCGTTGGCCTCCACCGCGTGGGCGAGGGTCGCCCCTTCGACGTACTCGGTGGCCATCCAAAGCGGCTCCTGCTCGGTCTCTGCTGCCATGACGCGGGCCACGTGAGGGCTGTCGACCAGCCGGGCGGCGTTCACTTCCCGGATGAAACGGATGCGGTAGTCCTCGTCGTGCGCCAGCGCCGGCTGCAGCACCTTCAAGGCGACTGGGGTGTTGTCTGCGCCGAAGGCGAGGTAGACGACGCCCATGCCACCCGCGCCGAGGCGGCCGTGAAGCTGGTAGGGCCCGCAGCTCATGGGGTCGGTGGAGCGGAGCGGAACTAAAGCCACAGGCACGCCTTCCCGTTGGCGGTGGTACGGGGCCGACGCAGCCGAGTATCACCGCTGCGCCTGTGTCAGGGAGGCTTAGCCGAAGAAAATGAGCGTTGGCTGTGAAGGACGGATCGGGAGAGGGGGTGACGTCGGTGAGCCGCCGGGTTGCGCTTGTGGTCATCGGGAGCCTGACGAGCCTGATGGCGTGCTCCGCCGGGTCGCACCCCGCCGCGCCGTCGCCGGCCTCCAGATCCGTCAGAGCAGCGCCGTCACCCTCACCCTCACCCTCGCCGTCGCCTTCGCCGGTCACCCTGCCGCTCGCCGGGCGAACCATCGTCATCGATCCCGGGCACAACGGTGGCAACGCGGCTGCCGCGTCGGTCATCAATCAACTGGTGCCCGCCGGCGGCTTCGAGAAGCCCTGTGACACTGCCGGTACCGAGACCGATGACGGCTATCCCGAATACGCGTTCACCCTCGACGTGGCGCAGCGTGCGGCCGTCCTGCTGCGCCGGGAGGGGGCGCGAGTAGTGCTGACCCGCACGACATCAAGCGGGGTCGGACCATGCGTCGACGTCAGGGCGGCGATTGGCAACGAGGCCCACGCGGCGGCAGCGATTTCCATCCACGCCGACGGCGGCCCGGCGAGCGGGACCGGGTTTCACGTCATCGAGCCCGCCCTGGCTCCCGACCGCGGCAACGCCGCCATCATCGCTCCTTCCCAGCGCCTCGCCCTGGACGTGCGGGCAGCCTTCCTGGAGTCAACCGCCGAGCCGTACGCGAACTACGTTGCGCAGCAGGGCCTCATCGCTCGCGACGACCTCGGGGGACTCAATCTCTCGCGCGTACCCAAGGTCTTCATCGAATGCGCCAACATGCGCGGCGCCGCAGACGCGTTGCGAGTGAAGGACCCGGCCTGGCGCGAGAAGGCCGCTGAGGGCATCGCCGACGGGCTCTCCCGTTACCTGAGGTCCTGACGCTCTAAGCTTCGCGTGATGGCAGCGAAGGCAGGGCTGACGCTTACCCTGCTGCTTGTGGTCGCCGGTTGCGGCTCCAGCCATCCCGCTCAGAAGCCCTCACCGGCTGCATTGCCGAGCGCCTCCTCCGCGGCATCCCCGACCGCATCGGCCACCCCGTCGGTTGATGCCGCCCTGGCGAGCTGGGCGAAGGGCGGCGGGCTGGACAAGATCGATGCCGTCACCACTGACCTGGCCGCGATCCATGACGCGGGCTCCGACGCGTCACTGGTGCGAGACGGCTGCGCCGAACTCGAGTCGTCGGCAGCGGCGGCGCAGTTCTACAAGCCGATACCGCAGGCGGCGGCTCAGCGGCACTGGGCCGCGGCGCTCGCGTCGTTCAAGCTGGCCGCCGGGGAGTGCCTGGCGGGCATCGACGAGAACAAGCCGGCCCTGCTGCAAAAGACGTCCACCGACATCGACAAGGGCACCACCGAACTGGCTGCAACGACGAAAACACTTCGTCTCGGATGACCGGGACTGTCTAGATTCGCGGCATGCGCGTCGCGGTAGCGGGAGGCACCGGAGTCGTCGGGCGGCACACGGTGGCCAGCCTGGAGAAAGCCGGTCATGAGACGGTGGTGCTGGCCCGTTCTCACGGTGTCAACCTCGCTACCGGCGATGGGCTGCTCGAGGCTCTTGAAGGCGCTTCGGTCGTGGTCGACTGCAGCAACGTGAGCACGATGAAGGCGCGTGAGTCCGAGCGCTTCTTCGGCGCCGTGACCCGCAACCTGCTGACGTCCGGCCAGGCCGCCGGCGTCCGGCATTTCGTCGCCCTTTCGATCGTCGGGATCGATCGGGTGGACTTCGGCTATTACCGCGGCAAGCGCGTCCAGGAGGAGTTGCTGCTTGCCGACGACCGGCCGTCGAGCGTTCTACGGGCGACGCAATTTCACGAGTTCGCCGGGCAGTTGCTGGACCGCTCGCGGGGGCCGGTCGCGGTCGTGCCGCGCATGCAGATGCAACCCGTCGCCGCCCGCGAGGTGGGAGAGGCGCTGGCAGGTATGGCCGCCGGCGAGCCGGTAGGTATGGCACCCGAGCTCGCCGGCCCGCGGGAGGAGTCGCTCGTGGACCTCGTCCATCAGGTCCTCAAAGTGCGCTCGCAGCGGCGCATGGTGGTGCCGATACGGCTGCCTGGCGCGGTCGGGAAAGCGATGGCCGGCGGCGGTCTGATTCCGCAGGACGAAGGGCCGCGTGGTGAGCAGACCTTCGCGCAGTACCTCACCGGCTTGGACACCTCCGGGCGTTAGGTTTCGCGGCCCAGCCGGGCAGCCTGGGTGAGCAGATACTGCTGCTCTGCCGTGCTCGTCGTGCGGGCGGCGGCAGCGCGAAAATGCCTCAAGGCCAGCTGCTTGTCGCCCGCCATTTCGTGCAGGTGAGCGCGCACCGCATCGAGCCGGTAGTGCCCGGCCAGCTGGTCGTCAACGGTGGTCAGCAGGGCGAGCCCGGACGCCGGCCCCGAGGTCATCGCCAGCGCGACGGCGCGGTTGAGCGTGACGACAGGATTGCCGGTCAGGCGCTCCAATTCCCCATACCAGTAAAGGATTTGTGGCCAGTCCGTCTCGGCGGCGTCCTGTGCATCGTCATGGATCGCGGCGATGGCGGCTTGCGCTTGATACTCCCCGATCACGTCGGCGCGCAGGGCGCTCGTGATGAGCCTGACGCCCTCGCTGATCTGCTCGCGGTTCCACAGTTCGCGGCGCTGGGTCGGTAAGGGCACGAGCTCGCCGTCCGGGCCGGTGCGGGCCGGGCGGCGAGCGTCGGTCAGCAGCATCAGCGCCAGCAGGCCGGCGATCTCGTTGTCGGCGGGGACCAGCGCGTGCATCATGCGCGCCAGCCGGATGGCCTCGGCGGAAAGCTCTGTGCGGTAGACGCCTTGGCCGCCGCTGCGGGCGTAGCCCTCGTTGAAGATGAGGTACAGCACGCGAAGCACGGATCGCAGCCGCGGCTCCCATTCCTTCACCGTGGGCATGGTGAATCCGGCACCGGAGGATTTGATGCGCGCCTTGGCGCGGCTGATCCGCTGAGCCACCGTGGCCTCCGGAACCAGGAAGGCCGAGGCGATCTCGGCGGTCGTGAGGCCTCCGATGGCACGCAGGGTGAGCGCGATCGCCGACGCCGCCGTGAGATCCGGGTGACAGCACAGGAACAGCAACTGCAGGGTGTCGTCCTGGTCGTCGGGCTGAGGTGGCGCCGGCTCCATGATGGCCGCGGTGTCCTCGCGGCGCCGCCGCGCCTGCTCGCTGCGGATCTGGTCGGTGAGCCGCCGGGAGGCGACCTGGATCAGCCAGCCCCGCGGATTGTCGGGACGTCCTTCGGCGGGCCAGTGCTGCGCCGCCGCCAGCAATGCTTCCTGGACCGCGTCCTCGGAGGCGGCGAAGTCTCCCGAGCGACGAGCGAGCACACCGAGGACCTGCGGAGCCAGTTCGCGCAGCAGGTCCCCGGTGGCGGCGTCGAGACGCATCATCAGGCTGATCTGGAGGCTGATCAGGAATCGGTATCCGGCGCGCCCATGACCTCGCGCACCTCGATGCGCTCGTAGATCGGAGCGCCTGCGGGGCCAGGTGCCGATGACGCCTTGGCGGCGATCTCGTAGGCCCGCTCGGCGGTTTCGACGTCGATCATGTAGTAGCCGGCGAGGAATTCCTTGGCCTCCGGAAACGGTCCGTCGGTGACGACCGGCGGCGCATCGGGGCCGCCGTACTTCACGACCTTGGCGACCTCGGGACCGGCCAGCCCGTCGGCCCGCACCAGCTCGCCCGCTTCGGCCAGCTCGCGTACCAACTCGTGCTGGAAGCGGATGTGGGCGGTGATCTCAGCCGGGCTCCACTCGGGCATCGGGGCGCCGTCGCCGGAGTAGTGCTTCAGCAGCAGGAAAGTAGCCATGGTGTGCTCCTTGGGCTTGTCGTCTGCGACGCCCGTGCGGCGCCGTCACAGTCAGGACGGGGCCGCCGCACGCTTCTCGACATGTTCCTGGCCTTTCCCGCCAGAATTTTTCGAAGGAAATTTCAGCCCACCGGCGCGAGGCTCTCGAGCACGACGTGTGCTTGGGCGAGCGTCGCCGCCGGATCGGCGTCGCTTGCCACGAACTCAGGGTCGAAGTTCAGATCGACGAACACCTCATCGACCCCCTGGGCCTCGAGATCGACGAAGTCGGCTCGTATCTGCTCCGCCGATCCGGTGAGCGGGGTTCGTTCGCCGGACTGCTCATCGGTCAGCCGCACCAGTCCGCGCACGATGATCTGCAGGCTCGCCGGATCGCGTCCCGCCTCTTCGGCGGCGCCGCGCACCAGGGCGGCTGACTCGCCGATCGTGCGCAGGTCCGCGCGGCTGCTGCTGATCCAGCCATCAGCGATGCGCCCGGCGCGCTCGAGGGCCGCCGGTACCACGCCTCCGAGCAGCACCGGCGGACGCGGCTGCTGCACCGGCCGGGGAAGCACCTCCGACTTCGGGACCCGGTAGAACTCGCCGGCGAAATCGGGCGTGCCGGAGAAGATCGCGTCCAGGCACTGCACGTACTCCCGCAGCCGGGTGCCGCGCCGTCCGGTGGTCGCCCCGGTCGCCGTGAACTCCTCCTCCGCCCACCCCAGCCCGAGACCGAGCATCAGCCGTCCGTGACTCAAAACATCAATCGCTGCAGCCTGTTTCGCCAGCAGGATCGGCGAGACGAACGGGAAGTTGACGACCGCGACCCCGAGCTTGGCGCGTTGCGTGCACGAGGCCAGGAAGCCGAGAGTCACCAGCGGGTCGAGCACGCTGTGGTAGGTCTCGCTCAGCGCGGTGCCCTCGGGGTAGAGCAGCCGCTGGAAGGTCCACAGGCTCGCGTAACCCAGCTCATCGGCGCGTCCGGCGACCTCGGTGATGATTTCGGGGGTGGCCCAGGGGCCGCTGACCGGCACCGCGAATCCGATTTTCATCCGGTGCCTCAGGCTGCCGGGTAGCGAGCGGCCCGGGTACCGGGAGGTTTCATGACGCCCGGCTGCGCATCGGGATTGGGCAGGGTGAGCTCGCACTCCAGGCCATCGGGGTCGCGCCAGAAGACGCTCAGGATCTGCCCGAAATCAGTGACGAAATCATCCGCCGCGCCGCGCTCCATCAGCCGGCGGCGTAGCTCCTCGAAGCTCTCCAGCGACGAGGCCTGCAGCGCGATGTGGTCGATGCGGCCGCGCTGGAACATCGGGGTCTGACGGTCGGCCTCGGTATTGCCCTCGAACTGGAAGACATTGAACTCGGCCGACGGCCCCACGTGGATGAAGGTCAGTCGCGGGGCGCCCGCCTCGGCCGGCTCGGGGTTCTCGGTGGATTCGGCCTCGAACACCTCGCGGTAGAAGGCGGTCAGCCGGTCGGTGTCATTGGTCAGGATCGCTACGTGGTTGAAACCGGACAGAAGCATGAGGGGAGCGTAGAACGAGGCAGCCCGGAACGCTCCCGGCGGATCAGCGAGCCAGCGTCACGGGCCGCAGGTTCGGCGAGGTGCCGCAGCGGCTGTTGGTGTCGCGCGCCGTGTTGTTCATCGATGACTGGATCGGCGCGATGTGCGGCGGTCGCCTCGGGCCGCCCGGTCGCCGCGGGTCTTCCCGGCCCTTGCTCATCCAGTACAGCGCGGTGATCTCGGCGTCGGCGAGGCGCAGGTAATCCTGGACGACCAGCAGGTCGTCAGCGAGCTGGTCGGCCGCGCGGCCGTTGAGGCGGATCGTTCCCGGCCGCACGCTTGGGCGCACGTTCGCGTTGTGCACGTCCTTGCCGTGGTGCTCGCTGAGCATGCGGTCGACGGTCGCGAGCACGTTGCGTACTTCGGTGAGATCGATGCGCATGACCGGCGATTCCTTCTGCAAGCGTCTTGGCGGACGGGTGAACGAGCTCGTTTCACGTTAAGACGCTGGTCAGGTCGGTCATAGCGCCGAACGCCGCAATCACTGAGTACGGCAACCGGGCTAGCGGCCCGGTTACTCGTAGCGCACGTTGAAGGCGTCGGTGTAGGGCAGGAAGCTCTGCCGGATCTCGGCGGGATCGAGTCCGAAATCGGCTGCGGAATATCGATGTTCGCCGTGCTTGTGCTGGGGACGGGAGGCGAGATAGCTGCGGATCTTGTCCGGCAGGGCCGGATCGAACGGCAAGCCGAGCGACGCGTAGGCGCTCTCGATGGCGGCGACGGGATCGCTGATGAGATCGAGGTAGTGCAGATCGGCCACCTGCCCCGCGGGGAGCTGGGGGCGCTGCTCGACGAGCGCGTTCAGCATGAAGCTCAGCCCGAAGCCGGAGGAGGCGGCGATCTGCTCGGTGTCGACGTCGTTCGAGCGCACCCAGCGGCCGGCGGCGAGCGTGCTCACCGAGGACGTGACGGTCTTGACCGGGTCCCGATGGGTGAGGATGACCCGGGCGTCGGGATACACCGCGAACAGCGCTTGCAGACGCATCAGGTGCATCGGTGACTTCAGCGCCCACGGCCGCGCGGGCTGCTCGCTCTGGTGCTGCAGCACCTGGAGCATCAGCTTGTGCATGCGGTAGGCGGGAAGTGGGTCGCTCCCGGCCCGCCATCCCAGGAAGCTCGGGATGTCGGAGTTCGTGGCCCAGAAGCCGCTGTCGAATTCCGGCGCGAGTAGCCACAGGCATTCTTCGGGCAGGCTCGCCTTCAGCTCGTGGACGGCGCCGAACGCCGGATTGACATCAGCCCACAGATCGAACTCCGGCTCGGCCCATTCGCGACGGTCGTCAGCAGTCCCGGGCGGCGGCGGGAAGGGATGAGCCATCTCCCAGGCCAGCGGCGCGCGTAGCGCCGGGTCTTCGCCCAGCAGCTCGTGCAGGATGCTCGTCCCCGATCGGGCCGGCCCGGTGATGAACACCGGGGCGCTCACTCGCTCCTCGGTGATAGCAGGATTTCGGGCTGCGGCGTCGACGACCAGCAGTCGGGTACTGAGGTGGCGTAGCAGATCGTTGCGCGACATGAGGCGCCCGAGCGCGTGGAGCCTGGCCTCGGTGTCGAGTGCCGCGACAAGCAGGCGAAACGGCTCCTCCCAGGTGGGTGACCCGAAATCGGCGAGCCCGGTGGCATTTTTGGCCGTCGCTATGAGCTCGTCGGGGTCGAGCGGGATCAGATGCTGCGCTCCGCCCACGTTAGGGCCCATGGCGATCAGTCGGCGGGCCCAGTCGGGCCGGGGATCATTACGCTTGGTCACGGCGGCAGAGCGTAGCCCACAGGATCGGGTGCCACAGTGAGGGACATGGATGAAGAGACGACCCCCGCCGTGCCCGCATCCAAGAACTGGCGTACCGGCGAGATCGGCTTGCCGGCGCTGGTCGGGCTTCTCCTGGTGCTCGGCGCCGGCGGCCTTGCCGCCGCCAGCATCGGTGGATGGGGTTCGGTCGCCGTCATCGCCATCGTGATGCTGGCCTTCCTCGCCCTGATCACGTCATGGGCGGTGGCTAGCTAGGCTCCGTCGCGGTCGGCACCTTGTTCACCTTGCTGACCTGGTCGGCCTTTTCGGGCGTACCCGATTTCTCCGCCTTGTCGAGGTCGAGCGTCGCGGCCCGGTTGGGGGCGACGGTCAACCCCGAGCCCGCGGCGGGCTCCGGACGCCCGGCGAGCGCGTAGATCTGGGCGCCGTCCACCGTCTCCTCGGCGATCAGCAGTGCGACGAGGTGATCGAGGACGTCGCGGTGCTGGCGCAGGATCGCGACCGCGCGCTGCTCGGCCTCCCGCAGCAGCCGTTTGACCTCCATGTCGATGCTCGCCTGGGTCTCGTCGGAGAACGGCCGGCTCGAGTACTCGCTGCCTCCCGACCCCAGATACACCGACCCACCCGAGGGATAGCCCACCGGACCCAGAGCCGACGTGAGGCCGAATTCGCGGACCATCTTCGTCGCGAGGTCGGTGGCTTTCGCGAGGTCGTTCGACGCGCCGGTCGAGCCCTGCCCCAGCACGACGAGCTCGCTGGCGCGGCCGCCCATGAAGACAGCGAGCATGTCGTGCAGGTAGTCCTCGCCGTAGAGGTGACGCTCGACGAGGGGGAGCTGTTCGGTGACGCCGAGGGTCTGCCCGGCCGGCAGGATCGTCACCTTCGCGACCGGATCCGCCTTCTCGGAGTACGCCGCGACGAGCGCGTGCCCCGATTCATGGATGGCGACGGCGTGCTTCTCCTCAGGCAGCAGGACATTCGAACCCTCGCGGCGACCGAGGATGATGCGGTCGCGCGCCTCGGCAAAGTCGTTGGCGCTCAGCACATCGCGTCCGGAACGCACCGCGGTGATGGCGGCTTCGTTGACGAGGTTGGCCAGATCGGCACCGGCAAAACCGGGTGTCCCGCGGGCCACCACCTGAAGGTCGACCCCGCTGTCGAGCTGCTTGCCGCGGCAGTGGACCTGCAGGATCGCGAAGCGCTCGGGCAGCGTCGGGAGCGGGATCGTGACCTGCCGGTCGAAGCGCCCGGGCCGCAGCAGCGCCGGGTCGAGCACCTCGGGACGGTTGGTGGCGGCGAGCACGACGATGCCCGACGCCGGATCGAACCCGTCCATCTCGGCGAGCAACTGGTTCAGCGTCTGCTCGCGCTCGTCGTTCGACACCACCGCGCCGGAGCCTGACCGCCGGCCGCCGATCGCGTCGATCTCATCGACGAAAATGATGGCGGGAGAACGCTTGCGGGCTTCCATGAACAGGTCGCGCACGCGGGCGGCGCCGACACCGACGAACATTTCCACGAAGCTCGATCCGGTCACGGAGAAGAACGGCACGGCCGCCTCTCCCGCCACTGCTCGCGCGAGCAGCGTCTTGCCGGTGCCGGGCGGGCCCACCATGAGCACGCCGCGGGGGGCCATCGCGCCGGCCTTCGCGTAACGCTCGGGGTGCTGCAGGAAGTCGACGACCTCGCGGATCTCGAGCTTGGCACCCTCGTAACCGGCGACGTCGGCGAAGGTCGTGCTCGGGCGTTCCTCGTCGAAGACCTTGGCCTTCGACTTCCCCGCGCCGAAGGCGCCCTGCAGCCGTCCGGCCGCACCCTTCGACAGCCGCCACCACAGGTAGCCGAGCACGAGGAACGGCAGCAGCAGGATCACCCACGAGATGACCGTGGAGCTGAAGGAGGTTCCGCCGGTCTTGGCGGTGATCGCGACGTTGGACTTCTGCAGCTGATCGAGGAAGTTCTCGCCGGCCTGCGTCGGGATGACCGTGGTGAAGCTGCCGCCCTTGACCAGCGTGCCCGTCGCGGTCCCGTTGGGGGAGATGCTGACGGTCTTCACCTGCTTGGACGAGACGTCCTTCAGGAACTGCGTGTAGTTGAGGGTGACCTGCTTGCTGCTCTGCGTCACTGGAACGACGAACAGCAGCACGAAGAAGATGACCAGGGCGATGGGCCAGAGCCAATGACGCCAGGCCGGCGGCGGCGGCGGGGCGCTCGGAGCGCCCTTGTCCCTGGTCGGCGGGGTACCTGCCTGACGAGTCATGGTCCTCCGCCGCAGTCACGATGCCTGGCTTTCCCCCCTATCTTGACGCGCAGATGATCTGCCGTCACCGGCGGCTGCGTGACCGGTGCCTGAAGCGTCTCGTCGCCGCTGCTAACGTGCCCGCGTGCCCGAGCTAGCGCTTCCCTATTTCATCGCCGCCCCTCGCGAGAGCCGACCCGCTGGTCCCGGTGTCGTCGTCATCCACGAGGGCAACGGAATCTCCCCGCAGTTGCTGCGCTTTTGCCAGCGCCTGGCCGCGGAGGGCTACCTCGTCGTCGCCCCGGATCTGTTCTTCCGCTTCGGCGGAACGGAGTCGGTCGACCCCATGACCCTCATCCGCAAGCTCGACTTCGGCCAGGCCCAGCAGGACATCCAGGCAGCTGCCGGCATCGCCCGCGAGCACGGAGCCGGTCGACTCGGGGTGACCGGTTTCTGCATGGGTGGCCGGCTGACGTATCAAGCGGCGCTCGCCGGCGGCTTCGACGCCGCGGCCGGCTTCTACGGCTCCGGCATCTCCGGCGAGCTCGGTCAGCCCACCTGTCCTACATTGCTCTTCTTCGGCGGCAAGGACGAGTGGATAGCGACCTCGGACATCGAGGCCGTCGCGGCGCATCACGCCGACACCTTCGTCTATCCCGAAGCCGGCCACGGCTTCATGCGTGACGGCAGCCCCGACTTCTCGCCGGACGCCGCTGCTGATGCCTGGACTCGAACGCTGACGCTCTTTCGCGACAGCCTGAGCTAGCAGACGTAGCTGAAGTTCACCGTGGCGCTCTGGGCTCCGGGGGAGAGCAGTCGCACCGTGGCGCGCGCGTCGTAGCTGCCGGGCCCGTGGAAGGCCCAGGTCAGGTGCAGGTCGACGCTGTGCTGACCGCGGGCGAGCGACTGGACGAGCGTGCCGCTTCCGACGCCGTCGTTGCGGGTCCAGCGGTAGGTCAGCCGGCCGGCATTGCCGTTGGTCGAGACAGTGGCGATGACATCTGCGGTCTTCTCACAGGTGACGAGGGTCGGCGCGGCCTTCACGGAAACACTTCGCACGCGTAGCGCCCCCGCGGGCCAGAGCAGCCAGACCACGACGGCCGCAAGGGCAAGCGTGAGCGCCAGATTGACCGCGCGATCGCGGCGCAGGCGTCGGGGAGGAGCGGGTGGCTGCGCCTCCGCCAGGACGGGAGCGGTGGCCAGGACGGCGGGGACTCCGGGACCGAACCGCAGGACTTCGGCCGGCGGCAGCTCGGCCACGGCCGGGCCGCCCTGCGCCGGCACGAGCACGGTGTCCCGCAGGTCGACGGTGTGCGCCGACGGAGCCGAGGGCTCCGAGCGGACGGTGTCGCGCAGGTCGATCGTCGCTCGATCGTCGAGCGGCGCAGGAGGCACAGCAGGCGCCGGGGTCACGGCGGTCTGGCTGGTGTCGATTGGCTGGGTCGGATTTCCCTCAGAGGCGGCCATACGTCACCCCGATCGGCAGACGGTGGTGGGCGGGCAGTTGACCGGGAGGGTGAACGTGGGCGGCGGCGGCGAGGGGGAGGTGACCGGCTGCTTGTTGGTCAGGACCGGCGGCAGCGTCGTCGGGGGATCGGTCGTCGGAGCTGCGCTGGTGGGCGGTGGCTTGGTGACGCCCGTTGAGGTCGGCGGGGCGGAGGAGGGTGGCACCACGCTCGGGGTAGCCGTCGGGGTGATCGTCGGGGTGACGTCAGGTGAACTGCTGAAGGTCGGTTCCGCGCTCGGGGAAGTCGTCGGCGTCGGCGTGGCACTCGGAGTCGAAGTGGCACTGGGGGACGTGGTGGGTGACGCACTGGGCGTCGAAGCCGGCGAGGTGACCTGCCGGTTCTCGAACGCCGCGTTGGAGGACCTGGGGCTGCTCGCGGCGTGGCGGGAGAGCGCGAGCGCCGCGGCGGCAATCAACAGCGCTCCCAACACCAGTGTCAGCGGCCGGCGGTGTCTGCGCCGCTCTGCTGCTCCTGCTGCTGCCGTTCCTGCCGCGACGGCGGCGGCGAGTCCGGCACCGGCCACGCCGCCAGGACCAGGACCTTCACCAGGACCACTGCCTTCACCGGCAGCGCGGCCTGCGCCAGAACCCTGTGATCCGCCGTTGCTGAGGTCCGTCTGGGCCGATGCCTGCTCGTTCGCGACGCGCTCGGGATGCGCGAAGAGCAGCGCCAGCAGGACAGCACGCGCCGCCAGATGGGCGCGGCCATGGCGTTCCCAATCGGGCCCGTAGGCGGCGGGAGCGAGCACGTCGAGCCGGGCGACCAGGGCCTGCGCGTCACCGAGGCGCTCCGCCGGATCCTTGGCCAGCCCGGCGACCGCGATCGGTCGCACTGCCTCCGGCACCTCATCCAGCGGCGGCGGGATGGTGAGGTGCTGCTGCAGCAGGGCGCCGACGGTGCTGCCGGTGAACATCGGGTGGCCCGTCAGGCATTCGACGAACGTCGCCGTGGCCGCATAGACGTCGGTCGCCGCGTTGCTCGGCTCGCCCCGCCACTGCTCGGGCGCCATGTAGAGCGGCGTGCCGGAGACGCCGGCGATCTCACCCACCGGGGCCGCGATGCCGTAGTCGACGAGCTTGGTGTTGCCGCTCGCGTCGACCATGACGTTCTCGGGCTTGTAGTCACGGTGGACGACGCCTTGCGCGTGAAGCGCTGCGAGGCCGAGCAGCGAGCCCTTCATGAGCGTCAGCGCTGCTTCGGGGGAGAGCGGTCCGCCGTCCTCGAGCATCTTGCGAAGGGCCACGCCTTCGAGCAGATCCATCACGATGGCAGCGCCCGCCGTCGTTTCGACGTACTCGTACAGCGTCACCAGATGCGGATCGACGAGGCCCGCCATGAGGTGCGCTTCGGTGCGGAAATTCTCGAGGTGAGCGGCGTCGGCGGCGAGCCATGCGGCGAGGTATTTGACGGCGACCTCGTTGCCCGTCGCCTCGTGGCGCGCGAGGACGACGCGACCGCTGCCGCCGGAGCCGAGCTCGCGCTCTTCGGCGAAGCCGGAAAGCTGCCAGGAAGTCATGTCATGCCTCCTAGCCAGTGCGGGACCTCAACCTGTCCGCTCGATCTTCGCCGTACGCGGCTCAGTGTGTCGGCAAAGTCGGTTACTTGTCACCCGCCGGCCGGGACCTTCGCCACTTCCGGGGGGACTCTGCGCCTCATAGCGTCGTTTGTGTGGATCTGGGGCCGACGTCATATCTGACGACCCCGAATGGGAGGCACACGATGACGAATTTCGATAGCGGCACCAACGCCCACCTCGACCTGGAGCAGCTGACGGCCGCCGCGCAGCTGCTGGATCGCTGGACCCTGCGTCATCTGCGCATCCGCCTGCATGCGATGGAGGTCGACGAGTCACCCGAGCTCGACCGGCTGACCGATCACGCCGCACATCTAAGTCGCCACGACCGGCAAGAGCTGGTCCGCCGCGTCCGAGAGCTGGAGCCCTCCGCGCCCGACTACGACGACGAGCTCGACTACGCCGAGATTCTCGCGAACAAGAATTCGCTCGCCTAACCGTCGACCACCGAAATCCCCAGTACCTGCGCCAGTGCTGGCGCCAGGTGGACGAGCTGGCTCGTGCTGATGGTGGCTCCTTTCAGGGATTCATAGCCGCTGGTGATGGACAGCTCGTGGGCGTGGCGGAAGTCGACATTCTTCAAGTGGGCGTTATCGAAGGCTGCGCCGTGCAACTCGCAACCGGCGAACGTGACGTCGACAAGCGTCGCACCGGCGAAGTCGATATGGCTGAGCTGGCAGTCGACGAACGACACCTCCTGCAGCCGCGCACCGCGCAAATTGACCGAATCCGCCTTGCTTTCGTGGAGGACCACCCGGCGCATCTGGGCGTCGTAGATGGCGGTGCCGGCGAAGACGCTGCCGATGATCTCGACATCCATCCAGTCGGTTCCCGAAAGATCGGTCCCGATCCAGCGCACGGCTTTCATCCATACGTCGCTCCAGCGCGAGAGCCGGAAACTGCCGCCGTCGAACGTGCTCGACATCAGCGCCGACTCGATGAACCGGGCGCCCGTCGCTATCGGTGCTTCGAGTTCGGCGCCGTCGAATTGGACGGTGTCGTAGCGGACGTCGGCGTGCAGCGTGCCGTCCCACGGCTCGAGGAACGGGGCGAAGGGAAGGTCCTCGAGCTCGCGGGCGGGCATCCCGTCATCATTCTTCAGCGCGCCCGGCGCCGGAAGAGGACCCCGGCGGCCGTGACGGATACGGCGATGATGGCGAGGCTCCAGGCGATGGCGTGCCACGCGGGTGCGCCGGCGGGCTGGCCGGTGAACAGTGCCCGCAGGGTGTCGACGACCGCCGTCACCGGCTGGTTGCGGGCGAATCCTTGCAGCCACCCGGGCATGGTGTGGATCGGCACGAAGGCGCTGCTGGCGTAGGGAAGGAAGCTCACCAGGAAGGTCACGCCGTTCGCCGCCTCCGGCGAGCGGGCCAGGATGCCGACGCTCGCGGCAAACCAGGACAGCGCCAGGACGAAGAGAGCGAGCACACCGGCGGCGGCAAGCCAGCCGCCCACGCTCGCTCCGGAGCGGAAGCCGATGGCGAACGCGACGGCGAAAACCAGCAACGACGACAGGAGGTTTCGCGCCACGCTCGCCACGACGTGACTGTTGATGAGCGCTTCAGCGCGCACGTCCATCGAGCGGAAACGGTCGATGATGCCGCCGGTCAGATCGTGGGAGACGCTGACCGCCGTCGTCGCGGCGCCGAATCCGACGCAGACCAGGATGACGCCAGGCACCACAAAATCGACGTACTTGCCACCGACGTCGATGGCGCCGCCGAACAGGTAGACGAACATCAGCATCAACATGACGGGCAACGCGAGAGCGGTGATGAGTCCGTCGATGTTGCGCAACGACAACCGGAAGGCGCGCGTCACCAAAGTCCACGCATCGGCCAGCGCCGGCGTCTTGGCGGATCTGAGTGCCGGGGTCAGGGCGAGATCAGACATGCGTGGTCTCCTTTGCGGTAAGGGAGAGGAAGACGTCGTCGAGGCTCGCGGCGTGCACGCCGAAGCGGGTAATGGCGCGGCGCTGCGGGTCCAGTTCATCGAGCAACGCGCGCACCTCGGCGGCGCCGCCGTCGGTCGCGATGCCGATGGTGAGCGCGCCGGCGTCGAGGTGAACGACCCGCGGCCCCAGACAATCGCGGAGGTCGGCGAATGCTTGCTCGTCCGCGAGTTGCACATCCAGCCGCTGCCCGGACACCTGTCGTTTCAGCTCATCCGCGCTGCCTTGCGCGACGATCCGGCCTCCGTCGATGACGGCGATGTGGTCGGCCAGCCGGTCGGCCTCCTCGAGGTACTGGGTGGTGAGAAAGACCGTGACGCCTGCGGCGGCGAGCCTGCTGACCACGTCCCACATGCCCTGGCGGCTGCGCGGATCGAGGCCTGTGGTGGGTTCGTCGAGGAAGATGACCTCAGGATGGGCCACGAGCCCGGCGGCGATGTCGAGCCGCCGCCGCATGCCGCCGGAATAGGTTGCCACCCGCCGCTCGGCCGCCGCAGTGAGATCGAACGTCTCCAGCAGTTCACCGGCTCGGGCCCGGGCGGATCGCGTCGGGAGGCGACGCAGCCGGCCCATCATCTCCAGGTTTTCGCGCCCGGTCTGCAGCTCGTCGATCGCCGCGTATTGACCCGTGAGGCTGATGCGACGGCGCACCTCGCGGCGCTGACTCATCACGTCGAATCCGGCGACCCTGGCCACTCCGGCGCTCGGCGGAGTCAGCGTGGCGAGAATCCGGATCATCGTGGTCTTCCCGGCGCCGTTGGGCCCGAGCAGTGCGAAGACGGAGCCGCCCCGGATCTCCAGATCGATGCCGGCGAGCACTTGAGGTGACCCGGGACCGGTGCCATAAGTCTTGGTGACACCGGCAATTTCGATGGCCGGCAGCATCGGGACGGACATGACGTCTCCTTCGTCGCGTAACTGCGTACGACTTACGCATCAGTGCGTAAGGTATACGCAGTTCTAGGATGACGTCAACGCAAACGAGGACGGTGGCGTGGACAAGAGCGAGACCAGCGAGATGAGCCCGTCGGCGGCGCTCCCGCCGAGCATCGAGCTGGCTTGGGGGCTGCGCGATCACGGCACCAGAGGGCCCAAACGGGGACTCACCCTCGAGCGCATCGTGCAGGCCGGTATCAAGGTGGCGATGACCGATGGCATCGGCTCGCTGTCGATGGGCCGGGTGGCGGCCGAGCTCGGCGTCGCCACCATGTCGCTGTACCGCTACGTCACGTCCAAAGGCGATCTGCTGCTACTCATGAGCGACACGGCCCTGGGTCCGCCGCCCACCCAGCCGGGAGCCAAGCCCGCGACCAAGCAGGATTGGCGCGCGGGCCTGACGGAATGGGCCACGGCGGTGCGGGCGGCCTACCGCCGCCATTCCTGGGCGCTGCGGATCCCGATCAGCGGACCCCCGCTGGGCCCCAACAACGTCGCCTACCTCGAGTCGGCGCTGCGAAGCCTGGAAGGCACGACGCTCTCCGAGCAGCAGAAGCTTTCATCCGTGCTGCTGCTGAGCGGCTTTGTTCGCAACGAGGCGACGCTCACCGCCGACCTGATGGCCGCCAGCGGGGGAGGGCACGTGATGCCCGGCTACGGCGCCATGCTGCTGCGGCTGACGGACGCCGGGCACTTTCCCGCGCTGCACCGGGCGGTCGCTTCCGGTGCGCTCGATGATGACGACGACCTGGACACCGAGTTCAATTTCGGTCTCGCCCGCATCCTCGACGGCATCGACGTCCTCATCCGGCAGGAACGCAAGGCCCGCCGAGGACGCTGAGCGAGAGCAGCCTCGACCGGTGGTCAGGCCGCTTGGAACAGGATGCGGTGCGCCTTGGACGTGTCGAAGTACTCGCGTACGGCGCCGACCTCACCCCCCGGACGAACGCGGCATCCAGCTGACCGCCGGCGACGCGCTCGAGCCGGGCCCGGGTCGCCGAGCCCGGTGCTGCTCCCGAGGCGCAGCGTCCGGATTGCCTCACCGGCACCGGCTCCTCGGCAGCCCGCCGGAAATGCAGGTGCTCCGCGACAGCTACGAAGTACTCGAGCTGGCGAACTTCCACCCGCCAATACTCACGGCTTTCGAGGTCCAGCTCAAATGACCGTGCCCGCGCGGTCGGCTCACCCGAAGTAGCCGGAGCTCAGCAGGCCGATCATTTCCGCCGAGGTCTGGTGCCACGCCGGCAGCGCGCGCGATCCCGGCGGGCTGATGCCGATCTCCACGTGGCAGGCGTAGCTGATCCCGAGCGTGCCCACTTGCGCGATCCACTGCCCGGCCCGCACGTGAGCCCCGACCGGGACGTAGTCGTGCTGCACGTGTCCCAGATAGATCATGCGGCCGGTGAGGGGACCCTCCGTGACGAGCAACTCGGGCGCGTACGGCCCGAATCCGCCGATCCCCTCGGCGATGATCACGCCGTTCTCGGGTGCTGCGAGGTTGGCTCCGCAGGGCGCGTTGATGTCGACGCCCTGATCCTGGCTCCACGTTCCAGGGCCCCAGGCCTGCGCCCGCGAGAGCGGAAAGATGAACGCGGTGGTGGGAACCGGTGAGCAACTCGCCAGAACGGCCATCCCGAGGGCTGCGATGCCAAGCGTGAACGCCGCCGATCGTGGAGCAGAGAACATCCGCAGTCGCCTTCTCTGACGCCTGCGAGGTGAGCTGTCGGGTTCGGGCTAGGCAGCCCGGCCGGTCACCGCGTGATGATGGTGACCCGGCTTCACCCCAGGAGGAGGCGGCTGCCTCGACCGGTGAAACGTCGGGTCCCCCGCTCCTGCCCGCGGTTCTCGGATGACCACGGCCCGGGGCAAGATTCGGCGGCTGGGCGTGGGTTTCGCCTGGTTGGCGCAACGCTGGGCAGCCTGGCACGCGATGCGCCGCGGCCACCAGCCGGGCCAGTAGATGTGACCCACACCACACCCCGCGGCGGCGCACCGATCGGGACCCCCGTCAGGCCACGGCGCCGATCGGGCGCTACTGGCGGTTCGAGCGGCTGGTTTCATAACCCCCCGAACCTCGGCCGACAGCGAATCTCAGGACCGTGGGCCGTGCCGTGAAGCTACTCAAACCGGGTGGACGCGGGCAATAGCGAACCTGGCCGCGGGCTCGGGTAGCCGTTGGTCGTAGTCCCTATGGCCAGCTGTCGCAGACCGGCCGCAGGGGGCTAGTTGTAAGGGTCACCGGAAGCAGTCCGGGAGAGCCTTCGGGAGAACCGTGGAACTTGCGGAGCGGGCCGACGCGGAGGTGATCCGCGCCCTTTACGTCGACCACGGCCAGGCGCTCTTCAGCTACGCCATGCGGCTGCTCGACGGTGATCGTCACCAGGCCGAGGACATCGTCCAGGAAACCTTGCTACGCGCTTGGAGTCACCCGGAGGCGTTGCAGGCCGGACGCGGAGATGTGCGGCCGTGGCTCTGGACCGTCGCGCGCCGGCTCGTCGTCGACCGGTTCCGGGCCCGGCGGGCACGCCCTTCAGAAGTGTCGGAGCAGCTGTTTTCTGACGCCGGCGCCGAATCCCTCGCCGACGACGACGTCGAGCGTGCCCTGCTCTCCTGGCAGGTTGCCGACGCCCTGCGCTCGCTGACCATCGACCATCGCGCGGTTCTGGTGCACACGTTCTACCTGGGCGCGTCGGTGGCCGAGGCGGCGGAGGCGCTGGACATTCCGGTCGGCACCGTCAAATCCCGTGCCTCCTATGCCCTACGCGAGCTGCGCCTCCTGCTCGTCGAGCAGGGCGTCACCTCATGACCTGCATGCAGGCTCGGCTCGCGCTCGGTGGTTACGTATTGGGAGCCCTCGAACCGCGCGAGCGGCAGGAGGTCACCCAGCACCTGGCGACGTGCGGTTCTTGCCGCATGGAGCTGGCCGACTACGACGAGCTTCCCGGCCTGCTCGACCAGGTGCCGATCGACGACGTCGCCGCCGAGGTTCAACTCGTCGAGCTGGCCCAGCCGCCCCGGGCGGTATCCCGCGTGCGGCGACACCCGAATCTGCCGGTCGAGCGGCCATCCCCCGAGCTGCTCGACCGGCTTCTCCGCAGGATCACCGGCGCACGCGGGGAGACCGTCGCTCCCGTCAAGGGGGCTGTGCGGCGTCGGTGGCGGCGGGGGGTCGCGGCAGCTGGGATCGGCGCGCTTCTGGTGGCCGTGGCGTTCGGCGCCTACGCGCTGGGCGTGCAGGGCACTCACACCGGACGGCGGGCGCCGGTTCCAGCTGCCGTCCTTCCGCAGGTCTTCACCCTCAACGATGCCGCGTCCGGGGTCGGCCTCTCCGCCCAGCTCTCAGGCCGTTCCGACGGAACGGCGATCATGCTGCACGTCTGGGGGATTGCTCCCGGTCAGTGGTGCCGGCTCGATGCCGTAGGACGTGACGGGACGGTCCAGACCGTCGCCGATTGGGAGACCTACTCCCGGGTCGACACCCAGGTCAGCGGCTACACCGCGATCGACCGCGCTCAACTCGTCGGGCTGCGCTTGGCCCGCGACAACGAGCGGGAGATCGCCGAACTCACCGTCAAGTGAGGCGTGACGCCGGGTTCGATGACAATTTCCCGGGCCGGCGTTGAACCCATCGCCGGTTTGGTCCGTGCTATCCGTATGACCCGATGGCTAGGGACCCGGCGCGGGCTCCGGCAGATGCTCGGCGTGATCTGGCTGATCGACGCCGGCCTGCAAATGCAGCCGTTCATGTGGACCAGGCAGTTCGGCTCCGGCACGATCGCCGCCGCCGGCGTGGGCGAGCCGTGGGTCATCGGCGCGCCGGTGCGGCTGGCGGCTCGCCTCATCGCCGCTCAGCCGGTGGTCTTCAATCTCGCTTTCGTGGCCGTTCAGCTCGGCGTCGGCGCCGGGCTGCTGCTGGCGAAAACCCCGCGCTGGGTACGTGTGTGGTGCCTCGGGTCCCTCGGCTGGGCGCTGGGCGTATGGGTGCTCGGAGAGGGCCTCGGCGGCATCTTCACCGGCCAGATCGGCCTGGATGTCGGAGCCCCCGGAGCAGCGCTTCTCTACGCGATCATCACGGTCGCGGCCTGGCCGGCCGAGCGTCCCGTCGACCACTGGGTGCTCTACGCGTGGGCCGCAGTGTGGGTGCTGGGCGCGGTCCTGCAGTTGCTGCCGGCCCAGCGCAGCGCCGAAGGGCTCGGCGCGCAGGTCGAGATGGCAGCCATGATGTCGCCGAGCGCGCTGGCTCGCCCCGAGGTGGCGGCGGCGAATTGGCTCGGCGAGCTGCCGACCGCGGCTGCCGCGCTGATCGCGTCAGGACTGGCGGCTCTGCAAGCGTGGATCGGCCTGTGCGTGCTCCGCGGTCCACGCCGGCGCACGGCCGCGCTTCGGGCCGGCGCGATCCTGGCGCTCGTCTTCTGGGTCGGCTGCCAGGGCTTCGGCGGGATCAGCACCGCCGTCGCCACCGACCCGAGCAGCGCCCCCCTCCTCGTGCTCCTCGCCTTCGGGGTTGCAGCGGCTGCTGCAGCTGCTCCCGTCAGGTCAGAAATCGCCCTACAGCCCGCCCTCTCCCTTTCCGGAAGGAATTCCCGTGCGCCGCTCCCTCATGTCTGACCACCCGATCTGGGTCGCCCCGCTGGTGCTTGCCGTCGGCGGCGCGACGCTGCTGGCCGGTTGTGGCAGTTCCAGCAAGGCGAGTTCAGCTCCGACGGTGAACCCCACATCAGCGGCCCCGGCAACGTCATCCGCCGCCCCCGCAACGACCGCCCCGGCGTCCAGCGCGGCGGCGGCGACGGAGGTCACCGCTACCGAGACCGAATTCAAGATCGCACTCTCGCAGTCGACCTTCACCGCCGGGACGTACACCTTCAAGGCGACCAACGCCGGCAAGTTCCCGCACGCGCTGACCATCGTCGGGCCTGGCGTCGCCAGTGTGGCGACCGAGAACCTCAGCCCGGGCAAGAGCGGCTCGGTGACGGTCACCCTGACGTCCGGCAGCTACGAGATCTACTGCCCGGTCGACGGCCACAAGGGGCTCGGCATGGACCTGCACGTCACGGTGACCTGACCCACCGCGTCCCCTCGGGCGAGGCGGGTCGAGAATGCTCGGCAGGCCGCCCGTGAGGAGCACACCCCATGTTCGAACGCTTCAACGTGATCGACGCCGATACGCATGTCACCGAACCCCGCGACACGTGGACCGCCCGCGTCTCGAGCAAGTGGGGCGATGCCATCCCGCGTATCGAGCGCATCGACGGCTTCGACGTCTGGGTGATCGCCGGCAAGCCGTGGTCCAAGCCCGGAAACACGGCGATGGCGGGCTTCGACGGGGTGCTTCCTGACGGGCCGGCGACCTACGAAGACATGCATCCGGCGGCCTATGACGCCAAGGCCCGTATCGCGTTCATGGACCAGCAGCACATCTATGCCCAGGTGCTCTATCCCAACATCGGAGGCTTCGGCGGGGGATCGTGGCTCGGCTACGGCGATCCCGCGTTCGCGCTCGAATGCGTCCAGGCCTACAACGATTTTCAGGTCGACTTCGCGTCGATCGCGCCGGAGCGCCTGCTGCCCGTCGTCTCGCTGCCGTTCTGGGACGTGGACGCTTCGGTAGCTGAGATCCAACGTTGCGTCTCCAAGGGGCACCGCGGGATCAATTTCTGCAACCAGCCCGAGGCGTTCGACCAGCCGCCGCTGTGGGACAGGCATTGGGACGCGATCTGGTCCGTCGCGCAGGACGCCGGGATCACTGTCAACTTCCACATCGGCGGCGGGCGGATCGGCGAGCAACTCGCCAACGGCGGCACCATGGGCTGGCGGGCGAACTTCTCGCGGGCATCGTCACTGCTCTTCGTCGACAACCTGCGGTGCATCGCCGACCTGATCCACGGCGGGGTCTGCCACCGCTTCCCCGAGCTGAACTTCGTCTCGGTGGAGAGCGGGGTCTCGATGCTGCCCGGCGCGCTGGAATCCTTTGACTGGCAATGGCGAAACGGCGGGGTCGTCGAGGAGCATCCCGAGTACGACCTGCTCCCGTCGGAATACTTCCGGCGCCAGATCTACGGCTGCTTCTGGTACGAGCGCGAGACCATCACGACCCCGCTGCTCGCCTTTCCTGACAACATGCTTTTCGAGACCGACTTCCCGCACCCGACGTGTCAGCATCCGGGGCCGCGCACCCCGGCCGTCGGCCCCGAGAAGTACGCGACCGAGGCGCTCGGATCGCTGCCGGACGACGTGCTACAGAAGGTGCTGGTCGACAACGCCGCGGCGCTGTACGGAGTCAATGTCGATCTGACGATCGCTGCGTGAGCGCTTCCACGGACCTCAGCGAGGCATTGCGCCAATGGGTCGCTGACGAGGTTGGTGATCCGGCGGCGGCGATCAGTGGCGTGCGGCGCACATCTGCCGGATTCTCCCGTGAGAACTGGGTTTTTGATGCCTCGTGGACCGAGGGCGGTGAGCCCCGCCGGGCCGCGTTGATCGCCCGCCGCGATCCCGAAGGAAGCGTGCTGGCGACCGATCGCCGGATCGAGACGGGGGTCCTGCGCGCCTTGCACGACACGGCGGTGCCCAGTCCCCGGCTGCGGTGGGCGGACCTCGACGGTGGCCGGCTCGGACGTCCGGCTCTGGTGATGGACCTGGCCTTGGGGGTGTGCGACGGGTTCGTGCTCGCGGGCCCCACGCCGGCGGCGGATCGGCTGCGACTCGCGCACGAGCTGTATGACCGCCTCGCCGATATTCACCTGCTCGACTGGCGCGGGATGGGCCTCGGTGAGGTGCTCGAGGACCCGGGGGAGCGGGCTGCTCTCGTCGCGCTCGATCACTGGGTCGCGGAGCTGCGGCGGGTGCAACTGGAACCCGAGCCGGAGCTCGAACTCATCATCCACTGGCTGCGTACCCACGCGCCGGCAAATGTCATAACCACCGTCGTTCATGGGGATTTCAAGGCCGGCAACGTCCTGCTGGTCGGCGATCTGCAGGGCGACGTCGGGGCGGCCACCGTGTCTGCCGTACTCGATTGGGAGACCGTCCATCTCGGCGATCCGCGGGAGGATCTGGGGTGGGTGACCAATCCGCTACGAGCCCGCGAGCATCGCGTCCCCGGCAGCTGGGAGCCGGCCGATCTGCTCGCCCGCTGGAGCGAGCGGACCGGGCTAGCCGCCGACCCCGAGGCGGTGCACTGGTGGAGCGTGCTCGCCAACCTCAAACTGTCCGCGATCGTGCTGAGCGGGTCGCGCGCGTTCGTCGACGGCCGCCTCGACCGGGTGCATCAGGCACCCGTGGGTATCTCCCGCCTGATGCTCGACATGATCGGAGTCTGACGTGCGACCTGACGTCAGCGAGCAACTCGACGGGCTGCGCCGCATCCTCGAGCAGGTCGTCGCGCCAGAGCTGCACGACCCGTATCCGGTCGACATCCTGGCCGGGGTCTGCGCCACCTTGGAGACCCTCAGCTCCGGCTGGCGCGCGGTTCCGGCGTTCCTGCAATGGGACGCGGAGATGTCGGCCGCTCTGCTACGGCAAGTGCTGACGTCGGGCGTCGAGCTGGGTGATGCGCTTGATGAGGAGCTTGCGGGCGTCGTCTTCGAAGATCCACCCGATGGGGCCGACCTCGCGGCGCTCGAGGCCCGCCACGTTCGCGTCAGGCAGGCGCTGGAGAACGCTGTCCCCCTCGTCATGGAACATGAGGAATTACGTGAGCTGCGCACGTATCTTGCCGCTCACTTGCGTGAGCGTGCAGAGCGCTACCCGCTGAAAGCCGTGTGGCGCCCGGCCGGCGCCCCGAAAGACTGACCACCCCCGAAACCTGCTGGAGCTTGCATGCTGACGACCCTCGACGACTCGCCCTGGCATCAGCTGCCGACCACGTTCGACCATGTGGGCACGAGCGATCCGCGCTTCTTCGACCGGCTCTGGTTCGCCGCCTCGGATCGGGTCGGCGGCGGCGCGCTGCAATTCACCATGGGCGTCTACCAGAACATGAACGTGGTCGACGGCGGGGCGGTGTTCATCGCGGGCGGGCGCCAGCACAACCTGCGCGTCTCCCGCAGCCTGCGGCCTCGCTACGAATCGAACTGCGGCCCCCTGGCGATCGACGTCCGCGAGCCCTTGAAACGGATCGGACTGAGCGTCACGCCGAACGCCAGTGGGATCAGCGCCGAGCTGGAATGGCTCGCGAGCGATCCGCCGCAGGAGGAGCGTCCGCACTACGCCCGGCTCTCCGGCCGCGTGCTCGAGGACTACAGCCGCTATGACCAGATCGGCTCGTGCACCGGCTGGTTCGAGGCCGCGGGGGAGCGGCACGAGGTCGATTCATGGTGGTCATGTCGCGACCATTCGTGGGGAGTACGTGAGCGGGTCGGTATCCCCGAGCCCGTCACCGGGCCACCGGCGTCAGCGCAAGGTGGCGGGCTGTTCGCGTTCCTGTTCTACTCGACGCCGGACTTCTCCGGCCACGTGCAGGTGACCCGCCGCGCGGAGGGGCTCAACCATTCGACGGTGGAGATCATCGACCGGGCCACGGGGGTCTCGACATTGGGGGAGCGGGTCGGGCTCGATGCCGCCTTCGTCGATATGGATCGGCCCCGACGGATGGCGGCGGCCACCTTCGACGTCCACCTCGCGGGCGGCGGTGCGGTACGTATCGACGCGGAAGCGACCGGTCCCGCCGTTGCCATGCAGGGCCTCGGCTACGGCGGCTACAACGACGAGCTCGGTCTCGGAGTCTGGCGCGGCGAGCAGTTCCAGGAAACCGACGTCTGGGACGTCACTCACCCGGCGCGCGTCGGGTATCCGGACGGCTCGTCCGGCCGGCCGGTCCACCGCATCCAGCCGGTGCGCGTCCGCCAGCACGCGGCCGACGGATCCGTCAGCGAAGGCACCGGAAGCCTGACGTTCATCGCCGAGCTCCCGTTCGATGGCGAACGCCTCCATCTCGACCCCAGCTGAGCCCTTCAAGGTCAGTCCGCGGCGTCCACCCAGGCACCGCTCACGTGCTCGAAGTTCACCAGCACCTTGGTGCGGCGCACGCCGCCCGGTGGCATCGCGTCGGTGAACTCGATCACCCGGCGCCCGCGCATCGCCTCGGCGCAGACCTCGAGGATCTCGTCGGCGTTGGTGATCTCAGGCAGCCGCAGGTGGATGTCGGTCCCCTCGGCCAGAAGGTGGAGCGTGATGCTCACCGGGGACGTTCGCTACCGCTGCACGGGCACGGGTGAGCCGGTGAGCCAGGTACTGGGGAGGGTGACGGTGCGGCCGCACCCCTCGCAATCGCTGCTGATCAACCGGGGTTCCAGCGGCCAGGGCGTGAACCCGGGTGGAGCCATGGGGGACGTGCAGTAGGGGCAGGCCAGATTGATGCAATCGTTCTCCGTCGCCGGAACCGACTCAGCGGGTGACATCCAGCACCTCCAGCCGCCGGATCCCCCCGGCCAAGTCAGCATAGGGGTCCAGACTGAGTAGAGCTGCGTATGGGGTAGGCACCGGCTGTGAGTGAAGCGACCAGCAAGACGACCGGCAAGTCCACGCAGTCGCGGGCGCACCGCGGGCACACGCACCGTGACGTGTCAGGGGGCTGGCTGCGCCCTGCCGTCTTCGGGGCGATGGATGGCCTGGTCAGCAACGTCAGCCTGATTGCGGGCATCGGCGGCAGCGGTGCGAAACGCCACACGATCATCCTGACGGGGATGGCTGGCCTGGTGGCCGGGGCGTTCAGCATGGCGACGGGCGAGTACACCAGCGTCAAGAGTCAGAACGAGTCCATCGACGCCGAGGTCGCGATCGAGGCGCTCGAATTGCAACGCCATCCGGAGGACGAGGTCGCCGAACTCGCGGCCAGCTACGAGGAGCGAGGGGTCGACGCTCCCACCGCGATGCGGGTCGCCCGGCAGCTCTCCGCCGATCCCGATCAGGCGCTGACCACGCATTCACAGATCGAGCTCGGGGTGAACCCGTCGCACTTGCCCAGCCCGTGGGTCGCGGCCGGGAGCAGCCTGGTGTTCTTCTCGGTGGGAGCGATCCTGCCCCTGCTGACCTACCTCGCGGGGTCGGCGAGCCTGGCCGCGGCCTTGGCGGTCGCCGGGGTGTCGCTGTTCGTCGCGGGAGGGGTGACGGCCCGGTTCACCAACCGCTCGATCTGGTTCAGCGGGCTGCGGCAGCTGGCGCTCGGAGCACTGGCCGCCGCGGTGACCTACCTGGTCGGGCGACTCATCGGCGCCCAGGTCAGCTAGCGGGGCAAACTGAAGGGAGCGCGGGGCCGCCGTGACCGCGCGATGCGAGGCATCTAGTGCGCCAGTTGCAGCAGGTCAAAGCGTCACGATGGCTGACGCCTGCCGCGATCGCGGGTCTCGCCGTGGCCGCGTGCTGGTCCTGGTTCGCCAGCGGGGTGCGGACGTTCACGCGTCCCGCGGAGGTCCTGACCTTCATCCCGGCACTCGCGGTCCTGGTCCTGACGTTGCGGCCGAAGGGCCGCCTCAGCGTCAGCGTCACCGCCACCGTCACCGCAGCCCGATCGCCCTGGCGGACGCTGCTGCCCTGGGCGGCGGCAGCGGTGGCCATCGTCGGCTGGGAGCTCAGCGAACTGTTCTCCCAACCCCGCCGGGACCATCCCACCCTCAGCTCGATCACCAACACGCTCCTGAGCACCCACCCGAGCCGCTTTCTGGGCTTCCTGGCCTGGTTGCTGCTCGGATGGCTGATGGTGCGGGATCTCGGACCGGGGCGTGAGGAGCCATGAGTAGCTTTGCCGTCGGCATCACCGGCTACTGCCTGCTGCTCGCCCTGCTGATCGGGCTGACGCTGGCGGCGCGCCGGCCGGGTGTCCCGATCGCGTCCGGCAGCCGGCTCATCGCCTCGGTGCGGCGGACGCGTACCGGGCGGATCCTGCTCGCACTCGGCTGGGCCTGGGTGGGATGGCACCTGTTCGTGCGCTGAGATTTGTCGGGAGAAAGGGCCTCGGGCCATGGCGCCCACCCAGCTGGGACGCGTATACATGCCCCCTTAGGTAAGGCCCGGCTTGTCCAGCCCCTGCATTCCCGGTCTGCGATTTTCGCGGCGAATGTGGGGATGTCATGTCATCGACCGATGTCGCGCGCACGCGTCCGGTCCCACCGTTCTGGGGCACACCCAAGCTCGCCCGGTCGGCAGCGCAGCGCGCGCAGCTCGCCGTCACCCTGCTGATCGTGCTGCTTCCGCTCGCGGGGGTGGTTGTCGTGGCAACCGCGCTGGTCGGCGGCGTCAGCCTGGTCGACCTCGTCCTGCTGGCCGCGTTCTACGTCGTCACCGGCCTGGGCCTGACGGCCGGCTACCACCGGCTTTTCACCCATCGCAGTTTCACGCCCAATCCGCCGCTGAAGGTGGCGCTGGCCGTGGCCGGCGGGATGTGTTTCGAGGGCGGCGTGATCAGTTGGGTGGCGACGCACCGGCGTCATCACGCGTTCGCTGACCGTCCCGGGGACCCGCACTCTCCGTATCGCTACGGCCGCGGCAGCGCGTGGGGGCAATTGCGCGGCCTCGGCCACGCCCACCTGGGGTGGCTCTTCGGTGCGGACACCACCTCCGTCTCCCAATACGCGCCGGACCTACAGGCTGATCCCCTTCTGCGCCGCATCGATCGCGCCTTCCCGCTGCTGTGCCTGGTGTCGCTGGGCCTGCCGACGCTGGCGGGCTGGCTGCTGACCGGGACCTGGCAAGGCGCGATCGGTGGCCTGCTGTGGGGCGGCCTGGTCCGCGTTTTCCTGCTGCATCACGTGACGTGGAGCGTCAACTCGCTGTGCCACGTGGTCGGGTCGCGACCCTTCCGTACCCACCGCGACGATCGCGCGACGAACCTGTGGCCGCTCGCGCTCGTCTCCTTCGGCGACAGCTGGCACAACCTGCACCATGCCGACCCGACAAGCGCCCGTCACGGCGTCGAAGCGCACCAGGTGGATATCGCGGCAGGGTTCATCAGGATTTGCGAGCGGCTCGGCTGGGCAACCCGTGTGCAGTGGCCCGGGCGCTCGCGGGTGGAGGCCCACCGCCGGTAATCGGGCAGCGTTGCTCGCGTCGTCCATTTGCTGCCGCCATGCGAATTGTCATAGAACAGGCCTCCGGGATGACGGGAGGGTGGATGAGCGACGACGCGTCCTCGGTCGCCGCCGAAGGTGCAGGCGACGGCTCCCGTGAGCACGCGCTCGCCTCGACCTTCGTGATGTTTGCCGAGGCGTTGGTTGATGACTACGACGTGGTCGACCTGCTGGACCGGCTGGTCCATGGTTGCGTCGAGCTGCTCGGCACTTCTGCAGCAGGACTGCTGCTCAAGGACCGGAACGAGAATCTGGCGGTGGTGGCCTCCTCCGGCGAGGAATCGCGGTTGCTGGAGATCTGTCAGCTCCAGTCGGATGAGGGTCCTTGCCTCGATTGCGTACGCACGGGTGTCCCGGTCATCTGCCGCGACCTGAGCGCCGAGGCCGCGCGGTGGCCGACGTTCGCGCCAGCGGCGCTTGACGCAGGCTTCACTTCGGTTCTGGCCGTCCCGATGCGGCTGCGCGAGCGCACCATCGGAGGTCTGAACCTGTTCAACGTGGGGCCGCTCGCCTTGAGCGCCGACGATCAGCGGCTCGCCCAGGCCCTGGCCGACGTCGCCACGATCGGGGTGCTCCAGCAGCGCGCCGCGCAGCAGAGCTTCCTGCTCACCGAACAGTTGCAGCGGGCCTTGAACAGCCGGGTGCTGGTGGAGCAGGCCAAGGGCGTGCTCGCCGAGCGCCACCGCGTGAGCGTGGACCTGGCCTTCGATGCCCTTCGCCGCTTCGCCCGCAACCACAACCTGAAGCTGGCCGAGCTCTCACAGGCGGTGGTGCGCGGAGACCTGGATCCCAGCGCGTTCGGTATCCCGACCGGGACCCCCTAGCTGCGCTTTTGCGTTTACCGGGCGTTAACTGGGCGGGCGTTCGGCGTCACAGAATCCGCGCGTACTCTGAGGCCACCAAGCGCGCCTGGCTGCTTCCAGACCCTGGCCCTCGCCGCTTCCGCTTCACCCTGACCCGGCGAGAGTGACGATGCGCGTTTGGATCCTGCTGTCCGCGAATTTGCGGCCGAGCGGGGGCCGTTTGGCCCTACAGCTACGGCGCTGGTGACCGATTGAATAACATGGTGAATCGGCCCGCAGAAGCCGCTGACACCGAAGCTGGCACGGCTGCTGCTACCGCCTCCGTTCCCCTCCCGCTTCCCAAGCTGCGCGCGATCGCGCGCCACGCGGTGCCCAATCTCGTCGAGTGCACCCTGGTGCCGACGCTGATCTTTTCCGTCGTCCTCCAGCTCTCCGGTTTGGTCGCCGCCTCACTGGCGGCACTGGGCTGGTCCTACACGATGCTGGTGCGCCGGCTGATCATGCGGATCCGGGTTCCCGGATTGCTGATGCTCACCTGCCTCGGGCTGACCGTGCGCACCTGCGTCGTGGTGGCCAGCGGCAGTGCGTTCATCTACTTCTTGCAGCCCATCGCGGCCACCACCCTGGTGGGCCTGACCTTCCTGGCCTCGGCGCTGACGAAGAGCCCGATGGTCGACCGGCTGGCGAAGGATTTCTGCCCGCTCACCGATGACATCGTGGGCCGCCACCGCGTCAAGAAGCTCTTCCGGCGCCTGACGGTCATGTGGGCAGCGGTGAACCTGCTCAACGCCGCGGTGACGTGCTGGCTGCTGCTCACCCAGTCGGTCCCGGTGTTCGTGGCCGTGAAGCCGCTCTCGGCAATGGCGGTCACCTGGAGCGCGGTGGGGGTGACGGTGATGTGGTCGCTTCGGGTCGCTCGCCAGGAGGGGCTGCACGCCGGCCCCACCGGCCTGCGCGCCCGGCTTCGTGCCATGCGCCGCCTGCCGGTCCCGGTCGTCGCGCTCGCCGCTGACTGATAGTTCGCTGCGAGGCTGACCCCGCCACACGCCATAGTGGACGAATGCTGAGGCGGGCAGCACCGAACGAGCGCGTACGAGTGCCCGCCCCGCTCGTGAAGCGCCGTCTCCCGACCGGCCGGGGCGCCATCGAGCAGCCCAACGCCGGCGGCGACGGTCCTGCGGCGCTGACGCCGATTTTCTGGGTAGCCATCGCGGTGACCGGTGTGGCCAGCGGGCTGTTCGGCGACCTGCTGATGTTCCTGCTGTTCCACATCGAACATTGGGCCTTCGGCTACGACTCGGGAAGCCTGCTCGACGGCGTGCGGCAGGCGTCCAACCTTCGGCGGGTGCTCTCGCTGCTGATCGCCGGGGCGTTCGGCGGCGTCGCCTGGTACCTGCTGCGCCGGTTCTCCAAGGGCCCCACTGAGGTCGATGACGCCATCTGGCGCGCGACCGGTGAGCTGTCGTTCTGGCGCAGCCTGGGGACGTCGGCCATCTCCGAGATCGTCATCGGGATGGGTGCCTCGATCGGCCGCGAGGCGGCGCCCAAGCTGATGGGCGGCGCCTCAGGAAGCGTCATCGCCGGTTGGGCACGGCTGTCGCCCTTGCAGCGGCGCCTGCTCGTCTCCTGCGGCGCCGGGTCTGGCCTGGCGGCGGTGTACAACGTCCCGATCGGCGGCGCGCTTTTCACGGC
>DATAZK010000220.1:0-4784 GCA_036272075.1 Frankiaceae bacterium
TGTCGAAGCAGTTGAAGTAGTAGCGGTCATAGAAGTTGCGATCGCTGGTGGCGACGTTGGCGATCCAGTTCGAGGACTGGTGGACGGGGAAGTCGTCCCATGAGGTCACGGTCATGGCCGAACCCTACGAGGGTGGATTTCGGCCTCTTGCACCGGCCGCGTCCGGTCGCCGACCCGACGTCGAATCAAGCTGGCGGCGATCCTCGCCGATAGTTTCTGAGGGGGTGGGGCGGTGCTGGACTTCGTGATGGACTTCTTGATCGGCGTCTGGTGCAACTCGAACGGAGCGATCGGAAAATATCGCGCGAACCAAAGGCAGGCCCGCCAGCGCGAGCGAGTGTTCTCGGCGACGCAGGTAGCGCTGAGGCAACAACGAGCCGACGAGCCGTGGTCACGAGGGCTGGACTACTTCGCCGACCGGCCGGGCACCTCCTCGGATAACCAGTGATCGGCCCGCTCCCGCGCGGCCGAAACCTGGATCCTGTCGTTGTCAGCCCGCATAACGACAACATCCAGGTTCTGGCCGCGATTTGGGGACCGAACGCTGGCTAACGTGCGCACGTGGGTTTCACCAGGGCGCAGCTCGAGTCCTATCGCGACGCGACGCTGCCCGACCTGCTCGGCCCGTCGACCAGGCTGCTGTTCGTGGGGATCAACCCTGGCCTCTGGACGGCGGCGACGCAGGCGCACTTCAGCCGCCGGGGCAACCGTTTCTACCCGGCGCTGCTGGCGGCCGGGATCATCGACCGTCCGATCGACGCGTCAGCCGGCTACACCGAGCAAGACCGCGCGTACCTGCTCGAGCGGGGTATCGGCATCACCAATCTCGTGGCCCGGGCGACAGCGCGCGCCGACGAGTTGACCAATGATGAGTTGCTTGCCGGCGGGCTTCGGCTGGCCGCCCATGTTGCGAAACTCGGCTGCCCCATCGTCGCGGTCCTCGGGATCACCGCCTACCGCGCCGCGTATGGACTCCCCCGCGCCGCTACGGGAAAGCAACCAGGAACGCTGGGCGGCGCGCAGCTCTGGGTCGTCCCGAATCCCAGCGGACTCAACGCCCACTCCTCGCTCGCGGCCCTGGCGCAGGCGTATCGCGAGGTGGCGGTTGCTGCGGGCCTGGATTTGGCGCCGCAGTAGGCACGTCTACGCTCCCCCCATGCAGACCTACGTGCTCGCCGGCGGCTGTTTCTGGTGTCTCGACGCGGTCTACCGCACGCTCAAGGGAGTGCAGGACGTCGTCTCCGGCTACACCGGCGGGCACACCGACCAGCCGACGTACCACGACGTCACCACCGGCCGCACCGGTCACGCCGAGTCGGTCAAGGTCGTCTTCGACGAGACGGCGATCCCGCCGGAGGTCATCCTCGACGTCTTCTTCACGCTGCACGACCCGCGCCAGCGGAACCGGCAGGGCAACGACGTCGGCACCCAGTACCGGTCGGCGATGTTCTACACCGACGAGGCGCAGAAGGAGCTTTTCGAGGCGGCGCGCGACCGGGCATCCGGCTACTGGGACGGCGACATCGTCACCGAGATCTCTCCTCTCGGAGCCTGGTTCGACGCCGAGGACTATCACCAGGATTTCTTCGCCAAGAATCCCGGCCAGGGTTACTGCATGGCCGTCGCGGTCCCCAAAGTCGTCAAGATCCGCAAGTCCTACGCGGACTACGTCCTCGCGTCCTGAGTGCTCGCGTTCTAGGGAAGGTCTGCGCATGTCCGAAAACCTGCTGATCCGCGGCGGCGACGTCATCGACGGCACCGGCGCACCACGGCGCCGAGCCGACGTCCGCGTCCGGGACGGGCGCATCACCGAAGTCGGTCCCGACCTGACGCCTGATGGCGAGCAGGAGATCGATGCGCGCGGCGCGGTGGTGACCCCCGGCTTCATCGACACCCATGCCCACACCGACCCGCAGGTCTTCTGGGATCCACGGCTCGACCCCGATCCGCTGCACGGCGTCACCACCATGCTGGTCGGCAATTGCAGCCTGTCGCTCTACCCGGCGTCCGCTGAGACCCGCAGTCAGATCTCCGATCTCTTCGCCTACATCGAGGACGTTCCGCGCCACCTGTTCGACGACGAGGTGCCCTGGACGTGGAGCAACTACGACGGCTACCGCGACACCGTGAATGCGGTCGGCACCGGCATCAATCTCGCCGCGCTCGTCGGCCACAGCCCGCTGCGCCTGGCGGTCATGGGCGACGCCGCGTGGACCGAAGCCGCGACCCCCGAGCAGCGCCGGCAGATCGCCGCCCTCTTCGAAGAGGCGATGGCGGCCGGCGCCTGGGGGCTTTCGACGTCCTTCCTCGACAGCGACAAGGAAGGACGGCCGGTGCCGTCACGGGCGGCCGACATGGAGGAGTTCGACGCGCTGTTCGACGTCATCCAGCGTTCCGGTCACGGCCTCGTGGAGGTCGTCCCAGGGCTCCTCGGCGACAAGCCGGAGGTCCTGCTCGAAGATCTGGCGCGGCGCTGCGGCGCCCGCGGGATCCCGCTCACCTGGACCGGTTTCACCTACACCGACAGCAATCCGGCCGGCACCCAGCGGTGGATCGACCTGGCCCGCCAGCTCAAGTCCGAAGGCATCGGCTTCTACCCGCAGCTCTCACCACGCACCGTCGACTTCCGGCTCAACTGGGACTCCTCGATGATGTTCATGTCGATGCCGCAGGGCTGGCACAAGATCATCGCCGCCCGCGGTTCTGAGAAGGCGCTGATGCTCGAGGACCCGGTCTGGCGCGCCGCCGCCCGGGACGAGTGGGACGCCACCGAGAAGTCGCTCTTCCCGCACCGCCGGCTGGACAAGGTGCGCTTCGTCGAGGTCTGCGGTGACGCCAACCAGCCCTGGCTCGGACGCACCCTGGCCGAACTCGTCGACGAGCGCGGCGGCCACCCGTCCGACGTCTTCGCCGACTTCGTCGCGGCCAACGACTGCCACCCCGGCGTCGTTGCCGTCGGCGTCTCCAATGCTGATGTCGACGGGGTCGCGAGGACGCTCACCGATCCGGCGGTGCTCGTCAGCTCCTCCGATGCCGGCGCACACATGCAGATGCTCTGCGCCTCCGGCGACACCACGCTGCTGCTGACCCGCCACGTCCGCGAGCGCGCCGACTTCACACTCGAGGCGGCCGTGTACGAACTCACCGGACGGCAGGCCGAGGTCTTCGGCTTCACCGGCCGCGGGGTCATCGCGCCCGGCAACCATGCCGACCTCGTGGTCTTCGCCCTCGACGAATTGCACTATGACGACGACGAATTCGTCCACGACCTGCCCGGTGACGGTGCCCGGCTGCGCCGGCCCGAGGGCGGCTACCGGGCCACCGTCGTGTCGGGTGTCGCGGTGCAAACGGGCGGCAAGCTCACCGGCGAGCTGCCCGGGCAGGTGATCAGCTCGGCCGGCTGATGAGCCCCGCTAGCTGACGATCTCGCTGGTCTGCACGACCGGCGTGATGTTGGTGTAGTTCACGACGTCGGCCATGACGTCGCCGGTGCCGGGATTGCCGAGCGCGGCGCCCATGGCGTCGTTGTCCTCGAACAGGAAGTGCACGGCGGCGACGTAAGGGCCGTTGAGTCCCATGTCGATGTCGGCGTGCCCGAGTCCCCACGTCTTCAGCGCGAGCGGAACGTGCTTGCTGACGTAATAGTCCTTGTCGAAGGTCGAGCCCTCGCCGGACGGGTACATGACGCTGAAGCGAATCATTGCTATCCCTTTCTCAGTAACTGCAGGACGTTCTAGTACCCACCAGGCACGGCGGGTTCGCCGGGACTCGGCAGGTCAAGCAATGACGCCAGGACGCGGGTGACCCCGTTGTTCTGGGCGTACTCGGTGGAGCCCCCGCGCTCCACCAGGCCCATCTCCTCGGTCAGGCCGGTGATGCGCATCATGACGACGGCGAACCGGTAGCCGGCGAAGACCTTCCAGTAGTGCATGTCCGAGAGCGGGCGGCCGAGCAGTTCGGCGTAGCGGGACTCGGTCTCCTCGTGGGAAGGGAAGCCCGGAAGTCGCGGGACGCCCGTCCCCTGGCTGTGGAAGCTGTCGAGAAACAGCCACCAGCCGAGGTCTTCTTCGGCGGGTCCGATGGTCGCCATCTCCCAGTCGAGGACGGCGGCGCATTCGTTGCTCTCGTTGAAAATCATGTTGCCGGCGCGCGAATCGCCCCACACCAGGCCGAGCTCGGTCTCCTTCGGCTGGTTGGTCTTGACCCATTCGCGGGTCTGCTCCGCGATCGGGACGCTGCGTCCGGCCTGCGCCCAGTCGAAGTACTCCTCGTAGTACGCGATCTGCTGGTCCAGCCCGAGCGCGCCGCGGGCCGGGCGGTCGAAGAGGGCGTCGAACCCGAGCGCCTGGTAGTCGACGCGATGGATGCGCGCCATGTTTTCGATCCCGCTCCACCAGAGCTTCTCGCGCTCGGCGGGCGTGATCTCCGCGACCCATCCGCCGACGTGATACGGCGGCGTGTCAGGCGGGGTGCGGCCGTGCACCCGGCTCATCGCGTAGAAGTCGGCGCCGAGCGTCGCGGGGTCGGTCTCATACCACCAGATCTTCGGGATGGTCACGTCGCTGCGCTCGTACAGCGTCTTCATGACCTCGTACTGCGCCTCGAACTCCGACTCCAGAAAAACTGTGTAGCCAGTGGGCTTTACGCGCAGGACGAACTCTTCTTCGCACTTGCGTCCACTCTCGACCCAGTGCGCCTCGAACAGGATCGTCTCGTTGGAGAATCCGGTGTTCGCCGGTGTGGTGAGCTCGGAGATCTCGAGGTCTTTGGCGGCGGGCAGCTTG
>DATAZK010000221.1:0-16722 GCA_036272075.1 Frankiaceae bacterium
TCGAAACGTTCGGTGCCATCGACGTTCTCGTCAACAGTGCCGGGACGATGCCGCTCGCGTTCTGCGCCGATCATGCGGCTGCGGCCGAGGCTTGGGACCGCTGCATCGACGTGAACTTCAAGGGTGTCCTGCACGGCATCACCGCCGTCCACGATCAGATGATCTCCCAGGGACGCGGTCACATCGTCAACATCTCCTCCATCTACGGCAATGCGCCCGTCGCCGGTGCCGGCGTCTACGGCGCGACCAAGGCAGCCGTCAACGTGCTGTCGGAGTCATTGCGCGTGGAGTCACAGGGGCGCATCAAGGTCACCGTGGTCCGCCCGACCGGCGTACCCGGCACCGGCCTCGGCGGATCCATCATCAATGGTGAGGCGATCATCGGGCTGCTTGGACACAACATGGACCTGTTCCGCGAGCGCGCGACGGCGGCGTTCGGGGGCGGCACCGCCGAGGAGCAGGCCGCGCTGACCAACCCGGAGAACATCGAGTACTGGGCGATCAGCCCCGAAGAATTGGCAGCGCAGATCGTCTACGTCATCGACCAGCCGTGGGGGATCTCCATCAGCGACATCACGGTTCGCGCGTCAGGCGAGCAGTACCTGTTCTGAGCCCGTTTCTCCTCGAGTCGCAGCCGAGCCGCCGGACGTTGGTCCCTTGACCCGCGACCCGCCCGTGACCAGCGTCAAGACGGTGGTCGAGCCTTTGAGTCTCGTGGTGTCCGCCGCGCGGTTACGCGATGGGCGGGTCGTCGATCTGGGGATCGCGGCCGAGCGGCTCGCGGCAATCGGTGACCCGCACACCCTGCAGGCGCCGGAAGTCATAGCGGCTGACGGAAGACTGGTCACCGAGTCGTTCGTCAATGCCCATCTGCACCTGGACAAGGTGTACACGCAGGCACGAGCCGGACAGGCAGCGTTGGCGGCCTATACGGCGGGCTCGATGGGCGGCGCGATGACGGGTATCGAACTCGCGCGTGCGGTGAAGAACGACTACGACAGCGCGTGGATCCTCCCCAACGTCAGGCAGGCGCTGCTTGAGGCGGTGCGCTTCGGAACCCTGCACATCCAGGCGTTCGCGGACGTCGACACGACCGGCCGGCTCGAGGGCGTGCGTGCCGTGCTGCAGGCGCGGGAGGAGTTCAAGGACGTCCTCGACGTTCACGTGGTGGCGTTTCCCCAAGAAGGGGTGCTACGCGATCCGGGTGCGGCGGCGCTTTGCGAGCAGGCCCTTGAAGCCGGAGCCGATGTCGTCGGCGGTATCCCGTGGATCGAGTATTCCGACCGCGACGCTCGCGCCCACATCGAGTGGGCCTGCGAACTCGCGGCCCGCCTCGGCCGCCGCGTGGCGATGCTCGTCGACGACGCCGGCGACCCTTCGCTCACGACATCGGCGATGCTGGCCGAGGCGATGCTCCAGCACGGGTTGGTGGGACGTGGGGTCGCCTGCCATGCCCGGGCTGTCGGCTCCTACGCCGAACCTGGGCAACGACGTCTGGCCGGCCTCGCGCGCCAAGCGGGCCTGGGCTTCGTCAGCGATCCCCACACCGGACCGGCCCATCTTCCGGTTGATCTGTTCGACCGGCTCGGGGTGCCCATCGCCTTGGGCCAGGACGACATCGAAGACGCGTACTACCCCTTCGGCCGAGGCAACATGCTCGAGGTGGCCTTCCTCGCTGCGCACGCTCTCGGGTTCCTGTCACGACCCGACCAGAACCGCCTGCTCGACTTCGTGACGACGTCGGCCGCGCGCGTACTCGGGATCGCTGATCATGCGATAGCCGAAGGGAATCCGGCCAATCTGGCGATCCACGAGTGCGAGGAGATCGCCGGCTTGCTGAGCCGTCACGCGGCCCCGCGCTGGGTCATCAGCCGGGGCCGCGTGGTCGCCGAAACCCGCGAGCACACGGACTGGTCCTGGCGCCCACCAGCGCTGGATCAGGCAGCCGGACTCCGGAAGTAGTGGCCCTTCTCGAGGTCCTCGACGAGCCCAGGCTGCATCGGCTGCCACGCGAGCAGCTCGCGGGTCAGCGTGCTGGAGGACGGGATATCGGCCGCCAGCAGGTGCCCGAGCCATCCGAAGTGCCCGGCGGAGTCTTCAGGGGCGAGCGCCGTGACCGGGACGTCAAGATGCCGCCCGATCACCTCGGCGACGGCGCGTAGCGAAACGCCCTCATCGGCGATCCCGTGCAACACCGAACCCGCCGGTGCATTCTCGACCGCCAGCCGGAAGAGGTGGGCGGCATCAAGCCGGTGCACCGCAGGCCAACGGTTGGAGCCGTCGCCCACGTAGGCCGACACGCCCTTCTCGCGCGCCACACTGATGATCGTCGACATGAAGCCGTGGTCGCCGTCGCCGTGAACCGTCGGCGCCAGCCGCACGGTCGAGACCCGAACTCCCTTGTCTGCCAGGGCAAGTGCGACCTCCTCGCTCACGGCGCGGGCCCGCAGCGGATGGTCGGGCGCGACCGTGTCGCGCTCGGTGCTCACCTGTCCCGGTGTGAGCGCCGCCGTGCCACCGGTGATGACGAACGGCTTGTCGGACCCTTCCAGCTCCGCACCGATCGCCTGGATGGCTTGCAGATCGATCCGGGCGTTCTCGTCGAACTGCGAGAAATCATGGATGTAGGCGAGATGGATGACGGCGTCGGACGCGCGGGCCCCAGCCCGCAGGCTCTCGACGTCGTCGAGGTTCCCGCGCTGCACGGCGGCGCCGGCCGCCGTCAGCGCGGCAGCCGACGCATCCGAACGCGCCAGCCCGGTCACCTCATGGCCCGCGGCGATCAATTCAGGGACGACAGCAGACCCGATCCAACCGGACGCACCGGTGACAAAAACACGCATGAGAACAACCTCCCGGTCTCGACTGCCCGCGACGGTTGGCGTCGCCGCAGATCAATGTCAGTCGCTGTCATCACTCTAGCACCTCGATGTCAGCCCCTGTCATCACTAGGATGGGGCAATGGTCCGGTGGGAGCCCAACGCGCGCGGCCGCCTCGAACAGGCGGCCCTCGAGCTCTACATCGAGCGCGGCTTCGAGCAGACCACTGTCGCCGAGATCGCAAAACGTGCAGGACTCACGGAGCGCACGTTCTTCCGCTACTTCGCCGACAAGCGCGAAGTGCTCTTCGGGGGCTCCGCGGCCTTGCAGGAACTCCTGACACGAGAGGTCGCAGACGCGCCTGCAGCGCTGGCTCCGCTGGACGCCGTGGCCCATGGGCTGAAGGCCTTGAGCGCGCTGTTCGAGCAGCGAGGCGAGTTCCCGCAGCAACGCCAAACGGTGATCGCGGCAAATGCCGACCTGCAGGAACGAGAGCTCATCAAGCTGGCATCGCTCGCCGCTGCGACCGCGGAGGCTTTGCGGCTACGCGGGGTCAAGGAACCGGCCGCCAGCTTGACGGCCGAGGCGGGTATCGCCGTCTTCAAGATTTCCTTTGCCCGCTGGGTCGATCACGCCAACAAGCGGGCCTTTGCCGCGCTCATCCAAGAATCGCTGGATGAGCTGAAAGCCGTCACCGGCGGAAGCTTGCCCGGCGGCGCATCAGGTGAGCGATCGGACGTCTGAAATGTCGTACTCAGCCACGGAAGCGCCTTCTATGGCGTCATTCTGTTCATCGCTGGGACCGCTGCCGCGAAATGCCTCGACGGCCGATTGCGACTCCCACCTTTCGAATATCGCGATGCGACGGGGATCGACGAGATCCGCGCTGAGGCTGTATTCCAGGCAGCCTTCGGCGCCACGCGCCTGCTCGACGACAGCCACACAGCCCTGCAGGTAGTCCGCCCGCTGGCCTGGGTCGACGAGGAGGTAGCCGGCGACAATAATCATCGAAGCTCCTTCGGTACCGCTGGAAGAAAGACGTTCTTCCACTGTGGACGGTTCAAGCAGACCCTGCTCATCGGTCAAGGCAGCGGCCGATTGAACCGACGTTCCGAGGACAAACGTAGAAAATGAGGTCCACATGGGTCGCATGGCGCGGGGCTGGAAGCTGACCAAGCTCAGCTGGCGGATCATCATGCAGCAGCCGGCGGCGCTGGCGTTGCCTCTTGTCGCGGCCGCGGCAGAGGGTGCTATCGCGGTTGGCTACATCTTCGGCGTCACCGGAACGCACGTTTTCCAGGAGCACAACGCCGCCCATTATGTGGAGCTCTATCCGCTTCTCGTGGCACTGACGCTGGTCGCGACCTTCGCAAACGCCGTCATCGTCGCGATCGCCGACGCTCGCCTCCGTCAGCAGCCAATCAGCGTTCGGCAGGCCCTCTCGGACACGGTCGGACGCCTGCCCCTGCTGCTGGGCTGGGCGCTCGTATCCGCGTCCGTCGGACTGGTGCTACGCATCCTGGAAGAGCGACTGCCGCTCGCCGGCCGCATCGCGGCTGCTATCGCCGGCGTCGCCTGGTCCTTGGCCACCGTGCTCGTCGTCCCCGTCCTCGTGCTCGAAGGCGTCGGCCCGGTGACGGCCGTTCGCCGTTCCGGCCACCTGTTCCGGGAGCGGTGGGGCGAGCAGCTCACCGGCCAGGCCGCCATCGGGCTTCCGATCTTCATCTGCTCGTTGCCGTTCTTCGTCGTGGGCGCCCTGGTCGCGACGCAGGTCCTGGTTCTGGGCATCGTCATCATCGCCCTCACGCTGGGCATCATGGTCGCCCTCAGCGGTGCGCTCAGCGGTGTTTTCCAGACCGCGCTGTACCGGTACGCCGTTGACGGCGAGTCGCCCAGCGGCTTCTACGACGGTGACCTCGCCGAGGCCTTCCGGCCACGCAAGCGCCGCGGGTACCAGGGAGTCTGACTCCCCGGGCCAGTCGCGCGAAGATCGCGGTGAAGCCAAGACGTTCCTGCTCTACATCGCCGGGTGAACATCCTCCGCGGCGTGTCGCAAGGACGTCGCGAGAACCCCTACCTCGGCTTCACTGTCACGTGATCGTTCCAGGGCTAGAAGGGGCAGTCGGCGGGTTCGTTTTCGGCGGGTTCGTTTTCGGCGGGTTCGTTTTCGGTGAGGGTGGGTCGGTGGTCTTCGGGTGCGGTGGTGTAGGTGTGGCCGGTGGGGCTGGTCCAGGTGCAGCCGCTGGTGATCGGGTTGTTGCGCAGGGTCCAGCCGGCCTTGTGTTTGAGTTGATGATGGTTCAGGCACAGCGGGTGCAGGTTGTGTCGGTCGGTGGGGCCGCCGGTTCGGTAGGGCTGGCGGTGGTCGACTTCGCAGCGGTGGGCAGCCCGGTTGCAGGTCGGGAAGATGCAGGTCCGGTCGCGGGTTTTGACGTATCGGGCGAGGGCTTCACTCGGCTGATAGCTGGTGCGTCCGAGGTCGAGCAGGGCACCGGTTTGCGGGTCGTGGATCATCCGGCGCCACCGTCCGTCGGCAGCCAACGCGCGGGCGAGTGGGGCGGGCAGCGGCCCGTAGCCGGCCAGCTCGCCGGGGTTGTCTTGCAGGCCGAGCAGGGTCGGCAGGTCGAGGGTGACGTTGACCGCGACCGGCCGGGCTGCTTGCGCCTGGCCGACCGCGAGGGCGATGAGGGCGTCGGCGCGTAACGCGGTGATCGGCTCCCAACCGTCGCTACCGGCGGCCGGCCCGGCTACCTTGGCTTTTTGGGCGACGGCGTCGGCGGCGTTGAACACGGCCATCACTTCGGTAGCGGAGGCGATGAGGCGCAGTTCGGCCATCCCGTCGGGCAGCGGCCACCAGTCCAGGGTGCGGTCGGCGTGGGCTTGCCGGGCGCGTTCGGCTGCGGTTTTGGGTTCGACGGCGAGGACGGCCCGGTTCAGGCAGCGGCGTAGCTGCGCGACGGTCTGCTTCGCTGCCCGGGGCAGTACCCGGTCGGCGACGATGCGGGCCTTTTCCGGTGATAGCGAGGCGGTGGCATCGACGATGGCGTGGGCGTGCCAGAAGGAGATGTCGCCGGCGGCGAGCGCGGCCTGCACCGCCGGGAGTTCGGTGGTGAGCGCCCGGGCGGTCATCAGCCGGCCGGAGGCGGTGACGTCCGATAGTCGCAGCGCCATTCCGATCTCGGCATGGGCGGCGCGTCGCGGCAGGGCTGCATCCTCACGCGAGTCGAGGCCGGCTTGCATGTCGGCCTGGACGGTGTCACCGACCGCAGCCATCGACAGCTGGACCCGTGAACAGATCCACGCGCTTTGGCGTTCCCAGGCGATGAGCAGATCCACCTGAGCCGACGGGCCCAACAGTCGTGGGTCGATGTCGGACAGTGCGTGCACGCATGAAGGTCCCGGCGGTGCGATCAACGCCGCCGCGACCTTCCCGGTAGGACTCAGTATCTCGAACATGTGTTCGACACTACCAGTCGAAAGATCCCGAATCCCCTTCATCCACAGGCTAAATACGGCGCTCCGACAACAACTTGTGCTCACCCCAGCAGATGCCGCAGATACCGTTCAGGATCACCCAGGAACCGTCGCCAATGACCGACAAGCTCCAGATCGGACCAGGACACCTGCCGGTACCCGTCCTCGTCCAGCTGGAGAATGGTGGCCCCAGGAAGCGCCGTGATAAGCGGCGAATGCGTGGCACAGAGTGCCTGCCCACCATTCGCGGCAACCTGATCGAGCACCTCGATGAGCGCCAGACACGAGGAGAACGACAGCGCGGCCTCCGGCTCGTCGAGAAGGTAGAAGCCTGGTTCGGTGAAGCGCGTCTGCATCAGTTTCACGAAAGCCTCGCCGTGACTGCGCTCGTGGAGTTTCGGCGGCGGCGGGCTATTGCGTTCCGTCGCGATCTCCTCGAGGTAGGTGAAATGCGAGTGCATGGTTTCGGCGCGCAGGAAGTACGCCCACCGCGGGCCACCCGGCGAGCGCACGAGCTGAAGGACCTCGTGCAACGGTGACTCGCTGACGTAGGTCGAGTGCCGGGCGCTGGGGCTGCCGCCCTCGGCGTTGATTCCCATCGCCGCCGCAATGGCCTCGACGACAGTCGATTTGCCGCTTCCGTTCTCGCCGACGAGAAAGGTCACTCCCGGCGAGAGCTCAAGGCCCTCTTCGAGTAATTGCCTGACTGGCGGCAACGCGAAAGGCCACAAACGCGGGTCATACGTGGCATCTGACCGCAGCTGGACACGGCGGACGAGCCGTCCACCCGGGCGCGCGTTCAGCCGACGCGACCGTTCCAGTTGCGCGACTCGCGCACGACTTCCCGGAACGGCTTGGTGGAGTCGAACGTGGGCTCGCGGGGCAGCCCGAGCACGCGCTCCCCCAGACCGTTTCGCTGCACCTCGTTCGTCCCGGCGGCGATGGAAACCATGCGCCCGTTGAGGTAATTGAGCGCGGCGAGACTCCCAGGTTCGTCGCCAACTTCGGGCCACAGCAGCGCCTCAGCGCCGCCGATCTCGATCCCGAGCCGGGCGCGTATCGGTGACAGCATGCCGGCGGCCAGCTTGCCATAGGCGGCGACGGCCGGCTGCGGAGTGTCGGAACGTTGCAGCCGCGCAGCGATCTGCCGGCCCAAGTGGTACTGCGCGAAGTCGTTGATGTGCGCGAGAGCGATCGCCTGGCGGGCGATCGGATCGCCGACCCGTCCGGCCTTACGTGCCAGCTCCACAAGATCCGGAGCGAGGTCCAGCGGTTCGACGCGCTGGGCTCCGGACTCGCCGGCGCCCCTCTCGTACACGAGCATGGTCTGGGCGACAGACCAACCTTGGTTCACCTCGCCGATGAGGTCGTCGTCGGTGATGACCACGTCGTCGAGGAACGACTCGCAGAACCCCGAAGCACCGTTGATCTGACGGATCGGACGCACATCGACGCCGGGGGCATGCGTGCTCACCGCGAACCAGGTGAGGCCGCGATGCTTCGGCACGTCCCAGTCGGTACGTGCCAGGCACATCGCGTAGTCCGCCTGATGCGCCCCGGTGCTCCAGATCTTCGACCCGTTGATCAGCCACCGGTCGCCGTCGCGGGTCGCCGAGGTACGGATACCAGCGAGGTCTGATCCGGCTGCGGGTTCGGAGTAGAACTGGCACCAAAGCTCTTCACCAGCAAGGATCTTCGGGATGTGGCGGGCCAGGAACTGCGGCGTCGCATGGGCAAGCATCGACCGGGCGATCGGGCCCATCGTCACCGACCCCGCTCCCCCGAACGACGGGATGACGAACGAGCGGGCTTCTTCCCGCCACGCCCGCTCGTGATCCGCAGTGAGCCCGCGCCCGCCGTACTCCGTGGGAAATGACAAGCCCGCGTAGCCCGCGTCGAAGATCTGACGCTGGATCACCCGGCTGGCAGCGACCTGCTCATCGGTGACGGCCTCGCCGCCCTTGGGCGCGGCATCGGCCGGGATGCGCTCCAGGTTCCCCTCGAGCCAGGCACGCGCCTCGGTGCGGAACTCCTCAACGCTGATGTCTGTCATGGGAAGCCTTTGCCTAGATACCGGAAAGCTGACACAGGCGCTCGCGGTGCCACGCCGGATCGCCGAAGAACGCCGCATCGCTCGTCAGTCGGCGCAGGTACAGGTGCTGGTCGTGCTCCCAAGTGAAGCCGATGCCGCCGAAGGCCTGGAAGCAGGCCTGGGCGAGATCGATACCGCAATCGCCGACGAACGCCTTGGCCATGCTCGCCGCCTGCGGACCATATCCGTCGCCATCGCCCACATGCTGCGCGGCCGCGCGGACGATCGCCTTGCTCATCTCGAGCAGCAGGCTGGTGTCCGCCAGCGAGTGCTTGACCGCCTGGAACGAGCCGATCGGGCGTCCGAACGCGATGCGGTCCTTCGCGTACTGGACGGTGATCCCGAGCTCGTAGTCCATCGCGCCGACCGACTCGGCCGTCGTGAGCACGCACGCAAGGGCCAGCAGCGAGTCGATGAGATCAGCTGCGGCGCCGTCGTTTTCGACCAGGGCCGACGCCGGCACATCCAGCGCGTCAAGGTGAACCGCTACGAACCGGCGGGTGATGTCCAGCGAGCCGAGCGACTCGACGCGAAGGCCTGGATCATCAGCCCGCAGCAGTAACAACCCGGGGCCGTCGCCCCCCGCCGCCGTGATGAGAAACCATCCGCCCGGACCGGGGTCCTCGACAAACGTGGCATCGCCCGACAGGCGATAGCCACCTCCGGTCGGGGTCGCACTGACGACCCCGTCGATCGAGGGAGCACCTGGTGAATCGGTGACGACCCACGACGCCGAAGCCTCACCCGACATCAGCGCAGGAAGCACCTTGTCGCGTTGCTCAGCGGAACCCGCGACCGCCAGCGCATGGGCGACGACGTTGGTCCCGACGAACGGACCCGGCTGCAGGAGTCGACCGCGCTGATACGCGATCAGGGCGGCGTCAACGACACCGTTTCCCGAGATGGTCCCGCCCCCGGCACGCTCCGGGACGAGCATCGAGTACCACCCGAGCTCCGCGGCTTGCCGCCGGTACGTGGAGGCAAAAGCCTCGTCGTCATAAGCCTTCTCGCGCACCCGCTCGAGCGGGCAGGTATCGGCCATCAGGCGGGCAGAGGCTTCGACCAGGATGCGCTGGTCGTCGGAGATGGCTTCGTCCACGATTGCTCCTCAACCTCACCCAGCCCGGCTAGAACGTGCGCTCGAGCCGCGGATCCGACTCACGCACCCGGGCGCGGAGTTCGCCCTTGGACACCTTGTCGGTCGCGGTCCGGGGCAGTTCGTCCGTCAACCACAACGCTTCAGGACACTTGAACGCCGCCAGCCTGTCAGCGGCAAACGTGCGAAGATCGGCGAGCTTCACGCCGGCCCCGAGCCGCGGCACCACGACGGCGCACACCCGCTCGCCCAGGGCATCGTCGGGAAGCCCGATGACCGCCACGTCCTCGATACCCGGGTGTTCGACGAGGACGGCTTCCACCTCGGCGCAGTAGACGTTTTCGCCGCCGCGGATCACGACGTCCTTCAGCCGGTCAACGACGAACACGTAGCCGTCGGGGTCGACGTAGCCAAGGTCGCCGGTGCGAAACCAGCCGTCGACAAAGGAATCCTGGGTCGCCACCGGGTTGTTCCAGTAGCCCTTGACGACCTGCGGGGAGCGGAAAGCGAGCTCGCCGACCTCGCCGACGGGCAGGGCTGCGCCGTCCGGCCCGAGCACGCGCAACTCCGCCGTGAGGTTGGGCCGGCCCACGCTCTCGGGATGGGCGTCGTACTCGGCACCGACGTTGGTGACAACGGCCGAGGTGGTCTCCGTTCCCCCGTAACCATTGAACATTTGCACCGACTCGCCGAACACCTCGCGCACCCGCCGCGGCAGCCGCGGCGGGACGGGCGCGCCGCCCATCGGAAACGAGCGCAGCTGCAGGTCGAACTTCTCGATGCCGGGGAAGTCGAGGATCTCCTGAGCCACCGCGGGAACACCGCCAAGGCTCGTCACGCGTTCGCGGACGGCCAGGTCGAGCGCAGCGGCCGTTCCCCGCTTGCGCATCAGCACCATCTTCGAGCCGGACATCGCTCCGCCGACGATGGCCGCAATGCCGCCGATGTGAAACAACGGCCCCGAACCTATCGACGCGGGCTGCACCGGCGCCCCCGGACTTCGACCGCTGATGATGAGCTCGCGGGCTCCGCCGAAGCCCATGTTGAGCAGGTTGGCGATGGTGGCGCGGTTGGTGCCCAGCGCGCCCTTCGGATGCCCGGTGGTCCCGGACGTGTAGAGGATGGTGACGGGGTCATCCGGAGCGAGTGCGGCGAACTCGCTCTCCTCGAGCAGCGGACCGTCAGCCAGCTCCTCGAACGCCGTCACGCCGGGCCCTTTCGCCCCGCGCACCCCGATGACAGGAACGGCGCAATTCACCGACTGCAACCGCTCGACTCGCTCGCAATCGGCGAAGACCACCTTGGCGCCGCAGTCGGCCAGCGCGTACTGCAACTCCGGGCCGGTCCACCAGGCGTTCAACGGGACGACGATCGCCCCGAGGACGGCGGCACTCCAGAAACCCGCGACGAACTCAGGGAAATTGCGCATCCCAATGGCGACACGGTCGCCTTGCCCGACGTCGTAATCCGCCTTCAGCCGGGCCGCGACGGCCAGCGCCAGGCGCCGCACGTCAGCAAAGGTGAGCCGCTCGTCCTCGAACACGATGTGCTCGAGATCGGCGTGCGCCTTCGCGGCCTGGAACATGTCGACGATCGTGCGCGGCGCACGCAGGTAGGACTTCAGCGGGACGCCGTCCAGGACGATGTCCTCGAGTTCGAACGGTCCGCCGGGACCCAGCAGAACCTGCAGTCGTGGGTCAGCCGAGTAGAGGTCGTAACCGCGGACCGTACCGTTCGCACTCGTCATCGTTCACCCTTCACCGGCAGACACCCTGCTCGACCAAATCAGCGACTTCTGCGGGCGAAAGCCCCAGCACCGACGTCAGCACGGCTTCCGTATCCGCACCGAGACACGGCGCACTAGCTGCCGTGCGCTGGGTCGTGCGGGAGAAGCGAATCGGGTTGGCGACGTGCGTCTCCTCTCCGACCGCAGGATGTTGCAGATGGACGATGGCCTCGCGTTCGAGGAGATGTGGATCGGCATGCTGGTCGACCGGCCCCATCACGGGCGACGCCGAAACCCCCTGCAATTGCAGGAGTTCTGAAGCCGCCACGTTGCTACGCGACCGCGTCCAACCGGCGAGCCGCACGTCCAGTTCCTCCCGCGCCGCGAGCCGTGAGGCGGCGCTGGGCAGCTCACCGCAATCCCAGCCGGTCACCTTGCAGAGCCGCTCCCACTCGTCGTCGCTCATCACCGCGATCGCGATCCACGCATCGTCGCCTGCCGACGGGTAGACGCCATGCGGCGCCGCCGAAGGATGGGCGTTGCCAAGTGGCGGCGGGTCGATCCCCTCGCGTACCGCATCGAGGTACATCTCCCCCACGAGATACGCCGACACCTCGGTCTGCGCCATCTCCAGCCGCTGCCCTTCACCACTTGTCTCGCGCTCACGCAGCGCGGCCAGCACAGCGACCGCAAGGAGCTTGCCGCCGATGTGGTCGGGATGGTTCAGCGAAGTCCCACACGGATAGGGCGCGTCAGGGTGGTTCCACAGCAGATGCACGCCTGTGAAGCCGGAATTGAGCGGCCCGTACGCGGGCATGGAGCCGAAAGGACCGGTGCTTCCGTAACCCTGCGACGACGCGTAGATCACCCGCGGGTTGACCGCACGCACGGCCTCATAGCCAAGGCCAAGCCCCTCGAGCACCCCGCCGCGGTAGTTCTCGGCGATCACGTCGGCGCCGGCGCACAACTCGAACGCGAGCTCGCGGCCCTTCTCGGTCGTGAGGTCCAGGGTGACGCTACGGCGACCGCGGCACTCGGCGTTGAACGTCATGCTGCGGTCGAAGGATCCCGCGGATGCGCCTGCCGCGCGCAGCACGTCGAGATGGACCACCGACTCGATCTTGATGACGTCAGCGCCGAGTTCGGAGAGGACTCCGTCGAGCTCGGGCGCGATCGCCGCGACACCGAACTCCACGACGCGCAACCCCTCCAGCAGCAGCCCGCCGGGCCTACCGATCGCAGCCCCGCCAAGAGGCACGCGTGGCCGGAACGAGGCATCGGCGACCGTCTCCGCGTGCTGGCGGACCGAAGCCGGCGTGCGCGAGAGATTCACCGGATGATTCGCGAAAGGCAACCCTTCGAGCCCCGCAAAACCCGTGTCGGTAAAGAACGAACGCGACCGGGTCTGCGGATGGTCGACGAACTCGCGCAGCGTCTGCAGGACACCGACCGTGGTGCCGAGCTTGAGCGCCTCGTCGAAGAGCTGCGCGCGCGACCGATCGGTGAGCCGCTCCTCGGCCAGCAGTCGCACGACATCCGCGTTCTGCAGGCGGAACAGCATGCTCGCCCAGACCTCGTCCTCGAATGCGTCGGGTGAGCGCATCAGCTCGACGAACCCGTTCCACTGCCGCGGGGTGCCGATGACGGCCCGCACCCATCCATCGCCCGCCGGCAGCACCCAGTAGGCGCCCTCCGCATTCCTTTTGCCCTCAGGGGAAAGCAGCTTGTTGATCTTCGTGTAGGACGCCAGCGCGATCGACCATGGATTGGTGCCGGCGAGTGCCGCTTCCTGCACGCTGATGTCGACCAGCTGTCCCGCCGCACCCTCATGTCGCTCGCCGTCCAGTACCGCAGCGACGGCCGCAACCGCGCCGTAGACGGATGCGCAATCGTGGGCAAGGTAGCCGGGCGCGTTGCACGGCGGCAATTGAGGGAAGCCGGTCGCATGCAAAGTCCCTGACGCAGCAAGCGCCGGCAAGGCCTCCAGCCGCCACGACGACCGCGGCCCGCGCATCCCGAAGTCGGCCAGCCCGACGTGCACGAGATGGGGATGACGCTCGCCGATGGCCTCCGCGGTCAGCCCCCACGTCTGCCGGTCGTCCACGCCGAGGTTGTCCACCAGCACGTCGGCCTCTTCAAGCAAGGCATCCAGCCGTTGCCGTCCGGCCGGGTGGTCGAGGTCCAGCAGGACCCCACGCTTGTTGGCGTTGCGGTAACGATGGGCGGTCGAGAGCAGCTCAGCCTGCGGAACGCGCTCGACCCGGATGACGTCAGCACCCAGGTCGCCCAGGATGCGCGCGCACAGCGCCCCGCGCAGATCGGTCAGATCGACGACCCGCATCCATGACAGCGGCCCGGTCACACGGGAGGTCCCAGCAACGTCGGTCGTCATCTGGGTGCGCCGTCCCCGCTTCCGTCAAACATCTAGATCTTGCACCTGTCGAACCCGGACCTCGCTGGCAAATTACTCCAGCACCGACGGCGCCGATTCGCAAGGGTCGTTACCCCGCTCCGAACCGGGCGTCCGTGATACAAGAATCAGACTTACCGCAGGTCGCTGGGGCTCTGGAGGTCCGATGTTCACGTTGAGGTTCGACATGCGAGCGCCCGCGAGCGGCGCTCCTGCTCCGGAGCTCTACGCCGCCGCGCTGGAGATGGCCGCGTGGTCGGAGTCGCGCGGTTGCGTGACCACCATCGTGTGCGAGCACCACGCCGCAAGCGATGGTTACCTGCCCTCCCCGATGGTGCTGGCGAGTGCCCTCGCCGCCCGCACGACGACGCTGCCGATCACAGTCGCCGTGGTGCTGCTGCCGCTCTATGACCCGGTCCGCCTGGCCGAGGAGATGGTGGTCCTCGACCTCATCAGCAAGGGACGCGTCTCCTACGTCGCGGCCATCGGTTACCGGCCGGTCGAGTACGACATGTTCGGCGTCGACTATCACCGTCGCGGCAAGATCGGCGACGAGAAGCTCGGCGTCCTGCTGCAAGCCAAGACGGGTCAGCCGTTCACGTACGAAGGGCGCCCGATCCACGTGACGCCCGCGCCCGTCACGCCGGGCGGGCCGATGGTGGCGTGGGGCGGCGGGAGCCTTGCTGCCGCGCGAAGGGCGGGGCGTCACGGCGTCGGATTCTTCGGCCAGAAAGGCGATCCCGAGCTCCGCGTGGCCTACGAGGAGGCGGCGCGCGAGGCGGGGCATGAGCCCGGGATGTGCCTGCTGCCCCCGGTCGACGCCCCGACCACCGTGTTCGTCGCCGAGGATCTCGACAAGGCCTGGGACGAGCTCGGCCCGTACCTCATGCACGACGTGCTCAGCTATGCCGAATGGAATGAGGGCAACGTCGACACGGCCAGCCTGTCGTTCGTGAAGACCGCCGATGAGCTACGCGCCGAGAATCGCAGCCACCGGATCTTCACGGTCGAGGAGGCGATCGCCGCGGTGAAGGCCGGCATGCCGCTCGGCCTCCACCCGCTCATCGGCGGGCTCCCGCCCGAGATCGCCTGGCGTTACTTGAATGTCGTTGTCGACAAGGTGATGCCGGCCGTCTCGGGCTGAACCTTCGATACTTCAGGCAGCCTCCGGGCGCTGCCATTCCACGAGCAGTTCGTTGCGCTGGCCGAAACGCTCCAGGTGCGAGCCGACGACCGTCATCACGCGATCGAGCTCCTCGGCAGTGGGCGCACTTGCCAGCAGTTCCAGCGTTTCGCCCTGCGGCCGGAGCAGGCATTCGCCGCCGGCCAGCTTCAGGCGAGTGCCCGACGCTTCCTCGACCACCTCGCTACGGCGGCCGAGGTGCGACGCGAGTTGCTTCGCGTAGCGCTGCGGCGTGGGCGTCTTGACGACGGCACTCGCCGTCAGCTGATCAGTCATCGGACTTCTCTGATGCGGGGTTCGCCGTGGGCTCGGGCCCATCCGCGAGCAGCAGGTAGAGCGACCGTCGTGCTCCGCCGAGGATCTCAGCGGCGGCGGCGCGCTGAGCGTCGGTGCCGTTTCGAGCGACCTGGCGAGCGGCGACGTGCAGCTCCTCGAGCAGCACCCGCAGGTTGGCTCCCGGGTGCTCGCCGGCGGCAGCCGCGAACGGGTCGGGCCAACTGTCCGCGTTCTCCTCGACGTGCTGGCGACCCGTCTCGGTCAGGGTGACGAGCTTGCGCCCGGAGTCAGCGGTGACGCTGACGAGGCCCTCGTCTTCGAGCTGGTTGAGCGTGGGGTAGATCGCACCCGGGCTCGGGGTCCAGCGGCCGCCCGAGCGGTCAGCGATCGTCTGCATGAGCTGGTAGCCATGCATCGGCTCCTCTGCCAGGAGCAGCAGTACTGCGGCGCGCACGTCGCCGCGCGGAACACGGCCCCGGCCGCCTCCGCGGCGCCGCATGGGGCCGCCTCCTCGCATGCCCGGCTCCATCGGGTGATGGCGGTGTGGGCTGGCTTGCGGGCCTTCGAAGCCCTCGAAGCCGGGGAAACCCGGCCGGCTGTGGCGTTCACGGCGACTGTGCCGCTCGCCTCGTTCTGAATGGTGGCTGTACATGCGGTCCTCCAATGGACTCTGGTTGATGACGGTAACGATATATCGTTACTGTTACTTGTCAACCTTCGCCCTCGGAGATCCATTCCCGCCGCCACCGGCCCGATCCGCCCGGGCGGAGGCAACGAGGCGGACACAGTAGTCGCCGGCGAAGCGCGGAGGAAGAGCTTTTGGTCCCCTTTGTGAATGCGTCTACGACGATGGCCAGACGGCAGCCGGCTGCGCTTTACCGCAGGTCAGAGATAGCAAGGGCACAACGTCCACACTTGTTCGGACCCAAGACCCACTCCGGTAACGCACCCGTAACAATTTCGCGTCGCTAGCTGTGGAAGCGCCGGGTATGGCATACGTTCCCGCCCAGAACATTCGCCATGGGGCGTCGGTGGGCGACGCTCAAGCATCGGGAAAGGCGTGTGCAATGCGCAAAAGCGCAGTCGGATTGGTGACGTGTGGCGTCGCCGCAGCTCTCACGGTGAGCGCTTGTGGCTCCTCGTCCAAGGGCACAGCAACGAACCCTCCTAGCTCCAGCGGCGGTAGCAGTGGCACCATCACTGCCGCCTGCAAGCTGACGAACCCCCCGACGAGTACGGCGAAGCTTCCGTCGTCGTCGGGCACTCCCCTGAAGGCCAGCGGCAAGGTCGGTGTCATCCTCCCCGACACGACCTCCTCGACCCGTTACACCCTGTATGACAAGCCCCTGCTGCAGAGCGCTCTGACCGCCGCGGGCATCACCCCGGACATCCAGAACGCCGGTGGCAGCACCGCTCGCTACCAGCAGATCGCCCAGAGCATGATCGGTGAGGGCGTCAAGGTCCTGATCATGGACTCGATCGACGCGACTTCTGGTGCTGCGGTCGAGAAGCAGGCGTCGGACGCCGGCATCAAGGTCGTCGACTACGACCGGGTCAACCTCGGCGGCACCGCGCAGTACTACGTCTCCTTCGACAACGAGGACGTCGGCAGGCTGCAGGGTCAGACCCTGGTCGACTGCCTCAA
>DATAZK010000222.1:0-37504 GCA_036272075.1 Frankiaceae bacterium
TATTCTCATTTCGATTTTCGGCCTCGGAACTGCCCGGGCCGATGGCTCTTCGGTCGAGCGTGTTAGAAACCACCGAGGAGGGCCCATGACGCAGGTGGAACTCGAACGTGTCGATCTCACCGACCCGGCGAGCTTTCCCGATGGCCCGCCGCATGCCTTCCTCGCGCGACTGCGCGCCGAGGCCCCGATCTGGTGGCATCCCGACGGCCTGCGACGCAGCGGTTTCTGGGTCGTGACGCGCTATGAGGACGTGCGCGCCATCCTCTTGCAACCCAGCGTTTTCGTGAACGCGAAGGGCATCACGATCGAGCCGGGTGAGCCGGCGGGGCTGGGGGATTCGGAGGCCGAACGCGGCCAGGGCGCGCTCTCCTACGCAGATCCGCCGCAACACGGCCCGCTGCGCAAAGTGCTGGCGCAGCACTTCACCCCCTCGCGTATCCGGGCGCTGGGTCCGCTGGTGCGTGACCACGCTGATCGCCTGGTGCGACGTCTCGCGGAAGCGGGCGGCGGCGACTTCGTCACCGAGGTCGTCGATCCGTATCCGCTACGCGTGCTGGCCGCGGTGCTCGGACTTCCGGCGCAGACCGAGCAAGCGCTCCACCACTACGTCGGCGCGCTCGGCAACGTGAAGTCCGACGGCAGTGCCATCGACGAAAAGGCGCGCCAGGCGGCCACGATCGAGTTCCTGGTGGCCGTACATGAACTGGCGACGGCACGGGCGGCCGACCCCGGTCCCGATCTCATCTCGGCAATGGTCACGGGGACGAGTGAAGGCGCCGGGTTGGCGGCGGAACGCATCGGCGGCATCCTGATCCAGCTGGCGATCGCCGGGAACGAGACGACGCGCGGAGGCGGCGGGCTGGGCATGCAGGTGCTGCTCGAAAATCCTGCGCAGTGGGCACTTTTGACCGCAGATTCCTCGCGGGTGCCCGCGGCCGTCGAGGAGATCCTGCGGTTCCGCCCGCCCGTGCAGTACACCCGCCGGACCGCGGCGCTCGAGGCACCGCTGAGCCCGCGCGATTCACGTCCGACCGCGAATCCCGACGAGACCGTGTACTTGTCCATCGCGTCAGCGAATCGCGACCCCGAGGTCTTCGACGAGCCCGACACGTTCGACATCGGGCGCGGCCCGGCGGCTCGCCCGCATCTCGCCCTGGGTGTCGGTGCCCACTTCTGCCTCGGCGCGGCACTCGCGCGCCTCGAACTGGGCAGCCTGTTCTCCGCTGTTGCACAGATCGCTCCCGGGATCGAACTGGCCGGGCAGCCCCAGCCCGGTCACGGGAACCAGTTCATCCACTCGCTCGCACGCCTTCCGGTGCGCGTCTGAGGCGAGAGCTAGTGCCCGTCGGGGATCTGCCCGGCGAGCGCGGCGGAGATCGCCTCGTCGCCAAAACGCTTGCGTACCAGGAATTCCAGGTAGGGCGCGCGGGTGAGTTCGTTGCCTCCCTCGACGCCCAGGCTCTGCCCAGTGACCCAGGAGGATTCGGGACCGGCCAGGTAACGCACGGCGGCACCGATGTCGTCGGGCACGCCGGTGCGTCCGAGGGGCTTCTCGGCGAGGAAGGCCGCCATCGCTTCCTCGTTGGCGAACAGCCCGGTTTTGGTCGCCTCGGTCTGCACCAGACCGGGACGCACGGCGTTCACCCGAATCTTCAGCGGCGCCAGCTCCAGTGCTGCTCCCTTGACGAGTCCTTCCACTCCACCCTTGGACGTGTTGTAGGTCGCCAGGAACGGCCACGGGATTCTGGCCGCATCGGAGGAGATGCACACGATCGAGCCGCCGCCGCCTCTGGTCATCAACGGCGTCGCGTGCTTGATGACCAGGAAGGCCGAGATGATGTTGCGCTTGAGGTCGGCCGCCAGCTCGTCGGCGTCGAACATCAGCAGCGGCTTCATGGTGCCGCCTCCGACGACGGCCACCGCCATCGCGAGCCGGCCGGTGAGCGCGTCGGCGGCGGCCATCGCTTCCGCGAGCTGATCGGCGTCGACGGCGTCACCGACGAAGGTGTGGATCTCGGCGCCGGGTCCGGCCGCGGCGGCGATCTGCTCGCGCTTGGCCGCCAGCGTCGCTTCGGTACGGCCCATGATGACCACCGCGGCTCCATCTCGCGCCAGCCACGTCGCCGAAGCCCCGCCGATGCCACCTCCGCCGCCGGTGATCAGGGCGGACATCCCGCTCAAGGGCTTGCTGGAATCTGGCATCGAGCCTCCCCGCATGACGAGCGCGCGACCTGCGCCACAGACGTGCCTACACCCGGGGGAGGCACGCAGCGGCAGGCACCCCGCCTAGCCGGCGGATTCGTTCGGCTCGAAGATCCCGAGCGTGTTGCCTTCGGTGTCCTGGAAGTAGCCCTGCCAGCAGATGCCGGGGACCGGGAACTTCGGCATCGCCAGGATGCCGCCCGCAGCCAGAATGAGTTCCGCCGTCGCGTCGAAGTCGGTGACTTCCATCGAGCAGACGAACGCGTTGGTGCCGCTGGGCCCGCCAGGTACCGGTACCGGCCGCCCCAGCAGCCCGCCGCGGATGCCGGCCCCCTCGATCTCCCAGTAGTCGATCGGTTTGCCTTCGGACTTGGGGAAACGCCATCCGAAGACCCGTTCGTAGAAGGCGATAGCCCGATCCGGATCGCCGGCCTGGATCTCGAAGTACCCGACAGAGCTCATGCGAAAGACCTTAGAGGCATGGCGCCGCCGCCGGAATCAGACCTCGATCTCGGCGCTCAGAACCACGGTTCGGTCGTTGGGCAGGCCCAGGAACTCGGCCTGGCTGGCGGCGTTGTGGGCGAGCACGATGAACAATCGTTTGCGCCAGTCGGCGAGGCCCGCGGCGTGACCGCGTCGCAGCGTCACCCGGGAAAGGAAGTAGGACTCGTCGGCCTCCGCGGGCGCGGCGAAGTCGGAACCGATCCCGAACTCCTCCGGGTGCTCGCGCATGGCGCGGTGCAGGGCTTCGGGAAAGTTCGTCCGGTCCTGGAAGCCGAAGGTGATGTCGACGTGGGTGAAGCCCTCCGCCACCTCTCCGAGCCGCTCGACGTGCAGGCGCCGCTCCCACGGGATGTGAGGTACGGCGGCGGTACGTCCGGAGATGATGACGACTCGCTCGTGCAGGACGTGATTGAGGGCGACATTGGAGCGCAGGGCGAGCGGGGTCGTGTCCTTTGACGGGTGCGGGAAGACCCCCATGCCCGGTACCCGGATCACCTGATGCGCCATCGTCTTGGCGATGAAGTCGGGCAGCGATCCTTCGCGGGCCACCCGGCGTTCGGTCACCACGACCCGACCACGCTGCCAGGTCACCATGATGGTGAAGACCACGCCCGCGATCAGCAGCGCGAACCATCCGCCGTGGACGATCTTCGTCAGGTTGGCGGCGAAGTAGGTGAGCTCCGGGACGCCGAAGAGCACGGCGACAAGCGCGATGCGCCACTTCGGCCAGCGCCAGCCACTTCGGGCCAGCAGGAGGAAAAGGCAGGTGGTGATGAGGAACGTCCCCGTCACTGCGACGCCGTACGCCGTTGCCAGCTTGTTCGAGGACCGGAAGATGAAGACCACCAGCAGCACGGCGACGAACAGACCGATGTTGACCGCGGGAACGTAGACCTGGCCCTCCTGCTCCTCGGAGGTCTGACGGATCTTCACGTGTGGCAGGAAGCCCAGCCGCAACGCCTGTCGCGACACCGAGAACGCGCCGGAGATGACGGCCTGCGCGGCGATGACGGTCGCGACCGTCGCGAGAATCACCATCGGCAGCTGGAGACCGTGCGGATACAGCAGGAAGAACGGGTTGGCTCGGCTGGCCGGATGGCGCAGGATCAGCGCTCCCTGCCCGAGATAGTTCAGCGTAAGGGCCGGAAAGACGAGGCCGAACCACGCGACCCGGATCGATTTGGCACCGAAGTGGCCCATGTCGGCATACAGCGCTTCGGCGCCGGTCATCACCAGCACCACCGCGCCCATGGCGATGAAGGCGGTGTAGGGCCGGTCCGCGATGAAGGAGACCGCGTAGCTGGGGGAGAGGCCTTTGATGATTCGCGGCGTGTGGATGAGCTCGCGTAACCCCGCCACGCCGACGCACCCGAACCACAGCACCATGACAGGCCCGAACAGGCTCCCGACTCGTGCGGTGCCGAAGCGCTGAGCAGCGAAAAGCACGGTCAGGATTCCGACCGAGATCGGCAGCACGAGGTGAGCAAGGCTCGGAGAGCTGACCTTCAGACCTTCGACGGCCGACAGCACCGAGATGGCGGGGGTGATGACGCTGTCGCCGTAGAACAGCGACGCCCCCAGCACCCCGAGCGCGAGCACCGCCGTCGTCCGCCGCCCGGTCCCCTTGCCGATGACCCGCTGGGCGAGAGCGGCCAGCGCCATGACGCCGCCCTCGCCGTCGTTGTCGGCCCGCAGGATGAAGATGACGTACTTCAGCGAGACGATCAGGGTGATCGACCAGAAGACGAGCGACACGATGCCGAAGACGTCAGCGGGCGTGGCTCGCACGGCGCCGTGGTCGATGGAGAAGACCGTCTGCATGGCGTAGAGCGGGCTGGTGCCGATGTCGCCGTAGACGACGCCCAATGCCCCGAGCAGCAGGGCCGCCTTGATGCCGCTTTTGTGCGGGTGGTGGTTGGCGGACGACCCCTCGGCGGGGACACCGGTTTGCTCGCTGTCCACCAGCTCAGTCACTGGCCAGGCATACCACGCCAAGGCGCAGGAAGTGGCATGCGCGGGTCAGCCGCCGCGCGTCGGATCGAATTCGAGTACCTGCGTGAGGCGCACGTTGTTGCCGGAGGGATCACGGAAGGAGGTGTCGATCCCGTACGCCTGAGGCGTGGGCGGGTCGTTGAACGTGACCCCTCGCGCCGACAGGTCTTCGTACGCCTTCTGGCAATCGTCGGTCTCCAGGAACAGCGTGCCTCCCGAGCCTTTGGCGACGAGCTCGGCGAGCTGCGCGCTGGTGTTCGCGTCGAGCATCGGCGGACCGGGGACGGGCATCAGCACCAGGCCGACGTCGTCCTGGCCCTTCGGCCCGACGCAGAGCCAGCGAAACCCCCAGTCCTGCATGGTGACGTCGCTGCGCACCTCCCACCCGAGCGTGCCCACATAGAACGCGAGTGCCTCGTCCTGGTTGTGCACCCAGAACTGAGCGTTGGCGATTTTGATCATGTCCGAGTTCTCCTTTCGCGGCTTGGATCGACGCTACGGGCCAGGTTTGTTCGTGGCTTCTCGAAACGTGCGGTACGGGCGGTTCTGCGGACGGGCATAAGCCTGGATGACGCAGCGCGGAATCCTCACGTGAGCCTCCGCCGGTGGGAAGGACTCCCGGTAGGCCTTCGGGCTCCGGCCGTAGATGCGCCGGAAGCTGGTAGTGAACGAGCCGAGGCTGGTGAGGCCGACGCTGAAGGCGATCTCGGTGACGGTCCGGTTCGTGGTCCGCAGCAGCGCGGCGGCTCGCTCCAGGCGTCTGGTGAGCAGGTACTCGTGCGGCGATTCGCCGTACAGGCGCTTGAACTCGCGGCTGAAGTACGCCGGCGAAAGTGCCGCCGCTGCCGCGAGATCAGCAACAGTGAGCGGTTCGAAGTAGCGGGCGTCGACGAGGTCCCGGGCCTTCACCAGATGCCGCGCTCGCTCTTGGGGCACCCCCTCACGCTAGACGCCGGGTGCGCTTTCGGCGGAGGTTAGGTTTGAGGTGACTGCCGTAGGAGGTGACGGATGATCGGTGATCGCTGGGGCGTCAGCGGCGACGAGGTCGCCCGCCGCTACCCGTGCGACGACCTCGTGTCCGACCCGGTGCTGCAGGCCTGGCGGGGAGTCAGCGTGCAGGCGACGCCCGAAGTGATCTGGGCCTGGATCGGGCAGATCAGGCTGGCGCCTTACTCCTATGACCGGATCGACAACTTCGGGCGCCGTTCACCTCAGGAGTTACGCGACCTTCCGGAGCCGGCGCCGGGCCAGAACTTCTCGGCGTCGGCGGGACGTCCGCTCGGGCGAATCATCTCCGTCTCCCCACGCGAGCACCTCACCGCGCGTATCGCCGGTGCCTTCATGTCCTACGTCCTCGTGCCGCGCGGCAGCGGTGAAAGTGTGACGCGACTGCTGCTGAAGGTCGTCATGGAGGGCCGGCGCTGGACCGCGCCCGTCATCTCAGTCGGCGATCTGGTGATGGCCCGCCGGCAGCTGCTGAACCTCAAGCGGCTGGCAGAAACCCCAACGATGGCAGCACTTTGAGGCGTCCCGCCCGATCCTGAGGTGTCACGGCCCGAGCACGATCGTCCACGCCGCGAACGCTCCCGCCGACGTGTTGGCCGTGGCGTTCAGCCCCCCCGTCGGACCCGCGGAAGCCAGCGTGTCGGTGGCGACCGAGTTGATCCGTCCACCGCCCGAGCCGTTCGCCACGGAACGTACGGTCTGCCCGGCAGGTGTGGCCCAACTGGTGACGGTCGAACTCTTCGCGGCCCAGAAGGAGATCACCACATCGCCGGAGGCGGGCACCGCGGTGGTCGGCGTGGCGTACGTCGTACCGGTCATCTGCGTGGCTCTCGAGGCCGAAGCGGCCACCGGGGAGGTGGCGTTCGTCCCCGAATAGGCCAGCAATTGAACGGTTCCGTGCACGATGGCCGGGAACTTGACCGTCACGGCGGTGCCGTGGTCGGTGGCGGTCGCGACCTTCTGCCATGCGGTCGTGGTGACGCTGGCATTGGCACCGGACGACGTGCCCACCTGGGTCCAGCCGGCAGGGGGCGTCAGGGGACCGCCGGTCGCCCCGGTGGCGATGAGGACCAGCCCGTTGCCCGCCGCGACATTGGCCGGCACGGTCAGCGTCTCCGTGGTCGCGTTGCCGTTCGTCGTCGCCTGGGCGACGAATCCGAGCGGCGGCTGCACGACGTTGGACACGATCACCGGATTGGTGACGCTCGCCTGCTCACCCTTCGCGGTGGTGACGGTCAGCGTTACCTGGTAGGTGTTCGCCGCGGCATACAGGTGGCTCGGAGTGATCCCGCTGCCCGCCGGGCTCAGGTCGCCGAAATCCCAGGCGTAGGAGGTGATCGTCGAGCCGGGCGCCGTCGATGCCGCCGCGTTGAACGAGCACGTGAGGCTCGAGCAGGTCGAGATGAAAGCGGCGGTCGGCGGCGCGTTCACCACGGTGGCCGGCGAGACGAAGACGCCGCGCGCCGCCCAGTTGCCGGTGGCCAGCGCGTCGACCGTGCTCGCCCCGGTGACGGTGGTGCCGTTCCACGGAGCCTGGTGCAGCTTGCCGTCGGACCTGGTCGCGTACCAGAGCGAGCCATTGGCGATGAACATGCCGCCGGCGTCAGTGAAGTCCACCGGACTGCCACCGGAGACGACGGTCTGCTCCACCGGGCTGATCACGCCGCCCGTCACCTGGTTGGCGACCGAGGAGGCAGCCGTGTCAGGTGAGAAAGCGCGCTTGAACAGGTTCTTGCTGCCGGTCATCGTGTAGTAGATGGCACGGTTGGCGTAGAACATGCCCGTCACCTTCGGCAGCTCGCCGTAGAAGGCAGGCGGCACGCCGCGATAGGTTGCACCGGTCGGCGGCGAGCCGTTGACGACCGCGTCCCACGCCGGGTCGTTGTACGGGTCGACGAGCTGGGCCGGGCCGAAGGCATTCGCCCCGTCCCAGGTCCGGTAGAAGAACTGCCCGCCCTGGCCGTACCAGATCCGTCCGTTCAGCACGAACGCTCCCTGGGTGGCACCCCACGCGATTCCCCCGCCGTTGCTGGGCTGGCTGGCGGCGGCCGAACCGGCGCCGGTCGCGGGATCGAAGGAGTTTGCGGTGAACGAGTTCCCGCTCGCGCCGGCCAGGAAGACAGTGTGGGCGTCGCCGGTGTTGTTGCCGGTGGCGGGCGTGCCCCCCGCGAACGGGAAGAAGGCCAGCTTCTGCCGCTTGTACCGGCCGTTGCCGATGAAGTCGGTGTCGCTGCCGACCCAGATGCCTGCCGTGCTCGCGTAGACCACCTCAGCGCCGTGGCCGCGTGGCTGGCGTCCGGGGTTCCACGCCAGCGGCTCCCCGTTGGCGGGATCGAGCGCGGCCATGCCCGGCCTCGGCACGGCGCCGGCGGCCGCCTTGTCCTGGCCCAGCGGGTTGTTCAGCCAACGGTTGTGGCCACCGACATAGACCGCCGAGGTCGTCACGGCGACCGAGTACAGCGAGTCGGTGCCTGTGTAGTCGACCCAGATGGGGGTGACGTTCTGGCCGGTGGACGCGGCGTCGAAGCGGCTCGCCGTATCGCAGTTCTGGAAGGACCCGCCGTTGTACCCGCCCGTCGCCGAGAGCACGAAGTACGAACCGTCCGGCGACCAGCCGACGTCACGGACGTAGGAGTCGTAGGCGTTCGCGAAGCAGGCGCTGGTGTAGGCGTTGGACTTCCAGTTCGGGTCGACCGTCGCCGTCGTCGGTCCGAGGATGACGTTCATGATCTGGTCGCGCGCGTAGGTGGCGACGCCGTCCTTCGCGGAAGTGAAGTTGCCGTCGACAATCGCTCGCGTGCGGTCGGGCGACACGGCGATCGAGACTGTGCCCACCCCGCCCTCAACCGCGCCGGCCACATGGCCGAAGTTGTGGTGGCCGCTGACATTGATGTTCAGGTAAGAGTCGGTCGCGCCGGTCGTCGCATTGAGCGCGACGAGCCCGCCGTGCGCGGCGCCGTTGACGGTCGTGAAGTTCCCGGCGACGAGCAGCCGGTTACCCACCAGCGCCAGGTCCTTGATCTGACCGTTGAACGACGGGTTGAAGGCGGCGATCCGGGCACCGGTCGTCAGGTTGAAGAGCGAGAGCCGGGTCGAGACGCCGTTGACCGAAGTGAACGTGCCGCCGACGTAGACAGCTGAGGCGTCGGCCGTCGGGACGATCGCGTCGACCTCTCCGTTGAAGGAGGGCGCGAAGCCGGTGTCCAGCGCGCCGGTGGTCGCGTTGAAGGCGAAGATGCGGTTGCGGGTGACCGCCTTGCCGGCGCCGGCGGTCGGCGTGACCGTCGTGAACGAGCCGCCGATCACCATGCGGCTGCCGACCGCGACGATGGCCTCCGTCGCGCCGTTGCCGATGTTCGGCGTGAACGCGGCCGGGACGACGTTGGCAATGACGCCACCATCGTCGACGGGCGGGCTCGAGGCTTGGGCTGCGAGTGCAGGAATCGTGGCGACGAGCGCCAATACGGTCGCAATAACGATTCTGACGGTAACTCTGCGTGCTTTTAGCATTGATTTGCCCGCTCACTGCTCTGAATTGCGCCCAACCCCTTTAAGGACGAAAGACTAAAACCGGACGAGCAGGCCGTGTGCTGGTTTTAGTGAAACCTGAAGGAAACCTGGACGTTTTTTGGTGTCTGCCGGTCAGGGGGCCGGTCCGAACCCGGAAGCGGCTTTCGTCTATCTTTGCCGAGCGGCCACCCAGAATTAGTCCTTTGTCGGGTGGCCGACGAGGATAACGGAGGGCGATAGTGGGGCAGCTGGATCAACGCGTCGCGGTGATCACCGGAGGTGGCCGCGGGATCGGGCGCGCTATCGCGCTGCGCTATGCCGCCGAGGGAGCCGCGATCGTCGTCTCGTCCCGGACCGCAGCAGACCTCGATGCGACGCTCGCCGACGCCGGACTGGAGGCCGGGCGGGGCGTGGCCGTGGTCGCCGATGCGACGGACCGCAACGAGGCGCGCAGCCCGGTCGAGGCCGCCCTCAGCACGTTCGGCCGGGTGGACGTCCTGGTGAACAACGTGGGCGGTCATCTCGGCCGCAGAGATGCGTTCACGGACGACGGCGGCGGGTTCGAACGGACGCTGGTGCTGTCGCTGACCTCAGCGTGGTGGACCAGTACCGCCGCGCTCCCGGCGATGCGCGAGCAGGGCTTCGGGCGGATCATCAACATCGGCTCGGGTGCATCCAAGCGCACGGGAGCTTCAGTGGCGTACGTGGCGGCCAAGCACGGGCTCGTGGGCTTGACCCGACAGCTGGCGGCCGACGCTGCCCCGTACGGCATCAACGTCAACCTGCTCTGCCCCGGCTGGACGCGCACGTCCTTGCTCGACTTCGAAGCGATCGCGGTACGTCAGGGCACCACCGCCGCGCAGGAAGAAGGCCGGGCCGCCGCCGAGTCTTTGCAGAAGCGGGTGCTGGAGGCCGAGGAGCTGGCCGGGATGGCGACGCTGCTGGCCGGGCCGGACGGGCGCGGCATCACCGGTCAGGTGATCAGTGTCGACGGTGGCTACAAGGTCTAGGTCGCTACTGTCCTCCAGGTGACGACCACGAGCGCCATCTACTGGGATCCCTTCGACGAGGACATCGACACCTCGCCGTATGAGGTCTGGCGGCGGATGCGCGATGAGATGCCGCTCTACCGCAACGAAAAGTACGACTTCTGGGCATTGAGCCGCCACGCCGATGTGCACGCCGCCCATGTCGACCCGCAGACCTACCTGTCCGGCTACGGCACCGTGCTGGAGCTCATGGGCGGCGACATGAGCAGCACCGGGCAGATGATCTTCATGGACGGACAGCAGCACAACAAGATGCGGCTGCTGGTGTCGAAGGCCTTCACCCGCAGCCGGGTCGGGGCGCTGGAGGACCGGATCCGCCAGATCAGCCGCGACCTGCTCGACGCGAGGGTCGGCAGCACCGGCTTCGACTACCTGGAGGATTTCGGCACTCAGCTGCCGTCGCTGGTCATCTCCTCGCTGCTCGGTGTCTCGCCGGCGGACCGTCCGGCGGTTCTCGAGCTGATCAACACCATCTTTCATATCGAGCCCGGCGTCGGGATGGTGAACGACGTCTCCTTCGGGGCGCAGATCGGGCTCCACACGTACCTCGTGGAGCAACTGGCCGACCGGCGCCGCACCCCGCGCGACGACATGATCACGGCGTTGACCGAGGCAGAGCTCACCGAGGACGGCAAGGCTCGGCGGCTGAACGACAAGGAAGCGGCCGACTTCGCCAACCTGCTCATCAGTGCCGGCACCGAGACCGTGGCGCGGCTGCTCGGCTGGGCGGCCGTGATCCTGGCCGACCATCCGGAGCAGCGCGCCGAGATGGCGGCGGATCCGGCGCTGATCCCTGGCGCGGTCGAGGAACTTCTGCGCTACGAGGCGCCGTCACCGGTGCAGGGGCGGACCCTCTCGCGTCCGGTCGAGTTGCATGGCGAGACACTCGACACCGGCTCGAAGATCCTGCTCCTGACGGGAGCCGCGGGGCGCGATGACCGGGTGTGGGAGCGGGCCGAGGAGTTCGACGTCAAGCGCAAGTCCGAGCAGCACGTCTCCTTCGGCATCGGCGCGCATTTCTGCCTCGGCGCCGCCCTCGCTCGGATGGAGGGACGGATCGCCCTCGAAGAGACGCTGGCCCGCTTCCCCACCTGGCAGGTGGACCACGAGAATGCCGTGCGCCTGCACACCAGCACGGTGCGCGGCTACAAGTCGGTGCCGATCCTCGTCTGAGGAGCGGCGTTGAGCTGGACCCCGGTGCGCCCGGCGACGAAGCGGGCGCTCTCGGGCTTGCTCCAGTAGCCGTAGACGCATCGGGTGCCGCCCCGTGACGGGTCATGGGTGTCGTGGATGACGCCGTCGATCACGGCCGTCAGATGTTTCGAGCACGACACGACGAGGCGGCCGAGCGGCAGCTCTTCCGGGCACAGGTGGACGGTGGTGCCGCCCCCGATATGCATCGTCGGCGTCCAGTTCCAGCCGAGGTCCTTCATGAACCGGCGGATGGTCGGACGGGCGACGCCGTTGCGTGCCGAGGAGGTGCGTCCACGCGCGGGTTCGCTCTTGGCGGCGACGTTCAGCGCGTCGTACACGGTCTGGTAGGGGAGCGTGGCGGCGATGGCGATGGAGCGCGCTACGCAGTCCCCGGCCTGTCCGCGGTATCCGGCGGCCGCGCGACCGCCGTCGTCCTCCACGAACCAGACCTTGGGCAGGACGCGGTAGGCGGTGGCTTCCATCCCGGGCCACGCTATCGCCCGGCTAACCGTTCATGGCTGCAGCGCGCCAGCAGTACCAGGCCACGATCGAGCGATACGGGCGGTACGGCTCGCCCAGCACGAGGAGCTCCTTGGGCGTGGGTACGGGATCGAGCCTCCAGGCCTTCGCGTAGCCGTGCCGCAGGCCCAGATCCCCGACCGGCCAGATGTCCAGCCTGCGCAACTCGAACATCAGATACACCTCGGCCGTCCACCGGCCGATGCCGCGCACCTGAGTGAGGTCTGCAATCAATACCTCGTCGCTGCGCCTGGTTCGGCCGTTGAGCTCGACGGTGCCGTCGAGGACCTTGTCGGCCAGATCGCGTAACGAGGCGAGCTTGGCGCGCGAGAGCCCTGCCGCCCGCAATCGGTCGTCGGAGGTGGCGGCGATCGCTTCCGGAGTCAGCGTGCCGCCGACCTCGCCGATGACGCGGCCGAGGATGGCCTGGGCGGCGGACAGCGCGAGCTGCTGGTGGACGATGGAGCGCACGAGCGCCCCGAAGGGGCCGTCGGCGTTTCGCGGCGGGAAGGTCAGCGGGCCGAACGCCGCGATAAGTCCCGCTAGCGTCGGCTCGCGGCGGGCGAGTTCCGCTGCGGCGCTGCGGAGGGTTGGGCGCGGCATGGGCGGATCCGTCTCGTGGTTGCACGCGTGGTTGGGTGGACCCATCATCAGGGCGTCCTTCAACACGCGTCACGGGCGCACGGAAACGGGGCAGGGTCCGCTGTGAGCGATGTGACGAGATTCGAGATCGGCGCAACGGTGCGCTGCACGGACGGCGTGTGCGGGAAGCTCCTGTCAGCGGTGGTGGACCCGCTCGCCCGGACCGTCACGCACATCGTGGTCGAGCCGGAACACCGCTGGGGACTGGGCCGGCTGATCCCGCTCGACCAGGTGGCCGGTACCGAGGGCGGAGTGCAATTACGCTGCACCCTCGCCGAATTCGAGCGGTATGACAGCGCCGAGGAGACGCAGTTCCTCACCGAGGCCGGTGCCGAGTGGGGCTCCGACGGGCGGGTGCTCACGTGGCCGTACTACGGGCTGGGGCTCGGGCGCCTCGGCGGGCTCGACGACTACGGAGGAAATGCGCCTCAGCCGATCGTGTACGACAAGCTGCCGGTCGGCGAGGTCGCCGTACGCCGCGGCCAGCCCGTGGAGGCCACCGACGGCCGCATCGGAAAGGTCCAGGGTCTGGTCATCGATCCTTCGGATGGTCACGTCACGCACGTCCTGCTGCAGGAAGGACACCTGTGGGGTCGCCGGGAGGTGAGCCTGCCGATTTCGGCCGTGGCGAGTGTCGGCGCAGGCGATGAAGGCGTCCGGCTCAACCTCAGCAAGGACGACGTGGACCGGTTGCCTCAGGTGGAGGTCGAGGGCCGCGGGTAGCTGACGTCAGGAATGTGCGCTCCCGCGGGCAGCGCGCGTCTGGTGCGCCCCGGCCAGGTACTCCTCGAACGTGGCGGGCGCGCCGAGGACGACCTCGTGCTTGCCGTGGCCGACCCGAAGGCCACGCGGGTGCCAGGACAGCGTCCAGTCGTGGCAGTCGATGGTGTGCGAGACGGCGAGCAGCAGACCCGTTTCACGAATCTCCCGGCTCCAGTCGGGTAGGTCGCTCACCAGGCCCACGTGTACGTGGAGCTCGTCGAGTTCCAGCCGGGCGAGTTCCTCCAGGCGCTCGCTGAGCACGAGCAGCAACGGCGCCAGATAGAGATCGGCGGCATCGCGGGGTAGGACCGGCATGGGAGCCTCCGAAGCGAGGAGATGATTGTTCTCCTCATCGTCTCCAGCCTGCTGCGACCGCGGCCGAGTCTTCGGTCCCAGGACGGCAAGTCCTCAGTCCCGAGTGATCGGGGCTCACCCGATGAGGGCAGCGCGCGCCAAGGCACGGAACTCGTCGTCGCCGATGGCAGCCGCAGCTTCGGGGCTCAGCTGGATGGTTCCCTTACTCGTCCTGAGGTCTGGATGGCGTACCAGGAACCGCTCGCCCTCCTGGCCTTTCCAGCCGTAGATGGACAGGCCGTGCTTCCAGGCGCCGACGTGGAGTCTTCGCTTGCCGATCTGGTACGTCGGCATCCGGTAGGAGATCACCACCGAGGCTTCGGGACACTCCTCGAGAATCAGGCCATGGATCCGATCGAAGAGCGGCCGGTGCTCGGGCGCGATCTGCTCGAAATAGCGCTGCACGTCTTTGTCGATGCGGTCCATGAGGTCCATTTTCGGCGCCGCTCGACGCCCCGGTCGCGCGGGGTCCTCGGGGTATCGTGGCGGCGCCAGCTATGGGCCGACGTCAGAATCAAGAAAGTCGGCGGACGAGGAGATCCAGTGTGAGCGAGGCCATCAGCGAGGCCATCAGCGAGGTCGTCGGCGTGAGCTGGGACGGCCCGGTCGCCGTCGTCACCCTCAACCGGCCGGAGGCCCTCAACGCCGCCAGCGCCGAGCTGCATCATGCGGTCACCCATGTTTGGGCAACGCTGGCCGCCGACAGCCGGCTGCGCAGTGCAGTTCTGACCGGTGCAGGCAAAGCGTTTTCTGCAGGCGGCGATCTGAACCTGTTGCAGGGAATGGCCGATGACCCGCAGCTGCGCTCGCAGGTGCTGGCCGAGGCGGGCGAACTCGTCCAGGCTGTCGCCTCCTTCCCGGTCCCGATCGTGGCTGCGGTCAATGGTCCTGCGGTCGGCCTGGGATGCAGCCTGGCGTCGCTGTGCGATCTCGTGGTCATGGAGGAGCAGGCGTACTTCAGCGATCCCCACGTCTCGCTCGGCCTGGCTGCGGCCGACGGGGCCGTGTTCACCTGGCCGGCCCAGATGCCACTGCCCAAGGTGAAGGAATTCGTCTATCTGGGCCGGCGCATCACCTCCTCCGAGGCGCTCACTCTGGGGCTGGTCAACGAGGTCGTGGTCACCGGCCAGTCGGTGGAGAAGGCCCTCGTGCTCGCCCACAAGCTCGCGAAGCTGCCGCCGCAGGCGCTTCGTGAGACGAAGGCGATCCTCAATGCCCCGCTTCGCGATCGGCTGCGTGCCGAGGCGCCGCAGGCCTTCAAGCGCGAGTCCGAGTCGTTCGACGCTGCAGAGTTTCAGGCCAACCTCGCCGCCATGCGCTCGCGTTAGCCGCCGGATGAGCGACCGCGAGCAGATCGAGGACCTTCTGACGGCGTATGCAATCGCCCTGGACCTCGACGACATCGAGGGCTGCGTCCAGCTGTTCACCCCCGACGGCGGCTTCGAGGTCTACGGCCGCCGCTTCGCCGGCTGGGACGGGTTGCGCACGATGATGACCGCCGCGCCGCGGGGAATGCACTTCGCGGGCCGTGCGCAGATCGCAGTCGACGGGGATGCGGCCACCGTGCGAAGCCAGCTCGTCTTCATCGAAGCATCGATGACAGAGACCCGGCTGGCCATCTATGACGACATCGTCGTCAAGGTCGATGAGGGCTGGCGCTTTCAGACCCGGCGGTGCCGCTTCCTGACCCCGGACGGCCTTTCCGACCGCCCGCCGAGGCGCTGAGCGCGGGCGTTACGATCCTTTCGAAGGCGAGTTCGAAAGATCTAGATGTTCGCGGCGAAAGGGCCTTGCTGGTGAATGGGATGGAGCCAACGGCGGCGTGGCAGGTCACGCTCGACGACCTGGATCAGCGCCGGGCCGCCAGCTACGCCATGGGGGGCCCCGATCGGCTCGAGCGGCACCGCGGTGCGGGCAAGCTCGACGCCCGAACACGCATCGAGACGCTGCTCGACCCCGGAAGCTTCAGTGAAATAGGCACTTTGGCGGGCGGCAAGGTGCCGGCTGACGGCATCGTCACCGGCTCCGGACTGATCGACGGGCGTCCGGTGATGGTCGGCGCCGAGGACTTCACGACGATCGCCGGCACCATCGGACCGATCAGCAATTCCAAGCGTTATCGCATCGCGGAGCAGGCCCTGCGCCAGAAGATCCCACTCATCATGTTGCTCGAGGGGGCCGGCTTTCGGCCCGGCGACCACGGCCGTGGGCGGGCCCCGGTCGACCTGATTATGCAGGCCCGTTGCTCCAGCTTCGTTCCCGTCGTGACGGGGATCATGGGTGCATCGGCGGGCCACGGCGCGCTCATCGCCCCCATGTCGGACTTCTGCCTGATGACGCAGCGCGGATCGGTCTTCACGGCGGGGCCGCCGGTGGTTCGTGAGTCGACAGGGGAAGACGTCTCCAAGGAAGAGTTGGGAGGGCCGGGAGTCGCTGTCGCGAGCGGGCTCGTGCACAACGTCGGGGTCGACGACGGCGACGTCATCGCGCAGATCCGGCGCTACCTGTCCTACTTCCCGTCCAGTGCCTGGTCCTATCCCGCGCGCGGCGGCCACGATGACGACCTGGGGCCGCGAGAGACCCCGGAGCTCATCGATCTGGTCCCGCGAGATGGCCGCAAGGTGTACGACATGCGCGGCGTCGTTGATGTCGTCGTCGACCGCGGTGACTGGTTTGAGGTGCAACCCGGATTCGGGCGCGGAGTCATCTGCGCGCTCGCGCATCTCGGCGGCGATCCGGTCGCCATCGTGGCGAATCAGCCCAAGGTCAGGGCGGGCGCGATCGACGCCGATGCGGCAGACAAGGCAGCGCATTTCATCTCCGTGGCTGACGCGTTCCATCTGCCCCTGCTCTTCCTGGCCGACAATCCGGGAATGCTCCCGGGCACCCGTTCGGAGAAGTCCGGCGTGCTTCGCAGCGGCGCGCGGATGTTCGCGGCGCAGTCGGTCGCCACGACCGTCAAGGTGCATCTGACCCTGCGCAAGGCGTACGGCTTCGGATCGATGGTGATGGCGATGGCCGGCTTCGACGGGCAGGTCGCGTCGTTCGGCTACCCGGGAGCGACCCTGGGTGCGATGGGGGCCGCGGCTCAGAGTTCGGCCATGGGAGCGAGTGTCGACCAGGCGGCAGCGCTTCGGGATTCCGAGCTGGCAGCCTCCTACCGTTCGGCGGAAAACCTTGGTTTCGATGAGCTTCTCGACCCTCGCGAGACGCGCAACGCCCTGCTGAGGGCGGTACAGCGCGGTCTGTATTCGAGGCAGGCAGCGGCCGAGCCGCCCTTGAGAGGGGCGATTTTCCCGTGACGACTCCTACGCTTCTCGCCGACGGCTTCGTGTTCGCCGAGGGTCCGCGCTGGCACGAGGGCCGGCTGTGGCTGTCCGACATGCATGGCGAGGCGGTCTACAGCATCAGCCTCGAGGGCAAGGCCACGCTCGAGCTCTCGCTGCCGGGGCAGAAGCCTTCGGGACTCGGGTTCCTGCCGAGCGGATCGGTCCTGGTCGTGGCCATGGCCGAGCGTCACATCTTGCGTCTTGACCACGGCGGGACGACCTCGATGCACGCGGATCTGTCTGGCCTCGTCAGTGACGAGCTCAACGACATGGTGGTCGCTGAAGATGGCACCGCCTATGTCGGCAGCTATCCCCGTGAGCGCGGCACCGGCGTGCTGGTGCGGGTCACCCCCGACGGATTGCCGCGAATCGTTGCCGACGGGCTCGATTTCCCCAATGGCACGGTGATTTCGGCTGATGGACGCACCCTCATCGTGGCCGAGTCCATCGGCCGTCAGTTCACCGCCTTCGACATCGATGGAGCGAAGAACCTCAGCGGGCGCCGGGTGGTTGCCACCACCGGTGACGCGGCTCCCGATGGCATCGCGCTCGACTCCGAAGGCGGCATCTGGGCCGGATATCCGCTCGCCCACGAGTTCCGCCGGGTGCTGCCCGGGGGCGAGGTCACCGACCGCATTCCCATGGGGGAGAAGATGGCGATCGCCTGCGCTCTCGGCGGCGAGGACCGGCGCACGCTCTTCCTGCTTTCGGCGCTCGACTGGAACGCGAAAACGCTGGAAGGCAAGCGCACGTCGACGGTGGAGACCGTGCGGGTCGGCGTCGCGGGAGCCGGTCTGCCGTAACGGCTGGACAGTTGAACCCGCGTTAGAGTGCCTGCATGGCAAGGGCCTTGGCGGCGGTTGCGACATCAACCGAGAAGGCGAATGAGCCGCGCTCGGCGAAGGGCCGCCGCACCAGAGCCAGGCTCGTCGAAGCCGGCAAGGTCGTCTTCGCTCGTGACGGCTTCCTCGGGGCCCGCATCACCGATATCGCGACCGAGGCCGGCGTCTCCTACGGCGCGTTCTATCACTACTTCGATTCCAAGGAAGAGCTCTTCCGCGAGATCGCGGAGCTGATGGAAGTACGCCTGCTGGCCATGGACGATCTGCCGCATGATGAGTCGGCGGAGCACGATCCGTACGAGCGGATCCGTGCCGCGAATCGCTCCTACCTCGGGGCCTATCGCCAGGAAGCGCGGCTGATGTCGGTCATCATCGAGGTCAGCCGCTATGACGATCAGGTGCGCGAAGTGCGCGATCGGCGCCAGGAGGAGTTCGGTGCGCGCCTGGCGGCGTCAGTGGCCCGGCTGCAGAAGAAGGGCTTGGCTGACAAGGACGTCGACGGTCGCTATGCGGGCCTCGCACTCGGCGGCATGGTGGCGACGTTTGCTGATGCGCTCTTCGCCGGCCGTTGGAAGTCCGACTTCGACACCGCCGTGGATCAGTTGACCATCCTTTGGGCCAACGCTTTGGGGATCTCGCGTCCCCCCTCCGCGAAGCGTCCGGTGCGGCGAAAGCCCTAGGGCAGCAGGGGATTGAGCCAGCCGCGGTCCTCGCTCGAAAGGGCGCGCAGGCGCTCGCCCTTCGCCGGCCTCCAGTGGACCGTCTCGGCCCGCCACGCCTCCTCGCGCAGCCGCCGCTTGTCGACCTTCATGCTCGCCAGCTTCGGTAGTTCACCGGTCACGCGAACGAACGACGGGACCCACTTCGGGCCGAGGTCTGGTTGCTCGCCCAGGAACGCATCGAATCCCTCGGGATCGAACGCCTCGGCGTCGAGCACCTCCAGCGCGACCATCACCCGGTCACCCACCGGGTCATCCGGCACCGCGTAGACCGCGACGGAACGGACTTCGGGGTAGCGGCCGATGATGGCCTCGACGGGAGCGGCGGCGAAGTTCTCGCCGTCGACCCGCATCCACTCGTTGGAACGGCCGGCGAAGTACAGCCATCCATCAGCGTCCCGATAAGCCAGATCGCCCGACCAGTAGGCACCTTCACGGAAGCGGGCCTGGGTCGCGTCCTCGTTCTTGTAGTAGCCCTCGAACCCATTGGTGGGGGCAGTTTCGACGATCTCGCCGATGGCTTCGGGCAGGTTCGCCGGGCGTCCGTCGGCGCCGAAGGTGACCGCAGGGCACTGCGTCTTCGTCTCCGGGTCGAGCACCTTGACCGAGGCGTCGGCGGTGCCCAGCGCACCTTCGGGCATGGACGGATCACGGCGGATGATGATGATTCCCTCGGTGGAGCCGTAGCTGTCGCGTACGCCCGAGCGAAATCTCCTGGCGAACTCGCGGATATCGCGTGCCGACGCCTCGTTGCCGATCGCGACGCGTAGCGGATTGTCACCGTCGCCGGGCTGCTCCGGGGTCGCCAGGATGTAGTTCAGGACCTTGCCGGTGTAGGTCAGCAGCGTCGCGCCGAACCGGCGGATGTCGGGAAGGGTGCTGGACGCGGAAAACCTCGGGCGGGTCGAGATCGGGATGCCGGCGTTGAACGCTGACGACCAGCCGGTGAACAGCGAACTGGAGTGAAAGAACGGCAGCGGCGCGTAGACCGCATCGGTGGAGGAGAGCTCGGCGATGTTGGCTACGTGCGCTCCCGTGCGCGCCAGCCGGCCCTGGGTGCAGCGCACCGCCTTGGGCAGACCCGTGGAGCCGGAGGTGAAGATGAGCAGCAGCAGGTCTTCCTCGCGGACGCGGACGTCGGGCAACGCTGCCGGCTGAGCCGCGATTTCGGCGATGTACTCGGGGCTGTCGACCATGAGGACCCGATCGGGTGCGACCCCCGTCTGCACGCCCGTGAGCAAAGGCGCCTGCTCTTGTGCGGTCACCAGCAGCTGGCAGTCGGTGTGACGGATCAGCTGACCGAGCTGGTCGCCGCGATACGTCGAGTTGATCCCGACGATCACGCTGCCCGAAAGCGCTCCGGCCGTGAGCCAGAACAGGTAATCGGGCACGTTGTCCAGCAGCACACCGACATGGGGCGGGCGACCGGGTTCCAGGCGACCGGAAAGGAGCGCGCAGCGGCGGCTGGCTTCAGCAGCCAGCTGCCGGTAGGTCCAGGTCTGGTCGCCGAAGCGCAAGGCGTCGACATCGCTGTCGGCGCGCTGCCGAAAGATGTCGGCGGCCGTCGTCATGAGTAGGGCGTGTTCACCGGTGCAGGGAACCGGATGCGAATGCGGTCGTACGCGCGGGCGAAAGTAGCCGGCAGGATCTGAGGTTCTGCCGGGTCGACGAGCTCCCAATCCGGCAGGCGGCGTAGCAACTCTTCGAACATGACCCGGATCTCCAGCCGGGCCAGGTGCGCGCCGAGGCAGACGTGAGTGCCGAATCCGAAAGCGACCTGGGCGCTTGCTTCCCGAGTGACGTCCAGGACGTCGGGATCCTCGAACGCCCGCGGGTCGAAGTTGGCGGCGCCGTACAGGAGCAGCAGTTCGTCGCCGACGTGGATCTGCTGGCCGTGTAGTTCGTGGTCGACCGTCGCGGTCCGTCGCATGTTCAGGATGGGGGAGACCCAGCGGATGAACTCTTCCACCGCGGTGCTCGCGAGCAGTTCGGGACGCTCGGCCAGCAGGCGCCGCTGATCGGGACGCAGCGCGAGTTCACGGATCATCGAGCCGATGACCGTACGCGTCGTTTCCGCGCCGCCGTCGAGCACCAGGATGGTCTCGTCGAGGACGTGCTTGGTGTCCCAGCCTTCGGTGTGCGTCCAGAGCGAGATGAGGTCATCGCGCGGCTCGGCCCGGCGCGCCTCGATCAGTTCGGTGGTGATCTCGAGCCACTCCATCATGACCGGGATCAGGCCGGGATCGGTCGCGTGCGGTGGACCGGCGGGCGAGGTCTGGCCGGCCAGTAACATGACGCGTTCGGACCAGAAACGGACCCGCTCCCACATGTCAGGCGGGTAGCCCAGCATCTCGCCGATCACCATGGCAGGCAGCCGCGACGCGATGGTTTCGATGGCCTCGCATTCACCGAGTGGCACGACCTCGTCGAGAATGCGCGTCACGAGGTCGCGGATGTGGTCCTCGTGGCTGCGGATCGCGCGGGGCGTGAAGCGGCGAAAGACCAGCCCCCGCTGGGTGGTGTGAGCGGGGTTGTCCATGTTGATCATCGACTGGTCGCCGGTCTGGTCGATGTGCGGCCGCGAGCCGTAGAAGGAGGAGTAGCGCTCTCCGTCTTTCTCCACGGCCTTCAGATCCTCGTAGCGGGAGATGACCCAGAGCCGCTGGTGGGGATCCCAGAAGACGGGCGCCTCGTCGCGCAGCCAGCGGTAGGCGTCCCAGGGATCGACGTAGAACTGGGGGTCCAGGACGTTGATCCGGCTCTCGATGACGGCAGCGCTCATGCGGCAGGGCCTCCAGCGTTCGAGAACTTTCGGAGTTGACGTCGAGTTCGACAATAGCGCCGGCGACGTTCCGCGCGGCTAGCGAGGTGGGGGTGGTCCGGCCGACGTGAAGGTCGTGCCCGCCGGGTCCTTTGCCCAGTCCGGCGCGGCGCCCCAGCTCTCGGCGTAGACCAGCTCCGCCATCGGGCGGCGGCGCACCGGTCCGTGCCCGCCCAGCGGCCGGCCGAGCGTGATGGTCCCGGCGATGAACGCTTCGGGCGGCACTCCGAGCAACTCGCGTAACTGCGCATCGACGGCAAAGTTGAACCCGGTGAAGGCGCCGCCGTAGCCCAGGGCCCGCGCGGCCAGCAGGATGTTCTGGCAGGACGGGTAGATCGACGCGCCCTCGCTGGACGTCGGTTCGCGATATCGAACGAGACACGGAAGGATCAGCACGGGCACCCGGTCGAAGTCATCGACGTACTGCTGCATGGTGCGGGCCATCCGGGACTTCGGTGACTCCTGCTCGGCACCCGAACCCGTGTCGTAGCTGTCGCGCTTACGCTTTCCGGTCCAGATCCGCCGCGCCGCCTCGCCGATCAGGTGTTTCGCCTCCCGGGCTTTTGGACCGTCGGTCAGTGTGAGGAACCGGAAGGGCTGCCGGTTCGACCCGCTCGGCCCTCGCGTGGCCGCGAACAAGATGGCCCGCAGCGCCTCCTGCGGCACCGGCTCGTCGTGGTAGCGACGGATCGCACGGGTCGTCGTCAGGCCTTCGAGCAGGCCGATCGTGTCGGGCGGCAGGCCGTCTGGGAGTGGTGAATGCAGAGGTGGATCCGCTGTCTCGCCCATAGTGCCCGCGATACTGCCAGGCCCGTCTTCGCTCGGGTGACACCGCGAGGGGGTGCTCTGGCGCGCTGTGGTGGTGGCGCCAGTCTCCGCGGCGGGGCGTTGGCGTCGGTGACACCGCGAGGGGGTGCCCTGGCGCGCTGTGGTGGTGGCGCCAGTCCCCGCGCTGCGCCGCAATGCCCAATATTGACGTCAACGTCGAAGGATCGGTAACGTTCGCGCATGACGGACGGCAGTCGTATCCCGATCTTTGACGCTGACAACCACATGTATGAGACGCCTGATGCGATGACGAAGCATCTGCCGAAGCGCCATAAAGGCCTGGTCGATTACGTCGAGGTGCGCGGCCGCACGAAGATCGCGGTCAAGGGCAAGATCAGCGAGTACATCCCTAATCCGACGTTTGACGTCGTCGCGCGGCCCGGGGCGCAGGAGGACTACTACCGCAAGGGCAACCCCGAGGGGAAGACGGCGCGGCAGATCTTCGGCGAGCCGATGCGCGCCATTCCGGCGTTCCGCGAGCCGGCCCCGCGCCTGGAGCTGCTGGACGAGCAGGGCGTCGACCGGACGCTGATGTTCCCGACGCTCGCGAGCCTGATCGAGGAGCGCCTGCGCGATGATCCCGACGCGATGCACGTGGTCATCCACGCGCTCAACGAGTGGATGTATGAGACCTGGCAGTTCAACTACGAGGGTCTCGACCGCATCTTCAGCACACCCGTGATCACGCTGCCCGTAGTCGACAGAGCGATCGAAGAGCTCGAGTGGGTCGTCGCGCGGGGCGCGCGGGTCGTGCTGATCCGGCCGGCGCCGGTGCCGGGCTTTCGGGGGCCGCGCTCGTTCGCGCTCCCGGAGTTCGACCCCTTCTGGGAGAAGGTCGTCGAGCACGACATCCTGGTCGGCCTGCACTCCTCCGACAGTGGCTACGACCGTTACACCAACGAGTGGAACGGTGGCAGCGGGGAGATGCTGCCGTTCCAGACTGCGGCGTTCCGGATGCTGCACTCCTGGCGTCCGGTGGAGGACGCGGTCGCCTCGCTCGTCTGCCACGGCGCTCTGTCGCGATTCCCGACGCTCAAGGTCGCCGTCATCGAGAACGGCAGCAGCTGGGTCGAGCCGTTGCTGCGCTCGATGAAGGACCTCTACAAGAAGCACCCGCAGGACTTCCAGAGCGACCCGGTCGAGCAGATCAAGCAGCGCATCCACATCAGCCCCTTCTGGGAAGAGGACCTGAACGAGCTCGCTGACCTGATGGGTGAAGACCGCGTGCTCTTCGGCTCGGACTATCCGCATCCCGAGGGTCTCGCCGAGCCGCGCAGCTACCTCGCCGCGCTCGAAGGTGCAGCGGAAGGCCGGGTCGCCAAGATCATGGGAGGCAACCTCGCCCGGCTCATGAACGTCAACGCGACCGTTCCCGCTTGAGGGAAGGTCCGGCGGTCAGTCCTTGGCGGGCAGTGCGGCTCGCGCCGCCGCGAGCAATTGCTCGTCGCGTCTCATGACCGCGCCGACGAGGTCTCCGTGCGTGACGATGTACCGCTCCCCGTCAAGCAGCGCATCGATGACGTTGGACGCCGCTTCCTCCGGGTCGACCGGTGCCTGCACCATCTCCGGATTGCTGGCCATCATCACTTCGAAGTCTTCCGGTTCGCCGATCGTGCGGGCCAGCTCCGGCGGCTGCGCGGCGGTGCTGCTCTCGAGATGGCGGGACATCATTCCCGACGGGAACACGATGGAGACGGCGACGCCGTCCTCCTTGAGCTCCAAGGCGAGTGTCTCGGCCAGGCCCCACAAAGCGAACTTGCTGGCCTGGTACGCGCCGAGCCGGCTGGCCGGGTCGAGCACCGAGGATGAGGTCGTGAATCCCAGCCGCGGGCGCGGCGACGAGCGAAGCAAAGGCAGGAACGCGCGTGCGATGCGTGCCGCTCCGACGACGTTCACGTCGAGCACCCACTGCCACTCACGGTCGGTCAGCCGCTCGACCGAGCCGAACAGCTGCACGCCGACGTTGGACATCACCAGATCGGCGCGTCCGAACTGCTCGGTGACCGCACGCGCCGCAGCTTGGACCGACTCGTCATCAGCGACGTTCACCGCGAGCCCGACCGCTTCGACGCCGTGCGCGGCGGTGATGCCGGCGGCCGCGCTGAGGACTCTGTCGCCGTCAAGGTCCAAAAGACCGACCTTCATACCTCGCTGCGCGAATCGCGTCGCCAATGCCAAGCCGAAGCCCGAGGCTCCGCCCGTGACGACCGCGACCTCGACCTCGACCGGCTCACCGTTGCTCATAGATCAGCACCGTACCGAGAGCCGGGCCACGTGAAGCGTCCCGAATCTTCGACTTCGACAATCACTACTACGAGGCGCCCGACGCGTTCACCCGCTATCAGGACCGCTCGCTTGGCCATCGCGGAGTCCGCTGGGCTGACATCGACGGGCGCCGGCGCCTGCTCGTCGGCGGGACCATCAACTCCTACGTCGCGAACCCCACGTTCGATCCGGTGGCCCGGCCGGGTTCGCTGTACGACTGGTATCGCGGCAATCCGCGCGGGCAGCGGATCGTCGAGGCTTTCGGGGAGCTCGAGCCGCTGCGTTCGGAATACCAGGATCGCGCGCAGCGGCTTGCCGTGCTGGATGAGCAGGGGCTGGCGGGCGAGCTCACCGCCCACGTCAGAGTCGATCGGCTGCTGCTGGGTTCTGACTGGCCGCACGCCGAAGGCACCCGGACGCCGGCAGATTTCGTCACCGAGTCGCTCGCCGATCTCCCGCCGGATCAAGTGCAGCTGATCCGCCGCGACAACGCGCTTTCCCTGCTCGGACTGACACTGCCGTGAGCACCGCTTATGCTGGCAAAACACCAATGAGGAGAACAGAACATGACCGAAGCGTTCATCGTCTCGACAGCACGCACCCCGATCGGCCGGGCCCGCAAAGGCACGCTGGTGAACGTCGATGCCTTCGCGCTCGCCGAGGTTGCGCTGCAGGCGGCCTGGGAACGCTCCGGCGTGGACCTCTCTGACGTCGACGATCTGGTGCTGGCCGAGTCGATGCAGGGCGGTGGTGTCATCGGCCGGAATGTGGCCGTGCGGCTGGGAATGACGAGCGTGCCGGGCATGGCGAGCAACCGCCATTGCGCCTCAGGTCTTACGGCTGTGGCGACGGCGGCGGCGGGCATCAAGGCCGGTATGGAACGCGTCGTGCTCGCCGGCGGGACCGAGAGCCTGAGCACGTCACCCGCGAGCCTCAAGCGCAACGCCGAGGGTGAGTACAAGCCGTGGATGTCGGAGCCCAACCCCAACACCCCCGAGGCGCCGGCCTTCGACATGCCGCTGACGGTCGGCGAGAACACGGCCCGCGAGATGGGGCTGACCCGCCTCGATGTCGATGAGTGGGCGGTCTACACGCAGGGCCGGGCGATCGCCTCGATCGACTCGGGCGCCTTCGTCAATGAGATCGTGCCGGTGATGGTGACCCGGCCGGACGGCGAGAAGGTCGAGTTCTCGGTGGACGAGTTCCCGCGCCGCGGGGTGACGGTGGAGTCGCTGTCCGCCCTGCCGTTCCTGCACCCGGAATTGGCCAACCCGACCGTGACCGCCGGCAACTCGGCGGGAATCAATGATGCGGCTGCTGCCGTGATGCTGACGAGCGATGACTATGCGAGCGCGCACGGACTCGCGCCGATGGCGCGCGTTCGCTCGTGGGCGTCCGTGGGCATCGAGCCGGCGCTGACCGGGATGGCGCCGACGCTGGCGATCCCGAAGGCGCTCGAGCGGGCCGGCCTCAGCCTGAGCGACATCGACCTCTTCGAGATCAACGAGGCGTTCTGCGCGGTGCCCGTAGCCGCGGTACGCAAGCTCGGCATCCCGCAGGAGATCGTGAACGTCAATGGCAGCGGAGCGAGCCTCGGTCACCCGATTGCCGCCACGGGCGCACGCATGATCATCACGATGATTCACGAGCTCCGGCGCCGCGGCGCGACGCTCGGCTGCGTCTCCATGTGCGCCGGTGGCGGCATGGGAGCGGCAATGATCATCGAGATCCCAGCCTGAACCCAGAGGGCGCTAGCCTTCTGCCTCGCTCAGAAATCGTCGGCGACGATGTGGCCGTTGTCGGTCGAGGGGCATCCGGCGGTGTGCTCCCAGATGTCAACGTCTGCACGACCGGGGTAGGCGAACACCACGATGTTGGCCCGGGCGTCGTCCGCGGGACAGTTGCGTGCCTCGAGGCCTCGACTGCCGAGGGGCACAGCCCGGATTACGGCTGCCGCGGCGGCCGCCTGCGTCGCGTTGAGGTGCTGGCTGCTCGCCAGCCTGAACGGGTGGCCGTTCAGGCCGTCGTAGGTGCACTTCAACGCCGCTATCGGCGTCGCGGCGGGCAGCAACTGATGGTCAAGGTCGGGGGCGTCGGGATTGCCGATAGCGAGCCCGCGGTCACTCGCCGGGCATCCTCCGGCGATTGTCACCCGGATCTTCGGGCCGTGAGAGGCGTCACGCGTCGGTGTGGGGTCGATCCACTGCGCCACACCATCCACCCGGACACCTGTCGTCGATCCCTGGGTCACCAGACCGATCTGCAGGCTCGCCGTTCCCCAGGGCGAGTGCGTATCCGCTATGGGGTCGTATTGAAATCCGTACGTGACGGCGCCACGCGGGTCGCTACCGCTTGACGTGCCGCTGGGGGTGAGCCCGTGCTGTGGGTTCGCGCGAAACCACGCGTACGCCTGCGATAGCGACATGGGCAGGCTGTAGTACTTGACCGTGTCGATCAGCTGCGAAACTCCCGGTGTCCCGAGCGCCGGGCCGGTCAGCCCAACCGGTTGAATCCTCACCCCGACGGCCCCGGGCGGCAGCGACGCTTTCGCCACCAGCTGGTCCGCTGCGGACTGCGCGTACGCCTTGTTCTGCGCAGCGGTGGGGCCGCCGGATGTGGTCGCGACCGGACCACTCGAACGCGCGACGGGGTGGGCCGGTTCGACGGACCGAGGCCCGTTCGATGACGCACACGCCGCCAGCAACGCCAGCGGGAAGGCAAGAAGACCAAGCCGGGCCGATCGCACGTCGCTAGTGTGCGCCGCCGCTAATAGTTCCGCAGGCCGATTCCGTCGGTTACCAGTTGGCGTTGTCGCGAACGTGGTAACCGACGACGTCCAGAGCGATGATCTCGTTGTGGTCGAGGTTCAGGCGCAGGTTGGGGGTGGAGAAGGCATCCTGAACCTGCGGCTTGCCGTTGAGGTCATGACTCCAGTCGCCGTAGTCGCCACCCGGGTCCTGGTTGAAGTAGCCACGGCTCGTGCTGCCGCCGTTGATGGAGAAGTAGGCCTTCTCGTTGGGGTCGGTCGTGTAGCTGCGCACGCCCTTGGCGCTGTAGCGGAACAGGTCCATCGGCCCGACCTGATTGCTCAGCAGCGAGTCGCCGGCGCCGCCCGCACCGAGCACCTCGACGATCTCGTGCATCGCCACCTGCTGCAGGTCGTACTTGGCCGGGTCGCGCGGACCGGTGCGCGACAGGTTCATGATCGAGGTGTTCAGGAAGATCGTGCTGTCGACGTGGTCGCCGGTGAAACTGAGGGCCTTCTCGCCCGTTGCGCGTAGCAGCGGAAGCGTCATGTTCACGTCGGCTGTGCCGTCGACCGGGTTCACCGCAGCCGCCGGAAGCGTGCTCTGCGCGCGATGGTCGAAGACCGAAAGGTTCGGCCGGTGCTGGAGATCGGTCCGGTAGGACGAGTACGGCTCCGTGTTGTAGTACGTGGCCGCGCCGCCGAGCCCGCTTGGGCTGCTCGCGAACTCAATGGTGACATTGATGGGCGTCAGCACGAGATTGTGGAGAGTGGCGAGGTCAGCCTTGATCCCCTTCTCGATCAATGCCGCCTGCGGATCCTGCGTGATCGTGGTGTCGAAGGTCGGGATGATGTTGATCCCGCCATGCGCGGGCAACGCGGCAGCCGGCGTGTTCGGCGCTGCGGCGATCGCGTGGTCCGGGAAGGCGTTCCCGTTGTGTATCAGTCTCGGACCTGCATTGCCGACGCTTCCGGCCGCACTGGCGGATCCCGCCCCGAAGGCGGAAAGCAGGGAGAAACTGGCTAGCACAGTGACAGAAGCGGACATAGTTCTACGGCGCAACGGAACTCCAAATCCCCGAGCAGCACAAGGATTTGGGCCACTTCAAAGCCAACCCTAGTCAGTCGGCTTCATTCCGCAATAGCAAGCAATGATCAGTTGTACGAGTCGAGTGTCAGCCGAGGATGCGCGACGTCCCGGTCCAGTACTCGTCACGCAGCGGCTTCTTGCGCAGCTTGCCGTCCTCGCCGCGCGGCAGCGAGTCGCGTAACTCGAAGCGGGCCGGGACTTTGTAGCGTGCGAGCTTCGCATGACAGAGGTCGCGCAGTTCCGCGATGAGCACTTCACCGTCGACGCCGATCACCGGCTGCACTACCGCTAGCGCGACCTCCCCGAGATCGTCGTCAGGAATGCCGACGACGGCGGCGTCGATCACGTCCGGATGAGCGACGAGGACGCTCTCGATCTCCTGCGGATACACATTCGCCCCGCCCGAAATAATCATGAACGTGGCGCGGTCCGACAGGTACAGATACTGATCGGAGTCGACGTGGCCGATGTCGCCCAGCGTTCGCCAGGGCTGTGTGGGGTGCCAGACGCTCGCTGTCTTTGCCGGATCGTCGTGGTAGGCGAAGGTGCTGCCGGGCGCCACCTCGAAATAGACCAGGCCGTCTGAACCGATCGGCAGTTCCTCGCCGTCGTCGTCGCAGATGTGGACCTCACCCTGTGCCGACCGGCCGACCGATCCGTGGTGGGCGAGCCACTCCTGGCTGGTGATCCAGGTCGAGCCGATGTTCTCGCTGCCGGCGTAGTACTCGTCGATGATCGGGCCCCACCACTCGATCATCTGCTCCTTGGCCCAGGCGGGGCAGGGCGCTGCTGCATGAACGGCGACGCGAAGGCTCGAAAGGTCATAGCGTGCACGCACATTCGGGTGCAGCTTGAGCATCCGGATGAACATCGTCGGCACCCATTGCGACGACGTCACCCGGTGGCGCTCGATGGCGGCGAGCGCCTCTTCGGGATCGAAGCGTTCCAGGCAGACGACGCCGGAACCGGCTTCCATCACACCCATCGAGGTGCGAAGCGGTGCGGCGTGATGCAGCGGTGCGGGGGAGAGGTAGACCGGATCCGGCCCACCGCTGAACCGCGCGAAGCCGAGGCCGATCGGATCGCCTGCAGATGCTGGGGTTTCAGGCAGTGGCGGCTCGATGCCTTTGGGTCGTCCGGTGGTGCCCGAGCTGTAGAACATGAACGTTCCGCGGCGCTCCGGGCTCGTGGGCGACGCCGGCTGCCCGGCGACCGCTTCATCGAGTCCGACATAGCTCCCGCGTGTCCCGTCGAGCGAAAGCCGCAGCCGCACCTCCGGCGTGCGAGAGAGGAGCTCCGCGGCGACGTCGGCGGTGCTGTCTGCCACGATCAGCACCTGGGCGCCGCAGTCGTTCACGACGTACTCCGCCTCCTCCAGCGGCGAGTGTGCATTCACCGGCGTGAGGTAGAGCCCGGTGTCGATAGCAGCAAACGCGGCCTCGTAGTAACGCAGATGGTTGTAGGCGTAGATGGCGACGTGATCGCCTTCGCGCAGCCCCGCACTGCGAAACAGGTTGCCGAGCCGGGTGGAACGCTCGTACAGCTCGCGCCACGAGTAACGCGCGCCGGAGGGCGACATCACCACGGCCAGCCCGTCCGGATCCGAGCGCGCGTGGTCTGCGATGTACATGGGCCAGGACAGTAGCTTGCCGGGCTTCAGGCCCGCGGCAGGCCCAGCAACTGGCGGCCGACGATGCCGCGCATGATTTCCGACGCGCCGCCGGAGATGGTGAGCGCCCGGCTCCAGAGGAAATTGTGCTGCCAGCGCTCGGCAATTGCGCCACCTTCGTCCGCGATCGCCGTGCACGAGGCGATCAGCTGCATGGCCAGCTCGCACAGCGCGACGTCGAGTTCGGTGTAGGCCAGCTTGGCGACGGGTCCGTCGCTGGGATGTTCGTCCTCGATGAGGATGCGCTCGACGGTGTCACGAACCAGCAGCTTGACTTCCTCGACCCGAGCCCGGGCCTGGGCGAGCTGAGACTGGACGTCTTCGTGCTCGATCGCTCTGGTGTCATCAGGCAGTACCGCGGTGCGGGCGAGGGTCACCAGGTCGGCGAACATCCGTTCCAGTTGCACGGCATTCGCGCCGACGAAGGCGCGTTCTGACGCCAGCCCTGACGTCACGACCCGCCAGCCGTCGTTGAGCTCCCCGAGGACGTGCTCGGGCTGCAGGCGGACGCCGTCGAGGAAGACCTCGCAGAATTCGGAGAAGCCGGTCATCTCCCGGATCGGGCGCACCTCGATACCGGGCAGATCCATCGGGACGAGGAAGGCGGTGATCCCCGCATGACGGTCGACGGCGGGGTCGGTGCGGGCCAGGAGCATGCCCATGTCGGCCCATTGGGCATCAGTGCTCCAGATCTTCTGGCCGGTCACGACGAACTCGTCACCATCGATCTCGGCGCGGGTGCGGAGCGCGGCAAGGTCGCTTCCCGCCTCGGGCTCGCTGAAGAGCTGACACCAGACGTGCTCGCCGCGTCGGATACGTGGGAGCAGTTCACGCTTCTGCGCCTCGCTGCCGAATTCGAGGACGGCGTGGGCCGCGAGCATCACCTGATCCAGCGGGCGGTACGCGTCACCCAGGATGAGCTCTTCCATGAGAACGAGATCGTGAATCGGGAGATGGCCGGCGCGACCGCCCCATTCCGGTGGCCAGCCGGCGCCCAGATATCCGGCGTCATACAGCGAGCGCAACCACGTGCGTATCTCGACCTCCTCGGAGTCAGAGGCCGGCACGCGTACACCTTCGTGAGTCATCTGCACGCCATGGGCGGCGATGAACGATCGCACCTCGAGGCGGAAACCCTCGATGTCCGAGGGCATTTCAGTGGGCGAGTCAGTCGACATGGGCCCAGCCCTCGAAGGCCGCCAGGGAGCGTACGGCGGCACGCGGGTTCGCCGCCAGCCTGGCGTCCTGATGTACGCGCCTTTCAAACGAGTGCAGGCCGTACTCCCACGTGAACCCGATGGCGCCGGTGAGCTGAAGCAGGTCGTGCAAGATGTGCGACGCCTGCGAGCTCACGCTCACCTCCGCCATCGCGACGTGGCGCCCCGCGTCGGGCGAACCGTCTCTCAGCAGCCTGGCAGCCTCCTCCACGAGCAGCGCCATGCCGCGGGCCCTGAGGGCGTGGTCAACCAGCCGATGCTGGACCGCCTGAAAGCCACCGATCGGGCGGCCGAAAGCCGTGCGCTGCTTGGTGAAAGCGACCGTCCGATCGAGCATGCTCTGCACACCGCCTACCGCGTCAGCGTTCAGCAGGAGCCGGTAGAGCTGGGCCGCGGAGCCGACCCGCGGTAGGTGATGCCCGGCGCCCTGCAGCACGCGAATGGCGGCGCAGGTGCGGCTGACGTCGAAACTCTGCAATGCGGTGTCGGCATTCCATTGCGCCGGATCGGTGAGGACGAGTGCGCTCCCGGCCGAGCTGTCGAGCAACACCAGAGCATCGGCGTCGGCGGCTCCGTCGACCATGCGTGCCGCGTCACCGGAAGTGGTGAGCAGTCCGAGGGCGCAGATCCGCTCGCCGGTGAGCACTCCGGTGAGGACCTCGGCAGCGACGGGGTCGTCGCCGTTGACAGCCAGGACGTGGGCGCTCGCCGTCAGGCCCGCGAACGGAGCTCCGTGCAGGGCAGCGCCCAACTCGGCCGCTGCAGCGACCGCCACGTCGGCGCGCAGCCCGAACCCGCCGTGGTCTTCGGGGACGCAGAACGCCATCAGGCCGAGATCGGCAAGAGCCGGCCACCACGCCCGCCAGTCCGGGTCGACCGAGGCACCTTCGCCTGCCTTCGTCGCTGCGAGGGCTCCCCGCACTGCCTCGCGAAGCTGACGGACATCGTCGTCAGCTGAAGCAAGCCTGTTCAGGGCCGGGTCAACTCCTGGGTCAGCCGAAATTTCTGACGTCGTACTCGATTTCGATAGTCTCCGGGGCGAGCTGATGAGCGTCAAGCATGAGTCGGCAGCGCGGAAAGGCGGGCCTCAGTAATGGCACGTGCGAAGACCGTCACCGATGCTGCGGACCGGCCGCGTTCACGCAAGGGTGCGGCGACCCGGCTGCGCTTGCTGAACGCGGCCAAGGTGGTCTTCGAGCGTGATGGTTTCCTGGACGCGCGCATCGTGGACATCGCCGAGACCGCGCAGCTTGCGCCGGGCTCCTTTTACCACTACTTCGATGCGAAGGAGCAGATCTTCCGGGAGGTCGCGCAGGCTCAGGAGGAGCGGCTGACCGCGCCGGCCGATGACGGCCCGGAGCCGCTCTCACCGCACGATTCGCCCTGGGAGCGCATCCGCCGGGCCAACCGGCGTTACCTCGAGCGCTACCGCGACGAGGCTGCCCTGATGGGTGTCATCGAACAGGTTTCGCGCTATGACGAGCCGGTCAACGCCGCCCGCATGGCCACCATGAAGCACTTCGTGGAACGAGCGGAGCGCGCGGTGCTGAGGTTGCAGACCGAGGGTCTGGTCGACAAGCGTCTCAACCCGGCAATCGCGGCCGACGCGCTCGGTGCCATGGTGGCGCGCTTCGCCGAACTCTGGCTGGTGCAGGCGTACCGGGAGTACGACTTCGACGAGGCGGTGGAGCAGCTGACGATCCTGTGGGGCAACGCGCTCGGCTTGCCAGCCGATGAGGTGCCCAAGGCGGCGCGTAAGAAGGCCATCAAGAAGCGGGCGCGCTGAGATGGATGAACCCGTTGCGCCCGAGACGTTCTCGTCGGTCTCCCGTCTGCTGGGCCAGTACTGCCTCCTGCTGGACAGCGGCCACTTCGAGGAGTGGACCGCGCTGTTCGTCGCGCAGGGACGGCTGCAGATGAAGCGGCACGAGGTCGTCGGACACGACGAGTTGCTCGTGTTCGCGCAGGAGGCGCCGCGAGGCATTCATCTTTGCGGGGTGCCGGTCGTCTCCACGAGCGCAGAGGGTGCCGTCAGCAGCGTCTGCCCCTGGAACTTCGTCGACCTTGCCACGGGGACCCAGGTGGTGGGCTACTACCACGATGACGTCGTCTGGTCGGGCGGGCGGCACCGGTTCACATCTCGTCGCATCGAGATGCACTTCCCACCCGCTCGCAAGGCCTGACCCCGTCAGGCCCACATCATCGCCATGAACGGCTCGAGGGCGCGGCTCACCAGTTCGATCCGCGGACCCGTCGGGCTGCGGTGATACGCCCAGGACCGGCTGCCTTCAGCACCGGCGCCGGCGGCCTCCAGCGCGTAGCCCGCCCGCTCGAGAGCCACCCCGTCGGCAGCGACGTCGTCGGACCAGTAGCCGAGATGGTGAATCCCCGAACCAGCTGAGCCGCCGGCCGGCATCCACAGCGTGCCGGGCTGCTGCTGGATCACCTCGAGCCGAGGGGCATTTCGCGAATAACGGAACTGGAACTCGACGGTCGTGTCACCCGTCGGTAGGTGGACCTGCTGGTCGACCCTGACCTCGTCACACCACTCGTAGCCGAAGAGCCCGGCCAGCTCGGTCAGCGCGGATTCGAGATCCTCGACGACTACGCCGATGTGGAACTGGTCGCTGGCATTCATGGCTTCCCCACCCCTCGAAGGCACAGCTCGACAACGTGGTCCAGCTCCCCGCGCGACGGCTGCGTTCGCGCCCGGAGATGGTCGGTGAGCCGGCCGATGACCGCGTGGGCAAAGAGCAAACCGTCCAGCTCCGGACGCGAACTGCCGATGGCGGCGAGCGGCTCGTGGATCAGCCCGGCCAGCGGCTCACTTGCGGGATAGCGCCCGCTGTACAGAGCGGCGTCGACACCGCCCGAGTTGAACAGCACCGCGAGGGTCGCCTCGGCCAGCTCGGGCGTGGCCTGCGACATGATGCCCTCGACCCAGCGGCGGACCTTGCCGGCGGGGGTGCGCTGCTTGGCCATCTGATGCGCGAGATAGCTCTTCAGCCGCTCGGTGCCGTCTTCGAGGACGGCGGCGACGAGGGCATCCTTCGACGGGAAATGGCGGTAGAAGGCCTCGTTGGAAAGGCCTGCCGCCGCAACGATGTCGGCGACCCTGGCGCGCGAGGAGGATCCGCTGCGCTGCATGACCTCAAGAGCAGCATCGAGCAGGCGTCGCACTTCATCGGCATAGCCGAACCCGCGACGGCGCAGGGACTCCTGAGCGATGCGGCCCGCAACATCGTTCGTCGCATCCGGAATTGCATTCTGCTTCACTGGAAGGCTAGTCTGCCACGCAGCTGAGGGAGGCGCAAATGGCGTGGGATTTCGAGACCGACCCCGAGTACCAGGAGAAGCTGGACTGGGCATCCGTGTTCGTGACCGAGAAGGTCGAGCCGCTGGATTACCTGTTCCCGCACGAGCAGTTCGTGCCGCTCGATGACCGCAAGCGACGCATCATCGATCCGCTCAAGGACGAGGTGCGAAAGCAGGGTTTGTGGGCGACGCACCTAGGCCCTGAGCTCGGCGGCAAGGGCCATGGGCAGCTCAAGCTCGCGCTTCTGAACGAGATACTGGGCCGCTCGCAGTGGGCGTCAGTCGTCTTCGGCACGCAGGCGCCCGACACCGGCAACGCCGAGATCATCGCCCACTACGGCACCGACGCGCAGAAGGAGCGCTATCTGCAGCCGTTGCTCGACGGCGAGATGTTCTCCTCGTACTCGATGACCGAGCCGCACGCCGGCTCTGACCCCACCATGTTCACCACACAGGCAGTCAAGGACGGCGACGAATGGGTCATCAACGGGCGCAAGTTCTTCTCCTCGAATGCGAAGACCGCCTCCTTCCTCATCGTCATGGTGGTCACCAACCCTGACGTGAGCGCGTACCAGGGCATGTCGATGTTCCTGGTGCCGACGGATACGCCAGGCGTGAAGATCGAGCGCAACATCGGGTTGTTCGGTGAGCCGCTGAACGAGGGCTTCCACGCCCTCATTCACTACGACAATGTGCGGGTGCCTGAGGAGGCGTTGCTCGGCGGCGAGGGCCAGGCGTTCGCCATTGCGCAGACCCGGCTCGGGGGCGGCCGTATCCACCACGCGATGCGCACGATCGGTCAGGCGCAGCAGGCCTTCGACATGATGTGCGAGCGGGTGCTCAGCCGCACGACGCAGGGCAGCCTGCTGGCCGACAAGCAGTTCGTGCAGGGCTACATCGCTGACTCGTATGCCCAGCTGACCCAGTTCCGGCTCTTCGTCCTCTACACCGCGTGGGAGATCGACAAGTACAACGACTACCGCAAGGTCCGCAAGGACATCGCCGTCGCCAAGGCGGTGATGCCGACGATGCTGCACGACATCGCCTGGCGAGCCTTGCAGGTGCACGGCGCCCTCGGGGTGAGCAACGAGATGCCCTTCTCCGGCCTGCTCAACGGCTCGGCCATCATGGGTCTCGTCGACGGTCCGACCGAGGTCCACAAGGTGACCGTGGCCAAGCAGGTCCTGCGCAATTACAAGCCAGCCTCGGGGGTCTGGCCCAGCGAGTGGATTCCCGGAAAGATCGAGGACGCCAAGGCGAAGTACGGGCACCTGCTCGAGCTCGAGGTGGGCAACCTGTGATCGACCTCGACCGCCTCGATGTCTGGCTCGACGAGCAAGGCCTTCCCGGCAAGGGCGAGCCCCTTCTGCATCAGTTCATTTCCGGCGGCTCGCAGAACGAGATCTATGAGATCCGGCGCGGGGAGTTGCATGGCGCCCTGCGGATCCCGCCGCCGTCAGCACCCGCCAGCCGCGACGACGGCATCTGGCGCGAGTGGCGCATCATCGAGGCCCTCGACGGCACCGATGTCCCTCATACGTCGGCGATTGCGGCCTGCAAGGGCACCGAGGTGCTCGGCCGAGCCTTCTATCTGATGGGCTTCGTCGACGGCTGGTCGCCGATGGGGCTGACGGACAAGAAGTGGCCGGCGCCGTTCGACACCGACCACGAAGCTCGCGCCGGGTTGGCCTATCAGCTCGTCGAAGGCATCGCCCTGCTGGGCAACGTCGACTGGCAAGCGAGGGGACTGGCCGACCTCGGCCGTCCCGGCGGCTTCCACGAGCGTCAGGTCGACCGCTGGACCTCCTTCCTGGAGCGCATCAAGGGACGCGAGCTGCCTGGTTTCGACGAGGCTGCCGGCTGGCTGCGCGCCCACAAGCCGCTCGACTTCATCCCCGGGCTCATGCATGGCGACTACCAGTTCGCCAACGTGATGTACCGCGACGGTGGGCCGGCTCAGCTCGCGGCGATCGTCGACTGGGAGATGGGCACCGTCGGTGATCCGAAGCTCGACCTCGGCTGGGTGGTGCAGTCCTGGCCCGAGGATCCGGCGTCGCCCGAGGTGGCCACCTCGGGCTACGTCAACATGCAGTACATGCCGACCCGCGATCAGGTGCTGGCGCACTACTCGTCGGTCAGCGGCCGGCAGGTCGATGACATCGACTACTACTGCGTGCTCGCCAAGTGGAAGCTCGCGGTCGTTCTCGAGCAGGGCTTCCAGCGTGCTGGAGACGACGTCAAGCTGAATGCGTTCGGCCCCATCGTGCTCGACCTCATGCAGGACGCTGCCGAGCTTGCCGAGACGACGGACTACGGCCGATGAGCGAGCCCGCCTCGCCCGGGCCGGAACTCGTCGTCGAGCGCCGCGGCGCCGTGCTGGTGCTGCGGCTCAACCGTCCGCACGCCCGCAACGCGCTCACCCCGGCGCTCATGAGCGGCCTGGGAGCGGAACTTCTGAAGGCGGAAGCCGACCCCGAGATTCGGACGATTGTCCTTACCGGAACGGGGGATCGGGCGTTCTGTTCGGGGCTGGATCTGCGCTCGTTCGCCGCCGGGGAAGCCAACGACGGGGATGCCGCCGACTTCCAGGCATTCAACCGGTTCATCACCGGCGAGGCGCGGATGCCGGTCATCGGCGCGGCCAACGCGACGGCTGTGGCCGGAGGGCTCGAACTGCTCCTCGGTTGCGATCTCATCGTGATGGCCGAGGGCGCCCGCGTGGGCTTGCCCGAAGTCAAGCGCGGCCTCTTTGCCGGTGGCGGCGGAATCTTCTTGGGTACGCGGATCCCGCTGAGTATCGCCCTCGAACTTGCGCTCACCGGTGATCAGATCGACGCCCATCGCGCGGCGGCGCTGGGACTGGTGAATGCGGTCGTTCCTGCGGAGAAGGTGCTCGACGTCGCGCTGGACTACGCGGCCCGCATCGCCGC
>DATAZK010000223.1:0-35769 GCA_036272075.1 Frankiaceae bacterium
GGCGGCCGACATCGGTACCTGGCTCTATGACCGCCTTGTCGTCACCAATCGGCGGCTCTATCGCGTCCACGGGTTGGTAACGACCCACCGCCCATCCGTGGCGCTACAGACGATCACGGTGCTGGACCTGGAGCTCGGTCCTGCGGGACGCTGGTTCGGCACCCTGACCTTCGATACGCCTGCCCAGCGCGACGGCCCGCTGCATCGCTTCACGTTCGTGCGCGACGCCAGCGAGGTGCACAAGACGATCTTGAGATTGCGTGCCACCGCCGCCGCGCAGAGCCCCCCGCCGTTCTAGACGGGGCCGGCCAGCTCAGTCAGCGGTGCTGACCTGGGCGCCGACCTGACCGGCGTCCGCCTCGTCGTCGTCCTCATCGTCGTACTCGTCGTAGTCCTCGAAGTCGTCGAACACCGGACGGTTGGTGCCGCTCACGGTGGCAGCCGCGACGACCAGGAAGAAGATCAGCGTGAGCCCATGGACAACCGTGCAGTACAGGCAGATCGCGTCGATGATGAACAACTCGGCGTAGACCAGCCAGAGCACCATCGCCACACCGCCGAGAGCGGCGCCCAGTCGCGCGTATCGCACGATCGGCTCCGGTCGGCGCCACGCCCACGGCAGGCACAGCGCCGCCATCGCCACAAAGAAGGCGAGCCCGAGGACGGCGACCGGCATGCCGAGGAAATGCGATTGGGCCGAGGTCGTGACCTTCGCGCAATTGATCACGCCACGGTCGGAGCAGGCCAGGTTGCGGACGTCGGTGTAGTGCGCGTACGTGAGGTAGCTAGCGACGGCGATGCCGAGCACGCAGACGATCAGGCTTACGGGCGCGGCCCAGCGCGGAGCCTTCCAGCGAACTGCGCGGTCGGGTTCGCCCGTCAGTTCGGCCATTTCGGGCTGGTCACTTCTCGGGTCACTTCTCGGCATTCAGGATGCTCCGCAGCTTGGTGATGGTCGAATCGTTGCAGACCGACCCCGGCTTGCCACCCGTCACGTCGCAGATCATTGCCGTCATGAGGTTGGCCGTTCCCAGCACGCTCTTTCCCACCTCGGAGTTGGGATCCGCGACCGCTGCGGCGATCTCGTCGAAGGACTTACCGACGAGCGGGGCGGAACTGTAACTCGCACCCTCGATGGTGTACTTGTTCCCGAAATCGAGGAAGGGGACCGAACCAGAACCGTACTTGGCGATGATCGCCTCCTGGGCCGCTGTAGGCGTCTGCAGGGGCGTGTACTGGCCGTTCTTCTTCTGGTTGGTCTGGGTTTCAACGGCCTGGAAAGCGAGGTAGGGGCTGGAGTACGACGAGGCGACGAAGCTGAACGTCGGGGTCGCCGGGTAGGGCTCGGGGGCCGCGCCCGACACCGTCTGCGAGAGGTTGGAGAAGGTGCCGAAACGAGAGAGGGCCACGACCAAGGGCCAGCGCTCGGCAGCGCAGAACGGGCAGTACTCCGCGCCCTGGTAGTAGATGCCGGGCTTGCCGTTGAACGTGAGCGCTGAGCCGGAAACCTTCTTCGGCCCTGCCACGACCTTGCTGGTGTCGACCTTGTCGTAGGTCGACGCGGCGACTGTCGTGACGCTCTTGACCGCCGCAGCGGGAGCCAGACTCGAGGTAGCGACCTTCTTCTCGCTCTTGGTTGCGTAAAGGATCACCATGACGGCCACCACCGCAACCAGCGCGCCGCAGATGCCGCCGATGATCAGCATCCGGCGTCGCGAATCGCGCTTGCGCTGCAATTCGCGGGCAGCTGACGCGCGTTCCCGGGCGCTGGCGCGCTCGTGACCGGCCTTCGGCGGCTCGGTGGAATGGATGGCCATCTCGTCTCCTGACGTGCGGCGAGGCGGGATACCTCCGGCAAACGAGCCTGCTCGCGTCGGACGTTCCCCTCGATGCTTGTATCGGTCCGACACCCGCGCCCGGAAGGGGACAAAGTCATGGCCACCCGTGAAGAAATCTGCGCCACCTGCGATGAGTACATCGCGCTGCTCAGCAAGGGTGATACCGAGGGAATTGTCGCCCTCTATGACCCCGATGCCCGGGTTGAGGACCCCCTCGGGTCGGAGCCGAAATACGGCCACGAGGCGATTCGCGGCTTCTACGCGGCGGTCGCCGGCGTCAGCCTCACGGCCAGCCGGCTCGGCCCGGTCACCGTGGTCGGTCATGAAGCGGCGTTCCAGTTCCGGATCGACGTCCCGATCGGTGAAGACACCATCTCCATGGTCACGACGGATCTCATGACCTTCGACGAGAGCGGAAAGGTCATCTCCATGAAGGCCTACGCCGACGCCGACGCTCGCCCGGGCACCTGATCGATTCCTGAACCCGGCCACCCCCTTGCGTGGTATCCCTCACATCTGACGAACTCTTTGGCGTTGAGCAGCGAACGCTCAGGTGAAGACATCGCCCGTCAGGGAGGCGAGCGAGGTGTCGGGGGAGGCTCGCTGTGGCTCAGGGAGACAGTGAGACGAGCGCCGGGGGCGGCCTCGCTGAAGGCAATCGCACGCGGCGGCGGCACATCGCCGTCGTCGGAAGCGGGATCGCCGGCCTGACGGCCGCGTACGTGCTGCAGCGGGACGCCGATGTCACCCTCTACGAAGCCGATGGCCGACTCGGGGGCCACTCCCATACCCATGACGTCATCGACGGCGGCTCCGGACCCGGACTCGCGGTCGACAGCGGCTTCATCGTCCACAACTCGGCGACCTACCCGACCCTGCTGAGGCTTTTCGCGGAACTCGGCGTGCAGACGCAGGAGGCCGAGATGAGCATGTCGGTCGCTTGTGAGGGATGCGGACTGGAATACGCGGGAGCCCGCGGCGCGAGCGGCCTGTTCGCCCAACCCCGTTCGCTGACCCGCGGGCGCTATCTACGGATGCTCACCGAGGTCCCGAAGTTCCACCGGGCCGCCCGGAGCGTGCTGGCCGCCAGCGAGCAGCAGGCCGAAGACGGCGACCAGACGCTCACCGAATTCCTCGCCGCCGGCCGCTACTCGAGCTACTTCGTTCGCCACTTCATCACCCCGGTCGTCGCCGCCGTCTGGTCCTGCGCCCCGGCAGATGCGGGCCGCTACCCCGCGCGCTACCTGTTCACGTTTCTGCAGAACCACGGCGCGCTCTCGGTCAGCGGGTCACCGACGTGGCGCACCGTCGTAGGCGGATCGCGGACCTACGTCGACAAGCTGGCCAAGGAACTCTCGGCGGTCTTCACCGCGACGCCCGTGCGCTCGGTTCGGCGACTGGCGGGCGGCGGCGTGCAACTCATCGACGATTCCGACACCGCGCTGCGTTACGACGGCGTCGTCGTGGCCACGCACCCGGATCAGGCACTCGCGATGCTGGCCGATCCGTCGCCGGCCGAGCGCGAGATCCTCGGCACGTTTCGCTACTCCACCAACCACACCCTCTTGCACACCGACGCGCGCATTCTCCCGGCGGCGAAGGGAGCCAGGGCCTCGTGGAACTACCGCATGTCCTCGTGTGACGACCAGGCGGAAAGCGTCATGGTCAGCTACGACATGACCCGGCTCCAGCGGCTGCCCACCGAGACGCGTTACATCGTCTCGCTCGGCGCCGGCGAGCGGGTGGATCCCGGCTCGGTGGTGGACGAGATGGTCTACGAGCACCCCACCTACAACCCCGAATCGCTGGCGGCTCAACGGCGCCTCCCCGAACTGACGACGCCGAGTTTCGCGCTCGCCGGCGCCTGGCACGGCTGGGGCTTCCACGAGGACGGCGCCCGCTCGGGTCTGGCCGCGGCGCAGGCGTTGGGCGGCACCTGGTGAGCGTCCTGGTGGGTGCATTCACCGGCCGTTCTGCGCCCACGCAGGCGCTGCGCGACACCTCGGCTGCGCTCTATGACGTCGAGATCCATCACGTACGCACGACGCCGCTGCGAAACGCGTTTCGCTACCGCAGCTACCAGTGGCTCGTCGACCTCGACGCCCTCCCCGCGCTCCCGCTGCCACTGCGCGCCTTCGCCCGCTTCGAGTCCCGTGACCACATGGGAGAGCCGCGCCGATCGCTGCGCGAGAACGTCGACGCCTACCTGGCCGACAACGGGATAGACCTGCGCGGCGGCCAGGTCAAGATGCTCGCCAACGCCCGGGTCCTTGGCCACGTGTTCAACCCGCTGTCGGTCTACTGGTGCCATGACCAGGTCGGGGCGCTGCGCTGCGTGATCGCAGAGGTGCACAACACCTACGGTCAGCGCCACCGCTACCTGCTGCAGACCGACGAGCGCGGCCGTGCCGAGACCGGCAAGGCCTTCTATGTCTCCCCGTTCTACGAGGTCGCCGGCCGCTACACGATGAGCCTTCCCGAGCCGGACGACCAATTGCGGCTGCAAATCACCCTGCACCCAGCGCAGGGGGCGACGTTCGTCGCGAGCGTGACGGGGCAGCGCCGTCCCGCCCACGGTTTCAGCCTCATCAGGATGCTGCTCGGCCGACCTTGGACTGCCGCCGCGGTGTCAGCGCGCATTCGCTGGCAAGGAATCAAGCTGTATGCACGCGGGCTGCCCGTCGTCCCGCGTCGTCCCTCCTCCACCAAGGAGCACGGATGACCACCACGTCGAAGCGATCGTCCGGCGTATCGATTCCGGCGGCGGCCCCCTCCCCGCCGCCGCACTCGCTGGCGCTGGATCCGACCCCGGTCGACGCGACGCGCTGGCCCGACGTGGCGCGCATCCCGGACGGCCCGGTGCGCTCCGCGATAGCCCGGCGCTTGTTCGCCGGAGTCGTCCACCGGCTCGCGGTTCAGGTCACCCTCCCGGACGGGGCTGTCTTCGGCGGAGGCCGCGCCGGCGACCCGGTGATGCGGCTCGTGCGGCCCGACGCGTTCTACCGCCGGCTCGGCGCCGGAGGACTGATCGGCTTCGGCGAGGCTTTCATGGCCGGTGACTGGGAAGCCGACGACCTGGCCGGGCTGCTGACGGTCTTCGCCCGCGAGATGGCCACCCTGATTCCGCCCCGGCTGCAGCGGTTACGCGATCTGGCCGTGCAGCACCAGCCCCGGCTTCACCGGGCGACCACCAGCGCGAGCAAGCGCAACATCGCCCATCACTACGACCTGTCGAACGAGCTCTTCGCCCACTTCCTGGACCCCTCGATGACGTACTCGTCGGCGCTGTTCGAGGAGACGCCCGGCGCCAACCGGATCCTGCCGGAGGCCGGCCCGGATCAGCTGCCGCAGGCGCAGGCGCGAAAGATCGACCGGCTGCTCGACGGGGCTCACGTCGGCGCCGGAACCCGGGTGCTGGAGATCGGCACCGGGTGGGGAGAGCTCGCCCTGCGAGCGGCGCGACGAGGCGCAGAAGTCACCTCCATCACGCTGTCGGAGCAGCAGCGCGAACTGGCTTTGCAGCGGGTTGCCGACGCCGGAGTCGCCGACCGCGTGGCCATCGAACTTTGCGACTACCGCAACGCCGCCGGCACGTACGACGCAGTCGTCAGCGTCGAGATGATCGAGGCCGTCGGCTACGAGTTCTGGCCGATCTACTTCCGCACCCTCGACGAGCGGCTGCGCCCGGGTGGCCGGGTCGGCCTGCAGGCGATCACGATGCCGGACGACCGGATGCAGTCCTCGCGAGACACCTACACCTGGATCCTGAAGTACATCTTCCCGGGCGGGCTCATCCCGTCGGTCGCCGCCATCGAGAGCACCGTCGCCCGCGACACCCGCCTGAGCGTGCTCGACCGTCACGGCTTCGGGCTGCATTACGCGCAAACCCTGCGGCTCTGGCGGGAGGCGTTCGAGGCGGATCAGGCCGCCGTGGAAGCGCTCGGGTTCGACGCCACCTTCCGCCGCATGTGGAGCCTCTACCTGGCCTACTCCGAAGCGGGCTTTCGGTCCGGCTACCTCGACGTCTACCAGTACATCTTCACCAAGTAGGACCCCAGCATCGAAGGATTGTCATGACACTGCTCTCCGAACGTCCGGCCCCTGCCTCGACGCCACCTCCCGCGGCGACGGGGATTGCGGCGCAGCTGGAGTCGCTCGTGAGCCCGCTGTTCGGTGGCGAGCTGCCGTTCCGCATCCGAGCCTGGGACGCGAGCGAGGCAGGTCCGGCGGGCACGCCGGTCGCGATCCTGCGCTCCCCCGCGGCGCTGCGCCGGCTGCTGTGGTCGCCGGGTGAGCTTGGGCTGGCGCAGGCGTACGTCATCGGTGAGCTCGACGTCGAGGGAGACCTGCAAACCGCGCTGGAAAGCGTGTGGTCGACCGTGCGGGAGCGTGGTCTGTCCGGCCGCCGGCTCCATGCGCGTCAGATCGTCAAAGCTGCGCGCACCGCCCTCGCGCTGGGGGTCATCGGCCGCCCGTTGCCGGCGCCCGCGTCCCAAGCCAAGCTCAGCGGCCGGCTGCACACCAAGCTGCGTGACCGGTCGGCGATCTCGCATCACTACGACCTGTCCAACGACTTCTACGCGCTCGTGCTCGACCCGCGGATGGCGTACTCCTGCGCCTACTGGACCAGTGACGCGCCGGAGTACGGGCTCGCTGAGGCCCAGCGCGACAAGTTCGACCTGGTCTGCCGCAAGCTCGGACTGCAGCCGGGCCAGCGCCTGCTCGACGTGGGCTGCGGCTGGGGTTCGCTCTCGCTGCACGCGGCCGAGCACTACGGCGTCACGGTCACGGGCGTCACGCTGTCGCGCGAGCAGCAGGCGTTCGCGTCGGCTCGCGCCGCTGCCGAGGGGCTGACCGACCGGGTCGACATCCGGCTGCAGGACTACCGCGACGTCGGCGACGGCCCGTACGACGCGGTGGTGTCGCTCGAGATGGGCGAGCACGTCGGCCAGGCCAACTACCCCGTCTACGCCGCGCAGCTGTTCCGCCAGCTGAAGCCCGAGGGCCGGCTGGTGCTCCAGCAGATGTCGCGGACGGGCAGCCATCCCGGAGGCGGCGCCTTCATCGAGTCCTATATCGCCCCCGACATGCACATGCGTCCGGTGGGCCAAACCGTCGATCTGCTCGAGTCCGCCGGCTTCGAGGTGCGCGACGTGCATGCTTTGCGCGAGCATTACGTACGTACGGTTGCCGCCTGGTACCAAACATTCGAGAATCGCTGGGACGAAGCTGTCGCGCTCGTGGGTGAAGAGGTTGCCCGCGTGTGGCGGCTGTACTTCGTCGGCGGCGCACTGGCCTTTCAGGAAGGGCGGATGGGCGTGGATCAGATCCTGGCCGTGAAGCCCGGTCCGAGTGGTGCCAGCGGCATGCCCGCGACTCGAGGGGCGTATGCCGGGTAGCGCCTTCGCGACCTCCCCGTTCCTGGAAGGGCTGCCCGTCACGCTGGCAGCCGTCGCTGTCCTGATGGCGATCACGTTCGCCGTGGCGATCTGGCGTGGCCACCACAGCGTCATCGACGTGACGTGGGGGCTGGGTTTCGTCGTCGTGGCTGTGACGTCGCTGCTCGTCTCGAGTGGCCATGGCGACGCGACGCGACGCGTTCTGATCGCCGCTTTGACTGCCGCCTGGGGGCTGCGGCTCGCGTTTCATATCGGGCGGCGCAACTGGGGCAAGGGTGAGGACCCCAGGTATGCGGCGCTGCTGGCGAAAGCGCCGGGAAACCCTCAGCTCTACGCGTTTCGCATGGTCTACCTGACGCAGGGCGTCGTCATGTGGTTCGTCTCGTTGCCCATCCAGGTGGCGATGTACGAAGGGTCCCGTGCCGGCGTGCTCACCTGGGTGGGCACCGCCGTCTTCGCCGTCGGCTTCTTCTTCGAGACGGTGGGCGACTGGCAGCTGACCCGCTTTCGCAACGACCCGGATTCCCGGGGCAAGGTCATGGACCGGGGCTTGTGGCACTACACCCGGCATCCGAACTATTTCGGCGACGCGTGCGTCTGGTGGGGTCTGTACCTGATCGCCGCTCAGCAATGGCAAGGCACCCTCACCATCCTGTCGGCCGCGGCCATGACGTACACCCTGGCGAACGGGACCGGCAAGCCCACGCTGGAGAAGGGGATGGCCGAGCGCCGACCCGGCTACGCCGAATACGTCCGGCGTACCAGCGGCTTCATCCCGCTGCCACCCCGCAAGTAGTTCAGGGTGCTCAGGCGGCCATTCCGCTGAGCACCACGTCGGAGGGCTGAGCCGGTGCGCTACGGCCCGGCTCGTAGGAGATCGCCAGCTGGCGGATCTGCGCCGCGGTGAACGGCAGCTTGTCGGCGGTCAGTTGGACCGGTGAGCCGCCGCGGACATCGAACGTAGCCACCGCTTTGCGCTGGCCCTGCGCGTTAGCGGCCCACAGCACGTAGACGGTGCGTGAGCGGTCGTTGACCGGCAAGCCGTTGGCGAGCAGGTAGACGCCCTTGTCCGTCATGACGGCTCGCGCCAGGCTGGCTCCGTTGCCGCCCTTCAGGGTGACCTGCTGGGCGTTGGGCTGCAGCAGCCATTGGGCGAGCGCAGTGTTGCTGGTCGTCGCAGAACCGTGGTTGGAAGCGGCGAGCGTCACGGGGACGGCGACACCAACTCCGATGGCAGCAGCCAGGGCGCCGACCAGGAGCCGTTCGCGAACCTGCCAGCGCCGGCCACCAGATTTTCGGGGCGCCGGCGGCGCCGCAACAACCTGCACCGGGGCAGCAGTCTTGGCGGGGGCAGGCGGTGTGCGGGGCTCTTCAAGGGCCTCGGGCACCGGGCGGGGCTCGGCCATCGCTGCCGCCAGGATCCGGTCGCGCAGACCGGGAGGCGGCGTCTCGGGTTCGAGCAGATCGGCGAAGTGCCCGCCGAGCAGCGCGGTATCGGCAACGAGCCGGGCACAGCTCAGGCACGTGAGCAGATGGGCGGAGAGCCGTTGCTCGTCTTCGGGTTCGAGGGCGTGCAGGCCGTAGCCGGCGGCCAGCGCCTCGTATTCGTCGTGGTCGGACGCGCCCGGGCGACCGGTCACGTCCCTGTCGGAGGCACTCATGAGAACTCACCCAAGGTGTAACGAGGGCCTAGGGCTGCGCGCAGTGAGCGCACCCCGGCCAGCATGCGGGTCTTGACGGTGCCGAGCGGAGCTCCCGTGAGAGCCGAGATCTCGCGCTGCGTGTAGCCCTGGAAGTAGGCGAGCAACAGCGCTTCGCGTTGCGGCGCGGGCAGTTCCTTGAGGGCCTGGCGAACCTCGGAGCCGGCCAGGTGGGCCTCGGCCTGCTCGGCCGTCCCCGCATCGGTGGACGGCATCTCGACCAGTCCTTCGTCGGAAGCGACCCGGCCACGGCGCTGCAAAGCTTCGCGGCGCAGGACGTCGACCGCCCGGCGATGGGTCAGCGTCAGCAGAAAGGTTGCGAGGCTGGCGCGGGAGGCGTCGAAGCGTTCGGGGGCCTTCCACAGTCCGAGGAGCGCTTCCTGGACAGCATCTTCGGCCAGGTTGGCATCGCGGAGCAGCCGTCGGGCGAGCGCGAAACAGCGCGCACCGTAGGCGTCATAGATCTCGGCCAGCGCCTGCGGATCGCCGGCGATCAGGCGTTTGAGCAGTGCATCTTGGTCGACGCCGTGACGATCTCCGGAACCGAGACTCGGAGCGGACGTCACGTGGACAGTCTGCGCGATGCAGGACACGACCAATATTCGTTCGAAACCCGAATCCGGTTCATTTCGGCTATCGGGCCTGCGAAACCCCCCGCGGACCACGCTCCGCAGCGGCGCGAGCGGTCAGGGCAGAACCGCTGATCAACAGGATGGCTGCGATCGCGCAAACTCCGGCGATCAACCCTGCCGCCACCCCCACCATCACTGAACCGGCAGCGTCACCAATCCCCGCCCCGATGAGCATGTAGACGGCGACCAGCAGCAACGACCCCTCCGCCACGTTGAGGAAATGACGTAGGCGCAGCGAGGAGTTCGCCGGCGCGATCGTCGACCGCTGGCCGAGAACCGGGGCCAGCGGGGAGCTGAGTTGCGTACTCCCCGCGGCCGGCTGACGCGCCATGGGAATGGCATGGCTGAGGTCGGAAAAAAGCGACGGAGGCGAGCTTCTTCGCAAGACCACGACTGCCTCCTACCCGGCTGTGACCCATCTCTCCCCCGCAGGATGCAGGAATTTCACAGCAGATGGCGATAGGCGCCCCCGTTTGACTGTCGTGTCGCCAGTTGGTAGACCGAAAGACGTGCCCAGCCAGATACCGCTGGTCGACTACCTCGTGCTGGGTGATAGTCCGCATCTCGTGGCTCACGAGTGCACCAGCTGCGGCGCCAGGTTCTTCGACCGTCGTAACGCCTGCGCCTCCTGTGGAGGCATCAACTTCACGACTGCTGACGTGGCGACCGAGGGCGAGGTGCGCGCGTTCACCATCGTCTCGATGGCGGCGCCGGGCATCCCCGTCCCGTTCGTGGCCACGGTGGTCGACTGCAAGGGCACCAGCGTGTCCGGCAACATCATCAACTGCCCTCCGGATCCAGAGCACGTCAAGCTCGGGATGCAGGTCAAGCTCGCCACCTACTCCGTTGGTACGGACGAGGCGGGTACAGAGGCAGTCGGTTTCGGATTCGAACCCGCCTGATCCGCCGGGCCACGCGAAAGGATCAGCCATGAGTGAAGACGCCTGGATCCTCGGGATCCACATGACGAAGTTCGGCAAGCACCCCGACAAGGACGTCGTCGATCTTGCGTCCGAGGCGGTGCTTGGCGCGCTCGGCGATGCCGGCGTGACCATGAAGGACATCGGCGTGATCGGGGCCGGCAACCTGATGGGCGCCGCGGCAGGTATCGGTCAGCAGCTGCAGAAGCAGGTCGGTCAGACCGGCATCCCGGTTTACAACGTGACCAACGCCTGCGCCACCGGAGCCACCGCCCTGCGCGTGGCGATCATGGCGGTCAAGGCCGGCGAGTGCGACATGGGCCTGGCCTTCGGGGTCGAGAAGCTCTCGGGCGCGGGCCTGCTCGCCGGCGGGGCTCTGAAGAAGGAGAACCCGACCTGGACCCCGGCCGGGCGGGTCGGGGCCGTAGCTGCGACGGACGGGCGCATCGGCACCCAGACCATGCCGGGCGTCTTCGCCCAGATCGGCATGGAATACGGCCACAAGTACGGCGGCGCGAACTTCGAACTCTTCGCGAAGATCTCCGAGAAGAACCACGCGCACTCCACGCTGAACCCGCTGGCTGCCTACTCGAAGCGGTTCACGCTGGACGAGATCATGGGCGACATCATGATCGCCTACCCCAACACGCGGCCCATGTGCTCGGCCAACTGTGATGGTGCGGCAGCCGCTGTCGTGGTCAGCGACGCGAAGTTGAAGACCCTTTCCCTCGAGCAGCAGCGCCGCGCAATCAAGGTCTCGGCGTCGATCCTCACCACTGACCCGTGGGAAGAGGCCTGCCAGGTCCTGCCGGACGTCAACACGCTGACCCGTAACGCAGCCGCGCAGGCGTACGAGCGGGCGGGCATCTCGCCGGCCGATCTCGACCTCGTCGAGCTGCACGACTGCTTCGCTACGGCGGAGCTCGTCCACTACGACAACCTCGGGCTGTGCGAGCCGGGCGGCGCGGTGGACTTCTTCCAGTCGGGCGCCACGTGGCGTGACGGCAAGACCCCGGTCAACGTCTCCGGCGGCCTGGAGTCCAAGGGCCACCCGATCGCGGCGACCGGTATCGCCAACATCTGGGAGGTCTGCCATCACCTGCGCGGTGAGGCGGGCGACCGGCAGATCCAGGGCGCGAAGACCGGCCTGGCCCACGTCATCGGCCTCGGCTCCGCCTGCGGCGTCCACGTGCTGGAGAAGTCAGCGCTCTAACAAGACGCTCTAACAAGGTCGGCGCACACAATCCGCTGCCGGCGTGGAGTGGATCAGATTTTCTGCGCGCACACAATCCGGTGCTTTAACCACGTCAATGGCTAAAGCACCGGATTGTGTGCCGAGCAAAAAAACGTCTGTCTGGTGCAGCGCATCGAATCGTGTGCGCCGCGCCCACTCAGGCGCTGGTGAGTGCCGCGTCCTCGCGGGCGGCGTCGCGCTCGTCGAGCTGCGCCTTGCCGGGACCGGTGCGGAAGTACGGGATCACGTGCTCGCCGATGTTGCGGATGGTGTCCATCATCGCGTCCTGCGGGATGGTGCCCATCTGGTTGAGGAAGAGGATCTCGTCGGCGCCGGCGTCGATCAGACGCGAGACGTAGCCGATGCAGTCCTCGACGGTGCCGTAGGCGTGGTTGGGATTGAGCAGCGCCATCGACGGGTCGGAGAAGTCGACGGTCACCCGCTCCGAACCGATGGACGCGGAGATGATCTGCGTGCCGTCGCCTGTGGTCGTGGTGACGTCGTCCGGCCACTCCTCGGGGCGCGGGAGCGGCGTCTTGCCGCCGCTGGCCCAGTGAGCGATCGACTCCATGAAGAAGCGCTGGCCCTTGATACCGAGCTGGCGGGCGCGCTGCCCGTCGTCGAGCACGACCGCCGGGCAGAGCGCCGCGAAGTGCTCGTTCGGGAAGTAGCCGACCTGCTGCTCGGGATCGCGCTTGGCAAAGGCCTCGCGGTAGACACGATTCTTCTCCGCCACCGCATCCGGACCACCGAAGCCGAGCACGAGCGCGCCGATCCCCCGATCCGCCGCGTCCACGAGGCTGTCCTGGTGGGTGCAGGCCATGTACAGCCGGGGATGCGGTGACTGCAGCGGCTTGGGGTGCACGGGACGCGGCGGCACGTCGACGTACTCACCGTGGTGCTCGACGATGTCCTCCATCCAGAAGCGCGGGATCAGGCGCATGGACTCGGAGATCATCGGCCTGATGCTGTCGATCTGGTAGCCGAAGGTGCCGGACTCCTGCTGGGTTCCGCCCTTGCCGAACCCGATCTCGAGCCGGCCGCCCGACAGGATGTCGAGCGTCGCGCAGCGTTCCGCCACCTTCACCGGATGGTTCATCTGGACCGGCAGGCAGATGACGCCGTGGCCGATCCGGATCCGCTTCGTGGCTCCCGCCACGAAGGCGAGGAACGTCTCGGGGGCGCTCATGTGGGCGTACATCGTCAGGCAGGTGTGCTCGACAGCCCAGATGACGTCGAAGCCCACTTCTTCGGCGAGCAGCGCCTGCTCGAGCACCTCGCGGAAGATCTGGTGATCTCCCTCGCGGCTCGGATTCGCTGTCTGGGCTTCGTAGATCAGGGAGAATCGCACCGGCTACCGCTCCTTTGCGTCTGTACGGCTGGCGAGAGCTATCGTGTAGCCATTGGCTACACCATGTCAAGGAGGTCCAGTGCGACCGACGGGCCGCGACGAGATCACCGACGCCGTGCTGGACGCTGCCGAGCGGCTGTTCGCTGCGGCCGGCCCGAATGACGTCTCGCTGCGGGCTATCGCCCTGGAAGCAGGGGTCACGTACGGGCTCGTCTACCGCCATTTCGGCACCAAGGACGTGCTGCTCGAACGACTGCTGGCGCGTTACGCCGACCGCTGGCGCGAGCATCTAGGTGCCGAGCCGGACTACCAGCGGGCGCTCGAGGATCTGCTGGGTGCCGACTTCGACACCGGGCCCTACCTGCGCCTGCTCGCGTGGAACCTGCTGACCGGCGAGATCGACCGGGAGGGCGAGAGTTACCGGCGCCACACGACGCTCGACGAGCTTCCGCCATTGGCTCCTGGAGCGGAGAGTGACGAGGAACGCGCAGCGCGCCTGCAGACCGCCGGGGCGCTCGCTTTCGTCTTCGGCTGGCGCTTCTTCAACCCGTTCATCCGGGCCGCCCTGCATTTTGACGACGAGGATCCCGAGGCGTTGCAGGCCGCCATCCGCGAGCAGTTACGCGAGCTCGTCAAGACCGATTCCGTCAAGTGAAAGCGCCGACGCCGGTGATGTCGCGCCCGACGAGCAACGTCTGGATCGTCTCGGTGCCCTCGTAGGTGTGGATCGCCTCCACGTCCATCATGTGCCGGATCACATGGTTCTCCAGCAGGATCCCGTTGCCGCCGAGCAGATCACGCGCGTCGGCGACGATCTGGCGGGCCTTGCTGGTGTTGTTCAGCTTGGCCAGTGAGGCGATGGTGTCGGTCATCCGCCCGGTCATCTCCAGCTGGGCCAGCCGCATGCAGTACAGCTGCATCCCGACGAGCTCCTGGAGCATGTTCACCAGCCGCTGCTGAATCAGCTGGAATTCAATGAGTTCCTTGCCGAACTGGCTGCGCTGGCGGGCGTAGCTGAGCGCAGCGTCATACGCCGCGACGGCATGACCGAGCGCGCTGTAAGCCACTTGGCTACGCGTGCCCGCCAGCACGTGCGCCGTGTCCTTGAAGCTGCACGCGCCGGGAAGTTTTGCACTCACCGGGACGCGGACGTCGTGCAACTCGATGTCGGCCTGCCAGATGGCCCGCAGCGAACCCTTTCCGGTGATGACGGTGGCGTCGTAGCCCTTCGCGTCCTTCTCGATGAGATACCCGCCGACTTCACCGTCCTCGCCGCGCGCCCAGAGCACGACGACGTCGGCAATCGTGCCGTTGCCGATCCAGCGCTTGGCGCCGTTGAGGACGTAGTCGTCTCCGTCGCGTACCGCCGTGGTCTCGAGCAGCAGCGAATCCGAACCGTGCTCGGGCTCGGTCAGGGCGAAGGCCCCTATCGCGTCGACTTTCGCCAGGCGCTGCAGCCACTTTTCCTTCTGCTCCGCGGATCCGAAAACCTCGATGGAGCGCATCACGAGCCCGGCCTGGACACCGGCAAACGTCGCGAGACTGCCATCGCCGCGGGACAGTTCCATCGCGATGAGGCCGGCAGACGCCGGGCTCATGCTCTCGCTGTCGGCAGTCTCGGCACTGTCTGAACCGTGTCCGATGAGCCCGAGCTCCCCCATCCGCCGCGCCAGCGCAAAGGGAAACTCCGCACGTTCCCAGTAGCCGGCGATCACCGGCAACACCTCGTCGCGCACGAAACTGCGCGTCAGGTCTAGATAAGCCCGCTCCTGCTCGCCGAACTCGTCGCTGATGCGTACGAAATCGGTCTCGAGCGCATCACCGAGGAGGTCCACACCGGCCTCATTCCCCCGCGACGGCAGGCTTACCCGCCGCGGGGGAATGACGGCAGCTCCCCCCAGGCTGCCGCTACCGAGCGAGCTCGGTAGTCAGGAGGCGCTGGTGGTCTGGACGGCCCAGAAGTCCGACGCCAGCTTGGTGCTCGTCGCGTATTGGTAGGGCATGTCGAAGTAGCCGTCCTGGCCCCATGAAGAGCCCCAGGAGTTGCGCACCTTGAAGCGGTCTTTCGCGTCGTCGTAGCCGACCATCAGCACGGCGTGGCCACCGACGATCGACTCGCTCGGCGACGGCATCGGCAGGATGCCCGACTTGGCGACCTCGGGACTCTCGAACGAGTCGTAGACGGTGAACCCGAAGACGACGGGCAGCCCGCTTGCGAGCACGCTCTTGAGGCCGAACAGATCCTGCGGCGCGGACTCGTAGGTGAGGACCTTGTCCTTCAACGCGTCCTTGTAATCCTTCTTCGGCGGCTTGTGCGCGAAGGTGGAAATGTCATAAGGCCAGTCCGTTTCCGGGCAGACACCGAGCTTGGCGACCGCCTTCATGCCGTCGCGGATCTGCGCCCCGGAATCCTGGGACACCGAGCCTTCGATGACCCTCTCCTGGTAGTAGATCCAGAGCCGGCTCGGGGTTATCCACTTCTGATCCTGGCGGTGGTTCTGGAAGTCGACGGCGGCCGCGATGGCGTTGGCCGTGCAGCTGCCGAGCTGTCCTTGGTCGTACACCGGCGGCATGTCCGGCGCAGCGGACAGATCGACCGATGACGGCAGCGAGGTGACGGCAGACAGGGCCAGCCGGGCGTCGCGAATGTCGGGGAGTTGGGGCACCCAGCCGTAGCCGGTGACCTTGCGGGGGGCGGTCATGGGGGTGAACCTAAACCCGCTCCGGGGCGGGCGGAACCCATCTGTCAAACGTGCGACAGTGACGCGTGAGCAGGATCCCGGCGGCGCGTGCTCGCCTTGTCGCCGGCGGTTTGCTCTGGGCGAGCTCCGCGCAGTTCTTCGTGGCACAGGCACTGGCGCAGCACGCCTGGAAGGGTTCAGCCCCTTACAGCCTGAGCACCAGCTGGATCAGTGACCTCGGCGCGACGACCTGCGGCAGCTACTCCGGCGGCGGCGGGGTGCTGGTCTGCTCACCGCGTCATGCGCTGCTCAACGGCGGCCTGACGCTGCTCGGCGCTCAAGTGGTGCTGGGAACGCTGCTGCTGCAACCGGTGTTCGGGGACGATCGTCACGGTCGAGCGGCTGGCTCGCTGCTGATCGCCGCCGGGGCCGCTCTCCCCTTCGTCGGGGCTTTTCCGGAAGACACCGGCAAGCCATGGCATGCCGTCGCGGCGACGGTGCATTTTGCCGCCGCAGGCCTGGGGATGGTGGCGGCGGGGCTGGCCGTTCGGACCCGCTACCCGCGCGCCGGTGCGCTGGCCTTCGTCCTGGGTGGTTTGTCGCTCGCCGGGACCGTGCTGACGCTCGCCGGCTCGGGCGCCGGCGTCGGGCGCGCCGCCGTCGAGCGGCTTGCCGCCTGGCCGTTCACGGTCTGGACGACAGCCGTCGGCGTGCTGGTTCTTGCCTCGATCCGACGGCCGGCGGCGGAGTCCACGACAATCTCGACGCGGTGACGAAGCGGAATCGCCCTGTAACCGGGCCGAAATGTGTTCTTCTGAAGAGAGCTTCATCCAAAACGGGGGTACATATGACGCTGCTCACTCGCCGTGGGCTGATGGCCGGGGCCGCAGGTTCCGCCGCACTACTCGCCATGGAGGCGTGCGGCTCGAGCAGCTCGGGCAAAACGCAGCCATCCGCCACGCCGTCCGCGTCAACGACGCCCAAGGCAGCGAGCGTCGGCGGCGTCACCGATCCGTCGAAGGCGCCGTTCGACACGGTCGTGGTTCTGATGATGGAGAACCGCTCGTTCGACCACCTGCTGGGCTGGATGCCGGGAGTGAACGGCAAGCAGGCAGGGCTGACGTTTCCCGGCTACAAGACCGGCACGCACTCCACGTTTTCCCTGGGCTCCAACACCCAGGCCTGCGGCGACAAGGATCCGGCTCACACCTGGCAGTCGATGGTCGAGCACTACAACGGCGGCAAGCTCGACGGATGGCTGAAGACCCAGTTCACCGGCGACCAGTTCCCCATCGGCTACTACGGAGAGGCCCAGGTCCCGAACCTCGGTGCACTCGCCCGCGGCTACACCCTCTTCGATGCCTACCACTGCTCGCTGATGGACGCGACCTGGCCCAACCGCTTCTACCAGCTGTGCGCGGCCACCGACGTCGACGCGACCGGGCTCTTCCCGGTCGCGGGCGGCAAGCGGCCGTCCAACCTGGAGCTGGCGATCTTCGACCGGCTCAGCGACGCCAAACTCACCGCCGGGTACTACACCTGGGGCGAGCCGATGACTGAGCTCTTCGCCTCCAAGAAGTACGACGCGATCACCCACCCGAAGGACGAGTTCTTCACCGCAGCCGCCAAGGGCACCCTGCCGAACGTCACCTTCATCGACCCGGATTACACGACGCATTCGGAGTTCCTCGGGACCTCGAACGACATGCATCCCCATGGCGATCTGCAGGCCGGCGACAGTTACATCGGCGAGGTCTACAACGCGCTCAGCAAGAGCCCGCAGTGGGAGCGGATGGTCTTCATCCTGAACTTCGACGAGAACGGCGGCTTCTACGACCACGTGAAGCCGCCCGTCTGCGTCGACAACAACGTGAACCCCAACCCCGGTCCGCACCCGAATTACAAGCAGCTCGGCTTCCGGGTGCCGGCGATCGCGATGGGTCCGTACGCACCCCAGAAGGTCGAGACGGCCGGGCCGTACGAGCACTGCTCGATCCTTCGGATGATCGAGTGGCGCTGGGGCCTCGCACCGATGACGGCCCGCGACGCCAACGCCAGGAACTTCGCCGAGGCCTTGGACTTCACCAAGAAGCGCGAGGCGCTCACGTTGCCGGCCTTCACGCCCGTGACCTCGCCCGCATGCCCCGATCCGCAGCTGGCGCTCGCCTAACAAGCCGCTCCCTGCTGGGCTAAACCTGTGAACACCACGTTTCACGCGCCGGAAACCTGTTTGGCACATCGCGCACCTAACTTTTTAGCGACCGGCGCGGGCCCTGACACCCTTCCGCGCTGCCCTTACGTCATCGAGCGAATCCAAGGAGTGACCCATGCGTGGAAGTAGTGCTCGCCAGGAGGCGATCAACGCCGTCAAGGCGTACGAGCCCCCCGCAGCCAGCTTCGCGCCGGCGGAGGTCCCGGGAGAGATCTTCGGGGAGAACGTCTTCAGCAAGTCCGTCATGCAGAAGCGGCTACCGAAGGCTGTTTACAAGTCCGTCGTTGCGACCATCGATCACTCCAAGCCGCTCGACCCCAGCGTCGCCGACGCGGTAGCTGTCGCCATGAAGGACTGGGCGATGGAGAAGGGCGCGACGCACTACGCCCACGTGTTCTATCCCCTCACCGGCCTCACGGCGGAGAAGCACGACAGCTTCCTCGAGCCCGGCGGCGACGGTTCGTCGATCGCCGAGTTCGCCGGCAAGACCCTGACCCAGGGCGAGCCTGACGCGTCGAGCTTCCCGAACGGCGGCCTGCGCGCCACGTTCGAGGCCCGCGGCTACACCGGCTGGGACGTCACGAGTCCCGCGTACGTGCTGGAGAACCCTAACGGCAACACCCTGTGCATCCCGACCGTCTTCGTCTCGATGACGGGCGACGCCCTTGACCACAAGACTCCCCTGCTGCGCTCGCAGCAGGCAATGGCGGCTCAGGCCGAGCGCGTGCTGAAGCTGTTCGGGCACGAAAACCCTGACGCGGTCGTGTCTTTCGCCGGTGCAGAGCAGGAGTACTTCCTGCTCGACAAGAGCTTCTTCTACAACCGTCCCGATCTGCTGAACTCGGGACGCACGCTCTTCGGGGCCAAGCCGCCGAAAGGCCAGGAGTTCGACGACCACTACTTCGGCGCGATCCCTGACCGCGTCCTCGCGTACATGCTCGACTGCGAGCGTGAGCTCTTCAAGCTCGGCATCCCCGCCAAGACCCGGCACAACGAGGTCGCTCCCGGCCAGTTCGAGCTCGCTCCGATGTTCGAGCGCTCCAATGTCGCCGCCGACCACCAGCAGCTGCTCATGGTCACGCTCAAGCGCATCGCCCACAAGCACGGCATGGAATGCCTGTTCCACGAGAAGCCTTTCGAGGGCATCAACGGCTCCGGCAAGCACGTCAACTTCTCGCTCGGCAACGCGACCGAGGGCAACCTGCTGCTGCCCGGCGACACTCCGCACGACAACGCGCAGTTCCTGGTCTTCTGCGCCGCCGTCATCCGCTCCGTCCACAAGTACGGCGGGCTGCTGCGCGCGTCCGTCGCTTCCGCGACCAACGACCACCGGCTCGGTGCCAACGAGGCTCCGCCGGCGATCATCTCGATCTTCCTGGGTGACCAGCTGACCGATGTCTTCGATCAGGTAGCCAAGGGCGGTGCCACCTCCTCCAAGGAGAAGGGCACCCTGATGATCGGCGTCGACACCCTCCCGGTCCTGCCGACTGACCCGGGCGACCGTAACCGCACCAGCCCGTTTGCCTTCACCGGCAACCGTTTCGAGTTCCGGGCACCCGGCTCGTTGCAGTCGATCGCCGGACCGATGGTCACGATCAACACGATCCTGGCTGAGGCGCTGGACTTCATCGCCACCGAAATCGAAGGCCATCTCTCCGACGGGTCGGAGTTCAACACTGCGGTGCAGAAGGTGCTCGAAGAGATCATCACGATGCACGGCAGCGTGGTCTTTAACGGCGACGGCTATTCCGAGGAGTGGCAGGTTGAAGCCGCCGCGCGGGGCCTGCCCAACCTGCGCACCACGCTCGATGCGCTTCCTGTACTGCTCGAGGAGGAGTCGCTCGAACTCTTCAGCCGCTACGGCGTCTTCAGCCACCGCGAGCAGCACAGCCGCTACGAGATCGCGCTCGAGCACTACGCCCTCAGCGTCGGTGTAGAGGCGAAGACGACTCTCGAGATGGGTGCGACCATCGTGCTGCCGGCGGCCGTCCGTTATCAGACTGAGGTGGCGACCAACATCGGCGCCCTGAAGGCCGTCGGGATCGACGCCGACATGGCCGAGCTCGAGCGCTTGAGCGCCCTGATCACCGGACTGCGCGAAGGCTTGGCCGAGCTGGGCTCAGCGCTCGCACACTCGGCATCGGGCGCCCTGGCCGAAGCCGAGCACGCTCGCGATGAATTGCTGCCGGCCATGTCCAGCGTCCGTGCCGCATCCGACGCGCTCGAGGGGATCGTCGCCGACGACCTCTGGCCGCTTCCGACCTATCAGGAAATGCTCTACATCCTTTAGGAACCGCCACGCAGACAGCGCGTCCTGACCCACCAATGCCCGCCAGGTGGTGGGCGGGGCGCGCCACAGCCCGGGGAATGGCCGCCCGAGTCGGGGGGCTCCTTGGCGGCCATTCCTCGGCGTGTATGCAGGTGCCATGACCGCCGTTCCTGCCGTGCCGCGCACCGTCCTGATCACCGGTGCCACTGACGGTTTGGGTCGTGCCGTGGCCGAGACGCTGGCCGCCTCGGGACACCGGCTGATCCTGCACGGACGCGACCCGCAGCGGCTCGCGTCCGTTGCCGCCGAGATCGAAAAGGCTGCGACCGGTCCGGCCCCGCAGACCGTGCTCGCCGATCTGGCGGAGCTGGCCCAGGTGCGTCAGCTCAGCGCGCAGGTGGGCACGTTGACCGACCGGCTGGACGTCTTCGTGAGCAATGCGGGCGTCGGCTCCGGAGCACCCGACGGACGCGAGCGGCAGGTCAGCGCTGACGGCTATGAGTTGCGCTTCGCCGTGAACTACCTGGCCGGCTTCGATCTGGCGTTACGGCTGCTTCCCCTTTTGCAGGCGGCCGGGGCGGCCCGGATCGTCCACGTCGCCTCGCTCGGGCAGGCGCCGGTGGATTTCGACGATGTGATGATCGAACGCGATTACAGCGGTTCCCGCGCGTACGGGCAGAGCAAGCTCGCCCAGATCACGAGCGGCTTCACGATGGCCGAGCGGCTCGATCCGCAGGCCGTGACGGTCAACAGCCTGCACCCGTCGACGATGATGCCCACGAAGATGGTGGTCGCTGAATACGGGCGGAGCGTCGACTCTCTTGAGGAGGGCGAGATCGCCACCCGTCGCCTCGTTGATGACCCGGAATTGGCAGCTGTCACGGGCAAGTTCTTCGATCGGCTCCGTGAGGCGCGCGTGCATGAGTCGGCGTATGACCCCGAAGTCCGTCGCCGCCTTTGGCAGCTGAGCCTGCAACTCACGGGGGCTCCCGACCTTCCCTCGTTACGCATCTGACGTCCTGCCGTCCGCTGGCAGAAACGTTGGCGTAACGACGCTGTGGGACTTTGAGCGGGTGGACTTGGCCGAAGACACCCTGCAGAAGGCACTGCGGATCAACCTCGATCCGCGCTGGTACGGCACGGTCGCGGAGATCGGAGCCGGTCAGGAAGTCGCCCGCTGGTTCTTTCGAGCGGGTGGCGCGGCCGGGACGATCGCCAAGTCCATGTCGGCCTACGACATGGCCGTCAGCGATGCCGTCTACGGCAAATCCCAGCGTTACGTCTCCCTCGGCCGGCTGCAGGCGATGCTCGAACACGAGCTGGACCTCAACATCGATCGCCTCGGTGACAGCCGCGGGGACAACACGTCGTTCTTCGCGTTTGCCGACACGGTCGTGGCCCGTAGCTACTCCGGCGGCAACGAGTGCCACGGCTGGATGGGGGTGCGCTTCCAGGCACATCCGCTCGATGACCCGAGCCAGATCGTCCTTCACGTGCGCATGCTGGATGAGGATGCCAAGCTGCAGCAGGAGGCGCTCGGGATCGTCGGCGTGAACCTCATGCACGCCGCATTCTTCGAGCACCACGAGCCCGATCAGGTCATCCAGAGCCTGCTCGACCGCCTCACCACGGGGCGTATCGAGATCGACATGATCGAATTTCGCGGCATCGAGTTCCGCCGGGTGGACAACCGACTGATGGCGCTCAAGCTCGTTCAGCTAGGGCTCAGCGGGGTCGCCATGTTCGGACCCGACGGGACCGTCCTGCAGCCCAGTGAGGCCCTGCGCAAGCACGCCATCCTGGTCGAACGCGGCAGCTTCCGCCCGCCCACTGTGGTCAACATCGACATGCTCTCCTGCGCCCTGGAGAAGTTCCAGAACGATCCCGCAGTCGCTGGCAAGCCCGTGCTCGCGCTCACCGAGCTGACCATGCGCAACCTGCTGGCGGGCGGCGCCGACGTCGACCGGCGCGACTTCCTGGCACGGGCCGATCTGCTCGCCGCCTGTGGGATGACGGTGCTGATCTCCGACTACTACGAGTACAACCGGCTCGCCGCCTATCTGGGTGCCCGCACGCAGGAGCGCATCGGCATCGTCATGGGGGTGCCGAGCCTGGCCGACCTGTTCGAGGAGAAGAACCACGCCCAGCTCCCCGGCGGCATTCTGGAGAGCTTCGGACGGCTGTTCAAGAACGACCTCAAACTCTTCGTCTACCCGATGCAGAAGTCGCCCGACTCCGAGCTGATCACGGTCGACGACGTCACGGTCGAGCCGGTTATTCAACCGCTTTTCGACTACCTCGCCGGACGCGGCAGCTTCGTCAATCTCGACAATTACCAGCCGGAATACCTGCCGATCTACAGCCGGGATGTGCTTCGGCGTATCGCCGCCGGGGACACCGACTGGGAGAGCATGGTGCCTGCCGAAGTCGCGGAGTTGATCATTCGCCGGTCTTTTTTCGGACACCAGAAAGTGCCGGTGGCCGCGGGCGAGTAGCAGGCCCCGGCGGCGCCGATCTGCCCACCGTCCACTGTCCAAAGTCCCTGCCACCGCAGGGGTTTTCGGGACAATGATGCGGGGTGTCGACAACGTCTCGGCGGCGGGGCCGGAGCGGCGGAAGAGAGCGCCTGCGATGAGCTTCAACCTGGCTTTCATGCTGCGGGAATCCGCCAAGACCCACCCCGACAAGGCGGCGATCATCTACGACGGCGGGTCGATCAGTTACGCCGAGCTCGACCTGCTTTCCGACCGCTTCGCCGTCGGTCTGCGCGAGCGCGGTCTCGCGCCACGTGATGCCATCGGGCTGCAGCTGCCGAACATCCCCCAATTCGTGATCGCGTACTTCGGCATCCTGAAGGCCGGGTGCGTCGTGGTGCCCATGAACGTCTTGCTCAAGGCTCCCGAAACCGCTTACCAGCTCGGCAATTGTCACGCTAGGGCATTGATCACCTGGGCCGGCATCGCGGAGGAGGGGGCGAAGGCTGCGGCAGCCGTCGGCGTCGAGGAGCTGTACGTCGTCAACACCCCCGGCACTCCCCCGGCGACGGTGGGACTGGCGGCCGAGTCCCTGCTCGACAACGACCCGTCCGGGATTGCTCCGCTCGAGCAGGTCGACCCGGGTGACACCGCAGTCATCGTCTACACCTCAGGCACCACCGGCACCCCCAAGGGAGCCGAGCTGACGCACTTTCAATTGCTGATGAACGCGGAGATTCCCGGACGGCTCTTCGGGGTGCGGGAGGACGACGTCGTGGTCGTCGTGCTGCCGCTCTTCCACGTCTTCGGACTCTCCAGCCAGCTGAACGTTTGCGTGCGCTTCGCGGCCACGATGTCGCTCGTGGTGCGCTTCGATCCGGCGAAGGTGATCGAGGTGATCCGCCGCGATCGGGTGACGATCTTCGAAGGCGTCCCCACGATGTACTTCGCGCTGCTCAATCACCCGGGCATCACCGACGACGACGTCGCCTCGCTGCGCATCGGGATCTCCGGCGGTGCCGCGATTCCGGCCGAGATCCTCGATGACTTCGAGAAGAAGTTCGGCATCCTCATCCTCGAGGGCTACGGCCTCACCGAGACTGCATCGACCACGACCTTCAACACGAGCATCGAGGATCGCAAGGTCTACAGCGTCGGCAAGCCCATCTGGGGCGTCGAGGTCGAGGTCTGGGACAGCGAGGAGATGGTGCTGGATCCAGGCGACGCCAACGTCGGCGAGATCATGGTGCGCGGCGTGAACGTGATGCGCGGCTACTACAACGATCCGGAGGCGACGGCGGCGGCTTTCACCCGTGGCTGGCTGCACACCGGCGACCTGGGCTACGTCGACAAGGAAGGCTTCCTGTTCATCGTCGACCGCAAGAAGGACCTCATCATCCGCGGCGGCTACAACGTCTACCCGCGCGAGATCGAGGAAGTGCTCTACACCCATCCGCAGATCGCCGAAGCAGCGGTCGTCGGCATTCCTGACCCTCGGCTCGGCGAGGAGATCAAGGCGTTCATCACCACCCGGCCGGGCTCGACCGTCAGCGAGCAGGAAATCATCGACTACGTCAAGGAGCGGGTAGCGGCCTACAAGTACCCGCGCCATATCGAGTTCCGCGCGCAGATGGCCCACGGGCCCACCGGCAAGATCCTGAAGCAGGAGCTGCGCTAGCGATCAGAGGTCCCTGCGCCGTTGGCTGTCGATCTGCTCGGCCTGCTCGGTGGTCAGCTGGGTCCCGGGTAATGGATGCCTAACGCCGCAACTTAGTATTCGATTGTGCGGGTCGACCTGCTTGGCGCGCTCGCCGTCACGCACCAAGGCAGTGTCGAGGGACGCCACGTCGGGGGCCGCCGCGCACAGCTGGCATTGGCGCTCCTGGCGCTCAGCCCAGGGTCGGTCCCCGCCGAGCAACTGGCGGAGGCGCTCTGGGGCGAGCAGCCACCGCCAACCTGGCGCCCGGCACTGCGCGGCATCGTCCGAGGGCTGCGAGACGCGCTGGCTCCCATCGGGCTCGGCGGTGAGGCGCTCATCGCGACAGTCCCGGGCGGATACGCCCTCGTCGACTCGGCCGAGGTGGACGTCGTTGTCGCCGCCGAATGCCGTCGCCGCGGTGAGGCGTTGCTGCTCGCGGGTCAGTTCAGCGAGGCCGCCGACAGCGTGGAACCAGGGAGTCGGGTGAGCGGGGCGCAGTTGCTGCCCGGTGAGGACCAGGCCTGGCTGACCGCTCACCGCCGCGCCATCGACCAGACCCGGTTCGACTCGCTGCGCATCATCGCCGAGGCGGCCAGCGGGCTGAACCAGCACGCCCGGGCGATCGACGCGGCCCGGCTTGCGGTAGAGCTCGATCCGCTCAACGAGCGCGCCCATCAAGTGCTGATCGCCGGGCTCGATCGGGCGGGCGACCGGGCCGGCGCCGTCAGGGCGTACGAACAATGCCGCACGGTGCTGGGAGACGAACTCGGAATCGACCCGAGCAGCGAGACCGTCGAGCTCTACCTCAGCGCGCTGCGCGACCGCACGCTGCTCGCCGCCGGACGATTGCCGACACCCACCGCCGCCATGGTCGGCCGCTCGGGCGAGCTCATCGAGCTGCGAGACGCCTTGCAATCGCAGGCGATCGTCACCGTCACGGGCAAAGGCGGGGTGGGCAAATCCCGGCTCGCCCTGCAGGCGGCGAGCGCCTCCTCCGATTTCCCCGGCGGGCGACGCTGGGTGTCACTCGCCGCAGTTTCCGACAACGAACTCGTTGCCGCCACAGTCGCGCTCGAACTCGGTATGGCGGTCGGACCGGACAATCCGGACGGCGCCATCGCCGCTGAGCTCGCCCCACTCGGACGGGCGCTGCTGGTGCTGGATGGCTGCGAGGCGACACGCGATGGAGTGGCCTCGCTCGTCAGCGCACTGCTGATGACGTGCCGGGAGCTCGCCGTACTCGTCACCAGCCGCTCCCCCATCGGTCTCGAGGGCGAGAAAGTCCTTATGCTGCAGCCATTTGCGGCACCGACACCGATGGACCTCCCGGCGCTGGCCGCCAATGATTCGGTACAGCTGCTCGTCGACCGGGTCACGACCGGCGGCGGGATGCTGGAGGTCGAAGCGGGCAACGCGCCGCTGGTCGCGGCGCTGTGTACGCGGTGCGGAGGCCTGCCACTCGCCCTGGAGCTGGCTGCCGCGCAGCTGACGGTCATGTCGCTGACCGATCTGCTCGAGCACCTCACCGTCGGCGGTGACGACGATCAGGTACGCGCGGTGCTCGAGCGTAGCTACGCACTGCTCGACCCCGACGAGGCCGAGGTCTTCCGCACCTTCGCCATCCTGGACGGCGCGGTGGGGCTGCCGCTGGTGCGCCGCGTGGTGTCCGAGGAACGTGTCGCACCGATGCGGGTCATCCGGGTGCTGCGTGAACTGACCGCCGCCGGGCTCATGTGGGTCGACCGTTCCGGTGCCCGCTGGCGCTATCAGATGGACGACGACGTCCGCCGATTCGCGTCCGACCGGCTGGTGGGCTCGGGCGCCGAACTGCAGGCGTTCGGTCGACTCGCCGACGCCATCCGCGGCGTGCTGCCGGAGAACGCGCGGACGCCACCGAGCGGCTACCAGGACGAAGTGCTCGACATGATCGGCTCGGTCCGGTCCTACCTCGGCGCCGCGATCGACGGGCGCGCTGATCCCGACCGTGGGCTCGAACTTGCCTTTCGTCTGCACCGCTTCTGGGCCGCGACGAACGTCGCCGAGGGTCGGTTCTGGCTCTCCCGGCTGCTCGCCCAAGCGCCGTCCGGGGAGTGGAACGGCTACGCCACCTTCGCTCTCGGCTACCTGACGTACTGGGCCGGCGACGCCGACGTCGCGGTGACCCAGCTGGAATCGGCGGCAGAAGCCCTGCGGGGCAAGGACGTCACCTACACCGCCCACTCGCTGATCTATCTGGCCGGGCTGCTAGACGATCTGGACCGGGTCAGCGAGGCACTGACGTGTGTCGACCGCGCCATCGAAGCGTCGGCCCAGGTGGAATCGGTCGACCTGCAAGTTGCTGCGCTCTCCGGAGTCGGCTGCGTGCTCGGCGAACGCGCCGACCCGGCGGCCGCGACGCACGCCCTGCATGCCGCGCAGCTGTGCCGGGAGGGTGGCACGCCCGCGCAGCTCGCGGCCGTGCTCTCGACGGCCGCGATGGTGTGCTGGCAGGCGGGCGAGTTCGAGCAGGCCCGCGCGCTGGTCGCCGAAGCCGAACCGCTGCATCGCGACAACCGTCGGATCGCCCGTGTCGTATGGCTTTCTGTTGCCGCCGCGCTGGATCTCGAACGCGGTGACGTGCCGGCGGCGCTGGATTGCGCGCGCCGAGCGGATGAGGAAGGCACCGCGCTTGGAGTGGAGCGCGAACTGCCTTTGCTCAGGTGCGTCAGGGCGCTTGCTTGCCTGGCGAACTCCGACCTGGCGGAGGCGTCCGCGCATGCACAGGCGGCGCTGAAAGCGGCACAGGCGTTGACCTACACCTTCCCCGTCGCGCTCTGCTTGGAGACGGCTGCCGCGGTACTGGACGCGGGCCTTCCCGGCAGCGCCTCCGACCCCACCGGCTTGGCGACCCTGCTTGCCGCCGCCGATGCCATCCGCACGCGGGGCGACCGGCCCATCCCCCTCTCGTTGCGACGCCATCTCGACGGCGTTTACGAGCGCTACAGCGGGTCGGTCGACTCCGAGACCCTCGACGCGGGTGCTGCCACCCGTTACGCCATCGCCTTGCTCGAGGGCGATCAGCTCGCAAGCGCCGCGGTGTCCTGAGCCGGACAATCGCTGGGCTTTCCCGCCGACGGCGACGACCATTCCGCTCATGCGACCGCCGTTCGAGCAGTCCGTCCTTCGCCTTCGGGTGGTGGATCGGCCGACGCTGGACGGTGCCGGCATCGTCGTCGACATCGAGGACCATGACCACCGCCTGCTCGGGACGGTGACCCAGCGCTGGCCGCACGCCGGTGACAGGGCAGCTACTTTCGACGTTCTCGATCTCCGCGGCCGGACGCTGGCCAGCCTGCAGCGGCCGTCGAGGATGAGTCCGGACGGCCGACGGCTCTGGATCGTCGAAACCCCGAAAGACCATGAGCGAATCGCCGTCTCGGTGCGCTCGCGGCTGTTCGGCGAGAAGCTCAGCGTGCGCGTGCTGCCCTACACCACGACCCCGCCCGCCACCGATGATGCGCTCGCGCGGATGAAGGTGCGCAAGCTGCTGGGCACGTGGAAGATCGTGACCGCCGAGGGCGAGGCGGCGCCGATGATTCCGATGGCCGGCGGGGCGCGCGGAGCCCGCTGCCTGGACCTCACGAACGTCGCCAACGAGCGAAGGCTGGACGCGCTCGCCGGGGCCCTGGTCGGCATGCTCGTCAATTGCGTGCCGGCGAAAGTCCCGCCGCCCGCGGCGGTCCGTGGGCCGCGATTCGGCCGTGCCAGTCACTGGGCGGGCTTTCTCGACTACTGACCCCCCTGACGGCAGCGTTCTGCGGCATTGGCTGGCATTGTTTAGCGATGGGTGCCCCGATCGGTCCGCCGGACGGGGTCGGCGATGGCCTTGTCCCTGACGCGGTGGCTTTGGTGGCCGATTGGCTGCGCCTCGGCGAAGCATCGCTGACCCGCCGGCAGCAGCGCGAGCGACGCCGCTTCCAGCTCCTGACCGGCGACCCGCGGTCGCTGGCGTTCACCATGGCCTTCTGCGACCGGGTGCTCCGGCCGGAAAGCGCCTCGGTGGCAGCAGCTCAGTTGCGTGCCGTGGCGGCCGGTCCGACCCCGCCCTTCCTGGGTTTCGCTGACCGCATCCTGCTGCGCGCCGGAGTGCGGCTCGCGGGCGCTGCGCCGCACCTGGTGATGCCCGCGACCCGGCGCCGACTCCGCCAGATCGTCGGCGCCCTGGTCGTCGACCGTTCCGATCCCGCCTTCGGCCGCCATTTGCGGAACCTTCGTGGTGAAGGCTTTGCGGTGAACGTCAACCTGCTCGGCGAATACGTGCTGGGCGAGCAGGAGGCGCAGCACAGGTTGGCGGCCATCGAAGAGTTGCTGCGGCGGCCCGACGTCGACTACGTCTCGGTCAAGGCCTCGGCCGTCGCGAGCCAGCTCAATCTTTGGGGCTACGAGCAGACCCTGGAGCGGGTCATGGCAGCGCTCCGAGGGCTCTTTCGGGCGGCCGCGCAAGCACCCGGCGGGCCGACATTTCTCAATCTGGACATGGAGGAATACTCCGACCTCCGGCTCACCGTCGACGCTTTCACCCGCCTGCTGGACGAGCCCGAGCTGCGTCACCTCGATGCCGGCATCGTGCTCCAGGCGTATCTCCCCGATTCCTTCGGCGTCCTGGGCGAGCTGGTGGATTGGACCGAAGCCCGCAGCGACGCAGCCGGCACGGTCAAGGTGCGCATCGTCAAAGGGGCCAACCTGGCGATGGAATCGGTCGAGGCGGCCCTGCACGGCTGGCAGCGCGCGCCGTATGCCACGAAGGCCGAGACCGATGCCAACTTCACCCGGATGCTCGACTGGGTACTGCAGCCAGACCGCCTGTCGCACCTGCGAATCGGGATCGCCAGCCACAACCTGTTCGATGTCGCGTGGGCCCACCTGCTCGCAGCTGCCCGAGGCATCGGCGACCGGGTGGAATTCGAGATGTTGCAGGGCATGGCGCCCGGCATCGATGCCGCGGTTCGCCGGGCGACGGGCGGCCTGCGGCTCTACACGCCCGTCGTCGCGGCGGCTGATTTCGACACCGCGCTGGCCTATCTCTTTCGCCGGCTGGAGGAGAACAGCAGGGGCGAGAACTTCCTGCGCAGCTCGTTCGATCTGAGCAGCGACGCGGGCGCGTTCGCCAAGGAGCAGGAGCGTTTCGAGCGCTCGATAGCCGGCCGTTGGGCTGTCTCGTCGCAGCCCCGCCGCCGTCAGCCGCTCGAGCAATCTGCCGGCTTTCACAACACTCCTGACACCGATCCGACGGACACCACCGCGCGCGGCGCCGTGCTCGCGGCCCTGGCGCGATGGGAGCCCCGGGCACTGCCCGAGCCGATCGTCGAGACCGACGGCATCGACCGCATCGTCAGGGCCGCGGCAGCGGCACGCGAGATCTGGTCGGCAACCGCGGCGACGCAAAGGAAATCGCTCTTGCTCACAGTGGCGGAAGAGCTCGGTGGCAACCGGCCGGCGCTGATGGCGGTCATGGCACACGAGGCGTGCAAGACGCTCGCCGAGGGCGACGGTGAGGTGTCGGAAGCGGTCGACATGGCCGCCTACTACGCCGCGCAGATCCCCGGACTGGGCGGCGCGTTCGAGGCCGAAGCGACGTTTGAACCGTTGGGTGTGGTGCTGGTGACGCCGCCCTGGAATTTCCCGCTCGCCATCCCCGCGGGAGGGGTGCTGGCAGCGCTCGCCGCCGGGAACACCGTCGTGCTCAAAGCCCCTCCGCAGACCCCGCAATGCGCCTACGCCATCGCCGAGTCGGTCTGGGAAGCCTGCCGGAGAAACGGCGTGGATACCGCGATCCTGCAGTTCGTGCAGTGCCCCGAGGAGGTGGTCGGTGAGCACCTGGTCGCCCATCCCAGCATCGACGCGATCGTCCTCACGGGTGCCCGTGAAACCGCCGATCTCTTCCGCCGGCTCGCGCCGCGCACACCCCTTTTCGCCGAGACCTCGGGCAAGAACGCGATCGTCGTGATGCCCGACGCCGACCTCGATCTGGCCGCGGGCGACGTGGTCCATTCCGCGTTCGGTCATGCCGGCCAGAAATGCTCCGCCGCGAGCCTGGCGATCTGCGTGGGCGACGTCTACGACTCCGCTCGTTTCCGCCGCCAGCTGATCGACGCTGCGGCGAGCCTCGTCGCGGGTCCAGCGACCGAGCCCGCCACCACACTCGCGTCGCTCATCGGGGCACCCGGCGAGTCCCTGGAGCGCGCCCTCACGCAACTCGATCCCGGCGAAAGCTGGCTGCTGCAGCCGCGGCTCATCGACCCCGCGACGAACCTGTGGTCGCCCGGCATCAGGGAGGGCGTCCGGGCGGGCTCCTGGTTTCACCAGACCGAGTGCTTCGGCCCGGTGCTCGGGCTGATGAAAGCGACCGACCTGGACGAGGCGCTGGCGATCGCCAACGACACCCCGTTCGGCCTGACCGGCGGCATTCACACGCTCGACCCTGACGCCGCCGAACGATGGCTGGAGGGCGCGGCGGTCGGCAACGCTTACATCAACCGGGTCATCACCGGGGCCGTCGTACAGCGCCAGCCATTCGGGGGCTGGAAAGGCTCTGTGGTCGGCCCGGGCGCGAAAGCGGGTGGGCCGCACTACGTCGCCCAACTCGGCCGCTGGCTGGAGGACAGGATGCCCAGCCGAGACGAGGAACCCGATCGCGTCCTCGAAGCTTGGCTCGCGACCGCACGCGACGGCCTGCCGGCACCCGAACGCGACTGGCTGACCGCGGCGGTGCACAGCGACGTGTGGTGGCGTCAGTCGTACTTCGACGTCGAGCACGACCCGACCGGTTTGTTCTGCGAATCCAACGTGTTTCGCTTCCGGGCACGCCGTCGCGTGGTCGGCTGGCTCGCGCCTGACGCCCGGCCGGTGCACGTCCTGCGGGTCTACGCCGCTGCTGCCTCAGCGGGATGCGACATCGAGTTCGTGGCGTCGCCCGAGGACGTTTGGGCCTTGGCGGGAATCGTGGTCGGCAGCTCGACCGTTCAGGAGCTGACAGACCGCTTGCTTGCCGCGCCACCTGACGCCTTGCGGGTACTCGGAACGCGGCCGCCGGAGTTCGATGCCCTCGCCCGAAGCTGCTTCGTCGACGGTGCGGCGCCGCTCGCCGACGGGCTGGTGGAAGGCTTGCGCTACCGCCGGGAGCAGGCGGTCAGCCGCACGCTGCACCGCTTCGGCAATGTGATCGCGCGTCAGATCCCGTAGCTGCGGGTCGGCGTGAGGAAGACAGCCGCGCGTCGCTGCTCGAGCATGACGCGGTCGTATTCCGCCCAGTCGTCGTGACTGCCGCCGGCGGCCTGGAACACCTCGCGCAGCAGCACCCGCAGGCGTTCGGCATCGACGTCGGGATGGGGATCGTCCGGCCCGATGATCTGGGCAGTTCCCTCCACTGCGGCCCACCTCCAGCCGCTGCGGAACGTGGTCGTGAGTTGGGGCCGGGCTCGCAGGTTGGCGAGCTTCACCGGACCGTAGGTCACGAATCCGACGACCGTCTTCCCGGCGGCCCCCGGTGTCAGCGGATGGGCCATGACGGCCGCGTTGACCACCGACGACTGGATCGTGCCGTCGGCGCGCAGGGTCGAGATCACCGCCAGCCCATGCTCTTCGCGGGCCAGTTCGGCCACTGCTTCCAGCGTCGTCATAGGTCCTCGATTCCCAGCCTGCCAGTGGCTGACATGCCCGACATTGCGACTTTGGCTACCTACAGCCTGGCTACATGTTGGTATTGAGCTTCGCATCGAGAACGATCAGGAAGTGACGGAGGGGCAGTGACGCTGCAACCGGGGTCTCGATTCGCCGGCTACACGATCGAACGCCTCCTCGGGGTGGGCGGCATGGGTGAGGTCTACCTGGCCCACCATCCCAACCTTCCCAAGCAGGACGCGCTGAAGGTGCTCGCCGGTCCGCTGTGCACCAATGACGACTTCCGCCAGCGCTTTCTGGTCGAGGCCAATCTCGCCTGCCGGCTGCGCCATCCCAACATCGTGGGCATCCTCGACCGGGGCGAATTCGAGAACCGGCTGTGGATCGCGATGGACTACATCGACGGCCGCAACCTCGAAGATGCGCTGAAGCAGGACGGCCCGTTCGACCTCGCCCGCGCGATCCGGGTCATGTCCGGGATCTCCTCCGCCGTCCAGGATCTGCACGACAGCAATCTGCTGCACCGTGACATCAAGCCGGCAAACATCATGCTCACCAACAAAAGAGGCGAGGAGAAGGCCTACCTCACCGACTTCGGGATCGCCCGCGACGCCGCTGACACGCTCGGGCTCACGGCGACCACCCAAGCGGTGCTCACGCTTGCCTACGCCGCACCGGAACGGCTGTCGATGCCGAGCGGGCAGCTCGACCGCCGGGTTGACGTCTTCTCTCTCGGCTGCGTGCTCTACGAGATGCTGACCGGACGGCGGGCTTTCCCGGCAAGCGATTCTCGCCAGCTGCTGCACCAGATCATGGACGAGTACCCGCCGCCCGCGTCGCGGATCGTCCCGGGCATCCCAGAAGCCGTCGATCAGGCGATCTACAAGGCGATGGCGAAAAATCGCGAGGACCGCTTCACCAATTGCAGCGATTTCCAGCTTGCGCTCGAGTCGGTCGTCCGCGATACGACGCCGGTTGCTCGCCCCGAACCCCCGCTGACGGTCTGGTACCGCGGCGAGGACATCGCGCCGATCGAGCTGCACAGTGAGCGGCTCAGCCGGTTCGACCGCGACCGGCTGGTGCAAGAGCTCTGGCAAAGCGTGTTCTTCCAGCTGGACCCCATGCTGCCGTCGTCGGACTGGCAGGGAGGCCGCCGGGAGCTCGCCCTGCAGGCCACCAACGGCGCCAAGACCGTGGGTTGGCAGGGGCAGCCGCCGCTCGCGGTCCAGTCGCTGTGCCGCACCATCGAGGAAATCGCCGGAAACGGCGCCGGGGCCACGGTCGCGCAGAAGAAGAAAAGCAGGAAGCCGTGGGTTATCGCCGGGACGGCCGCAGCGGCCGTTGTTGCGGGCGTTGTGGTCGCGGTCGTCCTGCTGACGTCGAAACCCGCCAAGCCCCCGATCCCCGCCGTCCCAGCGAACGTGACCGCGGCGGCCCAAGCAGGCGCCATCAAGGTGAGCTGGCTGGCCTCCGAAAACGCCGACCACTACGTGCTTTTCCGCGACAACACCATCTTGAAATCTGACCTGCGGACCACCAGCTTCATCGATCCCTTCCCGACCGACATGACGACGCACAGCTACTCCCTCGTGGCCGTCTCGTTGAAGGGCAAGGAGTCGGCGCACAGCGCGATCGTGAAATCAGCTGCCAAGCTGCGTGACCTGAACACGATCGAAACCTCCCTGATGAAGCGGATCCCGGTCGGCCTCGTGGACACCTCCAGCTGCACGCCGGATCTCAGCGTCGAGGACTCCTCGGTCGACGCGGCCCTGGACTGCGACCCCAAGGACACCTCCGGCGTGGCCTCCCCCAGCCAGAAGGTGCTGGCGTATCACTCCACGAACAAGACCACCTACGACACCGACGTGAAGAACGGTGAGAACGGCCTGCAGACCGCGAAGTTCAACTGTCAGGCCGGCGTCCCGTCGGCCGGCACCTGGACGCACAATTCAGTGACTGCAGGCGCTTTCTACTGCTTCATCACCAATGACACGAGCAAGAATTCGGCGGTCGCCTGGACGACCGACAAGAATTTGGACACGCTCGTCATCTACAACAAGCCGGGCTCCGGACAGCCCGGCATCGCGGCGCTCTACAAGTACTGGGCCGCCGTTCCCAACCACGAGACGACCTGAGCCCAGAGCGCATCCTCCGATCGGTGGATGCCGGCATCGTCCGAAGAGGCGGCCGATCACGCCTTGCCGAACGATTCGCGGTGAGCGGGATTTCCTGATGCTCGAAGAGCCGGCGCAAACGCGCCGGCTCAGCGGGAAGGAAACCTTGTCATGAGTACCCCGGCCGCCCGGGTCTTTCGACGCATCAAGGCCCTCGTCGCAAGCTACGCCGCGCTGAGCGTGCTGACGCTCGCGGCGATCGCCGTGCTGCGCCACCATTCCGGGATCGTCAACGCGGCGGTCTGGACCCGCGGCATCATCGTCGTGCTGAGCGCGCTGCTGACGCTGCGGTTCGCGGCGAGCGCGGCCCGCGGGGGCCAGAGGGCGTTCCTGCGGCTGCGGATCATCTCAGGCGTCATGGTGGCGGCGATCGCCGTCATCGTCTCGCTTCCCGGCACCTTCCCGGTGTGGATGAAGGTCGAGCAGAGTGTCTGCGGCTTGCTGCTGATCGGTGTTGCCGTGCTGGTCAACGGCCGACAGGTGCGATCGGTCTTCGCCACCTGATTTGCGGACGGGGAAACCCAGCGGACATATCGGGCGCGTCAGTGACACGATCGGGAGCGTGAGCATGGCCACCGAAGCGGCCCACGAGCCGGGCGTGGACCGGGTCGCGGATCCGTGGCAGGACCGGCTCGACAGGCTGCGACGCCTGCTGCCGTTGCCACTGTTGGCCGTGTCGACCGCCGTGGCCCTCGCGGTGCCGAGCGGCAACGCCCCCCGATGGGCGCGCTTCGAGCTGGGCCTGCCCCTGGCCGCAGCGGCGGCGGCCGGCTGGGCCATCGTCAGCCTGCGGCTGCGCGGAGATGCCTCGACGCGTTGGCGGACCCCGGTCTTCACCGCTCACAGCGCCGTTGCGGGCGTGCTGGTCTGGGTCAACGGCGTCTACGGGGTGTTCGCGTACGTCGGCTTCCTGTTCGCCTACGGGCTCGGCCCGCGCTGGCGCCGGGCCGGCTTTGCGGTGACGGCGCTGATCGTGTCGGCGGCGATGTCGGGCGGCTATCCGGCGGCCGACGCCGGCAAGACGCTCACCTACCTCCTGGTCGCCGGAGTGCTGCTGGCCCTCACGCTGACGACGTCCAGCATCACCCATCGTGCGGTCGAGCAGAACCAGGAGCGCGGACGCATGATCGATGAGCTGGCCGAGGCGAACCGGCGCCTGGCAGCGTCGATGACGGAGAACTCCGAGCTGCACGACCGGCTGGTGGCCCAAGCGCGTGAGGCGGGCATCATCGAGGAACGCCAGCGCCTCGCCGGGGAGATCCACGACACCCTCGCCCAGGGCCTGACCGGCATCATCGCTCAGCTCGAGGCCGCCGAGCACACCCAACACCGCCCTGGCGAATGGTCGCGCCACCTGGGTCAGGCCCGCGAGCTGGCTCGCTCCAGCCTCACGGAGGCGAGACGCTCGGTGCGCGCCCTGCGACCCGAACAACTCGAGGACGCGAGCCTGCCCGAAGCCATCGCAGTCATGGCCGACGCCTGGTCCCAGCAGTCCGGCATCGCCGCGGAACTGCAGACGACCGGCGA
>DATAZK010000224.1:0-4354 GCA_036272075.1 Frankiaceae bacterium
CGCGTCAGGGATGGTGACGGGCCGCTTCACGCGTCCGGACGAGGTCGCCGATCTCGTGCTCTTCCTGGCAGGAGCGCGGGCGGAGAACATCACCGGCGCCGATTTCGTCATCGACGGCGGCATGGTCACGACGATCTGACCAGACGGCGTATCGCGCTCTAGCGTCCGGAGATCGTCTTGGCCTCGCCCGCGGCTAGCCGGACCGAGCCGACCACGTCGCCCTTCTGGTTTCGCCAGGTAACGGTGAGGGGTGAGCCGGTCGGGTTGATGGCGGCGAGGTGCAGCGCGCCGTCGTTGCCGAAGGCGAATCCGTAGGGAGAACTGGCGAAGACGTCGGCGCGGGGACGGCCCAGTTCGTTCAACGCCAGCAGCCAATAGCGGGTGAACGCTCTGGAGTTTCCCCCTTCGATGGGCACGCTCGGAGTGAACTTCGCGAGCGCCCCCGAAGGATCAGCGAGCGCCTCGTCCATCAGGTAGAGATCAGGCCATTCCTGCGGGGTTCCACCATCGGCTTGCGCGACCGTCGCTGACCGCTGAGCGGCTGCCGTCGGATCGGTGCGATAGAGCGAGGCGAACGTGAAGGGCAGCAACTGAATGCCGATGACGAATCCAGCGCGGCCGTCGAAGAAGGTCGCGAAATCCACCTTGCCGCCCCACACGATGCCGACCGTGTCGTGCGCGTAGGCGGTGGGCCACAGCCGTCCGGATTCCCCCAGCCAGTACGTACGAGCGCTGTCGGCCTCGAGGGCGTAACGGCTCACGGCAGCGTCGGCGAGCTTCGGACGATCGGTCGCCATCCCCCACTGGGCGATCCCCGCCCAGGCGTTCACGGCCTCGCTGCTGGACTCCTGGTTGTCACCGTCCGATCCGGTCGTCAATCCCGATGCGATCGAATGACCTTCGTAGGGCGAAAACACCCGGAACGGTGGGAACGAAGCGGCCACCGGAGTACCGCTTGCCGCACCCATGATGTCGTCGACGAGCAGATCGACAACGGCGCCGTAGCTGGTGACAAATGTCGGGTCCGTTTCGGCGACGGCCGCGGCCGCAGCGACGAGGTAGCCGAACTGGAAGTGGTGGTCGTTGTAGAAGTCGGCATTGCCGAATTCGCTGGGATGGCCGACGATCCCGCCCCACTTCGCGTCGTAGGCGAGCCAATGCTTGTCGCTGGGCCCGGTATAGGTGAGCCAATCGATGACGATGGGCCGCAGCTTGGCGAGGATCGCTGACGCAGCAGTGGTGTCGCCGATCCGGCGGGCGATCTGAAGCATCGTCGCCAGCCGTCCCAACGCCTTGGGCCCGTAGTACGTGCCGGCGTCCTCGGAATCGGGAACGGCGAGATCGGTGGTCAGGTCGGCTCGCAAGGCCGAAAGATTCGATGGCGTAAGGGGAATTTGCGGTATCCCCGGCAGCAATCCGGGCAACGGTACTTTCAGGTGCAAGGTGTTGGCTTGCACCAGCGTCAGCTGACCGCGTGACGTCTCGTAGTGACCAGGCACCGCCGTGACGCTCGAACCGAGCAGGGCACGCTGGTGCGGCAGAACGGCGATGACGCTCGACTCAGAAGTGCCTTCCCAGAACAGATCCTGGGTCACCGCTCCTGAACCGCGCTTGAGGAGTGAAGCCGTCGTCGTCACGGGGCTGCGCGCGAAAGCCGCGGCGCGATCCGGCCAGTCGCTCGGACCGCCGCCGGGAACCGGCGAGAAGACATACGTGAGCGCGCTGCCTGCCGTCGCATCGATTCCTTGCGCCGTCCGTTTCCAGCTCACCGTCCCCGAAGAAGCGAGCACCCACTCCTGCCCGAGCACTTGCACGACGAGCGAGTCGCTGTCGATGCTGTCGCCGACGGACACGCTCGTGCCCTGCGCGTCCGTGACACTGGTCGCGGCGGTGAGCGTGATCGGGAGCGTCCCCGCGGGCGCGTGCACCGGGACGAACGGGCTGCCCTGCGCGATGACCGTCGTCAAGGTGCTGTCAGCCGATTGCAGGTTGAGATCGACCGAAAAGTCTCCATAACCGGCGACGGTGACTCGCGTCAACGGTCCGCCGACGGTGAGAGCGGGAGCCGCCGCAGCGACGACGGAGTTCTGCGACGCCATTGGTTCAGGCGCCGAAAGCTCGAGCCCGTCGGGACCCCCGCGCGACACCACAGGGAAGGCCCAGAGTGCAGCGGTGTAATTGCCGACGATGGCGGACGTCCACCATGTGTTGGTTGGCAGCGCCCTGCCCTGCAGTGATTGCGCCGCTCCGACCGGCGCCAAGGTCACCCGCTCCGAAGCGAGCACCGGCCCGAGGCTGCCCTCTCCGGTCACCGTGGGAACGCGCATCGCCGGCCGATCCTGATACGCGACGACGGGCGGGGCCACAACGCGCGGCTGCGGATGCTGTGGCTTGGACTTAGCCTTCGGCGGCGACCCGGGCGGGCCGTGCGACGCGCTACAGCCCGCGAAGACAAGCGCGACGACGGCCAGCAGCGCAGAGCCTCTGGCGAGCCCCGTTCTGGACCGCATGATTTCCACTATGCGTGCTCCATCGCGACCGCGTGGCAGTTACGCCAGACGAGGTCGCCGCCGGGCAAACGGGTGACCCTCCGTAACGTGCCCAGGCCAGACCCGGTTCTTTCCTATGGAGAGGAACCGCGATGATGCTCATGAGCGACACAGCCACACCGATTGCCGACGAGGCGCCTGCGCCGTCGTCGTCCACGGTGCGCACGAGCCGCTGCAACGTCGCGGGAACGAGCACGTTGTGGTCCGGCCCGCAAGCCAACCCGCGCCGCACCCGGCTGACCGCTCCGGGCAATCCGGTGCACCGCTGAGGGACGCTTCACGGACGGCAGCCTCGGGGTAGTCCACACTCATCCCGAGAACGTCGGCTTCGACGAAGGACGCCCGCATGCGACAGCTCACGAGCCTCGACACCCAGTTCCTGGCAATAGAGAACGGTCGACAGGCCGGGCACGTCGGGAGCCTCGGGATCTATGACCCGAGCACGGCTCCGTTCGGGGAGCTGGACGTCAAGGTCATGATGCGATTGCTGAGCGATCGCCTGCACTTGCTCCCGGTCCTGCGCTGGCGTCTGCTCGAGGTGCCGTTCGGGTTGGACTTCCCGTACTGGGTGGAGGACGAGCACTTCGATCTCGAATTCCACGTGCGGGACCTGGCCCTGCCCGCTCCCGGCAACGATCGTCAGCTCGCCCGGCAGGTGGCCCGGCTGCATTCCCGGCGCCTGGACCGGGCGCGTCCGCTCTGGGAGATGTACGTCATCTCCGGGCTGGAATCCGGCCACGTCGCGCTCTACACCAAGATCCACCACGCCGTCATCGATGGCATCTCGGGCGGCGAGATCGTCGGACTGCTGCTCGATCGCACTCCCGAGATCCGCACCCCCGATGCGGAGATCTCGACCAACGCCGGACCCCGCTCCGGCACGGCGGGAATGGTCGCGCGAGCGGTGCTCGGCGTGCCGCGCTATCCCCTGCGGCTGCTGGGATCCATCCCGCGGGCGATGCCGAACCTGGACGAGACCGTCTTCTCAGTCATCCCCGGCGCCGCCCGGGTCGGACGCTTCCTCGGCCGATTCGAGGGCCTGGTGCGCGGCGACGGCAACAAGGTGATCCGCCCGACTCAGCCGGCGCCCCGCACGACCTTCAACGGCAAGGTGACGGCGCACCGCAGGTTCGTCTTCGGCCAGCTCCCCCTCGACCGGGTCAAGGCCTTGAAAAAGGCGCACGACGTCACGGTGAACGACGTCATCGTCGCCCTGTGCGCGGGCGCCGTGCGGCAGTGGCTGATCGCGCACGATGAGCTGCCGCAGGAGCCGCTCGTCGCCCAGGTGCCGGTCTCGGTACGCAGCAAGGAGGAGGAGGGCACCTACGGCAACCGCATCCTCATGCTGGCGGCCGCGTTGCACACCGAGATCTCCGACCCCATCGAGCGTCTGAAACAAACGTCGGCCGACCTCACGGTGATGAAGGATCGTCACAAAGCCCTGCCGGCACAGCTACTTTCAGACGCCAACAACTTCATCCCGCCCGCGCTCTTCAGCCGGGCGGCGCGGCTCACGCTCTCGCTGGGCAGCTCCTCGGTGGGTCATCCGACCTGGAACCTCGTCGTCTCGAATGTCCCCGGTCCGCAGTTCGACCTCTACTGCGCCGGCGCCAGGTTGCTCGCCAACTACCCCGTTTCCGTCATCACCGACGGCCTCGGGCTCAACATCACCGTGATGAGCTACGCCGGCCACCTCGACGTCGGGATTCTCGCCGACCGCGAGCAGATGCCCGACCTCTGGAGCCTGATCGACTGGCTCGAGGACTCGCTCGTCGAGCTCGAGAAGAACACCTTCGCCTAGGCGG
>DATAZK010000225.1:0-86783 GCA_036272075.1 Frankiaceae bacterium
CGGCCGCGCCGACCACCGCCACGACGAGGGCGACGAGCACCACCGCCTGCACGACGATCCGGCGCAGCGAAACCGGCGGCCGCACCGCGCTCGTCGCTGGTGACGCGAGCACGGTCCAGCCGCCGGACTCCCCTGCTGCCGCGGCAGGATCGGGATCATCCATACCCGGGATCAACGAAGCGGGCGCGGTTAGCGGCGCCGTGACGGAGGGGGGATCCGTCACGGCGCCGCGCTCGAGAGAGCTGCCTGCGGTCATCTACCGCTGCGCTCAGTGCTTGCCACCGCCACCTTTTCCACTGCTGCCACTTCCAGAATTGCCGCCACCATTACCGTTGTCGTCACCCTGCTCGACGGGCTGCGGAGCCAGCGACGGAGCGACAGTCTTGGCGGCTCCACCCTTGTCGTCGCCGGCCTCGGGCTCGACCTCGTGAGTGACGGTCGCCGAGGGTGCCGGAATGGCCTGGCCGTCGTGACCGTTGTCGTCGCCCGGTTCTACCGCCGCGCCGTGATCGTCGTTCACGTCATTGGCATCGTTGTCATTGACGTCGTTGTCCAGCGCATCCTGCCCGCGGTCGTCGCTGGGCTCCGCTTCCGGACCGCGGCTGTCCTGCGCTGAGGGTGACGCTGACGGAGAGGCGGACTTGGAGGCTGACGGGCCCCGGTGAGACACGAGCGAGTGCTCGTCGTCAACCGAGACGGTCTGCGCGCCGCTGGGCACGCGGACCGGCAGCTGATGGCTGAAGGACGGGTTGTTGGAAAGTCCGGCGACGGCCGGAGCCACCGCGATGCCGCTGGCCGCGGCTGCCGCGACGGCGACGAAAATGAGCTTGTTCATGGTCACCTCTTCGCGTTCGTGCCGAATGTGTGACTCCTTTTTCGCTCATGTCATGGTCGGTGCGCTATCAGACGATGGGACTAGTACCACCGGCTAAAGGCCCGAACCGGATCCCCGATGAGGCGTACCTTGGGGGCACTGAGGGTCTACCCGTGCCGCCTCCGGTGGTGCCGCCTTTGGCGATCACCAATGGATTGCCCAGCACGGGCCTCCAGTTTGGATCGGTCCCCATGGCCACCACCGCGCCTGCGTCCCCTCCCGATCCCGCCGAGCTTCCCGACCTGGCTGCGGCGTATCGCGAGCTACAGCACCTGCTCATCGCCACTTCCGAGCTGGACGCGTTCCTCGGCGAGCTCGCCTCGCTTGCGGTCGACGTGATCTCGCCCGTCTCCTCCTGCGGAATCACCTTGCGCCGCGACGGGACACCGATGACCGTGTCTTCAAGCGATCCTCTGGCGGGCCGGATCGATGAGCTCCAGTACGGGCGCGGCGTCGGCCCTTGCCTGCAGGCGCTGCATACCGGGCGCGCCGTCGTGGTCACCGATCTTGCCCAAGAGGCGCGGTGGGGGGACTACCCGACCCACGCGCTGAGGTGGGGAGTGGCCGCCTCTCTTTCACTGCCCCTGACTGCCGGGATACCGACCGTGGGCGCGATGAACCTCTACAGCGTCAACGCTCATGACTTCACGCCTGCCGAGGTGGCGCAGGGTGCCGCTTTCGCGGCGCAAGCGTCCGGCGCTCTGGCCCTGGTGCAGAAGCATGAGACCCAGCTGCGGGTCAATGCACAACTGCTGGGTGCGCTGGCGAGCCGGAGCATCATCGATCAAGCCATGGGCGTGCTCATGGGGACGCGGCAGATCTCGGCCACAGAGGCATTCGACGAGTTGCGCTCGCAGTCGCAGCATCGCAACGTCAAGCTGCACACCATCGCGGCAGAGGTCGTGGAGACACTCACGAAACACGCCGCGGAGCCGGCGCGGACCTTCACCCAGCGCAGCTGACGCTTCAGCCAGCACCTGCGGGAGCCGCGCGCGTCACACGACGGAGAGCGCTACCTCGATGTTGCCGCGGGTCGCGTTGGAGTAGGGGCAGACCTGGTGAGCCTGCTCGACAAGCTTCAGGGCGGTGTTCTTGTCCAGTGCCGGAAGCTCGACGGCGAGCGCGACCTTCAGCCCAAAACCGACGCCCTGCTTGCCGATACCGACCGAAGCCGCGACCGTCGACCCTTCGGCGGAAGCCTTCGCCTGGGCAGCCACGAGCTTCAACGCCGAGTGGAAACACGCCGCGTATCCGGCCGCGAAGAGCTGCTCCGGATTGCTCAGCTCGCCTCCGGGTCCGCCCATCGACTTCGGCACCGCGAGATCGACGTCCAGAACGTCATCGTCACTGGTGACGTGCCCATTGCGGCCGTCGCCGTAGGCGGTCGCGTGGGCGGTGTACAGGACGTCGATCGGCTCTGGCATGCGAATTACTCCTCAAAGGGTCACTGAACAGCCCAGCGCCCTACTTTCCCGGTTGGTGCGGCGGAATGCTGAGATGGGTGGGATTTCCGCTAGCGGCAGCGCGCTTCTCGGCGCGCTTTTCCTTGATCGATTTGCCAGGTTTCTTCGAACTGCTCTGGCGGGGCGATTTGTCGGCCATGGCCGGCTCCTAGGTTTGCGTGGCAGGTGCCACGCCCGGGTGCGCGTCCTGCTGACGCGGGCCGAGGCCGGCCGTTTCTGACCGTGCGCTGACTATGCTCCCGCCGACCTCCAGCCACAAGCCGCCTCGCGATCACGCTCCCTAGCTGCGGCGACTCAAGACTGCAGCGATGTAAACAGTCTGTGGTCTTTTTCACCTCCGCTACCGGCGGGTAGCGCTTGACCGATGGGGGCTTAGGCTTAGGCCGCTCCACCGAACGTGTGGAGCCCATGACTCGTTCGCCGAATCCCGTCCCGGGTCATGGAGCCACGTATCCCGTGGGCGGGAGCGGGGGACCCAATCTCCCGGGCGCGGCAGCCGAAATCAGTGCAGTCGTCGCGTCCTTGGGGTGAAGCCGGGTCGCCAGTACGTGATGGTGACCGGCCGGGCCGCTCTTGCCCGAACCCGACAGCTCACCTCGCAGGCGCGAGAGAGGCCCTGTCGTGTCCGTCCTGTCCGCCGTATCCGCGCGCCCTAAAGCCCGCCGAGCCGTCCTCGCTTCCGCAGCCGTAGTAGCTGCCGTCGCCACAGCGACCTCCTGCTCGCCCCCGAGCAACCCGCGCACCATCGCGCGCAACGTCATGTTCACCTACGGGTGGGGCAATGACACGCAGTTCAACTGCCTGAACAACCTCTGGATGCGCGAGTCCGGCTGGAACTTGTTCGCGACGAACCCCTACAGCGGCGCGTACGGCATCCCGCAGGCGCTCCCGGCCTCGAAGATGGCCGCCTCCGGCCCCAACTGGCGTACTGACGCTGCCACGCAGATCCGCTGGGGCCTGTCCTACATCCGCGCCGACTACGGCAGCCCCTGCGGCGCCTGGTCGCACTCGCTGGCCACCGGCTGGTACTAAACCGCCCGTAAACCCCCTGTTACGGTCAGGTGCCCGAAAGCTACATCGGGCACCTGACCTGGGGGGAAATCGTGAGGCGCTGGCTACCGTTCACCGTCGTTCCGTTCCTGCTCGCCGGCTGCCTAGCCGTCGGTCCGGCCGGGCCGTATCAAAACGGCCAGGTCGTCGACGTCTCGATCACCGGATTCGCCCCCAATGCGAACGTGTGGCTCTCCGAATGCGGGCCGGGCCAGGTGCCCTCCCCGTCGCACGGCTGCACGGCGAGCGTTGCGCAGCAGCAGGCAGTCCGCCTCGGTAGCGGCGGGAGCGGCTCGGCGAAGTTCCGGGTCTCCAGCACCGTCGGCGGACTCAATTGCGCCGGCTACTGCACGGTCAACGCGACGGACGGCAGGCGCGTTCAGCAGGTGCCGATCAGCTTCCTCAAGCTGGGCAGCTTTGCCATCGCCGCAGGCTTCGACAACAAGAGCTTCAGCGTCTTCGTCGGGCATCAGCTGGCCAACCAGCTCAACAACCAGTTCAGGCTTCCTCCGGGCAACGTCAATCCGGGCACGTACAAGTTCGACTTCGTCGACAACGCGGCGGGCATCCCGCCGGGAGGCACCCCGACGATCAGCGCCGACATCACCGTGCAGCCTGGAAAGGGCACCACTGCGGTGCTCTTTCCGCTAGCCGGCAACCGCGTAGGCCTGGTGCAGACGCCGGTGCCGGCGCCGCCGGCCGCCAACAGCGTGCGGGTGACCTTCGTCAACGAGACGCCCGTCTTCGTCACTCCCAAGCTCGGCACGGTCACGGGTCCACCCCTGGCCACCGGTCGCAGCGTCACCCTGACCCTTACTGCGCCGGCCAACGTCCCGAACGGCGACGACAGCTACACCCTCAGCTATCCGCAGCGCTCCGGGTCGATGGCGTGCGGCACGGGCGATGCCGGCGGCATCTTCTTTCGGGGCCACGGCTACGTGCTCACGATCGTTGCCCCGGAGCCACCCAACAACGGCGTTCCCGCCTGCCCATATCGGCTCGAGCCGGTCATCCTGGGTGGAATCGTCTAAGTCACCCTCAGCTCTCGGTGACCCGACCCGCCTCGACGGCGAGCCGCCGGTTGACGGTGACGGCCTCGAGCATGCGGCGATCGTGGGTGACCAGCAGCAGGGTGCCCTCGTAGCTCTCCAGGGCCGACTCCAATTGCTCGATCGCCGGTAGATCAAGGTGATTCGTGGGTTCGTCGAGCACGAGCAGGTTGACGCCCTTCGCCTGTAGCAAGGCCAGCGCAGCGCGAGTGCGTTCTCCCGGCGACAACGCCTCGGCCGGGAGGTCGACGGCTTGGGAACCGAGCCCGAATTTGGCCAGCAGGGTGCGGATCTCGGCGGGTTCGAGGTCGGGCAAGGATTGCCGGAAAACATCAAGAAAGGCGCCCGGACGCTCGAACATGCGCCGGGTCTGGTCCACCTCGCCGACCACGACGCCGGGGCCGAGACTCGCTGACCCGGCATCGAGCGGAAGGCGTCCGAGCAATGCGGCGAGCAGGGTCGATTTCCCACTTCCGTTGGCGCCGGTGATGGCCACCCGGTCAGCCCAGTCGATCTGCAACGTCACCGGACCGAGAGTGAAAGATCCTCGGTGTACCAGGGCATTTCGCAGGTTCGCGACGACGGCGCCCGCCCGCGGCGCCTGCGCGATCGACATCCGCAGCTGCCATTCCTTTCGCGGCTCCTCCACTTCCTCCATACGCTCGATCAGACGGTCCGTCTGACGCGCCTTGGCCGCCTGCTTCTCGCTGGTTTCGGCGCGGAACTTGCGAACGAACTTGTCGTTGTCGGTCGCCTTCCGGCGCGCGTTGCGCACGCCCTTTTCCATCCAGGCCCGTTGGGTGCGGGCACGCGCCTGCAGCGACGAGCGAGTGTCGGCGTATTCGTCGTAGGTGTCACGCGCATGCTGGCGAGCTACCTCGCGCTCCTGGAGGTACGCGTCATATCCGCCGCCGAAGACGTTGACCTGATGCTGCGCCCGGTCGATCTCCACGACGCGGGTCACGACGCGCGAGAGGAACTCGCGGTCGTGGCTGACGACGACCAGCGGCGAGCCCTGCCGGTGAATGTCAGCCACGAACCGCTCCAGCCGGTCGAGACCGTCGAGATCGAGGTCGTTGGTGGGTTCGTCGAGCAGGAAGACGTCGTAGCGCGACAGGAGTAGTGAAGCCAGCCCGGCGCGAGCGGCCTGTCCCCCGGAAAGAGCGGTCATCGGGGTTTGCAGTTCTACCCCGAGACCGAGCTCCCCGGCGACGCCGGCCGCTCGCTCTTCGAGGTCGGCTCCCCCGAGCGCGAGCCAGCGTTCGAGCGCAGCCGCGTACACATCGCCCGCCGCGGGATCGGCGTCTGCGTCGGCGAGCAATTGCGCGGCCCGGTCCATCGCCTCTTGCGCCGGGGCTACGCCGGTGCGACGCGCCAGGAATGCGTGCACGGTTTCGCCCTCACGGCGCTCGGTCTCCTGCGGCAGGTAGCCCACGGTGGCTGACGAGGGCCGCAAACTGAGCGAGCCGCTCTCCGGAGCGTCCACACCCGCCAGAACACGCAGCAGGGTGGACTTTCCGGCACCGTTGGCGCCGACGAGGCCGGTGACGTCCTCGGGCCCGACCACGAGATCGAGCCCGGTGAAAAGCGCCCGATCACCGTGCCCGGCACCGAGATCCTTGGCAACGAGTGTGGCGCTCACGTTTGATCAGGCTAGCCGCACGGCATGATCGCCGGGTGACTCATGAATTCAGCCGCCGGAACGTGCTGCTGGCAGGCGTCGCGGGGGCCGCGGCCACCGGCCTCGCCGGCTGCGCTGCCTCAACGACCGGTCCCGCCGACGCCGCCTCCGCCCCCGCGACACGAACGGCGGATTTCGTCGTGGTCGGCGCCGGACTGGCCGGACTCACGGCGGCCCGCGAACTGGTCCAACGCGGACGCTCGGTCATCGTGCTCGAGGCGCGGGATCGGGTGGGTGGCCGCCTGCTCAACCATTCGCTCGGCGCCGGGGTGATCACGGAGGTCGGCGGCGAGTACATCGGACCCACCCAGGATCGGATCGCGGCGCTGGCGAAGGCGGTCGGAATCGACACCTTCGACACATACAACGACGGCAGCAACCTCCTGCTGCTCGACGGAAAGGTCAGCCGCTACCCCGCGACAGGCCTCCCGACAGACCCGGCCGTCGCCAGCGACATCATTCGCTTCATCGGCGTCATCGACGGCCTCGCCAAGACCGTCCCGGTGGATACCCCCTGGACCGCCCCGCGGGCCGACGAGTTCGACAGTCAGACCTTCGAAACGTTCCTGAACGCCGAGGTGCGCAACCCCGGGACGAGAGCGCTCACCGGGAGCGCCGCCAAATCGATCTGGGGCGCCGAACCCCGTGATCTCTCGCTGCTCTACGTGCTCTGGTACGTGGCGTGCGCCGGCAACGCGAGCACGCCCGGATCCTTCGCCCGGCTCGTCACGACGAACGGCGGAGCCCAGCAGAGCCGCTTCGTCGGGGGCTCGCAGCGCGTCGCGCAGGCAGCGGCAAAAGCCCTCGGCGACCGCGTCGTCCTGTCCGCGCCAGTGCGCCGCATCGCCCAGACCAGCCGGGGCGTCACCGTCACCAGCGACAAGGTCACCGTGACCGCCGGACGTGTCATCGTGGCCATTCCCCCTGCAGTATCAGCATTTATCGACTGGTCACCGCTCCTTCCGAGCCGGCGCGCGCAGCTGCTCCAGCGCGCGCCTCAGGGGACACTCGTGAAGGCGGAGGCCATCTATGACCGTCCCTTCTGGCGCGACGCCAAGCTTTCCGGGCAGGTCATCGGAGACACCGGGCTGGCTCGCAGCACCTTCGACAACTCGCCGCCGTCAGGAACCCCGGGCATCCTGTTCGGCTTCGTCGGCGGAACGGAGGCTCGCGGCTGGAACGACATGACGCCCTCTGCGCGACGCGACACCTTCCTGAAGGAGACCGCCCGCTACTTCGGCCCACAGACCTTGAAGCCGAAGGACTATGTCGAGAAGAACTGGTCGGATGAGGAGTGGACGCGCGGCTGCCCCGTGGCATTCCTGCCTCCTGGGGTGCTCTCAGACTTCGGCACCGCCATTCGCCAGCCCGTCGGTCGCATCCACTGGGCCGGCACCGAAACGGCGACCTACTGGAGCGGTTACATGGACGGGGCGGTGAGCTCCGGCGAGCGCGTCGCTTCCGAAGTGATAAGCGCGTGACACGCAATTGCGCCGGAAAAACCTGACGGGCAGTCAGATTCGGCTACGATTTCGCCCATGGCCCAACGAACGCTTGTTTTTCTCGAAGACGACCTCGGAGGCGGTGACGCCGACGAGACTCTCGCGTTCGGCCTCGACGGCCGTGCCTACGAGATCGATCTGAATACGAAAAACGCCTCTGCCCTTCGCAAAGCGCTCGCGCCCTACGTGGCGGCAGCGCGAAAGGTGAGCGCCCGCGGCGGTTCCGCCGGCCGGGCTGCCCGTCCCTCCGCGGAGTCGGGCCCCGACGCTGCCACCCTGCGAGCCTGGGCCCTGGAAAATGGGTACGAGGTCAATTCCCGCGGCCGGGTCTCCGCGGCGATCCGCGAGGCGTACGAGAGTAGCTGACCACCGGTCACAAATTGACCTGGCACCATGGGCGGGGATGAAACTCTCGCGCGGATGGTCCTGGTTCCTGGTCGCGTTCGGCGTGTGGTCGTGGATCATCTGGCCGACGTTCATCAAAAACATCGCGGGCGACAAGCGTTCCTTCACGGGCAACACGCCACACGCGTTCTTCATCGTGCATCTGGTCCTGACGGTCGTCTCCCTCGCGCTGGGCACGGTGATCGGTGTGCTCGGGATCAAGGGCCTGCGCGCCAGGAAGGAGGCCCGTGAGTCCCAACCGCGTCCGCAGCCGGATCAGCCCAAAGCCGGCTCCCTTACCTGACGCCAGCGTCCCGCTCCTGTCGCCCCGAGCGGGCTACGACCCGCGCCGCAAGTCCTGGGAGGACATCGTCGTCTCCGGCGACGGGCTCACCCTCGAGATCGCGGCGATTCACGGCAGCGGCGATCAGTTGCACGCGCTGGAGGCCGACGAGTCCGATCCCGACACGGTCACGGTGACGATGTGGCTGGCGTGGACAGACCCGCCCGCAGGCGGTGCCCGCACCCTGCAGGGCTACCCGTTCCGGGCCCGGGTCCAGCTCGCCCGTCCCCTCGGCGGGCGCGCCGTGATCGACGGCGCTCTGCCCACGGAAGCCCAGCTACGCGATCAGGAGATCGAGACGGCCACGGCTTGGCGGCGTGAGCTGGGACTGCCGGTCGATCGCCATCTCGTCGCCGAACTCGTCGACGAAGCCCGAATGCCGGACGGTCGTCTCTACGGTCAGCAGGTCCTCAGCGACGCCGAAGAGCACTGGTACCGGCAGCTTCTCGAAGACAAGGAAGCCGCCGCGAATTTCGCCAAATCGTGGCTCAACGAGCAGCCTGCGGACCTCGACGGGCATTCGTGGATCACCTGGGTGGACGGCGGCGACTACGTCCAGTACGTGACGGGCGGCGGCGCCGAACTCGCCGCGGCGGCCCGGGAGGCCGGCATCCGGCGGCTACGCGTGGAAGAAGTGCGCTACACCTACCGCGAGCTCGACGCCTTTCACACTCGGCTGCGTGAGCGCCTCGCGGCGAACGGCGTCACGATCTGGCGCAGTGGACCCGACGTCCGCAGCAATACCGTCGAGATCAATATCAGCGGCGATCCGGCCGAGCTGGAGCAAGCTCGACGCTGGGCGAAGTCCGTCGCGCCCGAGGACGCGGTGAACATCAGCCCACTCAGCTGACGGCGCGCTGGTCGGCCCGGTGACGGGAGCGCAGCGGCAGCAGCCGGGCGACCCGCTTCTGGTAGTCGGCGTACTCCGGACGCCTTTCCAGCGAGCGGTTTTCCATCATCGGGATGCTGGCGGTCTCGAAGAGCAGCACCATCGCGACCGGACCCACGACCGTCCACCACCACGAGGGCGCGGCGGCGAGCGCGAACAGCCACAGCCCCCACCAGAAGGAGATCTCTCCCAGATAGTTGGGATGGCGTGAGACGCCCCACCAGCCACGATCCATCGGCTTGCCGCGGTTCGCCGGATCACGCGTGAAGGCGTGCAATTGCAGGTCGGCTTTGGTCTCGAGAGCGATCGCCGCCGCCGTCACCACCGCCGCAATGACGTCGAGGAAGCCGAAGCCGTGACGCGGCGCCGCCAGCGCCGGCCAGAGCGACAGCATTCCGGCGAAAACGACCAGCGTCGGCATCAACTGGATGCCGGTGAAGCTCACCGCCGGCCACAGGAAGCGCCGCGGGAGTCCCTCTCGCAGGCCCACGTAGCGCCAGTCCTCGTGGTCGAAACCCGTCCACCCCCACGCCCAATTGAGCGTGAGCCGCACGGCCCAGGCCGACACGAGCACGATGACCAGCACCTGGCGGACGTGCTCGCCGCCCGTCAGGCCGGACGGTGCCACGAGCGCCCAGGCGATGGCGACCACCGGCGGGATGACGCTCCAGTACGCGTCGTAGACGCTCGAATTCGCGACCGCCATCGACAGCGCGAAGATCACGACCGTCGCCACGACGTCGGCCAGCAGCGCCACGGCAATCGGATGGTGATCACGGAACACGAGCACGGTGATGGCCGCGGCAATCGCCGCCAACGCGTAGCAACCGGCGATCACGCCGAGCGCCGCCGGCTTGGACAGCCGGGTCAGCGAGCGCCCGGTGGGATACGCGGTACTGGAGCTCACGGCGGCTGGGTCAGGCCGGCTCGGCGGCGAGCAGCTTCTCGATGCGCTCGAGGGTGTCGTTCATCGCCTTGATCGTCTTGCCCCGGGCGGGCTTGACGAGGACTTTGACGACCTCCTGCGAGATGTCCCAGCTCTCGCGCACCCGGGTCCCGCCGTCCACCGGCTCGAGCTCGTAACGCCAGATGCGTCCTCCGGCCAGCTTGCCCGGGATGCGCCCGGGCGGCCGGGTCTGCCAGGCGATGCGCCGGTTCGGCTCGAACTCGATCACCGTGCTGACCATGGAATACGGGACGCCGAGCTTCATCGCCATCCCGAATTTCGAGCCGAGGGCGAGCGTCTGAGCCGGGGTTTTGACACCCCGGACCGTCCCCGATCCATCGATCTGCGGGTGCCGGGCGGGGTCCGCGAGAAGCTCGAAGATCTTCTCAGGGGGCGCCGGAATCACCCGCTCGACCGTCTCGACATCCGCAGAACTGCCTGCAGAACCGGCTCCAGCGCCTTGATCACTCATGGGTCGGCACGCTACCGGAGGCGGGACCAAGGACCGTATTCAGAAGCCGATTGCTCAACGCAATCGAGATGTCACACTCAGCGACGCTCAATACCGCTCCAGGTAGACCGAAAAACTACCTGTGGACCGCAATCGTGCGCGCAATCTCAGGCGCTGGGCAATTCCGTCGTGCCTGGCAGTTGCGCTGGTGACGGCTGCCATCCAAGCGCCGGCTGTAGCTGCCAAGCCGCCGGCCGCCGCCAACCGGCTGGCTCCGGCGAATGCCACCCTGGCCCGCGTCGCAGGTGGGACGATCCGCCCCGTCGTGCTGGTCATCGGTGACAGCCTGGTCGAACAGGCTGCCGATCAGTTACGCGCCGACTCCAACTCCGGGGTCGAGGTACGCGTCACCGACCGCCTGGGCACCGCGCCGTGCGACTGGACCGGCGGCGACTTCGACGCCGCCCTGGCAGCGGCCCATCCTTCGGTTGTCGTGCTCGCGTTCAGTGGCAACGGCGGCGCCGCGGCTGGTTGCGTCGACAGTCACACCGCGTATCCGCTCGCCGAGCTGCTCAGCAACTACCGCACGCATCTGACCGACCTCGCCAACCGCGCGACTGCGGCGGGTGCGACCGTCGTCATCTCCACCCCTCCGGCGCGCAACCCCGCCGTCGCCGCCCCTTCCGCGATCCCCACCGCCGCCGAACTCGCCAAGCCGATCCCGTTCTACGGCTTCCAGGGCGTGCCGGAGATCCGCAACCTCTACATCGACATGGTCAACGCTTCCCACGGGCGCTGGCACCTCAGTGACGCGGCCGCGCTCGCCGTCTCCCCCGACTTCGTGTTCCACCAGGCTCTCGCTTGCGAGCAGGGCGACGGCGCGTGCCCGAACGCGTACGTCGACGTGCGCAAGGGTGGCACCGACGCGATCCACCTCGATCGCGACGGCCATGGTGCGCTGCGCTTCGCGCGCGGCCTGGTGTCCTCGGCGCTCGCGGCGATCAACGCTCCTGCCGGAGTCTGAGTCAGACCACCCGACCGGGCTCGCCCGAGTCCGTGACAACCGGGAGCCCGGCGCGGGCCCAGGCGTCCATCCCACCGATGACGTTCGCCGCCTCGACACCGGCCCGCACCAGCGCATCGGTAGCGACGGCCGAGCGTCCGCCGACGTGGCAGATCACCAGCAACGGCCGGCCTTCCGGAAGCCGGTCGAGTGCCAGCTCGCCCATCGGAAGGTGCTCGGCCGGCGCCGCATGCCCGGCGTCCCACTCGTAGCCCTCGCGCACGTCGAGCAGGCTCGCTCCGGCGGCAAGCAGCTCGTCGACCTCTGTGACCCGGACCTCCGCCATGCCTCGTGACATCAGCGTCGCCCCAAATTCATGACACTCATGGCAGGTGCAGTGAGGCGTTCTGCCAATACTTCAGCAGATCCGCGTAAGGCGACGTGGTCGAGATCCGGATGTAGAACAGCTCGTTGCTGTAGGACCACAGCAAGTACGAAGTCCCCGCTGAGACGTAGCAGACAATCTGCCCGTTCAGCACCTTCGGGGTCTCGGTGAAGTTCCACGTTCCCTGCTGCGGAGCCGTCGAGCAGGCGCCGGGTAGCGCCTTGAAAGTGGCGATCTGATCCGAGAGCGCCGACCGCAGCGATGCCAGGTCGGGGGCCGCATACGCCTCGACAGTGGTCGGCACGACCCCTGGCGGGCTGGGTGACTGCCCGCCGGCGGGATCGCACGAGATCGCCGAATTCAGATGCGTGTCGACGCCTGTGAGGATCGGCGTGCAGCTGTCAGCGTTGACCAGCCCCTTGGGCAGCTTGACCAGCAGTGCTCTCTCCGGGACCGTGAGCGGCCGAATGAGGGCGGCGATCTTCACCGGAGCCGAGACGGATGAGGTCCGGCCGGCCTGATTCACCGCCTGGACCGCATAGTCATGGGTCGTCGTGTCGCCTGCCATGACCGTGAACGTGGTGGTGCCTGAGGAGGGGGTGCCGATGGAATGGCCGTCCTCGTAGACGACGTAGTGATCGGTCTTGCCGGTGCCGGGCGTCCAGTGGACGGTCACCTCGCCGCGCCCCGCCGAGACGGTCACACCTCCCGGCACTCCGGGCACCGGCTTCTTCGAGCCCGCGAGCAGGACGGTGACGATGACAGCGGCCGCTACGAGGACTACGACCCCGCCGATGACCGCGAGCAGCTTGCCTCTCCCGCGCCGGCGTGGAGCGCCTGCCGCGGGGCCGCTACCGGGCTGCGGGAAAGGAGGCGGGGTGGCACCCGACCCGGCCAGCCGCTCGACCTCCGCGGCCAACTCGGACAGGGCCGGCGGCACAGGGCCGTTCCAGGCAACGGTGTGAAAGCGTCCCGGCGCCTCGACGGTCAGCGCGGTGTTAGGACCCCATCCGCCGCCCAGAGTGCTCGGCATCGTCAGCACGTTCGAGCTTGCGATGAGCGAGACCAGCCGCTGAGCCTGACCCGGCGCCAGGTCCTCGGTGGAGATCGGCCCGAACTGCCGGAATCCTGCCGGCGCGGCGGGATCGTCGCGGCGCAGCCCGATGCGATGGGGGTCGATACGCGCCGCGGGCGGGACATACGGCGCCGGCGGGAGCGAAGGCAGAGGGCTGACGGCCGTGGCGGCGGCGAGCGGCGGCGGGGCGGTGAGCAGGGTGCGCGAGGCGGTGATCGCCTCGCGGGCGGCGCGGGCCAGCTCCCCGGCGGTGGCGAAGCGATCCTCGCGCCGCTTGCTCAACGCCTTGGCCAGCACGTCGTCGAGCGGGGCTGGGATCCCGGCGACCTCCCGGCTCGGCATCGTCGGCGTCTGGGTTTGCATGATGTGCCAGAACGACGCGACCGAATCCCCCTCCAGCGGGACCCGACCGGTGATCGTCTCGTAGAGCACGCAGCCCAGTGCATAGACATCGACGCGGCGATCGAGCTCGCCCGAACGCAGCTCGAACTGCTCCGGCGCCGCGTAATGCAGGGTGGCCACGACGTCACCCACGCCGGTCAGGCCCAGCGAGTCGGCCGCCGAGCGCGCGATGCCGAAATCGGTCAGGAGCGCGCGTTCGCCGCCCTGGATGTCACTTGCGACCAGGATGTTGGCCGGTTTCACGTCACGGTGCAGCAGCCCGCGGGCGTGAATCGCGTCGAGCCCGGCGGCGATCCGCTCGACCAACCTCACCGCGCGCTCGACCGAGAGCCGGCCCTCGGCCTGCAGCAATTCGGCCAGGTCACGCCCTTCGACGTACTCCATCGCGAGCCAGAGCCGGCCGTCGTCCTCGCCCCGGTCGTACACGCGCACGACCGACTCATGCTGCACCTGGCAAGCGAGGTCGGCCTCCGCGCTGAAGCGCTGGCGGTACACCTCGTTACGCGAGAGCCCCTCGGACATCAGCTTCAGCGCGTCCGAGCGCGGCAGCCGCGGGTGGCGGGCGAGGTAAACCTCGCCCATGCCACCCCGGCCGATGCTCCGCTCGACCCGGTATCCCGCGAACAGCGAGCCGGGCGTCAGCATGGATACGTGCTCTCCGGACGTCCCCCGCGCGCCTGCATTGGCCGATTATGTACGTCACAGGCCCCGCTCAAGGCCGAAACGAGCGCCCCGGGTGTCTGAGCCGGAGCCGCCCGTGATGATCGGCATCGACCTGGCGTGGGGTACCCGGGCGCCCACGGGCCTCGCCGTCCTCGATCCGCAAGGTGAGCTGATTCTCACGGCCAGCGTCCGCACCGACGAGGAGATCGACGCTGCGCTCAGGCCCTGGATCGACGGTCCCTGCGTCGTCGGGTTCGACGCCCCCCTTCATGTCGTGAACCCGAGCGGGCGGCGCCCTTGCGAAGCTGACCTCACGCGAGCCTTCGCCGGCCAGCATGCCGGCGCCTACCCGTCCAACACCGGTCTCCCCCACTTCGCTGACGGGGGCCGGGCGGCGCGGTTAGCGCGCCGGTACGGGCTCGCTGTCGACGCGAGCGTCGCGCCCGCGGCGGGCCAGCGGCGGGCACTGGAGGTGTATCCGCACAGTGCGGCCGTCGCGCTCTTCGATCTGCCGCAGGTACTGAAATACAAGGCGAGAAAGGGACGCACGCTGGCGACGAGGCAGGCCGCGCTCCTCGAACTCGTCGCCCTGCTTTCGGGGCTTGCTGCACCCGCCGAACTTCCGAGGTTGCGCAGCGCGGACGGATTCGCGTCGCTGCGCCGCGAGATCGAACGGGTCCCGACGGCCGCAGCACTGCGACGTCTCGAGGACCCCATCGACGCGATCGTGTGCGCCTATGTCGCCTCGCTGTTTGTCGCCGGACGCACGTGTGTCATCGGCGACGACGTGACCGGCGCCATCGTCACCCCGGTGCGCGAGCGCCATCGCCGCCTGCTGGGCCTGCCGCCATGCGTCGACCATGCAGGTGCCACGGCTGCCGAGGCGATGGAGGGTTCCTTGATCTGCTCGGGTGCGACAGGTTCGCGCTGACGTCGATTGGGGACGAGAGTCAGCAGGAACATCAACCAACGGAGGTTTCATGTCGCTCGCCGACGAAGACATCATCACGACCATCACGGCGGCCTCGTATCCGGTCAGTCAGGCAGACGCGGACCAGACCGACGCCGACGCCGACCAGACCGACGCCGACGCGGATCAGACCGACGCCGACGCGGATCAGACCGACGCCGACGCGGATCAGACCGATTCCGACGCTGACCAGACGGACAGTTGAGCGATACCGAACCCCTTGAGCCCGGTGCGGCGCTTCGGCGCTGCACCGGACTTGATCGCGCCGCTTTCGGCAGCAGGTTCTGGTCGCGCGAACCGCTGCTGTCCCGCCATGGCGATGGCTTCGCCGACCTGCTTTCCGTTGCAGACGTTGACGAACTCGTCTCCGAGCGCGGCTTACGCACCCCGTTCTTCCGGGTGGTCCGGGCCGGCCAGACCGTTGGGGGGACGACCCGTTCGGCCTCCGCCGGCAGCCGCCGCATCACCGATCTCGTCGAGCCCGATGCGGTACGCGAGGCCTACGCCGGCGGCGCGACGCTCATCCTGAATTCACTGCACCGCATCCACCCGCCGCTGGTGCGTTTCTGCCGAGCCCTGGCCGCCGAACTCGGGCATCCGACGCAATGCAACGCCTACGTCACCCCGCCCGGCTCGCGCGGATTCGCCCCGCACCACGACACCCATGACGTCTTCGTGCTGCAGGTCGATGGCAGCAAGCGCTGGAATGTCCATGCGCCTGCGCTGAATCTGCCGCTGACCTTCCAGCCGTCGAAGTCGCTGGGAGAGGGCCCGCTGGTGCCTGCCGGCAGCGCCCCGCTGCTGTCCGTGACGCTCGGCCCCGGCGACGCGCTGTACCTTCCGCGGGGTTACATCCACGCCGCAGAAACCAACGACCAGCGCTCGATTCACCTCACCGTCGGGGTCACGGCGACCACGGCCTATGACGTTCTCCGCGACGTCCTCGAGCTGGCCGCCGACGAGGAGTCGTTTCGCCGCCCGTTGCCGCTCGGGAGCGCCGAGGAGCAGCTGACGCAGGTTGCCGGAATCGTCGCTGAGGCCGCCCAGTGGTTCGGCGCGTTGCCCGCCGAGCGGGCGCGCGACGCCGTCCGCGCACGGGTGAGCCGGCAAGGTGGCCCGGAACCGCTGGGGTTGCTGGCGAACGAGGACGTGCTGCTCGCGTTCGACAAGGAAGCTTCGGTGCGACCACGGGCCGGCCTGGTCACCTCTTTCACTGCCCTCGCTCCGGAAGGCCGCGTCGTGCTCGAGCTGGCCGACCGCGAGCTGTCCTTCCCCGCCTATCTCGAGCCGGCGCTGCGAACCTTGCTCGACCGGCCGTGCCGGGTGACGGAGCTCGATCTGCCGGTCGATGACGCGCTCGTGCTCGTCCGCCGGCTGCTGCGCGAAGGGGTGGTGACGGTCGCCTAGCTGCCGCCATCGGGCCGCGCAGCCTTCCGAAATCCATGACCCAGACCCCCGTCCCGGCTCCGCTCACCGAGGCCGATTTCCGTTGCGCTGACGCCTCTTTCGAGCGTGACGAGCCCATGTTCGGGACCGCGAGCCATGTCGAGCGGTGGTTGCTCGTCGAGCAGTCCGGTCCCTTCTCGGCGGAGTCCGTTCCTGCCGGACGGATCGGGCGCGCGGCGCTCGGTCACCTGTCGCGGGTCGCTCGCAACGTTCGGGCCCGCCTCGTGCTGATCCGGCGGCCACCCGGGTTCGCCGCGGAGGCCGGATTGCGGGCGTACTACGCCGACGTCCGCCCGGGATGGGAGGGACTGGCGAGCCTGCTGATCCCGGACGAGGCCGCGCTGGCCGAGCTCACGCTGGAGGATCCGGGATGGACGCCGGTGAGCGAGTCGCTCTACCTGGTGTGCACGCACGGCAAGCACGACCCCTGCTGCGCGATCCGGGGCCGTCCGGTCGTGGCGGCTCTTTCGGGTGAGCTCGCTGCGGGCCGGGTCTGGGAGTGCAGCCACGTCGGCGGCGACCGGTTCGCGGGCAACGTGGTGGCCCTGCCCTCCGGCCTCTACCTCGGGCGGGTGGAAGCGGACGAGGCCTCAGCCGTCGCCGAGCTGATCGATTCCGGACGCGTGCCGGTGCACTACCTGCGTGGCCGCAGCTGCTTCAGCCCGCCGGTTCAGGCGGCGCAGCATTTCGCCCGCACCACGGGCGGTTTGGGCACCCTCGACGCGATCGGCGACCTGCTTCCGTTGCTCGTCGAGGAGGCACCCGCCGACGGTCCCCACGCGTGGCACGTCAGCCTCGCGACTCGCCAGGCCCCGGTCGGCGTGACCGTGCGGCGAGTCACGTCAGCGCACCCGGCGCAGCTGACCTGCCACTCCCCCGGCGAGAAGCTCTACCCGACCTTCGAGCTGGTCCGTTTCACGGAATGATTCAGGCGGCAGGTTCGACGCTGACGACGACGCCTTCGCCGGCGAACGAGAGCATGCCGGCCATGGAGCTGAGATCGGCGAACGGCTCCTCGTAGACCCACGCGGCGTCGGCGACGCCGGCGACCGTGTAGTACGACGCGACGCCCTTGTAGGGGCAGACGGTGGTGGTGTCGCTTCGCGTCAGGGCTGCTGGCCGGACGGCGTCGAGCGGGACGTACCAGCGCGGCGCCAGGCTCGTCTCGAAGACCTTCACCGGCTTGTCGGTCTCGGCGACGATCTCACCAGCCTCACCACCCACGCGCACCACGACGCGGTCGGACGAGCGGCGCGCATCGACCCGGTGATACGGATCGCGCGGGTGACCGAAGACCTGCTCGTCCTCCTCGAACCAAGCGTCCATGCGATCGAAATAGAACGCCCGCATGCCTTCGATCTCCGCGACACCATCGAGCGGTGTCGGGTAGCCCCAGCTGACATCCGGTTCCGTACGATCGCCCACCGTCAACGTCCAGTAGGACGCATCCCCTTTGAAGGGGCAATGGGTGCTGGTGTCGGTGGGAGTCAGCAGGTCGGCCCGGACATCAGCCGCCGGGATGTACCACTGGCCCGGGATGTTGCTCTCATACAGCACCTTGGCGCCGCGGGTGTCGACGACCGTCTCGCCGTTGAAGACCGCTCTGATCCGCTGCGGAACGTCCTCGACGTAGATGATGTGCTGCGGCGAACTCGCATCGATGTCGAAGTTGAAGGTGCCGCGCCGCCGCCGGTTCAGGGGTCCGCTACCGAGTGTCAGGCTCATAGCTGGGTTCAACGTTCGGCGCGGCGGACTATTTCTGGCAGTAGGGGCACCAGTACAGGTTTCTGCCGGCCATCAGCTCGGTGCGGATCGCAGTGCCGCACCGCCGGCAGGGCTCGCCGGTCCGGCGGTACACGTAGTGCGAGTCCTCCCGCAACGGGCGACGCCGGCGGCCGGCGGGCCGGTCCTCGGGCAGCGTCGTGATGATCCGGCCGTCCCGCACCCCGAGCCGCATCAGGTGCACCAGGTCCGTCCACAGCGCGCTGAACTCCGCAGCGCTCACGTCACGACCCATCCGGAACGGCGAGAGCAGGGCCCGGTAGAGCACCTCAGCGCGATAGACGTTGCCGACGCCCGCCAGCACCGCCTGGTCCATCAGCAGTGCCCCGACGGAGGTACGGCTGCGAGACAGGCGCAGCCAGGCCTGCTGCGGATCGGCCCGCGGCTTGAGCGGATCGGGACCCAGGCGGGCCAGCAGCGCCTTCACCTCACCGGGCAACATCAGCTCGCAGGCGGTGGGCCCGCGCAGATCGGCGTAGCTCTCCCGCCCGACGAGCCGGAGGCGGAGCGCGCCTCGTGGCTCGGGCGCCGGCAGGTGGCCGGGCACGAATTTGCCGTACAGCCCAAGGTGCACGTGCAGCCGTTCGGGCAGGCCCTCGAAGCGGTAGAGCAGGTGCTTGCCGTACGGCTCGACGCGCTGCAGCACCCGGCCGCTGATCGCCGCGGCGCCGTCCTCGAACCGGCCCTGCGGGCTCTGCGCCTGCACGACGGCGCCGCCGAACAACTCGCGGTGTTCACGCGCCAGACGATGAATGGTGTGACCCTCGGGCATGATGGCCAGCGTGCCTAATCGGCCCAGCCCGAGACAACTCCGCGATGCGCATGACGCGGGTCACAACGCGGGTCACAACAAGGACGGCCTGGGTGGCCTGGTCGGAGCCGGCCCGTCCAAGGTCGGGGTCGACGGGGCGATGCGGGCCCGCGACGTCGCCCGTCCGAGCGCGCAGGATCTGGCCGATGCCGAGCGTGACCTGGTGATCCGCCACGCTGCCGCGCGGGTCGAGAGCCGCCCGCTGCCCGAAGGGATCGCTCCGGCTCCGGTCCCTGGTGACCGTCCGGCTGAGATCCGAACCGGGAAGGGTCCGCGTCCGACCCCTCACCCACCGCTTCGCTCAAAGGCCGGCGAGTCCGATCAACCACCCGCGGACACCGTCGGCAGCTGACCGGTGCGTTCGTACTCGGTGAGCATGGCGATGCGACGCTCGTGGCGCGGCTCGGCGGAAAACGCCGTCGCCAGGAACACCTCGGCAAAACGTACGGCGTCCTCGATCGGATACATCCGGGCACCGAGGCTGACGACGTTGGCGTTGTTGTGCAGGCGCCCGAGCTGGGCTGTCTCGTCACTGAACGCCAGCGCGCAGCGCACCCCGGCCACCTTGTTGGCCGCGATCGCCTCGCCGTTGCCCGATCCCCCGATGACGATGCCGAGCGACTCCGGATCAGCAGCTGCCGCCGCGGCAGCCGCCATGACGTAGGGCGGGTAATCGTCGTCGGCGACGTAGGACACCGGCCCATGATCGACGGCCTCATGGCCGAGATGGCCGAGGCGCGCGATCAGCGCACCCTTCAGCTCGAAGCCGGCATGGTCACTGCCCAGATGCACGCGCATGAGGAGCAGTGTGCCGCACGCGAACGCAGCCCCGCGGCGCGGCTCAGTCGAACATGGGCCGTTCGTCGCGGGTGCGCTTCAGCTCGTAGAAGCCGGGGGTCGCGGCGACCGCGAGCACTCCGTCCCAGAGCCGGCCCGCGTCCTCACCCTTCGGGCAAGGGGTCACGACCGGGCCGAAGAACGCCGTGCCGGCCACCGCGATGATCGGCGTGCCGACGTCGGTGCCGACGCGCTCGATGCCGGCCTGGTGGCTGGAGCGCACCTCGTCGTCGAAGTCGGTGCTGGCGAATGCGTCGATCAGGGAGGTGGGGAGGTTCGCGTCCACCAGTCCCTGCTCGACGACCTCGCGTTCCAGCCGCTGGCCGCCGGGGTGGGCGAGGTTGCCGAGGGCGGTGTACAGATCGGCGAGCACCTCGTTCTCGGTGCGCGCATCGACGCCCTCGCCTCCCTCGCGCTGGCGGCGGGCGGCAGCGGCGCACACCCGCGCCGGCCCCCACGCCTTCTGCATCAGGGCGTTGTACTTCTCGCCGAGGTCACGGCCCTCGTTCAGGACGGCGAGGCTCATGACCCGCCAGCGGGTCTTGACCGGGCGCACTTGCTCGACCTGCAACATCCATCGCGAGGTGAGCCAGGCCCAGGGGCACAGGGGGTCGAACCAGAAATCAGCGGTCACCAGTTCGGCAGCGTCATCAGCGGAGGTTTTGGCGGCAGTTTCGGTCACGAACTACAGCCTATTGCGGCTTCCTGCGAGTGCATCCGTGACGTTCGCCCGAAAAGAATGGAAAGATCTGGCGCACCATGGCTGACAATCTCACCCGCGACGAAGCCCGGGCCCGCGCCGCCCTTTTGAACGTCTCGTCCTACGACGTCGAGCTGGATCTCACCGGCTCCGACGACGCGACGTTCCGATCACGCACCACGGTGATCTTCACGTGCCGCAAACCGGGGTCGTCCTCGTTCATCGAGATCGCCGCGCCCTCCCTGCGGGGCGTGACGCTCAACGGAGCGGCACTCGACCTCACCGACTTCGACGGCAGCCGTCTCGTGCTCAGTGACCTGGCCGAGGCCAACACGCTGGTCGTCGATGGTGATTGCGCGTACTCGCGTACCGGCGAGGGCCTGCACCGCTTCGTCGACCCGGTCGACGGGGAGGTGTACCTCTACAGCCAGTTCGAGACCTACGACGCCCACCGCATGTACGCCTGCTTCGACCAGCCCGACCTGAAGGCGAACTTCAAGCTTCGGGTGAAGGCGCCGGCGCACTGGACGTGCATCAGCAATGGCGTAGGGCGCCGCGACGACGAGCCCGGCCTCTGGACCTTCGACCAGACCCCCCGCGTCTCGACGTACATCACCGCGCTCATCGCCGGGCCCTACCACGCCGTCTACGACCAGCACGACGGCATCGACCTCGGCCTGTTCTGCCGCACATCGCTGGCGGAATTCCTCGATCCCGAGGAGCTCTTCGCCGTCACCAAGCAGGGTTTCGACTTCTACCACCGGGTCTTTGACTACCGGTACCCGTTCGGAAAGTACGACCAGCTCTTCGTGCCCGAGTTCAACGCGGGGGCGATGGAAAACGCGGCGGCGGTCACCTTCCTGGAGGATTACGTCTTCCGGTCGAAGGTCACCGACGCCCGCCGGGAGCGTCGCGCCGAGACGATCCTGCACGAGATGGCCCACATGTGGTTCGGCGATCTCGTCACCATGCGGTGGTGGGACGACCTGTGGCTGAACGAGTCGTTCGCGACATACGCCTCGGTGCTGGCCCAGGTTTCAGCGACGCGCTGGAAGGGTGCCTGGACGACGTTCGCCACCACGGAGAAGTCGTGGGCAGCGCGCCAGGACCAGCTCCCCTCGACGCACCCGATCGTGGCCGACGCCGTCGACATGGAGGCGGTCAAGACCAACTTCGACGGGATCACCTACGCGAAGGGTGCGAGCGTCCTCAAGCAGCTCGTCGCCTGGGTGGGACAGCAGGAGTTCCTGGCCGGCTTGCGTAACTACTTCCGCCGCTTCGAGTACGACAACACCTCGCTTCGCGACCTGCTCGACGAGCTGGAAGTAGCGAGTGGGCGCGACCTGAACGGCTGGGCGCGCGAATGGCTCGAGACCACCGGCGTCAACACGCTGCGCCCGCGCTTCGAGACCGATTCCTCCGGCATCTACACGGCTTTCGACGTCGTGCAGGAGGCCGTGGCGGAGCACCCGACGCTGCGTTCACACCGGATCGCGATCGGCCTCTACGACCGCACCGCGGCGGGTCTGGAACGGCGCGAGCGGGTGGAGCTTGACGTCTCCGGCTCGCTCACCGAGGTGCCGAAGCTGCTCGGCGCCCGCCAGCCCGACCTGCTGCTGCTGAACGACGACGACCTCACGTACGCGAAGATCCGGCTCGACCCGCGCTCGCTCGCCACGACGATCGAATCCATCGGTGACGTCCGGGAATCGCTGCCGCGCTCGCTGCTGTGGGGTGCCGCCTGGGACATGACACGCGACGCCGAGATGGCCGCCCGTGATCATCTGCGGCTGGTGCTCGGCGGTCTGGCTGCCGAGAGCGACATCAGCATGGTGCAGACCCTGCTGGCCCGGGCCTCGCTGGCGATCGACGCCTACGGGGATCCGACGCGCCGCTCGCAGGAGCGTCAGCAGCTCACCGACGGCGTCCTCAACCTCCTGCAGAACGCCCCCGCCGGAAGCGATCATCAGCTCGCCCTGCTGTACACCTTCGCGACCGCGGAGGACCCGGCCGGCCTCGATCGCGTCCGGGCGATCCTGGATGGCCAGGAGGTGCTGCCCGGGCTCGAACTCGACACCGAGCTGCGCTGGCACCTGCTCATCGAGCTGGCGGCGCACGGGCGGGCCTCGCAAGACGACATCGCCGCCGAACTGTCGCGCGATGCCACAGCCGCCGGCGAGAAGCGTGCCGCGTCTGCCCGGGCCGCGATCCCGACCGCGGAAGCCAAGGCCGCCGCGTGGGCTGCCGTCGTCGAGCGCGACGACCTGTCCAATCACATGCAGGTCGCCACGATGCGCACGTTCTGGCGCTACGAGCCCGAGCAGATCGAGGTCACGAAGCCTTACGTCGCCAAGTACTTCGACGCCGTCGGAGACGTCTGGCGGCAGCGCTCGATGGACTCCGCGCAGACCCTCACCGAGCTGCTGTTCCCGGCGACGGTGATCTCCGAGCAGACGCAAGCCGCGGTCGATCAGTACCTGGCCGAGCAGTCGCCGCAGCCCGCGCTGCGCCGGATGCTGGTGGAGGGACGCGACACCCTGGCCCGCGCGCTGCGAGCCCGGGCGTACGACGCCCAGCACGGCTGAGAGCCCTATTCGCTGAGCACTTGGAAGAGCAAGTGGTCCTGCCACTGCCCGGCGATGCTCAGGTATCTCGGCGCCAGGCCGATGCGCGCGAAACCGTTGCGCAGCAGCACGCGCTGAGAACGCTCGTTGTGCACGAGCGTTCCGGCCTCGATCCGGTGCAGCCCGAGGTCCTCGAAGGCGACGCGTTTGAGGTTGGCCAGCGCGGCTGACGCGAGCCCGCGACCGTTCACTCCGGCCGCGACCCAGTAGCCCACCCGGCACGAGAGGAACGGCCCGCGCGCGATCTCGTTCAGCGTGATCCGCCCCGCGAGCCGGCCTGCGTCGTCAAGGATCACGTGCGGCACGATCGACCCCGCTTCGTAGTGGTCGAGCGCGTCTGCCACGACCGCCCGCTGCCCGTCCTCGGTGAAGAACGACTCCGGCCTGATGGGTGACCAGGGAGCCAGGAATTCGCGGTTGGCCGTGACCAGCTCGGTCATCTCCGGGACGTCATCGAGGCTCAGCAGCCGGCTCGCGGTCACCACCAAACCATGCCAAACGCCCGCGGCGCGTGGGGCTTTACGTGAACCGAACATTCGCCGAACGCGGCGGCGAGGCGCGGCGCCGACGATCAGGGCATGGCGAGCCGGGGTGACGTGACGCTGCTGCTGCGGCGGGCCGGTTTCACGCCGACCCGGGCGGAGGTCGACGCCGCCGTGGCCCGCGGGCCGGAGGGGTACGTCACCGACGCACTGACGCCCGGTCGCCCCGATCCGGGGGCCGAGGCCACCCCGCCGCCCAAGCTCGACGATCCCGCCGAGCTCATCAAGGAGCTCGCCAAATCGGCTGATCAGACGCAGCGCAAGGCGGCACGCAAGCAGGTGCGCAAGCAATCACTGGAACTCGCGGCCTGGTGGATCCAGCGGATGGTCGCGACCAAGCGGCCGTTCACCGAGAAGATGGCGTTCTTCTGGCACGGGCACTTCGCGACGTCGGTGCAGAAGGTGCGCTCGCCCGCGCTGATGCTGGCGCAGCAGGACATCTTCCGCAGCAAGGGCCTCGGCGGGTTCGACGATCTCGTCCTCGCGGTCGCCCAGGATCCCGCCATGATGCGCTGGCTCGACACCCTGCGCAGCAGCGCCGACGATCCCAACGAGAACTTCGCCCGCGAGATGTTCGAGCTCTTCGTCCTCGGCCACGGCAACTACTCCGAGCAGGACGTCCGGCAGGCAGCGCGCACGTTCACCGGCTGGCGGTGGACTCCGGCGCGGGGCTTCCGGATCGCGCAGCGCCAGCACGACGACGGCGTCAAGACCGTCCTGGGAAGCACCGGCAATCTGGGCGGCGAGGACGTCATCCGGCTGGCGGTCGCGCAGCCCGCGTCGCACCGCTGGATCGCCAGCCGGATCTGGAGCCGCTTCGGTGCCCACGCCGCCCCGACCGACTCCGTAGTCGCGGACCTGCTGACGAGCGCTCCGCCGCGGCCGCTGTCGGACCTCTTTCGCGCCGTCCTGCTCTCACCGGCGCTGACCAGCACGCCCGTCCGCACCGGCCTCGTGAAACAGCCCGTCGAATGGGTCGTCGGCGCCCAGCGGGCGCTCGGCACCGCGCTGCCCGCCCGGACCGTGCTGACGACGCTGAACAGCCTCGGCCAGGTGCCGTTCGCCCCCGCATCGGTGGGCGGCTGGCCGGAAGGAATGGCCTGGCTGTCGACGTCGGCCACCGACGCCAAGGTGACGTTCGCCGTCGCCCTTGCGTCCGCCGCCGACCTCTCCGCCATCGCCGACGAGCCCGCATCCCAGCGGGTCGACGCTCTCGCCGACCTGCTCGCACTCGACGGCTGGAGCCAGCGCAGCCAGCGGGCGCTCGCGGGCGCTTCCGGCGATCCGGCCCGGCTCGCCGCCCTCGGCCTCATCAGTCCGGAGTACCAGCTCGCATGACGACGACACCCTTCCCCGTTCCGCCGCCCACCTCCCACCGCCGGCGACGGCTCACCCGGCGCGGCTTCCTCGCCGCCAGCGGGGTGGTCGGCGCTGCAGGAATCGCGGGCGGCGCCGCCTGGGCCTCGCTCGCGAGCTCGACCGGAACTCGTGAGGTCGCTCAGGCCACCGGCGCGGGCGGCACGCTCGTCCTGGTCACCCTCTACGGGGGAAACGACGGGCTGGACACCGTGGTCCCGGCGGCGGATCCGGCCTATCAGAAGGCGCGCGGCACGCTAGCGGTGTCGGAGCATGACGCGCTTGCGCTGGCGGACGGGCTGGCCCTGCACCCGTCGCTCGTCCGCCTCAAACGGCGCTACGACGCCGGCACGGTGGCGATCGTGCCCGGGGTCGGCTACCCGAAGCCTGACCACAGCCACTTCCGGTCGATGTCGATCTGGCAGACGGGCTCCCCGCAGACCCCGGTCTCTTCGGGGTGGCTCGGCCGCTGGCTCGACGCGACCGCGTCCTCGGCGGGAAACAGCGGCGGCCCGATCCAGGCGGTCGGCGTCGGCGCGACCCTCACTCCCGCCCTCGTCGGCCAGCGCCGCTCGGCTGCGGCGGTCCCGACGGGGACGCTCGCGGTACCAGGCGGTGCTCTCGGCGCTTCCATCCGCGCGCTCTATCAACCCGACGCCTCGGCCGGGCAGGCCACCCTGCTCGATGCCGTCGCTGGCGTCGACAACGACTACCTCACGGTCGCCGATCATCTGGGTCCGCTGCTCGGGAGCTCCACCGGGACCGGTGACGACCTGGCGTCTCAGCTCGGGATCGTCTCCCGGCTGATCAAGGCGGGCGTCCCCACCCAGGCGTACGCGGTCAGCATGGGCGGCTTCGACACCCACGCCGGCGAGGAGCCGACCCACGGCCGGCTGCTCGGGGAGGTCGACACCGCGCTCGACACGTTCCTGACGTCCATCGCCGGCTCACCTCACGCCCAGCGGCTGGTCGTGATGATCTACAGCGAGTTCGGACGCCGGGTCGTCCCCAATGCCAGCGGCGGCACCGACCACGGGACGGCGGGTCCGGTGATCCTGGCCGGGCCCGGTGTGCGCGGCGGGATGTACGGCGAGCAGCCCAGCCTCACCAAGCTGGGAACGGGCGACGACGACGGCGACCTGATCGTGACCACAGACTTCCGGGACGTCTACGCCACCGTGCTCAGCGACGTCCTGGGCGCCGACCCGGGCCCGGTGCTGGGCTCCGGGAGGCGCTCGCTCGGATTCGTCAGGACCTGACCGATCAGCCGGCGGGCACCCCGTCGATCGCGAGGGACCCTTCTTGCGCCCGGCGCCCGGCGGCGTCAGCAAGCTGGCGCAACGCATTCACGAGCCCGCCGACGAGATCGCCCACCCCGAAGGCTGAGGTCATGGTCAGGACGACGAGTCCCGCTGCCTGATCGGTGATCCGACGCTTGGCGGAATGCGTCGTCATGATCTCCACCACGCGGGTGCCCGGGGCCACCAGGATCAGCACGGCCGCGTCACGGGGATTCTCGACGAGATTGGCGAGCAGATGCTCGGCCTCGAGCTTGGGATCGCGGTCGAACTCGCCGACGCGCAACCAGAAGCGCATTCCGGTCTGCCCCTCGGCAGCGCGCCGGGCGCGCTCGATGCGCTCGTGCTGCTCGCGTGTGAATGCTTCACCAGCGGCCACTGGCACCTCCGGCTCCGGGGAGCGCGGCCCGCTGGGGCTCGTGCTCGAGGGCGGACTCGTCGCCGAACCAGATGGGCTCGAAGGTCCAGGGCCGCCCCGGACGGTAACGCCGGGCTGACCCCTTCTGCGGGCGGAACGCCAGGCTCGCGGCGATGATGAACCCGAGCACCGGAACCCCGATGAAGAGCAGCACTTCGAGCGGGACGCTCAGCGAATCGGGACTGCGAACGTCTCCGATGTTGCCGCCGTCGGTCTCGGCCGCGAGGGCCGGCCAAGCCGGCAGCAGCACGAGCATCACGGTGAGCGCCGCGAAAGCCCCCCGGATCCCGGCTCTGACGCGGCGTCTGCGCGCAGGTTTGGTCACGATGCGAGGCTAGCTGAGCAATCGGGCGGATGGTGTGTCGACCCCCGGACAACACACCATCCGCTGACAATGCTTTCGCTACCGGTCGAGGCGATTCCTGCCCAACGCCGTGGCGAGCCTCGCCGCACCCGGGCTCGCGCAGAGCTCCTCGCGGGACAGCACGCGCCCGGCGCCGTCCGCCACGGGCAGCCGCCAGTTGGGGTATTCGTCCACGGTTCCGGGCATGTTCGGCTGCCGGAGGTCACCCACCGCGTCGCCCAGCATCGCCAGCAGGACTCGCGACGGGCTGCGCGCGAGCAGCTCGTGCAGGCCGACGATCTTCTCCTCCAGCCCGCCATCCGCAGCGAGACCCTCCTTCGCCAGCAGCGCATCCATCTCGGCGCGCTCGCGTTCGGAGTTCGCGGCCTCGGCGGCGGGATCGTTGAGCAGGCCGAGCTCCGCCCGCACCCGCACGTGCTCGCCGGTGAGAAAGCCCGCCGAGGTCGGCAAGTCATGCGTCGTGACGGACGCGACCGCCTCATCCCGCCAGTCCTGCGGAGGCACGAGCGCACCGTCCTCGTCACGTTCGAACCAGAGCACGGTCGAGCCGAAAACCGCCCGTTCCTTCAGCATCTGACGCACTTCACGCGGGACCGTCCCGAGGTCCTCGCCAACCACCAGGGCACCCGCCCGCTCGGCCTCCAACGCGATGACACCCAGCAGGGCGTCGGCGTCATACGTGACGTAGGTTCCTGCCGCCGCGGAGCTGCCTTCCGGCACCCACCAGAGCCGGAAGAGCCCGAGAATATGGTCGATTCGAAGGCCCCCGCCCACGCGTAGCACCGCTCGCACCATGTCGCGAAGGGGTGCGTATCCGGTCTCCGCAAGCCGGTCCGGACGCCATGGCGGCAGCCCCCAGTCCTGCCCCTGCTGGTTGAAACTGTCGGGCGGGGCGCCCACGCTGAAGCCGGTCGCGAGCTCGCGCTGCAGAGCCCAGGCGTCAGAACCACCCGGGTCAACGCCGACGGCGAGATCGTGGACCACCCCGACGCTCATGCCACCGGCGGTGGCCGCCTGCTGGGCCGCTGTCAACTGGTCGGCGCAGCAATGCTGCAGCCAGCGGTGGAAGGCCGCCCGCGGTTCGAGGTCGGTGCGGACCGCGTCGACGGCGTCGCCGTGCGGGTCCTTCAGCGGCTCCGGCCAATGGCGCCAATCAGCGCCGTGACGTTCGGCGAGCGCGCACCAGAGCGCGAAATCGTCGAGCCCGCGGCTGTTTTCGGCTTCCGGTCGCGGCTTCGCGTAGCCGAAAAGCAGTTCGAGTGCGGACGATTTGGCGGCCCAGACCGTATCGCGATCGATGTGCTCGTCCATCGGCACGCTTGCCGCCAACGCATCGACGCGGGCACGTACCTCATCCGATGCCGCACGGTATTCGGGCAGCAATTGCGGGCGCAGATACAGCGGGGAGCTGAAGCGACGGGAGGCCGGAAAGTACGGAGAGTTCTGGATCGGCGCTACCGGTGCGGGCGCGTGCAGCGGGTTCACCAGGAGCAGGCCAGCCCCTTGGGCAGCGCTCCAGCGGACAAGTTCGGCGAGGTCGGCGTAGTCGCCCATCCCCCACGCGCTACGAACGGCGTAGAGCTGCGCCATCCAGCCCCACAGCTGCGAGTCCGGCAGCGGCAGCTGATCGGGTGCCACGATCAGCGGCACGTCCGCCGCGAGCAAGGAGTCGACGTACGCGACCAGCCGGTGGTCGCCGAGCGGCAGCCCGGCCGGGAGGCGCACCATCCTTTCGACCTGCCGGCCGGCTTCATCCCGGTCGCGCACCGGCCCGGGCGCCAGCGTGGTCACCACCTCCTCGTCCCCGGAGCCGATGCGGATCTCGGCCCGCACAGCCGAACCGGCAGGACTGCGCATCGGGATCGGGCGAGGTGACCCGCGCCGCACCACCACTGTCTTGGGCAGCACCTGCTCCCACCCGGCGGCGGTGTGGGCAGCGAGAGCAGACCCGGGGTGGCTCGCGTCGATGCCGAGCCCGTCGAGCACCTTGCGGACGGTGTCCTCGGCGACGGGGACCGGGCGGCGGGCCCAGTCCTCGTATTCGGTGGCGACCCCACAGGCTCGGGCGAGTTGCTCCAAGGAGGGGTCCATACCAGCGTTGCCTACCCTTCGACGGGCGCCGTCACCGTCGCCGGATGGGCCACACGGTAGCCGCGCAAGCCCTGCCAGAACACGTTCAGCGCGTCGAAACGCCCACCGGTCAGGGGCGGCCATTCGTGGCCGAGACGCTTGAGCAGGACGACATGCAGGGTCGAGCCGGCGACGAGATGGCGGCGCTCTGTCGCCGAGTCCGGGATGAGGGTGCGGGTGTAGCGAGAGAAGCCGCCGCCGTAGGGCACCGTCGTGTCCTTCAGCCCGTGAACGTCGACGACGTGCACCGGGGTGGGGCATTTCACGAGCAGCGCCCCGGCCATCACGCCTGCACCAGCAAACGTGTTGCGGGTCTGGCACACGGCGCGCCAGGCCATCATGCCGCCGTTGGAAAAGCCCCAGATGTAGACCCGATGCAGGTCGACCGGCGTCAGCCTGGCGACGTAGTGGACGAGATCGACCAGATAGCCCACGTCGTTGGCGGTGTCGCTTCGGCAGCACGAGCCCGCGTCCCAGGCCTCTTTCTCACCGATCGGGTAGACGAGGGTGAAGTGCTCGCTCTCGCTGAACGCCGTCGCCGCCGTGGCTCGCTCCACCCTGATCGGCGACTGGTAGAGCCCGTGCAGCATGAGGACCAACGGCTGGGGCGGCCCGCCGCGGCGGCGTTCGTTGAGATAGAACCCACGTCCTGCCGAGCCGTAGCCCTTCGGCACGGTGAGCCGGCGCGTCACGTAATTGCCATGCACAGCAGCGATTTCCGGCAACGGGAGTGGCTCGGCGGCCCGCAGGGGAACCGAGTGTTTCGCTGCGTCGAAGCCGGTCCCGCAGGACACGAGGGCACCGGCCGATAGCACGCCGAAGGCGATCAGCAGGCAGGCCAATGCCCGCCGACGCGCTCCCATGGATCCATGCTCGCTGCCCGGTCATGGGAACTTCATGTGTCAGGCGCTTACCGCGATCGGACGCGTCCCGGTCAGATAGGCCGACCATCGCGGGTCGGGGCGGCGCGCTCCCAGCACGCGCCACGCGGCCCCGCTAGGTGCCTTGGGCGGGCGGTGCATCCGCCACCCCAGATCGGCGACGCTGCGGTCGGCTTTCGCGTGGTTGCACCGGCTGCAGGCGGCGACGACGTTCTCCCAGACGTGCGGTCCCCCGCGGCTGCGAGGCACGACATGATCCAACGAGGTAGCGGCGGCACCGCAGTAGACGCAGCGGTGACCGTCGCGGGCCAGCACCCCTTTTCGCGTGAGCGGCACCTCAGGCTTGTAGGGCACCTTCACGTAGCGGGCGAGGCGGACCACGGCAGGGATCGGAAGCACGATCGTCGGCCCGTGCAGCGCCCCTTCGCCCTGCTCCACGACGATGGCTTTCTCGGCCAGGACGAGCACGACCGCGCGGCGCAGCGACACGACGCAGAGGGGCTCATACGTCGCGTTGAGCACCAGGGCCTCGACCACGGGCGCCTCCCCGCTGACTCACCGACCTGCCGAATGTCTCATACCCAACTGCATTTCAGCAGCGGGCTTTCCGGCAGGCTGGTCTCGTGCGCTATCCCGAAGCCCCCCGATCGCCCATCTCCGAGCTGATCGGAGGCCACCGGATCGAGGATCCTTACCGCTGGCTGGAAGACTCCGACGACCCGCAGACGGTCGCCTGGTCCGCCGCCCAGGACGCGCTCGCGCGGCCGATCCTGGACGCGTATCCAGGCAGGACGGCGCTGGCGGCCAGCCTCCGGACCCTTCTTTCCGCAGGTCAAGAGGGGCCTCCACGACCGCGCGCCGGAGTGGGATTCCGCCAGCGGCGGGCACCGGATCAGCAGCATGCGGTGCTCGTGGCCGGCAGCCTGGACGACCCGGAAGAATTTCGGGTGCTCGTCGACCCGCACCAGATCGACCCGTCGGGCGCCACCACCCTGGACGCCTGGGAGCCGTCACCGGACGGCCGGCTGCTGGCGTATCAGCTCTCGCGTGGGGGCGATGAGGAGTCCACGCTCTCGGTGCTCGACGTCACCACTGGCGATGTAGTCGACGGTCCGATCGACCGGACGCGCTACTCCCCCGTCGCCTGGCTGGCCGATTCCAGCGGCTTCTACTACGTGCGCAGGCTGAGCGCCGAGAGTCCGTTCGACCGCCGCGTCTATCTGCATCGCTTGGGCAGCGATCCGGCGCAGGACAGCTACGTCTTCGGCGAGGGACACGACCCGCGTACCTACTTCGGGGTGGATGTCTCCCCCGATGGGCGCTGGCTGGTGATCTCGGCCGCGATCGGCACCGCCCCGCGCGACGACGTGTGGATCACCGACCTCACCGGTTCCGAGGGCGATTTCGCCGTGGTGCAGCAAGGGGTCGACGCGCGCTGCTACGCCTCGGTGGAGTTTGACGGCCGGCTCTACATCTGGACCGACGCCGGCGCCCCGCGTGGCCGGCTGTGCGTCGCCGATCCGGCAGATCCGCAGCGCTGGACGACGCTCGTCGCCGAGGACGAGGAGGCCGTGCTCGGCGGCTACGCGGTGCTGGAGGAGGAGATCGTGCTGGCGCGCTCGCGCCATGCGATCGGCGAGGTGCAGGTGATCTCGCGCGAGGACGGCGCGCTGCTTCGTGACGTCACCCTCCCCGGGATCGGCAGCGTGCTTGGGGTCACCAGCTCGCCCGAAGGCGGAACCGACGCCTGGATCGCCTATACCGATGCGCTCACGCCGCCGTCGGTGCTCGACGCGGAAGGACGGGTGTGGGCGGCGGCACCGGGAGCCGCCTCGGTCGGCGGTGTCACCGCGTCCGTCGAGATCGCGACCAGTGCCGACGGCACGCCGGTCCGGGTCCAGATCCTCGCTCCCGCCGGTCACAGCGGCCCGCTGCCCACGGTGCTGTACGGCTACGGCGGCTTCGCAATCAGCCTGGAACCGGCGTACTCGGCCTCCGCACTCGCCTGGGCCATGGCCGGCGGCGTCTGGGCCGTCGCGCAGCTTCGCGGCGGCGGCGAGGAAGGTGAAGCATGGCATCGCGCGGGCATGCGCGAGGCCAAGCAGAACGTCTTCGCCGACTTCGAAGCTGCCGCCCGTCATCTGCGCAGCTCCGGCCGGGCGTCCGCCCTCGGCTGCCTCGGTGGCTCGAACGGCGGGCTGCTGGTCGGCGCCGCCATCACCCGTGAGCCGGGGCTCTACGACGCCGCGGTGAGCAGCGCGGCGCTGCTGGACATGGTCCGCTACGAGCGATTCGGATTGGGCGCGACCTGGAACGACGAGTACGGCACCGCAGACGACCCGGTCGAGCTGGGTTGGCTCCTTGGCTACTCGCCGCTGCACGCCGTCCAGCCAGGGGTGGCGTACCCGCCGACCCTGCTCGAGGTCTTCGAGTCCGACACGCGCGTCGATCCGCTGCACGCCCGCAAGTTCGCCGCTGCCCTGCAATGGGCCATCCAGCAAGGCCACGCATCGGGCGGCCCGGTGCTGCTGCGCCGCGAGTCGGACGTCGGTCACGGCGGGCGCTCGATCGACCGGACGATCGGGCTGAACGTCGACACGTTGAGCTTCCTGGCGGCACAGCTCGGTTTGACACACTGGGCGTCGTGACGACACCCGAGCCCGCCCGGCCGAAGGAGTCGTTCTACGCCGCAGTCGGCGGCGAGCCGACCTTTCGCCGCCTGGTGGCCGACTTCTACGCGGGGGTGCGCCGCGATCCCGTGCTGCTGCCGCTGTATCCGCCTGACGAGCTGGAGGAGGCCCAGGAACGGCTCACCCTGTTCCTGATCCAGTACTGGGGCGGTCCGCAGACCTACGGCGAGCAACGCGGGCATCCGCGGCTACGGATGCGTCACGCCCCCTTCGCTGTCGGACCCGCCGAACGCGACGCCTGGCTCGCCCGCATGAAGGAAGCCGTCGACGGCCTGGGCCTGGCGGCCCAATACGCCGAACCGCTGTGGGACTACCTGCACGGAGCGGCATATGCGATGCAGAACACCCCCTGAAATCAAAGGGATTCGACGGATTCACCCGCTTGGGACCAACGGCATCCTTCACCGCTGCTGCGTGGCTGCCGAAGGGAACTTCATGAGAGAGTTGGCAGCGGTGCTCGGCCGCGAGCGCGTCCAACTCGAATACCTGCTCTTCAAAGTCCTGGCGTTGCAGCACCTGCTGCGCTCCGGCGAGACCCGCTTCCTGCGCTGGTCGGCCGAGGAGATCAGCCGGGCGAGTGAGCGCGTACGCGAAACCGAACTCAGGCGCGTACGCCGGGTCAGCGAGCTGGCCAGTGCCGCCGGAGTCGCGGCGGACCAGATGACTTTGAGCACACTTGCCGAGACCGCCCCAGAACCCTGGCGCACCATTTTCGCCGACCACGACAAGGGATTTCGCCAGCTGGCCATCGAGGTGGACGCCGCGTTCTCCGTCACCGGCCGCCTCGCCGATGCCAGCGGGCACGCCGTTTCAGGCTTGCTCAGGAAGGCCTACCGGCCGGTCTCGACCGTGCCGATCGGACGGCCGCGCCAGCCCGTGGCGACGATGATCCTGCCGTAACCCGGCAGCGCTTCACCGCCCGTTTCCGCTTGTACCGCAGGCCTTTTCGGCTGGGTTACCTGGGTTGCCTGGGTGGCGCGGGTGGCGCCTGACGTCAGGCTGTTTCGGCCTTGCAGTACGGGCAGTGCGTCCAGCCCGCGTCGATCTCCCGGGCACAGGTGTGGCAGCGGTGAGCACCGACGACGATGCCGCACCAGGGGCAGCACGCCATGTCTTCGGCGACCTCGCGGCGACATCCCGGGCACCGCTCGGTGAGGGTCCAGGCGCCTTCGCTGGTGACCCGCAGGACCTCGTCGAGGATCGTGTCGCCGGCCAGTGCCGCGGCAATACCCGACTGGCGCATGCTCAGCGTGCGAGCGCTCTTGGCAGCCTCGGCGAGCGCCCGCTCGCCGGCGCCGGTGGTCATCGCGGTGCGGATGGCATCGGTGATGGTCAGCACCTCGAAGATGCCGGTACGTCCACGGAAACCGGTCTCGCGGCACGTGTTGCAGCCCTTGCCCATCATCGGGGTGCCGTTGGCGATGTCTTCAGGGACGAGTCCCAGCGCCTCGACGACCCGGGCAGAGGGCTCATACGGCGCGCGGCACTGCGTGCAGGGCTTGCGCACCAGCCGCTGGGCGACGACCAGCGTCAGGGCGGATGCGACCAGGAATGGTTCCGCGCCCATGTCGAGCAGTCGCGCGACCGCGCCGATCGCGTCGTTGGTATGCAGGGTGGTGAGCACGAGGTGACCGGTCAGCGACGCCTGGAGCGCCAGCCGCGCGGTCTCGCTGTCACGGACCTCACCGACGAGGATGACGTCGGGGTCCTGCCGCAGGATCGAGCGCAGACCCGCGGCGAACGTCAGCCCGGCCTTCTCCGAAACACCGACCTGCGTGATGCCGGCGAGCCCGATTTCCACCGGGTCTTCCAGCGTGATGACGTGCTTTTCGCGGCTGCGGACCGCCAGCAGCGTGCTGTACAGGGTGCTCGTCTTACCCGAACCGGTCGGCCCGGTGATGAGCACCAGGCCTTGCGGCTGGCGTACCGAATGCAGGAGCGATTCGAGCTGGTCCTCCTTGAGGCCCACCCGGGCCAGCGGCGGGAGGTCCTTGGCCCGCGGGAGCAGACGCATGACGATGCTCTCGCCGGGAAGCGCGGGCAGCGTGCTCATCCGGATGTCGACGTTCTCGCCGCCGGCGACGAAACGCGCCCGGCCGTCCTGGGGGCGGCGGCGCTCGGAAATGTCGAGGCCGGCCATGATCTTCAGGCGGCTCGCGAGGCTGGGACCGGCGATCTTCGGCACGGTCATGACGTCGCGCAGCTGGCCGTCTACGCGGAAGCGCACCACCACGTCGGAAGACTGCGGCTCGATGTGGATGTCACTGGCGCCCTGTCCCACGCCTTCGCGCAGGATCATGTCGACCAGCTTCACGATCGGCGCGTCGTCGACGTCGTTGGCGCCGGCCGCGATCTCCGCTTCGATGGTTCCGGCGCTGCGCTCTTCGGCGAGGTCGTTCAGCACCGCCGCGGCAGCCCCGTCGTCGGACAGGCTCCAGACGCGCGTCAGTGCCGCCCGCAGATCGGCATCGGTGGTGACGGCGACCTCGAGGTCAGAGACCTTGAGATGGACGCGGACGTCATCGAGGGCAAAGACGTTGGTCGGGTCGGTGACGGCGACCAGCATCCGGCCGGTCGAGGGGTTGCGGCCGAGCACCATGACGCCGTTGCGTTCGGCGACGGAACGCGGGAGCTGGCGGGCGACGGGGACGTCGACGCGCTCACGCATGGGGTCGACGACGGGCAGTTCGAGGGCAGCGGCGAGCGCGGTCGCGAGCTGACGCTCGGTCGCGTAGCCCTCCTCCACCGCGAGCCGGCCGAGACGCTTGCGCTCCTGGCCGCGTTCAGACTGCGTGACCAGCAGATGGTCGAGCTGGGCCTGGGTGAGAACGCCCTGGTCCATCAGCACTTCGCCGAGTCGGCGACGACCGACTGGACGCGTCTGAGCAGGAATCTGCTCGTGCGAAGGCCCCATGGCCGGCAGCTGGACAGAAGAGCTCACATACCTCTATCGGCAGCAGGCACGCTTAGGCAAAGTGTCCTTATTGGTCCTGTGCCATGACTGCCGTCTGATCAAGGCCGCTGACGCCGTCCGGAGGACCCTGAGATCGGTCGTTTTGCCCGCCTACGGGCACTCCGCCGAGCACCATCACCGGTCCCACGCCCGTACGGCCTCGCTTGGCCTCATACATCGAACGGTCAGCCGCACCGATCAGAGCCGCCGCCGGAGTCTCCGGATGGGTGGTCACCGCGATGCCGATGCTGGAGCCGACGTTGAGCTCGAGCGGCGAGCCGACATTGACGTGCCCGGGAACCAGCGCCGGATCCAGCGCCACCGGGCCAGCGAGCACGGAGCGAACGCGAGCGGCGACCCGGACGGCGTCGCCCGGGGAGTCCAGCTCGGCGCACAGGACGACAAATTCGTCGCCGCCCCAGCGGCACAGCGTGTCCTGCGGGCGCAGGACCCGGCCGATGCGGGCCGAGACCGCCGACAGCACCCGGTCACCCGCGGGATGGCCGTAATTGTCGTTGACCGCTTTGAACTCGTTGAGGTCGACGAAAAGCAGGCCGACCGGGGCGATGCTGCGGCGCAGGAGCGCCAGGCTGCGGCGCAGCCGGTCACCGAGCAGGGCCCGGTTGGCCAGGCCGGTGAGCGGATCGGTCAGGGAGGTGGCGCGCAGCTCATCGAGGTGTTCGGTGATGTCCCAGCCCTCGAGCAGCAGGCCGCCGACCCGCTCGTCATGCGCCATGTCGTGCGCGACGACGGCGATGGTGCGCCAGCTGCCGTTCGAATGGCGCAAACGGACCTGAAGCTGGCGGCTACGGCCACCCGGTGCCAGGTCACGGACCACGCCTGCGAGCAGCGGCCGGTCGGCCGGGTGCAGCAGGGCCGTCACCTTGTTCTCGGCCGGCTCCGTGGCCGACTCCCAGCCGAGCGCGCGCGCCGTTCCCGGGTTGGCATACCGGATCGAGAGGTCGTCCGAGACCACGTACAACGTGCTGCCACGATCAACCAGCACGCGCGGGTCAGGCGCGATCATTGGATCGGTCATCCAACTCCCCCGTCGGATCGCGTCACTCGACCTCAGTCTTCCCGACGGACATTCCCGCACACAGCGCTCGATGGCCCCACTTGCCCTTGGGCCGACCGGCGCAACGCACTAGGACGCTCGCGCAAGGACTCTCGACCCAGTGCCGCTGTTGCTCACGCTCCGTATCTTAGGGATCTCGGAGCCTTCGCGCTTGGGAAGCGTCCGAAAGATCGTGTCTAGGCCCCTGAACAGCACGAAGCCGGTCCGTCAATTGTGACGGGCCGGCTTCGGACTGTAACGGAGAGTGTGAAATTACACCGCAAAAGACAGATCTGAGGACGTGGCCTCGGCGGTGTGCCGCGGGGTCGGCACGATCCGGGTCGGACGCGAGAGCCGGTTGGCGTAGGTGGAGCGGCTGGACAGAGCCGTGGCGTAGGCAGCGCGCCGGTTGGCAGCGCGGCCGGTCTCGGGCTCCTCGTCCACCGGGGTGTCGGAGTACTGCGCCGTGATGCCGGCCCGCATGAGCGCCAGCCCCTCGGAACGCATCTGCGAAACGCGGGACTCGGTGACGCCGAGCTCCTCGGCCAGCTCGGCAGAGGAGCGACCTTCGAGGAAGTAGCCGCTGACGACGGCCTGCAGGCGATCGGGAAGCAGGGCCAGCGCGTCGCGCAGGTAGGCCGCCCGCTCGCGCTCTTCGAGCTGGGTGGAGGGATCGACGTAGACGGTTTCGACGAGACCGTCGGCCAGGGTCAGCGGGTCGCCGTCCTCCTCGCCGCACGGGGCATCGAGCGAAAGGACCAGGGCGCGGTGCACGCGGCCCTGCAGTTCCTGCAGCTCACGGACCGGAACCTGCATCTCCGCGGCGACCTCATCCGGGGTCGGGGTACGGCCGAGGCGGGTGAGCAGCTGGCTGTGGGCGTCCTCGACGCTGCGAGCAGCCGCACGCAGCGAGCGGGGAGCAAAGTCAAGAGCGCGGGCGGCGTCAACGATGGCGCCGCGAACCCGCAGCGAGACCCAGCGCTCGAACGGCACGCCGCGGGCGGGATCAAAGCGGTGGGCGGCCTCGACCAGACCAAGCGTGGCGGCCTGAGCCAGCTCCTCGCGGTCGGCGTGGCGCGGGTAGTGAGCAGCAACCTGGAACAGCACGTGCTGCACGAGCGGGAGGTTGCGCTCGATGAGCTCGGTCACCTCATCGCGGGTCAGCGGGCTGGCGGCCGAGACAGTCGCGACGCTGTCGACGGTGTCGACGGTGTCGCTGTCGACGGTGTCGACGGTGTCGTTGTCGACCGTGTCCGACGCGGGGCTAGGGGCATCGAGGACGGCTGTTGCGTTCAAGGCGGGCTCCTGTGGCGGGGAAGTCGTACTGGTGGCGGGACAGCGGACGATCACTCGGTCGGTCAGCGGACCTGGCTGGCCGAGTGGTTGCAGCTACCGGTACGCAGCAGGGAAATCTGAAGCTTCGACCCGTGCGGTTGGGGTGTGACCATTCGCACGAGGAGATCCCTTCAAGTTGTCCAACTGCGCTCGACCGCACCTGCATCGACCGAAACGTGTCGAACCCTTGATGGCCTTTTGGCACTATCTTTTGTGGGCGAAATTGGGCGATTTGTCGCGTTCAGCGGCCAAAACCACGCTGAAACACCTCTGGGCTAGTCCTTTCGGACTAGTTACCTCTGCCCGGCAAAGATCAATCGGCCGGGATCACCGGTTGGTTGAGCCGCGCAGAGGCAGACCACCCGGGCGGCGGGCACCCGATCAGGTGAGCCGCCACCCGGCCGGCCCAATCGCGGCTCGACCGCGGCCCAATCGCGGCTCGCTGGAGGTCAGCGGGCGCTTTGCAGCGACCTCGCGCCGATTCAGTCCCGGGTGAGCTTGCGGTAGACGACCCGGTGCGGACGCGCCGCCTCCTGGCCGAGCCGCGCGACCTTGTTCTCCTCGTAGTCCGCGAAGTTGCCCTCGAACCAGAACCACTTGGCCGGATCCTGCTCGTCGCCCTCCCAGGCCAGGATGTGCGTGGCGACCCGGTCGAGTAACCAGCGGTCATGGCTGATGACCACGGCGCAGCCCGGGAACTCCAGGAGCGCGTCCTCCAGCGAGCGCAACGTCTCGACGTCGAGGTCGTTCGTCGGCTCGTCGAGCAGCAGCAGGTTTCCGCCGCGCTTGAGGGTGAGCGCCAGGTTCAAGCGGTTGCGCTCTCCGCCCGACAGCACGCCGACCGGCTTCTGCTGATCGGGACCCTTGAAGCCGAACGAGGAGACGTAAGCCCGGCTGGGCATCTCCAGCTTGCCGACCATGATGTGGTTCAGACCGTCGGAGACGATTTCCCACACGTTCTTCTTGGCGTCCAGCGCCGAGCGGCTCTGATCGACGTAGGCGATGTCGACCGTCGGGCCGATGATGAGCTTCCCGTCGTCAGCCTCCTGCTGGCCGACGAGCATGGAGAACAGCGTGGTCTTGCCGACTCCGTTGGGACCGATCACTCCCACGATCCCGCCGCGCGGGAGGTTGAAAGACAGATCGTGGATCAGCTGGCGGTCGCCGTAGCCCTTGTCGAGGTTGATCCCCTCGATCACCTGGGCTCCCAACCGCGGCCCCGGCGGGATGTGGATCTCCTCCCAGTCCATCGGCCGCACGCGGTCGGCCTCGGCAGCCAGCTCCTCATACCGGGCGACCCGGGACTTGCTCTTGGCCTGACGCGCCTTGGGATTGGACCGCACCCACTCCAGCTCCTGAGCAAGCTGGCGCTGGCGCTTGGCGTCCTTGTTTCCCTCGATCTTCAGGCGCGACTGCTTGGTCTCGAGGTAGGTCGAGTAATTGCCTTCATAGGGATACGCGCGGCCGCGGTCGAGCTCGAGGATCCACTGGGCGACGTTGTCGAGGAAGTACCGGTCGTGGGTGACAGCCAGGACGGCGCCGGGGTACTTGGCGAGGTGCTGCTCGAGCCAGGCCACCGATTCGGCGTCGAGATGGTTGGTCGGCTCGTCGAGCAGCAGCAGGTCGGGCTGCTGGAGCAGCAGCTTGCAGAGCGCGACCCGGCGACGCTCGCCGCCGGACAGGAGCGTGACGTCAGCATCGCCAGGGGGAAGGCGAAGCGCGTCCATGGCCTGGTCGAGGCGCGAATCCAGCTCCCAGGCGTCGTGCGCCTCGATCACGTCGATGAGCTCAGCCTGGCGGGCCAGCAACGTGTCGAAGTCGGCGTCGGGCGCCGCCATCTTCTCGTTGATCTCCTCGTACTCGGCGAGGACGTGACGGGTCTCGGCGACGGCATCTTCAACGTTGCCCCGCACGTCCTTGTCCTCATCGAGCGGGGGCTCCTGCAGCAGGATGCCCACCGAGTACCCGGGGCTGAGGATCGCGTCGCCGTTTGAAGGGTGCTCGATGCCGGCCATCATCTTCAGCACCGTCGACTTGCCGGCGCCGTTGGGCCCGACCACACCGATCTTGGCGCCGGGGATGAACGCCAAAGTCACGTCATCGAGGATCACCTTGTCGCCAAGTGCTTTGCGCACTTTGCGCATCTGGAAGATGTACTGCGCCATGCCTTACAGCCTATGGGGCGCAGGCCACCGAGGCTGGGGCCGCGACCCTGGCTACGTCGCAGCGAGCTCGGGGACAGCCTCCAACACCGGGGCCGAGACCGGGGATTCAGGGGATTCCTGCGATTCAGGGGATTCATCCGGCTGATCACCCTCATCGGCGTGATCGGGACGGCTGAGGCGGGCCGCCACCCGTCCGAGATCGGGACCGATCGCGTCAGCATCCAGCTCCATGACGGTGTGCCGCACGCCCTGCTGATCCTCGTAGGAACGCTGGCGCAGCCGGCCGATGACGAGCACCCGATCGCCGCGCTCGAGAGTGGCCGCAGCGTTCTCGGCGAGCCGGCGCCAGCAGCTCACGTCAAGGAAGATCGTTTCGCCGTCACGCCATTCGGTGGTGCCGCGATCGAAGACGCGCGAGCTGCTGGCCACGCGCATCCGGGTCCAGTGCACGCCGGAGCGGCTCACCCCAGACTTGGGCGGGGACGTGAGGTTTCCGGACAGCGTCAGATAAGTCTCGCCGGCCATGGGCTGCTCCAAGAGATCGTCAAGCGGTGACGCGGACGGGGATGTCCGCGCCCCACTGACGATGGCCGTCTTCAGCGGGCTTGCGTCGTTGCCGAGCGAAGCTGTGGATTACGCGCGCTGATCTACGGGGCGCCGAGTGCTCGCCAACCGGCCAGGATCGCCGGGTCACCGCCGGACTGCACGGCGTCCTCGCCCCGGCGTCCCCACAGCACCAGGAAGAGATCTTCGGCGCGGCCGGTCAGGGTGCCCACTCCCCCATCCGGTGAGCCGTAGGTCCAGACGTCACCGGTGTCGGTGGCAGTCAGCTTCATCTGCCCCGGCGGAGGGTCTTTCTTGTAGTGCATCCGGGGAATCGTCACGTCGATGTATTCGCCGATGCCGTCAGCCGATATCGGCGCGGTGACGTCTGCCGGCTCGCCGATCGCCAGTTCGGCGTCGACCCGGTGCACCGCGGTCTCCATCGCCTGGCGCCGGTTCCAGAAGGCCGCCGTGCGCGGATGCGGCCCGAACCCCCAGACCTCGGTGTCGCGCGGGCAGCTGCCCAAGGCGTCGATGACGGTCGCGAGCGAGCCCTCGAGGTAGGCCAGCACCTTGTCGTCCGTGAGCTCGGGCATGTCGTACGGGGCCGGCGCCTGAAGCCGCTCGCGAACGATCGCGGCCGACCACGTCCACGTGGTGGCGATGTGGGCGGCGAGCATGCGCAGATCCCAGCCCGGGCAGGTGGGAACTACGGAATCGAGCGGGCCCTGCGCGACTGCCGAGATCAGCGCCGAACCCTCGGCGGCGACGACCTCGACGTAGTCCAGCTTGGTGTCAGCCATGAGTGGAAAGCCCTCCGTCTACGGGGATCACAGCGCCAGTGAGGTAGGCGCCGGCGCGGCTGGCGAGAAAGACCGCGACGCCGGCCATGTCGGGCGGCTCCCCCGCGCGTCGCATCGGGATCCGCTCCGCAATCGCGGCGGATGCAGGGTCGTCATCGAAGACGAAGGCCGTCATCTTGCTCGCGAAAAGCCCGGGGGCGATCGCGTTGACCGTGATGGCCGGGCACAACCGCGAGGCGAGCTGGCGGGTCAGCATGTGGATGGCGGCTTTCGAGGCGGGGTAGGCGTAATTCTCCCAGTCCGGCACCATGATTCCCTCGATCGACCCGATCATGATGACGCGGCCCGGATCGCCGGGAGCTGACGCCTTTTCCAGCTGTGGCAGCAACGCGCGGGTGAGGTGGAAAGGCGCCTTGACGTTGGTCGAGAACACCTTGTCGAAAGCCGAGTCGGGGTACTCCATCAGCCCAGCGCCCCACGTAGCCCCGGCGTTGTTCACGAGGACGTGAAGCTCGGATTCCCGCTCGGCCACCTCGGAGGCAAGGGCGAGCGCGCCCGCCTCCGTCGAGAGATCGGCGGGCAGCGCGATAGCCCCGATCTCCTCGGCCGTTGCACGGAGTTCGGACTCCTTGCGGCTGCTGATGTAGACCTTGGCGCCGCGTTCGATGAAGCCGGTCGCGATCATCCGGCCGATACCTCGCGAGCCGCCGGTCACCAGAACGGTCTTGGAGCTGACGTCGAAGAGCGAATCCACGACGCGGAACGTATGCGATTCGGCGGCCGCGGGTCCCGACGCGGGTCAGTAGAGGACGACTTTGAGGACAACGACCAGCACGCCGAGCAGGCCGCAGACCGTCGTCTCGAGCACGAGTGCCACCCCCCGCGCCCCGCTGCGAAACGCAGCAGTAGCTCCCCACGCGCCCAGCAGCCCGACCGTGAGCCACAGCGCGCTGAGCACCGAGGTGTTCACCGAACCGCGTCCCAGCCTGACGATCTCGAAGAACAGGACCGGGATCAGCGACGCCCGTAGCCGGGTCCAATCGTCGGCCGCGGCGTGGCGGACCGTGGCCCACGTCGTCCGCTTCCGCGTCTTGACCTGCTCGCCGATCACGTCGGCGTAGACATGCGCGGCCCAGTAGAGGACGAGCGCGCCGACGGCCGACCAGAAAATGGCAGCGCCCGTCACGCCTTTGTGCGCCTTGGTCGCGAGCACCACCCCGGCGAGCAGGGTGCCGTAGATGACTTCGGACGGATTCCCCTGGGGATCCAGGAATTGGAGCAGCCGGCGAAACCACCGGCGCCAGAGTCTCGGTGGGGGTTCGTCTGCTCCGATCGCATGGATGCTCACGGTTTCGTGCCTTGCTCGGCGGCGGGGACGGGTCCGTAGGCGGCCCGCAACACGACGGTGAGGGCTGTACGCCGTTCGGGATCTTCCAGTGCCGGGCCGAACGCCTCGCGCAGCTGCGTCATCCGGTAGCGCACGGTCTGCGGATGCACGTGCAGCGCCTGCGCGACGGCGTTGCGCGCACCGGCATGTGCCAACCAGGCGAGCAGGGTGACGGCCAGCCTCTCGCGAGCCGCCTCCGGGACGGCGTCCAACGGTTCGAGCAACCGGCTGCTGAGCCGCTCGAGCAGGGCCGGGTCGGCACGCAGGACGAGATCGAGCAGATGGTCATCGACCAGGATCGGCTCCGCGTGCCGACGGTCGCCCGTGACCTCGATGAGCGCCAGCGCTTCGGCCGACGCGAGCGACTGCCGGGCCTCCCGGGGCTGCACGACGGAGCCGACCACCGCCGGAACCCCCTTCAAACGCTTGCGCAATTGCGTGAGCCCGAACTCGGCGGTGCACGGCACCAGAGCCACGACGTTCTCATCCCGAGGCCAGATCAAAGCGTCGGACGGCAGCGGGACTTCCGGCGCCTGCGTCGGAAGGATCACTGCGGCCAGGTGCTCGGGCAGCGGCCACCGCGCCAGCACCGCCAGCTCGCGAAGGGTGCTCTCGTCGATGCCGGTGATGAGCAGCCGGGCCAGTTCGGCCCGCCGCCGGTCCCGCTCCCCCGCCCGGGCCGCCTGCTCCTCGGCATAGCCGCGCACGCTCAGCGCAGAAAGCCCGTCGATATAGGTGAAAAGCAGTTCGGCAAGCTCCACGAGGGCTGCCGGCGGGGCGCCCGCTTCGACCGCAAGGTCGCCGACCGTTCGCCAGGCGACCCGGGCGCCGACCCGGTAGGCCGTCAGCAGCGCATCGAGCCCGCGACCCTGGCGGAGCTCACCGCGTCCGAGCTCCAGATAGAACGTGCGCGGCAAGGTCGGCTCGCCGGGCTCGTCCAGCAGGTCGATGAAGGCGGCAAGAGCACGCTCGACGCCCATCGTCAGGTTGCGCCCGAAGAGCCCCTCGATCGGGCGCGAGTACTCGGCGACCTCCTCGCCCACCGCCGCGTTGATGTCCGTCGCCAGGGACGGCAAGGCCTGGCGCAACCTCGCCGCCAGCAGCGCGTACACCTCGCGCCTTTGTCCCACGGGAACAACCACTTGCAGAACGTATCGCCGTGCGGACCAGGGTCACCAGTAGCCTCTGTGCTGCGTATCCCCCTGTAGCTCAGCGGATAGAGCGCCGGACTTCTAATCCGATGGTCGCAGGTTCGAGTCCTGCCAGGGGGGCCTGTCGTTGGTGCTTCACGGGCCTGCTTTTCTCGCCCGGAATCGGATGCCGTAGTCGTTCGTGTCGACCTCGACAGCGACGTAGCCGGCGGCCTCGAGGCGGTCGGCGAAGGTGGCCGGTTCGAGGGGAACGCAGACGTCATCGACGTGAAGGGCACGAAAGTCAGGGCTGTCGAGGCTGTCAGTCCCGGCGAGGACACCACCCGGGCTTAGCAGCCGATGGACTTCGGAAAGCAAGGCATTCTGGGCTTCGACGCTGGGCACGTGGTGAAGCATCGTGAAGCAGGTTGCACCGGTGAAGCGGTCGCCCGGCAGGCCGGTTGCGGTCGCGTCGGCGCAGACAACATCGACATTCGTGCCCGCCATTCGGGCCGCCAGCTCCTTCGCGAGTGCGGGATGAACTTCGATCGCTGTCAAATTTCGTACGCGTTCCCGGAGCACGTCGGTGGTGAGCCCGGGACCTGGGCCGACCTCCACCACGTCGTCGCCCAGGTCCACGTCATCCAGGACCCACGGAATGATCCAGCGCTGGACCGCTTCGGCCCATTCGGCGCTGGAGCACAAGGCGAGATGCTGCTCGTTCATCGACACCACCAGGGAGAAGATTTGACGCGCCAAGGCCTGTCTTCAGAGTTCTACCCCTTGATCGCGGCGGCGGGCGCGGCGCGGTGGTTGCGCAGTTGCGGGTTTCGCCGGGCATGACAACGCGGCGGGTCAGGGTCTGACAGGTGCTTGCGTCGGGGTAGCAGGAGCGGCGTGGCGAGCAGGAGGATGCCGGAGATCGTGATGGCGGCCAGCGGACTGGTGAGCGACGCGAGCACGCCCCAGATCATCATCAGGGCAGCTTGCGAGAGCTTGCTGCTGACGCTCCAGGTACTGAGAACTTGGGCGGCGTGATCGGCGGGTGCGCGCTGGAGTCGTTGCGTGGCGAAAATCGGATTGAAGACGCCCATGCAGGTGATCAGCAGGCCTTCGACGACGATCACGGTGAGCAGCCCCGCCGTCCCGGGGCGCACGAACGCGAGCCCTAGCGGGCACACCGAGCGCAGCCAGCCGGAGAGGCCCATGACCCGAAGCTGCCCGTAACGCGTCACCAGACGTGCCGACAGGCGGGCGCCCAGCAAGCCGCCGAGCGCCGGGACTCCGAAGGCAAGACCGTATTGCCAGGCCGGAAAGTGGTACTCGCCCAGCAGCAGGACCGCCAGGAGTGGAAGGGTGGCCATGATCAGGCCGCTGACCAGGATCGAGTTGAGGAACAGGCGCCGCAGTGCGCGATCGCCGAGGATCAACCGCCAGCCGACAAGCAGTTCAGCTCCGCGCCTGCCGGTGGTCGAGGCGCCCGGGGACGCGACATCGCTTCCGCGGATACGCCGGACCGCGAGGGCGGACAGCAGGTAGCTGAGCGCGTCAGCCAGGACGGTGATGACGGGACCGAGCACGCCGATGAGCGCGCCGCCGAGCGGAGGAGCAGCCGCCGTCGCCGCCCAGCTCGTGCCCTCGAATCTCCCATTCGCGACAAGGAGTTGCTCGCTGCGGACGAGGTGCTTGAGGTACGCACCGGAGGCGGCGGTGAAGGTGATGCTCGCGCTTCCGGAAATGACCGAGACGGCGAGCAGCTGGCCGTAGGACAGCAAGCCCAGGCCGTACGTGATCGGAATGCTGACCATGGCGGTGAATCGGAGGAGGTCCATCGCGATCATCACTGGACGTTTGGCGCGGCGCTCGATCCACGGCCCGAGCGGGAAGGCCACGAGCGCGGCGGCCGCCAGCCCGAGCGCTTCCAGCAAAGACACGGCGAAGGCTCGCGAATGCAGCACTCGAATCGCGATGAGCGGGAAGGCGCCGAAGGCGATCCACGTGCCGTACGTGCTGACGGCGTACGCCGACCAGAGCCAGCCGAAACTGCCTCCCAGCTGCGCGCGCATGCGACTCCCTGATAAACAACCGACGTTTGGGTTCGCGCATCACACCAGCGGCAATGTCGTTCATTCAAACAACCCGCGCTTCGGCGAGTCACAACGATCAGTTGGACGCTCGTAGGCTCGATCAGGTGGATACCGAGGCGGTGCGCTCGTTCGTCCTGGCGGCCGATCTCGGGCAGCTGCAACACGCGGCCGACGAGCTGGGGCTGACGCAGCAGGCCGTCTCGAAGCGGATCGCCACCCTCGAGCGCACGCTCGACGTCCGGCTGTTCACCCGCACGGCCCGAGGGGTCGAGCTGACCCTCGACGGCCAGGCCTTCCTGCCGCACGCGCGGAAAATCATCACGGGTGTCGAGCGGGCCGTCGCGGCGATCAAACCGGGCTCGCGGGCCCTTCGGATCGACGTCCTGGGCCTTCGATCAGCGCAGGCCGTCGTCCTGCATGACTACTGGCGGTCGCATCCCGAAACCGACCTCGACGTGGTGACGCTTCGGGTCAACGATCCGCGCGCGGCCGTCGCGGCCCTGCAAGCAGGGGACATCGACGCCTCGTTCCGCACGATCACCGACCCGGCTGCGCTGCCGCGAGACATGCAGATGATTCACGTGTTCAACTCCGCGCTCCAACTGCTCGTCGGCCCGAGACATCCGCTCGCGGCCGCTCGCGCTCTGACGCCGCCCCAGCTGCGCCAGTACCGGATCTGGGTACCGGGTATCGCGCCGCGCAGCGAGTGGGCCGAGTTCTATGACCAGCTCGCCGGGAGATTCGACCTCCGCATCGACGCCGCGGGCCCGAACTTCGGCAACGAGGTACTGCTCGACACCCTCGCCGATTCGGCCGATGTCGCCACCCTCGTCGGCGCGCGCGACCGGTATCTGTGGCCGGCGAACTACGACCTGCGCCGCATCCCGATCGTGAACCCCACCCTCGCCTACCCGCTGTCGCTCATCTTCCCCAAGACGAATCCGCACCCAGGACTCCGGGAAATCATCAGCCATTTCAGGAACCTTCCCGCGCTCCCCGAGCCGATCTGGCTCCCCTTCTGGGTCAGTGCTGATTCAGGCGGCCAGCTCGGCGCATAGCCGCGAGATCTCCACGGCGACGGCCTGAGGGTTGCGCCGCGGAAGGTGATGGCCTCCGCCGCCGGCGAGCACCAGACGCGAGTGGCGCAATTGCTCGTGCAAGGCGTGTGCCGTAGCTACGGGGATCATCTTGTCCGCGGGGTCGGCGAGAATGACCGCCGGCGCTTCCACCTTGGCGAGGCTGGAATCCAGCTCACCGAGGTGCTGAACGAGTTCTCGCTGCTCGGTCAGGAAGGTGCGCCACATCGCGCCGTGCTCGTGACGCGCGTTTCCCCACGCTTCCCAGTTGAGATGCTCATCAGCGTCCAGCGGCCGATTGCGGCGACGTTCGATGCGCCCGAGTCGTTGACGCGCGAACCACGGGGTGAGCCACCAGGCGGCCAGCGCGCACACCGGACCGGCGACCGGGGCGGCCAGAAGCCGGTCCCAGCCATCCAGACAATGCGGGCCGACGCTGGAAACCAGCAGCAGCCCACGAATCCGCCCGGGAGCCATGGCCGCCGCGGTGAGGGCTGCTGCCCCGCCATAGGAATGGCCGACCAGGATCGCGTCGTCGATTCCTGCGGCGTCCATTTCCGCGAGCAGCCAGCGTGCGTTGTCGGCGAACGTTCCGGGTGGGCGGGGATTGGCGCGATATCCGGGACGGTCCAGCGCGAGGATGCGTACCCCGGGCGGCAGAAGCCGGACGACCTCGTCCCAGTCCGACGCCGCCCCCGGTTGGCCGTGCAGAAAGACGACCGCTGCGTTCACTTGCAGATGCAGGCCCGAGACAGGTTGTGGGCCGCTGTCGCCGCACAGAAACGGGCGGAAATCACGTCATGTGTGGCGATCGGATGCCCGCACGCGCATTGCTTGGCGGGCGAGGTCACCGGATCTGTCGTGGGACTGAGCATTCTGACGCCGCCTTGACTGAATCGTGCGATGGCGGATGGAGACGCAAGGTCCTGACAGGCCCGGTCCGCTCTGTGCCCTCAGTCTCTCACGGTTCCAGCCCGAGCGCAGATCTCTTGCGTTGGTCAAGTTATGGCGGAGGGCTTGTATCCGTCACCGCGACAGGGCATGTTGAGGACAGCGGCTCGCCCTGATCCGTCATCTCAGACGCCGATCCCGCGCGCCCGCTAAGAGGGCCCCCTTGCTGATCCAGGACTCGTTGCAGAACCAGGCCATATCCGTCCAGCCAATCCCGGACGTGCCGCGCATCTCCTCGGTCCGGTCGACGTTGCCCCGGTACCTGTTCGTCACCGACACCGCGGTGGCCGGACCTTCCCTCACGGCCAAGAAGGAGGCGGACCGGCGCACGCGGATCCAGCAGGCCGCTGTAGACCTCGACGGTCAGGTGGAGCGTCTCGCCTCGCCCTTCGGCGACGGAATGATCTACACGATTTGCCAGCTGCCTTCCAACGGGGCCGCTGCCAGCTTCGCCGCCATCTTGCGTACCGCCTACGCCACCGGAGTCCGCACCGTTGCTCTACCGAAGCAGCCGCGACGCCTCACGTAGCTCCCCGCATTGACGTGAGCCAAGTCATTTATGTGAATTCCCAGGAGCGCAACGCAAGCTGAGCTCGCGCCGTTAACTCATCACGGAGCGTCAACAAATTCTCAGGTGTTGGCGCAGATGTGGGGGAAACAGGCATGCGGGGCTCACGCTCGGTGACACGGATTACGGTTGCGGTCGTTGCTGCTGCGCTCGCGGCAACGATGCCGGCGCTGGCGGCGACGGCAGCGAGCCCCGGCGTGAACGACGGCGGCACGGTCGCTAATGCGGTCCCGGCCAAGTACACGCCGAACATCGGCGACGGTGCGGTCGAGTCGATCGTTCAGGTGGGTAGCCGGATCGTGGTCGGCGGCTCGTTCACCACCGTGACCCCGACGGCCGGCGCCGGCTCCGGAACCGCCGTCACGCGCGACTACCTCTTCGCTTTTGACGCCGCGACCGGCGCTCTGGACACCGGCTTCGTCCCCGCCGTGAACGGTGAGGTCGACTCGATCGTCCCGACGGCCGACGGCACCGGCGTCTACGTCGGCGGCCGGTTCACTACCGCCGACGGGGTGGCGACCCGCCTCGCCGAGTTCAACCTCACGACCGGGGCCCGGGTCACCACGTTCAACCCCTCCCTGAACGGGCTCATCAACGACATGGCACTGGTCGGTGACCGGCTCTTCATCGGCGGCACCTTCACGTCGGTCAAGAGCGTCGTGCACGACGGCCTCGCCTCGGTCAACGCCACCAGCGGCGCCATCGACCCGTATCTGACCATCAACCTGACCGGACACCACAACTACGGCCGGGTCGCCGGTTCCGCCGAGGCTGCCGTGGGTGCCACGACCGTCGCGGTGTCACCGGACAAGACCCGACTGATCGTGGACGGCAACTTCATCTCCGCGCAGGACACGGTCGGCACGTACGCCCGGGACCAGATCGTCAGCATCACTCTCGGGGCAACCGCCGCCACCGTCGACCCGAACTGGAACACCAACGCCTTCACAAACGCCTGCTACAGCTGGGCTTATGACTCTTTCGTGCGCGGTGTCGGCTGGTCGCCCGACGGCTCGTACTTCGTCGTCGCGGCCACCGGTGGCTATTACAACAGCACCTTCCAGGACTGTGACTCGGCCAGCCGGTTCAACGCTTCCTCCACCGGCCTGACCGTCACCCCGGCGTGGGTCGACTTCACCGGGACCGATTCCGTCTACTCGGTCGGCGTCACGTCGTCGGCTGTGTACATCGGTGGTCACTACCGCTGGCTGAACAACCCGTACGGCCAGGACAATTCGAAGGCCGGTGCCGTCGCCCGGCCGGGCCTGGCTGCCCTCGACCCGGCCAATGGCGTCCCGCTGTCGTGGAACCCCGGGCGCAACCCCCGCGGTCATGGTGCCGAGGTCGTGTACGCCACCTCTCAGGGAATCTGGGTCGGCAGCGACACCGACTACATCGGCAACTACCAGTACAAGCACCAGAAGATCGACTTCTTCCCCTTTGCCGGCGGCGCGGCGGCAACCGGCAACGACGCCGGCGACGCTCGCACCGTGTTCCAAGCGGGCAGCCTCGCAGGGGCAAACACCTTTACTGCCAGCACTTTTGACCCGGCGACCGGTATCGGTTCGCTCGCCTCCACCCAGCCCAGCACCGGCGGCGGCATCGCCTGGGGCACCGTCACCGGCGCCTTCGTGCTCAACGGCCGGATCTGGTACGCCTCGGGCGGCAAGTTCTACTACCGCACCTGGGACGGGGCCGAAGGGTTCGGCCCGGCCCAGCTCGTCGATCCGTATGACGACCCCTACTGGGACACGGTGAAGACCGGTTCGGGGCAGACCTACCAGGGAACCGCGACCGGCTTCTACGCCGAATTGCCCAACGTGACGGGCATGTTCTACGCCAACCGCGCGATCTACTACACGCTGGCGGGCAGCAAGAACCTCTACAGCCGGGCCTTCGCCCCCGACACGACAACCTCTTCGGTCGCAGGCCAGGTGACCGGCGGCGTGATCAGCCCGGTGGAAACCACGGTCGTCTCCAATGGCAATCCGGTCGATTTCTCCAACGCCGGCGGCATGTTCCTGGCCAACGGTTCGCTCTGGTACGCCACCAGGTCCGACGGAAAGCTGCACCAGGCCCCCTGGAACGGCACGACCGTGACCGGCCCGAGCACCGTCGACACCCTGGCCACCGGCAACTGGGCAGCCCGCGGGGTCTTCCTCGACACGGTCGCCCCCCCGGTAGCACCCACGGCGAGCTTCACGTCCTCGTGCCTGAACGCGACGTGCTTCCTCGACGCCTCCGCGTCTACCGCCTCCGGATCGACGATCAGCTCGTACGCCTGGGACTTCGGCGACTCCGCCGCGGGCACCGGCGTCCAGCCGCAGCACACCTACGCCGGACCCGGCACGTACCAGGTGACGCTGACCGTGACCAACGCGCGGGGCGACACCGCCTCTGTCACCCAGCCCGTCACGGTCAACGCAACGCAGACTGCCGCGCTGGCCTTCGTGGCTTCGGCGAGCGCCACCGGTAACGGGACGGCCGAAACCGTGACCGTGCCGGGGGCGGTCACCGCCGGCAACGGGATTCTGCTGGTCGCGACCGGAGTGGGCGCCGGGCCTCTGGCGGCACCGGCCGGCTGGACCCAGGTCGGCACCTCCAGCGCTGTCTCGGGAACCTCGACTGCACTGACGACCACGGTCTGGCAGCGCGTCGCCTCAGCGACCGATGCCGGCACGTCGGTCACCGTCACCTTCCCCGGTGCCGTGCACAGCACCGTTCAGCTCCTGGCCTACAGCGGCACGAACGCCACCAGCCCGGTGGTCGCCTCGGCCGGCAAGGCCTCGGTCGCGACGGCGTCGTCCTACACGACGCCGACCACCACGGTTCCTGCCAACGGCGACGTGGTGGTGTCCATCTGGTCCGGCAAGTCCTCGACCATCACGGCCTGGACCGCTCCCGCGGGTCAGACGGTGCAGTCGGTGGACAATGGTTCCGGCAGCGGGCGTATCAACTCCATCGCCTCTGACGGTGGCATCGCCGGCGCCGGACCGGCCGGGGGCCTCATCGCCACCACCGACCAGCCCGGCTCCGCCTTCGGCGCTTGGACGATCGTCCTCGGCCCCTGACCCAGCGGGCGGATCCGGCGTCCGCCAGGATGAGCGAATGAGCGCTGACGAGCAAGCAGTGATGGTGAACGGCTCGACGGAGCGTCGCCCGATCGCCCTGGTATCGGGCGTCGCCAGGCCACCGGGCATCGGCTACGCCACGGCCTTGCGATTAGTCGAGATGGGCGCTGATCTGGTGTGCGCCGATCTGGTCGGCAGCGGAGATACCGCCTACGCCTCCGACGAGACGTTCGACGAGGTCGTCGCCGAACTCACCGAGCTGGCCGCGCGTCACGGCGGCCGGGTGGTGGCTCATCGGCTGGAAAGCCTGGAGAAGCAGGATGTTTCGACGCTCATCGCCCACACCCTCGACGCCTTCGGTGGACTCGACTGGTGCTGCGTGCTCAACGGCGCGACAGGAACGGCGGCCGGCGACGGCTTGCTGCTGGACCTGGCCGAGGACTCCTGGCGGCGTTGCCTGGACGTCAACCTGACCGGCTCCTGGCTGCTCGCCCAGGCCGCGGCAAAGGCGATGGTTGCCGGTGGGCGTCCGGGCTCCCTCGTGCTGCTCTCCTCACACGCCGCCATCGCTCCCACGATCGGCGCCGGAGCGGTGGGCGCGGCCAGGGCCGCGGTCGATCAGTTGGTGGCCGTCCTCGCTGCCGAACTCGGACCTCACCGCGTCCGCTGCAACGCCGTCGCACCGCTGGCCGTCGAGCCCAGTGAACGGTTCCCCAACCCTGGCCTGACCGCGCTCGCCATCAACGAAGGGGTGTCGTTCGCGACCTGGATCGCCTCCCGCATCCCGCTCGGTCGAGCTCAGCAAGCGGCCGAAACCGCTGCAGTTATTGCCTTTCTGTGCTCCGACGCCGCGTCGTACGTATCAGGTGTGACCATCCCTGTGAACGGCGGAGCGACGAGCTGAGCACGGCGTCAGACGTCATTCGGCGGTTCGGCGGGGGTGAACCGGTACAGCCGCTCGGCATTGCCCCGCAGGATCTTGTACTGCGTTTCCACCGGGAGCTCCGAGACGAGCTTGCGCGCGACCTCGATGGAATTGGGCCACGTCGTATCGGTGTGCGGATAGTCGGTCTCGACCATCACGTTGTCCTCACCGATGATGTCCAGGCATCGCAGCCCTGACGTCTCTTCGATGAAGCAGCCGTAGATATGCTCGCGGAACGATTCGCGCACGTTGAGCCGGTCGAGATCGGCTTGGGTGCTGTCCTCGACCTTCAGGTTGTAGAACTCGGTCTTGCTCTTCTTGATCCAGTGCCGCTGGCGGTCGACCACCTGCTCGGCGCGCTCGATGAAGTACGGCATCCAGCCGATGTTTCCTTCGGACAAGGCGATTTTCAGCCCCGGCATGCGCTGGAAGTAGTCGCTGAAAAGCCAGGAGAGCATGGTGGCAGCGGCCCGCGAGGCGCCGAACGTGAGACTGGCCAGCGCAGGAGCGTTAGAGGAGATGCTCGGCATCGTCGAGGACGAGCCCACGTGCATCGAGACCACCATCTGAAGGTCCTGGGCGGCCGCCATCACCGGATCCCAGTAGCGGCTCGGGTCGTGAATCGTCGGCAGGCCGAGCGGTTCCGGATTCTCCGAGAAAGCAAAGGAGGTGGCGCCCTTCGCCGCGCACCGCTCGAGCTCCTTGGCGGCGGCGGGCGGATCCCACAGCGGGATGATCACGAGCGGGATGTAGCGACCCGGCGCCAGCCCGCACCACTCGTCGATCATCCAGTCGTTGTAGGCCTGCACGCACAAGGCGGCGAGGTCCTTGTCCTTGGCCTCCCAGAAGATCTGCCCGCAGAAGCGCGGGAACGACGGGAAACACATCGACGCCAGAATCCCGGCCTGGTCCATGTCGGCAAGGCGGGCGACCGAGTCGTAGGCGCCGGGCCGCATCTCGCTGAAGGGCACCGGATCCGGGGAGAATTCCTCGTGACTCTTGCCCGCGGCCACCGAAAGCCCCGACGTCGGAATCTGCTTGTCCTCGTACTGCCAGGCCTCACCCCCGTCGGTCTCCACCATGTGAGGGGCGACGTCGTGGTACTTCGCCGGCAAACGGTCGACCCAGACGCTAGGGGGCTCGATCGCATGGTCATCGACCGACACCAGCCAGTCGGTATTCAGGTCTGGCATCGCTGCTCCTGGTGAACCCGCGGGAGGTGAGCTGATCATCGATATGAAATATCAGCTTGAAACTAACACCCACGCTGGACAGCCACGGCCCCGACCGCCGGACTAGCTGAAGCCGTTGAGTTGGTCGACGACCCGACGACTGCTTCCTGGGACTTCGTGACGATCAGGTCACGGTCCGCTGACCGAACTGAGCTCCGGATAGCTCGCTTCCTCCGAACTCTCGTCGCGGCCGATCCGGTCATTCGTCTGCGCGCTCAATTGTGGGGCCAGCGCGGCGAGTGCCCGGCGTTCCGTCGCGAGCACGTCGGTGACGGCGCTCCAGACCTGACCCGTCGGTTCCGGGGCTGAAGCCTCGTCCTCGGGATTGCCGGCGACGGTGTGGGCTTGTAGGCCGGAGAGGTTGTCGATGCGGGCGGTGATGAGCTCACGTACGGACTCGCGATCGTTCTCGGTGAAGCCCTCGTGGTGAGCGCGGGCGAGCGCGGCGAGCCCGGCTTGCAGCGCGGCGACCCTGCGGTCGCGTTCGAGCCGCGTCTCGTCCAGGGCCGATTCGGGCTGCCCGTCGGGAACCGATGCATCGGTGCTGAGACTGGTCCGTTCAGCGCGGAGCACGTCCAGCAGCGTCTGCCAGCGGGCCGGGTTCGAGTTCTCCGCCGGAGGGTCTGACGCCGACCGGGCCCCGGCCGTCAGATAGGACATCCGGGCGCGGTAAAGCCGCCGCAGATCCTCACCCGCGGTCTCGGTGAGTCGGTCTTCGGCCACGAGCAGGTCGATGCGTTCGAGAGCCGCCGCGGCCGCCTGGAGCCGGGCGCGTATCTCCTGGTGAACCTCCGCCGCCCCGGTGGCCACGAAACCGAACTGCTGACCGACCGCGGCCAGCCCGCCACCTGTGGTCGCCCCTTCCCCGCCGGTCGTGCCGCGTAGGGGCACGTTCGGGAGCAGCAGGCTGATGAGAAACCCAGCAGCCGCAAAGAAAATCGCCACATGGAAGACCGACTGCAGCGAGAGCACGAACGAGTGCACGTACGCGTCATGCACCGCCGCAGGCAGCTTCGCGAGCTCGGCGGGACTCCCCCGCAGTTGCGCCGCCGTGACGCCACTGTCCTTGGGAAGCTGCGCCGCCAGATGACGTGCCAGGCCCGAGTTGAACAGTGCCGCAAATACCGAGACTCCGACCGAGCCGCCGATCGAGCGGAAGAAAGATGCGGACGAGGTCGCCGCGCCGAGGTCGCGCAGATCGACCGTCGACTGCACCGCCAGGACGAGCACCTGCATCACGAGCCCGAGACCGAAGCCGAGCACGGCCTGATACAGCGACGACACCAGCGCTGACGTATTCGCTCCGAGATGGCCGAGCAGCAGCATCGCGAGGGTGACGAGCGCCATCCCCAGCGGCGGGAAGAAACGGTAGCGGCCAGTGCGCGTGATGATCTGCCCGGAGGCGGTCGAAGCGATGAGAAGGCCTGCCATCAAAGGGAAAAGCTGCAGCCCCGACGCGGTGGCCGAGGCACCCCGCACGATCTGCTGGTACTGCGGCAGATAGGTGATCGCGCCGAACATGGCGAAGCCGACCAGGAAGCCCACTCCGGCGGCGACGAGGAAGCTCGGATTTCGAAACAGCCGCAGCGGCATGACGGGATCCGGCGCCGACCGTTCCACCATGATGAAGACCACCAGGGCGACGATGAGACCGACCAGCAGGCCGATGATCGGCGGAGAGGTCCAGCCGTACTCGTTGCCACCCCAGGTCGTGATCAGCACGAGGCATGAGACGGCCGTCGACAGCAGCACGAACCCGAGATAGTCGATGGTCGGCTTGACCGACACCTTCGGCACCGAAAGCGTCGTCGTGCACACGATCAGCGCGATGATGCCGATCGGCAGGTTGACGTAGAACACCCATCGCCAGGACAGGTGATCGGTGAAGAAGCCGCCGATGAGCGGACCCGCGACGCTCGTCACCCCGAACACGGCCCCGAAGTACCCCTGGTACTTGCCGCGCTGGCGGGGGGAGACGACGTCGGCGATGATGGTCTGCGCACCGACCATCAGCCCGCCGCCGCCGATCCCCTGCAGCGCCCGGAACGCGATCAGCTCGCCGATGTTCTGCGAGAGACCGCACAACGCGGAGCCCACCAGGAAGACCACGATGGCGATCTGGAAGATCGTCTTGCGGCCGAACTGGTCGCCGAGCTTGCCGTAGAGCGGGGTCGAGACGGTGCTCGTGAGCAAGTACGCGGTCACGACCCAGGACAGTGAGTTCAGTCCGCCGAGGTCGCCGACGATGGTGGGCAGCGCGGTGGAGACGATCGTCTGATCCAGGCTCGCGAGGACCATCGCCAGCATCAGGCCGGTGAAGATGAGCCAGATCGGTTTCGTGGCCTGCGCCGGCTCGGTGGGCGCCGTCTCGACGGCTGCGGCAGTCATGGCGCTCCTTCCCGAACGAAACGCCGGCGCAGGAAGCGTGCCCCGCGCGACGTCGGCCGAACCTTGACGCTAGCCCTGGCCGATTTCCGACGTCAGCCAGCCGCGACCGAGAGCGGCGGAGGGGGCAGCGGCCCGAGTTCGGCGACGACCCCGGTCGGCACCAGAGCGGAGGTCACCCCGTCCGGGCCGACGGAGAGCGGGATGGTGAAGTGGTCCAGCACGCGACCCGGGTGAGAAGCTGAGGTCAGGAAGGCCGTCAGCGAATCGAAGCCTGGCCGCAGACCGGCCGTTCCCAGCGGGAACCGGTATTGCGCCGAGCGTGCCGATTGCAGGGTCCAGTGCCGGTGCAGCCGGCCCACCGAGACCTCGAGCCGGGCACCGGCGACCCACGAGGGAAGCGTCACCCCGAACGTCAGCATCAGCGAGCGACCGCTCACGACGGCGACCCGGTCGAGCTGCGCGCCGTACCTCGCGTGCGGCAGCTTGCCGTACTCCCCCAGCAGCCGCAGCCGGTAGAGGGATCGGCCGGGAAACGACCGCAGCACGTGGAAATCGTCGGCGCCGCGGGCCAGTGCGAAGACGGTCCTGCCGCCCACCGGGAAGGCGTTGGAAATCACCGGGGTGGGGTGCTGGAGGTAGCCCGGATACGTGTCGACGAAGACGAGCGAACGGCCCTGGGCCGAGATGGCGCCGGCAAGGCGGGTGTTGTCGGCGGTCAGCGCGAGATCGGAACGCAGCGCCGGGACGAGGGCGACCCCGCTCACCACCGCAGCAAGCGTCACGGCTGACACTGCCCTCCAGCGTCCGGCCGCAGCGATCTCGGCAAGCCCGAGCGCTCCGAGGATGCTGAGCGGAACCAGCAGCGGCATGAGGTAGTACGGCCCGAGGTAGCGCACGGCTCCCCACACGATCGCGGCATTCCAGATACCCCAGAAAAACAGGTAGCCCAGGGTCAGCAGCAGCCCACCGGCGAGAACGGCGAGCGAAGCCGGCGACGCTCGGCGACGCACCAGCGCCACCACGGCCAGCGCCACCAAGATGACACCGCCGAAAGCCCATCCGCCGCCGAGCAGTTCGAGATGGCGGCTCAACCCCTGCCAGCCCTGCGCGATCCCGAAGTGACGCCCCGCCTCGCCGGGATAGAGGCGATGCACTCCGAATCCCAACGTGTCGCCCGACTGGAAAAGGGAGAACGGCAGCCGCAGGGGCGAACCGGTGGCAGCGTCGTCGAACCACAGCAGGCCCGCCGCGGGGGCTGCCATTCCCGCGACAAATCCGCCCACCAGTCGGACGCGACCGCCCCGGGTGCGCCACGCCAACCAGAGCGCCGCCGGACCCAGCAGGAGAATCGCGTCGAACGTCCGGGCAGCGAAGGCGAGCCCACTGCAAAGGCCGGCCAGCGCGAGGACGGGGACACTGCCGCGCCGGCAGCCGGCGATGAGCGCCCACAGCGCCAGCTCGGCCAGCACGAGGAAGAGCACGTACGGCAGGAGCAGCGCGCTCTGCAGGAGGACGACCGGGGAGGCGGCCATCAGCACCGACGCCGTCGCCGCCACGGACCGGCTGCCGGTCACCTCCTTGGCAAGCAGGAACGTGGCGCCGACCAGCCCTGCCGCCAGCACCGCGAGACCCGCGGCGTAACCACCGGTGAGCAGGAGGCTGACGGCGAAGAACCCGGGGACCACCGGCGTGTACTTGAGCACGTAGTGGCCGCCGTGGATCACTCCGAGCCAGGGCGTGAAGGAGTTGGGGGGCTCGGTCACCGGCGGGAAGAGGTGCCCGTGGGCGAGCGCCCGGGCCTGCAGGAGGTAGACCGATTCGTCCCCATTGACCGAAAGCCGGGAGAACACGGTCATCGAGAGCGTCACGGCGATCGCCGCGCTCAGGGCTGCCGCGACAGCGACCACGACAGCTGGACCATCCCAACGGCTGCGGGAAGTGCGGTGCGTGACGCGGTCGCCGACGGCCAGTGCGTCTCGAAGCGTCATCGCCTGATTACGCAAGCACACCTGCGTGTACGGGAAATGTCGGAGGCGCGACAGCGGCTCCAACACTTCGCGCGGCGCACCTTAGGATCACGCCATGCCGCACTGGACAGTCCCCCGCCCCGCCCCTGACGACCCGATTGCCGACGCCGCCAAGGCGATCACGTCGTTGCAATCTCAGCTCGACTCGCTCTTCGACGCCAAGATTACGTCGGCCGCGATCGACGACGTGTCAGGGCACGTCCGCACGTTCAGCGAAGAGTTCGAGAAGAACGCCGACGAAGCACGAGCCAAGCTCTCCGGCGCCTGAGCCTGGCCTGCTGACCCCTTCCAGAATGCTGGGAGGGTCAGCGGGCTTGCTCCGGAACGCGGCGGTCCGCGAGCTCGAGCACGTCATCGATGATGGCGAGACCGTGGCGCAGGTCATCCTCGCTGGTGTTGCAGGGCGGGACGACGTGCATGCGGTTGAAATGTGTGAACGGATACAGCCCGCGTTGCTTGGCCGCGGCGGCGAGCTCGGCCATCGGTGCCGCGTCAGCCCCTGCCGCGTTGAACGGCACCAGCGGCTCTCGCGTCTGCGGATCGCGGACGAGTTCGATCGCCCAGAACATGCCGAGCCCGCGCACCTCACCCACGCTCGGATGCGCAGCCGCCATGGCCTCCAGGGCGGGCCTGACCACCTCTTCGCCCACCCGCCGCACGTAGGCCATCGTGCCCTCGGCCTCGAACGCCTCCATGCTCGCGACGGCAGCCGCGCAGCCGAGCACATGCCCGGAGTACGTCAGCCCGCCGGGATAGGGAGTTTGCGCGAAGGCGTCGGCAATCGCGTCATTGATGACGACCCCGCCGAGCGGGATGTAGCCGGAATTCACGCCCTTGGCGAAGGTGATGAGATCCGGCACGACATTCCAGCGGTCGACCGCGAACCACTCGCCGCAGCGGGCGAATCCACACATCACCTCATCGGCGATGAAGACGATCCCGTGCTGATCGCACAGCGCACGAACACCCGCGAGGTAGCCCGGCGGAGGCACCAGAATGCCGTTCGTCCCGACGACGGTCTCCAGGATGATCGCCGCGATCGTGTGCGAACCTTCCAACGTGATGACGTCGGCCAGATGCTGAAGCGCCCGCTCGCATTCCTGGGTCTCGTTCTCGGCGTGGAAGGCGCTGCGGTAGGGATACGGGCCGAAAAAGTGAACAGCCCCAGCGGTTCCCGTGTCGCTGGCCCAGCGCCGGGGCTCGCCGGTGAGCGCCATCGCGGTGGCCGTCGCCCCGTGGTAGGAGCGGTACGCGGAGAGAACCTTCGGCCGGCCGGTGGTCAAACGCGCCAGCCGCACGGCGTGCTCATTGGCGTCGGCACCGCCGTTGGTGAAGAAGACCCGGTTCAGCCCGTGAGGCGCATGACCGACGATCAGCTCAGCGGCGCGGCTGCGACTCTGCTCGGCGAACACCGGGGCGATCGTGCACAGCTGCCCCGCTTTTTCAGCAATGGCAGCCACAATCGCCGGGTGCTGATGGCCGAGGTTGAGGTTGACCAGCTGGCTGGCGAAGTCGAGATAGCGCCGGCCCTCCTCGTCCCAGAACCAGCTGCCCGAGCCGCCCGCGACCACGATCGGGTCGAGGCTCGCCTGCGCCGACCACGAATGGAAGACGAACTCGCGATCGGCCTCGTAGACGCTCCTGTGCCCTGATTCCGGGGTGAGCGGGGACACCGGTGCCTCCTGGGATGCCGTCATCGTCCGTCGTTCTGCGGGAAGCCGAGCTGTACACCGGCCGGGGTGCCGTCGATCTCCGGCCAACGCGAGGTCACGACCTTGCCACGGGTGTAGAACTGCATCCCCTCCGGGCCGTACATGTGCAGATCCCCGAACAGCGAGCCCTTCCAGCCGCCGAAGCTCTGCTGCGCCACCGGCACCGGGATCGGGACATTGACGCCGACCATTCCGGCCTGCACGTCGCGCATGAAGCTGCGGGCCACTCCACCGTCGCGTGTGAAGATCGCCGCGCCGTTGCCGTACGGGGAGTCGCCGACGACCCTCATCGCCTGCTCGTATGTGTCCACCCGCACGACGGAGAGCACCGGCCCGAAGATCTCGTCCTGATGGGCCTTGCTGCCGGGCTTCACGTGGTCGAGCAGCGAGGCTCCCAGGTAGAAGCCGGGCCCGTCAGCCGCAGGCACCTGCCGCCCGTCGACCCTCACCTGCGCACCCTCTTCGGGTGCCTGCGCCAGGTACCCGGCGACGCGATCGCGGTGCTGCGCCGTGATCAGCGGCCCCATCTCGCTGGCCCCTCCGGTGCCGGTGCCGACCTGAATGCCCGGCAATCGCTCGGCAATTGCTTCCACCAGCGGATCGGCGATGGCCCCGACGGCGACGACGACCGAGATCGCCATGCAGCGCTCGCCGGCCGATCCGTAGCCCGCCGAAACGGCCGCGTCTGCCGCCAGCCCGAGATCGGCGTCAGGCAGTACGACCATGTGGTTCTTGGCGCCGCCGAGCGCCTGCACGCGCTTGCCGTGCGCGGTGCCGGTCGCGTAGATGTGGCGGGCGATATCCGTGGATCCGACGAAGCTGACCGCTTGCACGTCGGGATGCTCCAGCAGCCGCTCGACCGCTTCCCGGTCACCCTGCACGACGTTGACGACCCCGTCCGGAACACCAGCCTGGCGAAGCAGATCGGCCAGCATCAGCGACGCCGACGGGTCGCGCTCGGAAGGCTTCAGGATGAACGCGTTGCCGCACGCGATGGCCGTCGGGATCATCCACAGCGGCACCATGGCCGGGAAGTTGAAGGGCGTGATGCCCGCGACGACGCCGAGCGGCTGGCGTAGCGAATACACGTCGATCCCGCTGGAAACGCTGTCGGAATAGCTGCCCTTCAGCAGCTGTGCGAGGCCGCACGCGAAGTCCACATTGTCGAGTCCGCGGGCGATCTCACCATCGGCATCAGCCGCCGTCTTGCCGTGCTCGCGGGACACCGCCTCGGCCAGCGCCTTGCGATTACCGTCCAGCAGCTCGCGGAAACGGAACATGACTTGGGTGCGCGCCGCCAGCGACTTCGCGCTCCACTCCGGGAACGCGGCGAGCGCCGATGCCACCGCGGCGTCGACCTCGGCGGCTGATGCCAGGTCGACGTCGGACTGCGCCTCACCCGTCGTGGGATTCCATACCGCCTGGCTACGCCCGCTGGTGCCGGGACGGTGCTGGCCGTCGATCCAATGCCCGATGCGTTCCACTGCCATCTCCTTGCCGCAGCTAGGGCCGTGCTCGCACGAACGCTACCGGTTGGCATGCTGCTCGCATGACTGTCACTGCCACGCCTGATGACCTGCAATGGGCCGACGCGGTCGGCCTGGCCGAGCTGGTGCGCACCGGTGCGGTAGCGCCGGGCGAGCTGGTCGACGCAGCTATCGAACGTCTGCAAGCCCTGGAACCACGGCTCCAGCTGCTCGTCTCTGAAAGTTTCGAGCGGGCCCGCAAGGAGGCCGCAGGGGCGCTGCCCGACGGACCGTTTCGCGGTGTGCCCTTCCTGCTGAAGGACGCGGTCCAGCACTCCGAGGGCGACCCGTACGGCCACGGGCTCGCGTCGCTCAAGGGCATCAGCTGGCGCTCCCCGCACGACACCGAACTCGCCCACCGCTACCGCCGGTCCGGCCTCGTCCTCCTCGGCCGCACCAAGGTGCCCGAGCTGACCATGTCGTCCACGACCGAGCCACTGGCGTACGGCCCGGCCCACAACCCGTGGTCGACCGCCCACTCCACGGGCGGTTCGAGCGGAGGTTCGGCCGCGGCCGTCGCCGCCGGGATCGTGCCGGTCGCCCATGGCAATGACATGGGCGGGTCGATCCGGATACCGGCGTCGTGCTGCGGCGCGGTCGGTCTGAAGCCGTCGCGCTGGCGTACGAGCTTCGCCCCGGACTACGGCGAGTACTGGGGTCCGCTCACGCACGAGCACGTGATCACCCGCACCGTCCGCGACAGCGCCGCCGTCCTCGATGCCACCGCCGGCTCGGTGCCCGGCGATCTGCACATGGCCCCGCCGCCGGTGCGGCCGTGGCTGCAGGAGGTCGGCGCCGACCCGGGCCACCTGCGGATCGGGATGATGCTCGAGCTGCCGAACGGGGCGCCGGTCGATCCGGAGTGCGTACGCGCCGCGACCGAGACCGCGGCGCTGCTGGAGGGGCTCGGGCACCACATCGAACCGTTCTCCGGGGCATCGCTGGTCAACGAGGCGGGTTCGGGCGCCATGTCGACGCTCATCGCCGTGGGTCTTGCCTCAGAGGTCGTGAAGTGGGAGCAGCGCCTCGCCATCACGATGGACGATCTGGAGCCGATGCCGACCGCCATGGTGGCCGCCGGCCGCGCCGCGTCGGCCCTCGACGTGGCCCGAGCCGTCGACGCCTTCGCTGTGTGGAGTCGTGAGATCGCGGCCAAGACCGGAGTCTTCGACGTCCTGCTCAGCCCCACCATGGCAATCCTGCCGCCGTTACTGGGGACGCTGTCAGGCGACCAGCCGCTGGATCAATGCTTCGCCGGCTGGGGCGCGATGTGCGGCTTTGCGATCCCCTTCGACGTCAGCGGCCAGCCGGCCATCTCGCTCCCGCTGCACTGGAGTGAGACGGGCCTGCCGATCGGGGTCCAGTTGGTCGCCGGCTACGGCCGCGAGGACGTGCTCTTCCGGCTCGCCGGCCAGCTCGAGCAGGCCCGCCCCTGGTCAGCCAAGCGCCCCCCGCTCACCAGTTGACCGTGAACTCAGGCGCCTGCTGACGCGCGGTTGCGGTCGCTCTTGAAGCCGGGGTCGGTGTCGATCTTGGGGATGACGTGCTCGCCGAGCAGCCGGATCGTTTCCAGCGTCTCGGCGATCGGCGCCGGGCCGATGCCGAAGCAGACCTGGTCGATGCCGGTGGCCTCCCAGCGCTTGAGCTGCGCGAGCGCCTCGTCCGGGTTGCCGATGATGACCTGCCCGGCGGCGAGTTGCGCGTCGACCATCTCGGGGGTCGGCGCGGGGATGCGCTCGGGCCAGTACGGAATGCCCTCCGGCCGCGGCATCGTGTCGTGGTAGCGGAAGACGTTGCTGATGAGGTAATTCGGGTCGCAGTTCATGTAGCTCTGACGAGCCGTCTCGCTGTCCTCGGCGACGTACGCGGCGATGACACCCATGATGTTGTCGTTGACGAAGGCACCCACCGGATCGGCGTTGGCGACCGCCTTGCGGTAGGGCGTGAGCACCTTGTCGACCTTCTCGACCTCGTCAAGCGAAAAGCCCAGCACTCCCAGGCCTTTTCGGCCGGCCATCTCGTAGCTGGCCGGGTTGCCGGCGGCGTACCACATCGGCGGGTGCGGCTTGTGGAGCGGCTTGGGAAGGATCTTGCGCGGGGGCAGGCTCCAGTACTTGCCGTCGTAGCCCTGGTAGGTGTCCTGGGTCCACATCTTGGCGAATTCGCCGATGACGTCTTCCCAGATTTCCTTGGTGGTGTCGGTGCTCTCGATGCCCGGCAGGAACCCGAGGATCTCGTGGCTGCCGGCGCCGCGGCCGGTGCCGAACTCGAAGCGGCCATCGGAGACGTGGTCGAGATACGCGACGCGCTCGGCAACCTTGGCTGGGTGGTTCACCTGCGGCAGCGGATTGAAGATGCCGGAGCCGAGGTGGATGCGCTCGGTTTTCGCGGCCAGGTAGGAGAGCACGACGTCGTTGGCCGACAGGTGGGAGTACTCGTCGAGGAAGTGGTGCTCGGTCACCCAGACGTACTTGAAGCCGACCTTGTCAGCGGCGACGACGGCCTGGATGTCCTCCATGATCGCGTGGTGCTCGGCGAGTGGGTCGACCGCGCGCCGGCTGTTCGGCACGTAGTTCTGGATGAAGAGCCCGAACTCCACAGGAAACCTCCGCTTGGACTGGGTCTGACGCAGGCGCCAGTCAAGCATGAGCGGCGAAAAACAGCAACGTGTTCTAGTTTAGAGCCTTCCGCGGAAGCGAGGTCGGACCGGACTTCCGCGGAAGACCGGTCATCGAAGCGCGGCGTACGGCCCCGCCGGCCGTGGGAGCGCGCCAGCGGCTGCCGCGTGCAGCGTGTGCTCGCGCAGCCGCCCGTTGTCCACGACGAGCCCGGCGGATGCCTCCAGCAGCCGAAGCGTCGTCATCGCCGCGTCACCGAACGCGTCGGGCAGCGCGGAGGAGAGCGCGAGGACGCCGATGACGCTTCCCGGCCCGCTGGCGCCGACTCCGCGCAGCGGCATCGACAAGTACGTCAGGAGGTCCGCCTCTGCCGGGTCATCGACCTGGCCGAGCAAACCGGCCGGATCGGCGAGGCGCATCGTCAGCTCCTCCATCGCGAAGTAACCGCCGGTGGAGGCGGAGACGACCTCGGCGGAGCGCCGCAGGAATTCGCGGTAGTGCGACTGCGAGACGCCCTGGTTCACGGTCACGTAGGCGGTGCGCTCACTGACGAGCACGACGCCGGCCACCGAACTCTCGACGACGGCCCCGATCACCCCGAGCACGCCGGCGATGGTCGACTCCAGGTCGGGGCAGGTCGCCGCGAGAGCTGTCATCGACGCGGCCAGCGACGTCTGGAACAGGGTCCGGTCGAAGACCTCGCAGGTGCGTTCCCAGACCTCGTCCTCATCGAGTTCGGCCGGGTCCGGATAGAGCCGGGAACCGCCGCGTGCCTCGTCGGCCGCGGCGAGCACCTCGCGCAGCGCCTGCCCGAGTTCCTCGGCCTGGAAGTCCTTGGTGAGGTAGCGATCGGCGCCGGCCTGCGCGCCCCAGTACCGGTCGCTGGCGGCGTCCAGGGAGGTGAGCAGCACGACGGGGATGTCGGCGGTCGCCCAGTCCTCCTTCAACAGCCGCGCGGCCACGTAACCCGACAGTCGCGGCATCTGGACATCCATCACGATCGCGTCGGGCTGATACCGATGGGCGAACTGCACGGCCTCGAGCCCGTCCTCGGCGGCCGCGACGACGTCGAAGCCTTCCCGGGTGAGGACGCTCGCGACGACCTTGCGCAAGGTCGGGCTGTCGTCAGCGACAACGACGCGCGGGGCAGGGGCTGTGGTCATGAGAAACCTCCGAGCAGTCGTGCAACGGTGCCGAGCAAATCTGAAGCGGAGAAATCGCTCTTGTGCAGGTAGGCGTCGGCCCCGGCATCCATGCCGGCCCGCCGGTCCGCCTCGCTGTCGCGGCTGGTCATCACCACGACCGGGACGGCCTGCCATCCCGGCGTCGCGCGCACGGTACGGGTGAGCGCGAGCCCATCCATGCCCGGCATCTCGACGTCGGTGACGATCAGGTCGTAAGGCTCGCCGGTCAGATGCGCGACGCCGTCCACCCCGTCGACGGCCGTGTCGACGGCGTAGCCGGCAGTGGCGAGCAGGCTCCGCTCGAGCTCGCGTACCCCCACCGAGTCCTCGACCACGAGGATGCGCAATGCCCGCGGCGTTTCCTCGGGTTCGGGGGCTGGGAGGGCGATCCGGCGATCGACCCCGCCGGGCGGCATCGACGAGGCAGCCCGTACGCGCGCCGTGACGCCGACCGCGCTGCCGAGCGCGCGCAGGTCGAGCAGGCAGACGACGCTGCCGTCATCGAGGATGCTCGCGCCCGTCACGGCAGAGGCAAGGCCTGACGCGCCGGTGACCCCGGCGCCGCCCGCATGCCGTCCGGTGGAGGCAGCGCCGGAAAGGAACGGGCCGAGATCGGTGACGACGAGGTCCGCCTCGCCCTCCAGCCCATCGACCGCCCATGCCAGCGGGCGCCGGCCGGCCGTGCTGGTGAGCAGCGCGGCGCTGGGCTTGCGCGCCGCCCTGCGCGCGCGGGAGCCGTTGAAAGAACCGAGGATTTCCGCCAGATCAAGCAACGGGATCGCCGATCCGTCGCGGATCAGCAGATCCGATCCGGCGAAGTGGCTGACCTCTGCCGCCGCTCCCCCGCGCAGGGAACGCGTCTCGCTCACCGAGGGCAGCGGGATCGCGTAACGCTCGCCGCCTACCCGGCACAGCAGGCAGCGCAGGATGCCCAGCGACACCGGCAGCGTCAGGATGAAACGAGTTCCGGAGCCGGGCGTGCTCGTGACGGCGATCTGCCCGCCGAGCCCCTCGACCGTGGCCCGCACGACATCGAGACCGACCCCCCGGCCGGAGCTCTCGCTGACGGTCGACCGGGTGGACAGCGCCGGGGCGAAGATGTGGTCGAGCCCGCTGGCGGCGTCGAACGACGCGCCCTCGCGTCGCTCGGCATCGGCGGGTGACGGTGCGTCCGCAGCGACGAGGCCGGCCGCCACCGCGGCCCGGTGAACCGCCGCCCGATCGATGCCTCCGCCGTCGTCGGCGACCTCGATGATGACCGAGGCGCCGGCCGCGCGGGCCCGCACCCAGACCGTGGCAGCCTCAGGTTTCCCCGCGGCGACCCGTTGCTCCGGCGACTCACAACCATGGTCGACGGCATTGGTGACGAGATGGCCGAGCGCCTCACCGATGGTGTCCAGGACCCGCTTGTCGAGTTCGACGTCCTCGCCCTCGAGTTCGAGGTGAACCTGCTTGCCGGTACGCCCGGCCAGGTCACGCACCAGGCGCGGGAAGCCGGCGACCAGGCGGGCCAGCGGCACCATCGCCAGGCTCATCGCCTCGCCGCGCAATCGGGCGACGCGGGCCGCATGGTCCTCGACCAGCTCGCGTAACGCAGCAGCGGCAGGCAGCAGGGCCTCCAGACCGCCCAGATGCTTGTCGCCGCCGCGCACGACGGCCGCCATCGCACTGGCCAGCTCGTTGGTGGCGCGCTCCACGCGGCGCGCGTCGACTTCGGCCTCACCGACGACGTTCAGCAGGTCGTGGATACGCGGGACAGCGACGCGCACGGTCTCGACCGGAACCGGAACGGCGACCGCGACCGGGGTCTCAGGCTCAGGCTCGGCCTCTGATTCAGGTTCGGGTGCGGGCTCGGCGACCGCGGCCGGCGGGGCCGGATCGCTGCGCGGCAACGGGACGATCGGCTTGCCGGTCAACGCTGCGAGCAGCGCCTCCCGAAGCGCAGCGCGATCCTCGTCGCTGAGCGGATCGCTCGCAGCGGGCAGGCTTCGCGTCATCCCGTCGACCGACGCGAGCAGCAGGTCGACGAGTTCGCGGCCCGGCGTCAGGCGCCGGTCGCGCACGGCGGCGAGCAGATCCTCCGCAACGTGCGCCAGCTCGACGATCGACGTCAGGCCCATCATCCGGGCCGAGCCCTTGATGGTGTGGGCGTCGCGAAAGAGCGCCGCGATGGCGCTGCGCGACGGCGGCGCGGATTCCAGCGCCAGCAGTCCTGACGCGAGTGACGCCAGCCGCTCGCGAGCCTCCTCGTCGAAGGTGGCGAGCAACTCCGGGTTGTCGGTGATGTTCATCGTCGGGAGACGGCTCGCACGCTCACCCGACGCCGGAGAACTGCGCGATGGACGAGCGCAGATCGTCGGCAAGTGTGGTCAGCTGCGCCGCTGCGGCGGCCGCTGCCCGTGACCCGGAGGCGTACTGGCGGCTGACGTCACTGACCGAGGTCATGGCGGCCACGACCTGATCCGACGCCGAGCGCTGCTGCTGGGTCGCGATCGAGATCTCCTTGGCGGCCACGGTCGTCTCGTCGACCATCCCGGAAATGCGTTCGAGCGCCTCGACGACCCCGCGGGCCAGGGACGATCCAGCGCGCACGTCCTTGGCGCCCTCTTCGCTGGCGACGATCGTCGAATGCGTCTCGCCCTGGATCTGCCCGACGATCTCGCGGATCTGCTTGGTCGAAAGCTGGGCGCGTTCCGCGAGCTTGCGCACCTCGCTGGCGACGACGGCGAACCCGCGTCCGTGCTCGCCGGCCCGGGCCGCCTCGATGGCGGCGTTCAGCGCGAGCAGGTTCGTCTGGTCGGAGAGGTCGTCGATGACCTCGACGATGCGTCCGATCTCCTGGCTCTTCTCACCGAGTGACAGGGCCCGGCTGGCGATGGTGTCGACGCGATTGGCGATGGTGTCCATCGACTGCACGGAGGCCGCGACGGCATCCCGTCCCTGCTCGGCGTAGTGCAGGGTCTCGGCCGCGTACTGAGCGACCTGGCCCGCCGTGTCAGCGATCTGCGCGGCGGTGGCCGCGAGTTCCTCGATGGTCGACGTCGTCTCGGCGACGGCGCTCGACTGCTGCGAGGCGCTGACGGCCGAGTCCTCCGCGGTGTTCAGCAGGTCGACGGCGGCGGCCGAGATCTGCTCGCCGCCGAGCCGGATCTGGCCGACCAGGCTTCGCAAATTGGCCAGGGTGTTGGTGAAGGAGTCGTTGAGCTGCGCGAGCAGCGGCTCGACGTCCAGGTGCGGAGCCGGAGCCTCGACGGCGAGGTCACCGGCGGCCGCCCGCTCGAGGGCGGCGGACAGTTCGCTGACGGCGTCGGCCAGTCCGTCGCGCTGGGCGACCGCAGCCAGGGTGAGCCGGTTGGCAACGCCGGCGAGGACCGCGCCGAAGGCGGCGAGTGCGGGAAAGACGGGGGTGACGAGCAGGAGCAGGCCCGCGGAGTCGCCGAGCCCATGCTGGGAGGCCCAGGTGCCCAGCACCACGCCGGCGCAGGGAAGCAACGAACCGGGCACTGCGGCGACGGGCGGAAGGGCGATCGCGGCGAACAGCACCGGTGGCAGGTACAGCAGCCAGAACGAGCCGCTCACGCCACCGGTCGAGGCGACGACGCCCGTGACGGCAGCGAGGTCGGCCAGCAGGAGCAGGACGGCGAGCATCGGGGCGCGTTCGCGGGCGGCGGCAGCGGCCCGCCCACCGCCGGAGAGCCAGGTCAGCACCGACGCGACGGCAGCGCCGACGGCGCTCCAGGCGTAGACGTTGTTGATGACGATGTTGTGGCCGTTGCCCGAGTGACGCAGCACGAGGGCGGCTACGACGGTCAGGACCAGGCTGCCCCACGTCGCCATCCCTGCGGCGCGCGAAAGGCGCCGCGTGGAGTCGTAGGACTCCATCCGCGCAGACTGCATTCGGGCCACCTCCGTTCCGCCGGTTGGAGTACTTCTCGGCTTTCTGGAGGCGCGGCTACAGCATTTGGCCCGACTGGTCGCAGCGGCCGGCGAACTCTCAGGCTGCTCCCGGCAGCCGGGCGCGCAATCCGAGCAAACCGGTCGGGGAAAGCACGGCCACCGGAGTCCCATCGACCACCGTGATGCCGTCCAGGACCGCAGCAGCCTCGGCGGGAACGCCGGGCGGGAGCGGCTCCAATCCACCCTCGGGCAGCGCCACCAGCTCCAGCGCCGAATCGACGATCAGCCCGATCACGCCTCGTCCCGCAGCAGTCGAGGCGGCAGGGACCGACGCATCCGCGCGGTCCAGGATGACGAGCCGCTCGCCACGGGAGGCTTCCAGCTGCAGCAATGGACGCAGGTCAAGGACGGCAAGCACCCGCCCGCGGACGTTGGCGAGTCCCGTCACAAAGGCGGGTAATCCCGGCACCCGGGTCACGGCCGGGAGCCGCACGATCTCTCGGACGGCCGCCACGGGCATGGCGTATGTGGAACCGCCGATGCCGAGCAGCATCACCTGGCCGCTATGACTCGAGGGGCCTGCGGGAGCACTCACCCTCGTCTTATCGGCGGCGACCGCCCTTGGGTGCAGTCCGGCGGGCAGCACTCTTCGCCGGACGCTTCGCCGCGGGCGGGCGGGGCGGCACCGGTCGGGCCGCCGGGACCCCGCGCGCGGGCCGATCGGTCGCGGCGCCCATCCCCCGCGTCGGGCGGCCGAGCGCGGTCACGGCTCCGAATGAGATGACCCCGAGCAGCAGGAACGCGGAGCTGCGCAGATCGCTCGACAGGACTGTGGAACCGGTCGACTGCGAGGAACCGAGCACGAGGACGACAGGCAGCCAGCCCAGGAGCGGGGCGGCTGCGGCCAGCCGGGTGCCGGCCATCCAATAGCCGGCCATGCTGAGCAGCGGGTTCGCGATGATGACGACGAGCAACCCGACTGAGAGCAGCTGGCCGAGCCCGCCGCCTCCGCCCGAGGCCAGCACCCGGCCGCTGGTGACCGTTCCCCCGACGGACGCGACGGCGTGGGTGGCCGGCGACACCGAGTACGGCAGCAGGAACGCCCCGAAGAGCGCCAGCAGGACTCCCCCGGCCACCAGCGTCACGTAGCTGGCGGTCAAGAAGAGCCGGCTCGGCTCGGCAGCGACCTCCTGCTCGCCCGCAGCCTCTCGAGCGCGCTGACCTGCCACGCCCGAAAGACTACGGAGCCACTGCAGGGTTGGCGGCGGGCTACCGCACCCCGACCTAGGAAACGTCGACTGGCGCGTCCCGCAGGTCGAACACGGGCTGCTGCTTCGCGCCGGCTGCCTCGAGCACCGCCGTGATCTCGGATCCGACCAGCTCCTCGCGGGCCAGCAGGGCATCGCGAAGGGCGACGACGAGGTGGCGGTTGCTCGCGAGCAACTGCTGGGTGATGGCCTTCTGCTCATCGAGCAGTGCCTCCACCCGCCCCCGGCATTGGCCGTCGGAAAGGACCTTGCCGACCAGGTCGGTACCCGACAGTCCGGTGTCGTGCACCGCGGCGAAGGACACCGAGGAACCCGCCATGCCGGCCGCGCCGACCATCTGCGCCGCGACGCCGGTGGCGTACGCCAGGTCTCCCGCCGGCCCGGTGGACACGTCGCCGAAGAAGAGCTCCTCGGAGACCTGACCGCCGAACGCGATCTGGATCAGGCCGCGCAGCTCCGCACGGCCGCGGGTGAAGACGTCTTCACGGTCGCCGTGGGCGAGCATTCCCAGCGCTTCGCCGCGCTTGACGATCGTGAGCACCTCGAGCCGGCGGTCCGGCGCGACGAGCCAGGCCATCGTGGCGTGGCCGGCCTCGTGGGTGGCGATCAGCTCACGCTCGTGCTGGGTGTACTCGACCGGCGCGCCGAGGCCGACCTCGGTCGTGAGACGGGCCGTCTCGACGTCCTTCCAGTTCATCTCGTCCGCGCCGCGGCGCACCGCGTTCACCAGGCCCTCGTCGAGCAGGTGCTCGAGCTTGGCCGGCGACCATCCGGACGTGACGGCGGCAAGCGCGTCGCGGTGCTCGCTGTCATCGAGCTCCGGGCCGTGCGAACGCTTCTGCAGGAAGTGGTCGATCAGCTGCCGGCGCGAGGCCTTGGCCGGCAGGTCGAAGCTGAGCCGGCGGTCGAAGCGGCCGGGGCGAAGCAGCGCCGGGTCCAGCGAGTCAGCGCGGTTGGTCGCCGCGACGATGAGCACGTTGGGCTTGGGCGGGCGCGGCTTGGGGATCTGACGCGTGGGCGGCAGCAGGCGGTTGATGCCGTCGACGATGACGCCGACCGCCTTCTGGCCACCGGTCGGCTCCTCGAAAGATTGCATCTGCACGAGCAGCTCGTTGACCACGCCTCCGGTGCCTTCGGCAAGCATGTTGCGGTTGACTACCAGGCCGCTGGTCCACGACCGGGCACCGAAAGCGTCGGCGGTCATGCGGTTCATGCCCCCACGGGCCCCGGCGATCGCGTCGATCTCCTCGATGAAGCCGATGGCTCCACCCTCGCGCATGGCGGTCTTGCGAAGGGCCTTGAAGTAGGAGCGGATCTTGCGCGCGGTGGCGCCGTACATCATCGACTGGAAGGCGGTTGCTGAGACGAACAGGAAAGGCACGTCGGCTTCAGCCGCCATGGCGCGAGCGAGGTGGGTCTTGCCGGTGCCGGGAGGGCCTTCGAAAAGCAGGCCGCGGCGCGGCCGGCCACCCATCTTCTCGGTGTACTCACGGTGGGCCAGGAAGAGGTTCAGCGAGCGCACGACCTCTTCGCGAACCCCGTCCACGCCGACGACATCGGAGAGGCGCACATCGATCTGGTCGGGCCGAAATGTCGTGTGCGGCGAGCGGCCCATGAGCATCGGCGGGATCGCGACAGCACCCACGATCGCCACGGGAACGATGATCGGAAAGAGCGTGAGCATGTCGATGTGCGGGAGCGCGAAGATGTTGAACGGGCGACCGTCGATCAGCCGGTACACGAGGAAGGCGAGGGGAAACGCCAGCACGAACCCGATCTTGGCCAGCATCCGATGGCGGCGACGCTCGCGGTCGGCACCCACGTCGGAGTGGCGGGCGGTCAGGACCCCGACCCCTCCGCCGAAGCTGGGCAGTGCAGCCGGGTAGGTGGGCGTGACAACGATTTGCGCCGAATCTGCCGGCGGTGCACTGCTCATGAAGGGCCTCCCTGATTGCTCAGCGTTACCCAACTAACCAGGGCTATAGGCCCTCTGTTACGCAGACCACCCGTACGGGCTACACAGTTACGCCATCCGGCCTCAAAACGTGGGGCTTAAATGGCGGAAAAAGTCGCATTCGGGCTGTCGTCCGACGCCTTCCTGCGAGCACCCGAAACGGTGACGCGAACTACTCGCCGATGCCCGCGAAGACGTCGGTCTCCTTGCCGTCGGGACCGGTCGGCCCGACCTCACCGCGCACCAGGCGGAAGGTCTCCTGCGCGAACATCATGCGACCGCCGCCGTCGGCCATCGCGAAGAAGAAGTCGTCCACGGCGATCTGCGATTCGTGCGCCCGCATCGCGGCGACCTTGGCCTGCAGATAGCCGCTGGCATCGATGACGGTCGTGATGAGGTGATCCTCGACGATGAAGGAGGGCTCCTCGTCGAACTCAGGGGTGGCGACGCCGCGATCTTTCAGCGCCTGCATGCCTTCCAGGAATTGGCTGCGCGGAATCGCCTGGTAGTACAGCTTCGCCGGCGCCCAGGGCTCGCCGAGCTCCGGCTCGTAGCTCGCGTCGCCCGACAGATCGAATGCAGCGACGGTGACGTTGTGCGCCTGGATGTGGTCCGGGTGGCCGTAGCCGCCGTTCTCGTCATAGGTGATGACGACCTGCGGCCGCACCTCGCGCATGATCGCGACCAGATCGCGGGCTGCCTCGGTGAGATCGGCCTTCCAGAAGGAGGCGGGATTGTCGTTCGTCGGCTCGCCCATCATCCCGCTGTCACGCCAGCGGCCGGGCCCGCCGAGGAAGCGGTGATCCTTCACGCCGAGGGCTTCACACGCGGCCGCCAGCTCTTCGATGCGGTGCCATCCCAGACCGTCCTCGCGACTGGCGGCCAGATGCTCCAGATGCGGGACGACGATCTCGCCCTCTTCGCCGAGGGTGCAGGTGATGAGCGTGACGAGCGCGTGCTCGCCGGCGTAGCGCGCCATCGTGCCGCCGGTGGAGATGACCTCGTCGTCCGGGTGCGCGTGGACCAGCAGCAAGCGATGCGGATGGTCGAGCGGGGTCATGTCGACGCCCTCGTGCAGCGGATCGACGGCTTCCTCGACGTCGGCGATCAGGTCACCCATCGCGTCGCCCTCGGGGGGAGCCGCCATTCCCGTCGGTTCGGATGAGGGTGAAGACGTCATGTCACAAGCCTAGATGGCTGATCGCCACGCTGCTGCGGGCGAGGATCAACCCCGGTTCCGCGAGCGCGAACGGGTCTTTTCGCGGTCCTGCATGCTCAGCTGCACCTTGCGGATCCGCACGAACGCAGGCGTCACCTCGACGCACTCGTCCTCCCGGCAGAATTCCAGCGCCTGCTCCAGCGAGAGCACCCGGTGCGGCACGAGACGCTCGAGAACGTCGCTCGTGGAGGAGCGCGTGTTGGTGAGCTTCTTCTCCTTGGTCGGATTGACGTCCATGTCATCCGAGCGGGAGTTCTCGCCGACGATCATGCCTTCGTAGACCTCGGTTCCCGGGCCGACGAACATCGTGCCGCGCTCCTGCAAGGACGTGAGCGCGTAGCCGGTGACGGGTCCCATGCGGTCGGCGACCAGCGATCCGGTGGGGCGAAGGCGCACCTCGCCGGCCCACGGCTCGTAGCGCTCGAAGACGTGGTGCAGCAGTCCGGTGCCACGGGTCTCGGTCAGGAATTCGGTACGGAAACCGATCAGCGCCCGCGCCGGCACCAGGAACTCCAGCCGGACCCAGCCGGTGCCATGGTTGACCATCTGCTCCAAGCGGCCCTTGCGCATCCCGAGCAGCTGGGTGACGACCCCGAGGTAGTCCTCGGGCACGTCGATCGTCAGCCGCTCGACCGGCTCGTGCACCTTGCCGTCGATCTCGCGGGTGACGACCTGCGGCTTGCCGACGGTGAGCTCGAAGCTCTCGCGCCGCATCATCTCGACCAGGATCGCCAGCTGCAGCTCACCGCGGCCCTGGACCTCCCACGTGTCGGGGCGCTCGGTCGGATCGACCCGCAGCGAGACGTTGCCGACGAGCTCCTGCTCCAGCCGGTTCCGCACCATTCGGGCGGTCAGCTTCTTGCCGGACTGGCCGGCCAGCGGCGAGGTGTTGATGCCGACCGTCATCGAGATCGACGGGTCGTCCACGTGGATGACCGGCAGTGCCTTCGGATCCTCGATGTCGGCCAGCGTCTCGCCGATGGTGATCTCCGCGATACCAGCGACGGCGGCGATGTCACCCGCATAGACCGATTCCGTGGGTCGCCTTTCGAGGGCGTGGGCCACCAGCAGCTCGGAGATCTTCGCGCGCTCCACCGTCCCGTCCACCCGGCACCAGGCGACCTGCTGGCCGCGTCGCAGCTCGCCGCCGACAACCCGCACCAGCGCGAGCCGGCCCAGGTAGGGCGAAGCGTCGAGGTTGGTCACGAGTGCCTGCAGGGGCGCACCGTCCTCATACGACGGCGGCGGGATGGTGTCGAGCAGCACCTTGAAGAGCGGCTCGAGGTTGTCAGCGTCAGGCATCCCGCCGTCATCGGGGCGGTTGGTCGAGGCGCGTCCGGCCTTGGCACTCGCGTAGACGATCGGGAAGTCGATCTGCTTCTCGTCGGCATCGAGGTCGAGGAAGAGCTCGTACGTCTCATCGACGACCTCCGCGATGCGGGCGTCAGGCCGGTCGACCTTGTTGATGACGAGGACGACGGGCAGCTTCGCCTCGAGCGCCTTGCGGAGCACGAACCGGGTCTGCGGCAGCGGTCCCTCGCTGGCGTCGACCAGCAGCAGGACCCCGTCAACCATGGAGAGTCCGCGCTCGACCTCGCCGCCGAAGTCGGCGTGACCCGGGGTGTCGACGACATTGAGGATGACCGCGTCATCACCCTGGCCGTACTTGATCGCCATGTTCTTGGCGAGGATCGTTATGCCCTTTTCGCGCTCGAGATCCATGGAGTCCATGACCCGCTCGGCGACGTCCTGACCCTCCCGGAAAGCGCCGGATTGCCAGAGCATGGCATCGACCAGCGTGGTCTTGCCGTGGTCGACGTGAGCGATGATGGCGAGGTTGCGGAGATCAGAACGCACAGGCACGTACGTCAACGGTACGGGAACCGGCTCACGAAGGGCGGCCAGCGTGACCAGCGACCCATTACCGGCCCCCGATCAGCCCCCCGATCAAGGCGGCGAACCGGCCGATCCGCTACGCGAGAAGATCGCCCGCGACCTCGAGACCAACGTGCTCATGCAGTACGCGTTCTCCAAGGCGGCGCGCTTCTCCCGGGCCGGGCAGCTCGTCGAAGCGGCGGCTGAATACGCGAAGCTCGCCGGCGCCGCCGACAAGCCGCATCTACGGGCACTATCCCTGGTGTTGCAGGCGGAAATGCTGCTTCGCGACCCGCCCACGGTGCTCGACACCGACACTGCGCGGACCGCGCTGGAGCAGGCGCACGCGCTGGGCGCACCGGAGCGGGAGTGGACCTTCACCCTCGGCATGCTGGCGTTGCGCGAGGACCGCCTCCTCGAGGCGCGTGACCTGATGCGCCGTTCCTACAGCGACGGTCACCAGGCGCAGGAGGCTGCGGCCTACCTCGCCGTCATCGAGGCCCGGGCCGGTGACGCTGCGGCCGGACGCCAGTGGCTCGAACTGGCCCGCGAAGAGGCGGAAGCGTGGCGCTCACCCGAAGCGGAGATCGCCCTCCGAGACCCGAGCGACCCCGTCGCCTCGCTCCGGGCCGCCGCTGCCGAGCATCCGGAGGAGTACTGGCTACGACTCGCGCTGGCCCGCGAGCTGACCGCCGCCGGACGTCACGACGAGCTGGTCGAAACGACCCGGGAGATGGCGGCCGACCGCGAACTGCCGGAACGGTTTCGCGCGATGGCGGCGCTGGGGGCGGCACGCACCCTGCTGCTGCACGCCGGCGACGAGCGGATCGCCGAGGCGATGAAGCTCGCCACGCAGGCCCGCGGCCTCGCCCCCAAGTCGCTCGCGGTGTGGGAGGTGTTCTCGCTCGGCTACTGCCGGCAGGGCAATTTCCGGCGGGCCGCCGGGGCAGCACGCCGGGTGCTGCGGGCCGACGCCGACTCCGCCACGGCCGGCTACGTGCGGGCCTGGGCGCTGGGCGCCCGCGGGGACTGCGAGCGCGCCGCAGCGGCCCTGACGCAGGCCGTGGAACGCGATCCGGAGTGGCCACTTCGCGCGAAAGCGGAAGATGCGGTTTCCGGCTGCCGATAGGAACGCATGAAATCTCGCCGTCTTGCCGTCAGCCTGGTCGCCGTAGTGGCGGTCGTCGCCCCGGTCACGGCCGCCTGCACGCCGGTGAACACCGCATCCACCTGCACCTACCTGCCGGCCAACAACGTCTGGCACGCCGACATCTCCAAGCTGCCGGTCAATGCCCACAGCGCTGCGTGGATGGCGTCGTCCGGCGGGGCCAGCAGCCTGCACATCCACCCGGACTTCGGCGGCCCGTACGGCATCCCGTTCAACACCGTTTCCGGCGCCCACCCGAAGGTGACCGTGCGCTTCGACTATGCGGACGAGAGCGATCACGTGGCCTACCCGCTGGGCAGCGACACGCGTATCGAGGACGGCAGCGACGCCCATGCCCTGGTCGTCGACAGCTCCACCTGCAAGCTCTATGAGACCTGGGACACCGCGAGCACGCCCACTGGCTGGACGGCCGGTAGCGGCGCCGTCTACGACCTGCGTTCCAATGCGCTGCGCCCCAACGGCTGGACGTCTGCCGACGCCGCCGGACTGCCGATCCTGCCCGGCCTGCTGCGCTACGACGAGGTCGAGTCGGGCAAGGTCGACCACGCGATCCGCTTCACCGTCTCGCGTAGCGACGCCTCGCACCTGTGGCCGGCGCGTCACGACGCGGGCTCCTCGAACGCCAACCTGCCGCCGATGGGGGCGCGCTTCCGGCTGAAGGCGAACTACTCGACGCGCGGCCTGCGTGCCGACACCGTCGCCGTGCTGAACGCCATGAAGAAGTACGGCATGATCGTCGCCGACAACGGCAGCAACTTCTACTTCCAAGGCGCCACCGACTCGCGCTGGCCCGACGCCCTGCTCGACCAGCTGAAGGCCGTTCCGGCAAGCGCTTTCGAGGCCATCGACGAGTCCAGCTTGATGGCCTCCCCGAACTCCGGCCAGGTCAAGTAACCAAACGGTGGACGAGGGGCCGGTCCGCGGCGATCCAGGCAACGTCGTCAAGCTCATGCGGAGCTAGCCAGCGCAGGGCCTGGTGCTCGCGGGCTTGAGGTTCCCCGCTGATGATCGACGCGCGGTAGACCTGCAGCACGCCGATGTCGATCGCCACCTCCCCGACCAAGGCGCCGATCACGATCTCGATGCCGAGCTCCTCGCGGCACTCGCGTATCAACGCTTCGGGAGGCGTCTCCCCCGCCTCGACCTTGCCGCCCGGGAATTCCCACAGTCCCGCGTAGCGAGCCGGTGCGTCCCGCTGGGCCGCCAGCAGCCGGCCCGCGTCGTCAAAGATCGCGGCGCCGACGACGACGAGCGCTGGAGCACCGGGACCTGCCATGCTGGCAGCATGCCCAGGCCGACTGCTCTGACCCCCGACCAGGTCGCCGCCGAGCTCGCCACGCTGCCCGGCTGGTCCGGCGACACCACCGCCATCAAGCGCTCCGTCGAGTGCAGCAGCTTCCCCGCGGCCATTGCCGTGGTGGACGCGGTCGCGCTTGCCGCGGAGAGCGCCAACCATCACCCGGACATCGACATCCGCTGGCGCACGCTGCATTTCACGCTCAGCACGCACGACGCCGGCGGGGTGAGCGAGCTCGACTTCGCGCTGGCCCGCGAGATCGACGCGGCTGCCGCTGCTGGTTAGTCGGGCAGCTGGGTGCCGGTCGGGCGCAGCAGGCGTACCGGCGGGAATTCCTCGACGTCGACCCCGGCGGCGGCATACGCACCGGCGAAGCCACTCCAGGCCAGCGACGTGAGGTAATCGGCGAGCGCCTGGCGGCTCATCGACTGGCGTTCCAGCCACCACTCCCCCGCCGAGCGCACCATGCCGACGAGCCCGAATCCCCAAGGCTCCGCGGCGCCGGAATCGAGCCCGACCTCGCGCATCAGATCGCCGAGGCGGCGCGAGATGTAGCTGCCGAGCATCGAGCTGTAGTCGGTCACCAGATCGTTCTCGACCGGCCGGTCCAGCAGCGTGTGGTGGACGACGAAGCGGTACAGCTCGGGCTCCTCCTCGATCATGCGCAGGTACGCGTCGACCCCGGCAGCGAGCATCGAACGGCCATCTTGCTGACCGTCGATCGCCGCCGTGATCCGATCGACGAGTCCCTGCGCCACCCGCTGTCCGACGGCCAGATAGAGGTCGGCCTTGTCGGTGAAGTAGCGGTAGACCACCGGCTTGCTGGTGCCCGCTTCGGCGGCGATCTGGTCCATCCCGGCGCCCGCGCCATGACGGCGGACGGCGCGCACCGCCGCGTCGATCAACGCTTTGCGACGCTCCTCGCGGTGCGCCTGCCAGCGCAGCCGGCGACCGTCGGTGTCCGGTGCCGGCCGGCGCCGGCTCGTACTGGTCACCCGCCGAGAATAAGTGAGGGCCAACGCGCGAGCGCATTTATGGGCTGGGTAGCGTGCAGGACATGGCTGACGCAACGATTCGCAGGCTCGGTAACTCAGGATTGGCCGTCTCGCGGGTCGGGCTCGGCTGCAACAACTTCGGGATGCGCATCGATCTCGACGCGGCACGCCCGGTCGTCGCCGCCGCGCTCGACGCCGGCATCACGATGTTCGACACGTCCGACAGCTATGGGGCGTCGGAGGAGTTCCTCGGCGAGCTTCTCGAAGGCAAGCGTGACGACGTCATCCTGGCCACCAAGTTCGGCTCGAGCGTGCGCGGAGCGAATGGCGCCGACTGGGAGGCCCGCGGCTCGCGCCGTTACATCCGGCGGGCCGTCGAGCGTTCGCTGCGCCGCTTGCGTACCGACTACATCGACCTCTACCAGCTGCACAAGCCCGACCCGCTGACCCCGATCGAGGAGACGCTCGCCGCACTCACCGAGCTCGTCAACGAAGGCAAGGTGCGCTACATCGGCTGCTCGAATTTCAGCGGCTTCCAGGTCGCCCACGCCGAGTGGCAGGCGAGCACCCGCGGCTACGAGCGCTTCATCTCCGTACAGAACGACTACAGCCTGCTCAACCGGGAGATGGAGGCCGACGTCGTCCCGGCCTGCCTGGAATACGGCATCGGCGTGCTCCCGTACTTCCCGCTGGCGAGCGGCGTGCTCACCGGCAAGTACAAGCGCGGCGCCGACGTGCCCGCCTCCAGCCGGCTGGCCGCCTGGGGCATGGCAAGCACCCTCACCGACGAGCGCTTCGACGTCGTCGAATCGCTGCAGTCCTACGCCGCCGAGCGCGGCGTCGGCCTGCTGGACGTCGCCATCGGCGCGCTGGCCGCACAGCCTGCAGTGGGTTCCGTGATCGCAGGCGCGACGACGGCCGAGCAGGTGAAGGCCAACGTGGCCGGCGCCGAGTGGATCCCCAGCCTCGAGGACCTCACCGCGCTGGACAAGATCGTCCCGAGCAAGCGCCCGGACTACTCCTAGGTCAGCCGCGCCCCAGCGCAACGTGCTGCACGCCGGTGAACTCGGCGATGATGGTCCGCAGCACCGCCCGGGCGATCCCGGGGTCCAGCCCTTCCGCCTCGGCCAGCGTCGTGATGCGGGCGAGCATGCGCTGCTCGCGTCCGGTATCGGTCACGGCCAGCCCGTGCTGCTCCTTGTATTGCGTCACGTGAATCACGTGCTCGGCCCGCCGTGCCAGCAGGCGAATCAGCTCGGCGTCGATCGCGTCGATCGCCTCGCGTGCGGCGTCGAGCTCGCTCGGCATGTCGTCGTTCATACGCCTCCTCGCGTCCGGCTCCAGCATGCCGCACCCGCTCGAAGGCACGGGCGGCCACCCAGCGAGCGCCGCATTCTCGGATAAACTAGGCTCCGAACCCCGTACCTACTGCCTGACAGCTGTTGATTGCCCGCATGTGCGGCTAGAGTTCGCACTCGTGTCCTCTTTCCGCGTCCGCGAGGCCGCCGAGCTGCTCGGCGTCAGCGACGACACCGTCCGGCGCTGGGCTGACGCCGGGCGACTGCCCACCACCGTCAGCGGCGGACGGCGGGCCATCGACGGCGCCGTGCTGGCGCGCTTTTCCGAGGAACTGGCCCGCAGCGACGAGCGGGCGGAACTCAGCCCGGTCGTGCGCGAATCGGCCCGAAACCGCATGCGCGGACTGGTGACGCGGGTCGTGCGCGACACGGTCATGGCGCAGGTCGAGATCCAGGCCGGCCCGTTTCGCATCGTCTCGCTGATGAGCCGCGAGGCCGCCGATGAGCTCGGCCTCGAACCCGGAAGCCTTGCCGTCGCTGCCGTAAAGGCCACGAACGTCGTGGTCGAAGTCCCCGGACGCTCCGACGCGTCGGGCTGATACACCCCCAAAATGAGGAGCCGCTCCATGCCCCGCCCCGCCCGCACCACAGCGGTGATTGTCGCCATCGCTGCCGCGTCCGTCACGGCGGCCTGTGGTTCATCAACCACCGGTGCCGGCGCCGGCACCACCCCGTCCAGCACGGCGCCCACGTCGGCGGCGTCGAGCGCCTCAGGCGTCTCCGGCACGGTGACCGTGCTCGCGGCGTCATCGCTGACCGAGGCGTTCAACACGCTCGCCAAGCAGTTCGAGGCGGCAAACCCGGGCACCACCATCAAGCTCTCGTTCGGGGCGAGTTCGGCGCTGGCGCTGCAGATCACGCAAGGCGCGCCGGCTGACGTCTTCGCCTCGGCATCGGCCAAGAACATGAAGCAGGTGACCGACGCGAAGCTCGCCGATTCCCCGACGAACTTCGTCAAGAACGTCATGGAAATTGCGGTGCCGCCCAGCAACCCGGCCAACGTCACGGGTGTCGCCGATCTCGCCAAGAGCGGCGTGAAGGTCGCTCTGTGCGAGGCGCAGGTGCCGTGCGGGGCCACCGCCGCGAAGGTCTTCACCAACGCGAAGATCACCGTCAAGCCGGTGACCCTCGAGGCCGACGTGAAGTCGACGCTCGCGAAGGTGGAGAGCAATGAGGTCGACGCCGGCGTCGTCTACGTCACCGACGTGCTTTCGGCCGGCTCGAAGGTCAAGGGCATCACGATCCCGTCCGACGTGAACGCGTCGACCGAGTACCCGATCGCCGCGCTCACGAAGGCGCCGAATGCCGCAGCCGCAAAGGCTTTCGTGGCCTACGTCCTGTCCTCGGCGGGTCAGAGCGTGCTGACCGGCGACGGTTTCGAGCAGCCCTGAGCCTGATCGGCACCGCCACGCGGGCGCGCACCACGGGAAAGCGGGGCGCGCCCGCGCTGATTGCGGCTCCAGCACTGATCGGTTTCGCGTTCCTTTTCCTGCCGCTCATCGCTTTGCTCGTGCGCGCGCCATGGCGGGGCATGGGACGCCTGCTGTCCGACAGCCAGGTGCTGACGGCGCTGCGGCTCTCGCTCGAATGCGCCACGGCCGCCACCGCGATCTCGCTCCTGCTGGGCGTGCCGCTGGCGTGGGTCCTGGCCAGGACATCGTTTCCGGGCATCCAGGTGATACGTGCACTGGTCACGCTTCCCCTGGTGCTGCCTCCGGTGGTCGGCGGTCTCGCCCTGCTGCTCTCGCTGGGACGCAACGGCATCCTCGGTCGCTTTCTCGATCACTGGTTCGGCGTCACGCTTCCGTTCACCACCGCAGGCGTGATCGTCGCGGAGACGTTCGTCGCGATGCCGTTCCTGGTCATCACGGTCGAGGGCGCGCTCCGCTCGTCGGATCGTGATCTGGAGGAGGCCGCGTCGACCCTGCGCGCCTCGCGGCTGACCATCTTTCGCCGCATCACGCTGCCGCTGATCGGCCCGTCGCTGCTGGCGGGATCGGCGCTGTGCTGGGCCCGGGCACTCGGGGAGTTCGGCGCGACGATCACGTTTGCCGGCAACTTCCCGGGCACGACGCAGACGATGCCGCTTGCGGTCTACCAAGCGCTGGAGACCGACCCGGAGGCGGCCATCGCCCTCAGCCTCGTGCTGCTCCTGGTTGCTGTCATCATTCTGTCCGTGCTGCGCGACCGGCTACGAGGCAGCCCCGGCCTGTGAGCGACGGGCAGGGGTTGCGCGTTCACGGCGGGGTGGAACGCGGCGGGTTCCGCCTCGAGGTCGAGTTCGAGGTGGCGCCGGGTGAGGTGCTCGGCGTGCTCGGTCCGAACGGGGCCGGCAAGACCACGCTGCTGCGCGCGCTGGCAGGGCTCATCGCGCTCACCGACGGCAGCATCGTGCTGAACGGCCTCGCGCTGGACGACGCGGGCAGCGCGACGTTCCTTGCTCCCGAGGAGCGCCCGATTGGCCTGGTATTTCAGAACTATCGGCTCTTCCCGCACCTGAGCGTGCGTGAGAACGTGGCGTTCGCGGGCCGGGCGCAAGGCGTTGCCCGCAAGGTCGCCGCGGCTGCCGCCGACCGCTGGCTGGAGCGGCTGGGTCTCACCGAGTTCGCGCAGCGCAAGCCGGCCCAGCTGTCCGGCGGCCAGGCTCAGCGGGTCGCGCTCGCCCGGGCGCTGGCGTCAGAACCCGGCTTGCTGCTGCTGGACGAGCCGCTCGCGGCGCTGGACGCGCGGACCCGGCTGGAAGTGCGGGCCGAGCTACGCCGCCATCTCAGCGACTTCCCCGGCCCGACCCTGCTGGTGACCCACGATCCGCTCGAAGCGATGGTCATGACCGACCGGCTGCTGGTCATCGAGGACGGCCGGATCGTCCAGGAGGGCAGCCCGGCGGCCGTCGCCCGCCGTCCCGCGACCCAATACATCGCGCGTCTCGTCGGGCTGAATCTCTATGCGGGACGGCGAAATGGCACGCAGGTCGCCCTCGACGGGGGAGGCACGCTCGTCGCGGCAGCCGAGCCCGAGGGTGCCGGGTCGGACGGCCGCGTGCTGGTGGCCCTGCCGCCATCGGCCATCTCCTTACACACCGAGAGGCCGCTGCATTCCAGCCCGCGCAATGTGTGGCCGGGCACGATCGCGGGCTTGGAGCTGCTCATCGATCGGGTACGCGTGCAAGTCGACGGCACACCCCCGGCGCTCGTCGACATCACCCCGGCGGCGGTCACGGAGCTGGACCTGACGGCCGGCGCTCCGGTGTGGCTCAGCGCCAAGGCGACCGACCTCGACACCTATCCCGAGCCGGGCTGAGGCGTCAGTCCGGAAGCTCGTTCAGCAAGGGCACGACGCGCTCGCAGACGCTCGCCACCCAGTCGGCGGGATCGGCGACCCGCGGGGTCAGCTCGACGAGTTGGATGCCGAGCTTGGAGTACTCCTCCATGGTGCGCATGAATGCGTCAGCGTCGTCGGGCGAGCCGAGCTGGCCGATGATGGTCTTCTCGATCGCCGCATAGTCGCGTCCCAGATCGTCGCAATGACGCTGCAAAACCTCGAGTTTGTGGGCGATTTCGGCGGGCCCGGTCGCGAAGAGGTTGCACGCGTCGCCGTACTGGGCGACCAGCCGGAGCGTCTTACGCTCCCCCGAACCGCCGATCATGATCGACGGCCGCGGCTGCTGGATCGGCGGCGGCTGGCAGATCGTCTCGGCCAGGTGGTAGTGCTTGCCGTCGTAGGGACCCTCGTTGTCGCTCCACATCTGCAAGCAGATCTGCAGCGCCTCCTCCAGCCGCTCGAAGCGCTCACTGATCGGCGGGAAAGTGACGCCGAGGCCGAGGTGTTCCCGCTCGTACCAGGCGGCCCCGAGGCCGAGTTGCGCGCGGCCGCCAGAGACCACATCGAGCGTGGTGACGATCTTGGCGAGCAACCCGGGGTGGCGATACGTGACGCCGGTGACGAGCACGCCGAGCTGCAGGCGCTCAGTCACGCCGGCCAGGAAGCCGAGCGCCGTGTAGCACTCGAGCATCGGATCCTGCGAGGTGGCGAACTGTTCCATCTGAAACCAGTGGTCCATCAGGGTGAGCTTCGCGCAGCCGCCGTCCTCCGCCGCGCGGGCCGTGGCCGCCAGCGTGGGGCCGATCGCCTCCGGGCCGCCGGGGAGCGTGAAGTTGGCGTAGTGAATTCCGAGCTTCATGCTTGAACACTAGAACCGGGCACAAGATGGGGCCATGGCGCGTCCGTTCTCTTCCGTGCGAGCGACGCCCGAGGAAGTGGCGGCCCTACGCCGGGGAGATGACCTCGTAGCGCCGGCAGACGTCGTCATGGATCGGGCGTTCACGGTGGATGCGACGCCCGCAAGCGTGTGGCCGTGGCTGCAGCAGCTCGGGAAGCGCCGGGCCGGCTGGTACTTCGCCCGCCCGGTCGAACGCTTCATCCCGCCCGGCCGGCGCGGGATCCGCGAAGTCGACCCGCGGTGGCAGCACCTGCAGGTGGGCGACGTCATCCCGGACTACGGCGGCACGCACGAGACGTTCGAGGTAGCCGCGATCCAGCCCCCGGCCGTGATCGTCTACCGCTCACGCCGCGGACACACCGCATTGACCTGGTCCATCACGCTCTCACCGATGGGCCCCGCCGGAACGCGCGTCCACCTGCGGCTCCGGCTCGGCCCGGTGCGTCACAAATGGCTGGCGGGGTCCGTCGGCGACCTCTTCGACCTGCTGACGATCGCCGGCCTGGCCTCCGGGCTGCGCGAACGGCTCAGGGATGCCAGCCCCGCAGAAACGCTCGGCAATTAAAAGCCCGCACGGCTGCAACCGTGCGGGATTTGTGCCGGGACGCCGAGGCGCCTACCGGAGAGAGACTACGCCGTCCATCACCCGATCGGGTGAATGTCCGATTCCGTCCGCGAGCGCCCCGCACCGACGGGCCGCAGATCCCGGCCGTTGTCGCAGTAGGTCATGCCTTCGCTGCCCGTGACGTACCAGGTGTCGTAACCGTCGCGAACCCTGCCGGTGATCCGGCCGGTGCGCGCGTCGCCGTGGCCGTACCGGCGCTCGACCAGATCGCCCGGTTCGAAGCTCATGGCCCCACATCTTGCCTGCCCGGCCGTTACGCAAACCTGGCGCCCCTCCTCGACGGGTGGTTTGGAGCGTTCTGTGCGAGCATTCGTTCGGGAGATCAGGATGAATCGCAAGAGGCTGGTCGGCGGCGGCGTGCTCGCGCTGGCGATCGTCGTCGCGAGCACTTCGGTGGCCTGGTCCAAGCCGGTCGTGCCCGACGGCACCACAGCCTCCCCCGACCCGGCGAGCGTCACCGGAATCGCGGGTCCGGTCGGCCCGCAGCAGATCACCCCCGTGGCGTCCTACTTCAAACGCGTGACCTACACCGTCGACGAACTCGGCCAGTACCAGGAGACCGCGACGCGGCTGCCAGCCGGCCGCTATCTGGTCGAGGTGCTGACCCCGAACCCGGCGAGCCGGCCCGACTGCCTCGGCGTCTCCTTCCCGCTGGTCCCCCCGCACGGCACCGAGACCGCGTTCACCGGCTACGTGACGGTGGCGAAGTCCGGCGATGAGGTGACCATTTCCTGCTACGAGCAGGCAACCGGAGCAGACTCCACCGCCAGCTACGAGCTCATGTTCATCCCGGCGCGCCGCTGAGCAATCCGAACGCGGCGGCTGGGCGAATAGGTACAGAGCGTCGCTGCCCGCGACTCTCAAAGCTCCGGCCAGCGACGCGCCCGACTCAGAGCCGCACCGGATCGCGCTTCACGATCGGATTCCCGCAGTGCATGCAGCGGGCGACCGGATCTGTCGCGTGAAGGTCGCAGGCGAACGCGGCCCTGCCGGCAGGCAGCCGCAGGGGAAGTGCAACTCCAGCGTCACCGTGGCGTCGCGGGGGCACTGGAAACCCAGGAATCGGCGGCCGGCGCTGCACTGACAGCGGTCACCCATGTCGTCCACCCGTGATGAGTCGAGGTCACCGGGCAACGGCGCCCGGTGAATTCAAGATCAAGC
>DATAZK010000226.1:0-4849 GCA_036272075.1 Frankiaceae bacterium
GGTCCGCGCCAGGTGCTGATCGACCTCAAGGGCCACGAGCCGGGACGCCTCCTGCTCCTGCTCTCGCTGACGACGCTGGTGCTCGCGGTGACCGTCGGAAAGCTGGTCGGTAACGCCTGGGCCGACCGCTACACCGCTATCGCCTTCATCCCGTTCATCCTGTGCCTGGCGCTCGGGCCTGAACGGCTGGTCGACCGGCGGATCTGGGCCGGCTCCATCGGGTTGATGGCGCTGTTCGGGACCCTCGCCGCCGGCCCGGTCGTCACCGCGCAGCGCACCCAGGCGGTGCAGGTCGCGCGGATCCTGTCGAAGCAGGCGGTGCCGGGTGACGTGGTGCTCTACTGCCCTGACCAGCTCGGTCCGGCCATCGCCCGCGAGATCAACGCCGGGCGCGGCGGCAAGGGCTTGAAGAACTACACGATCCCGACCTTCGCGCCGCCCGACCGGGTCGATTGGGTCGACTACAAGGCGCGCAACGCGGCCGCGGATCACCAGGTGCCGCAGCTGATCGCGCGGGCTCTCGCGGCAGCGGGCACCCACCGCGTCTGGCTGGTGTATTCGCCGGAGTACCTGACCTACCAGAACCTGTGCCCTGACCTGCGCCTGGGGCTGGCTCAGCAGCGCTCACTGTTCATCTGGGCGGCATCGAGCCTGGACTCGTACGAGCACGAGGAGCTGGACAGCTTCACTGCCAAGCGCCCGTGACCCGCCGATGACGGCGCTGACGGTCGCACCTCGCGCACGCCTGCGCGCGTGGCTCGGGGGTGAGGGGGCTGACGCGGTCGGCTCGTGGCTGACGGCGCGAGTGCTCGTCGTGGGGGCGCTGGGGCTGGCGGCGGCGATCGCGTCGAAAGTCAACGAGATCTCACCGGGCACCCACATCAAGCGGGTCGGGCTGCTCGGCTGGGACGCGCACTTCTACAGCGACATCGCCCGCGTCGGGTATGGCGGGGTGTCTCCCGAGACACGGCGATTCTTCCCGCTGCTGCCGATGCTCACGTGGCTCTTCGGCGGCGGGGGCCACGCGACGGGCGTGGTGCTGCTGGTGCTGGTGAACGTGCTGGCGTTCGGCTACGGCATCGCGTTCATCAAGCTCGCCCGCTTCGAGGGGATGTCTGCGGAGACGGCCCGCCGCGCCGTGTGGCTGCTGGCGCTCGCGCCGCCGGCCTTCGTCCTGGTGATGGGCTACACCGAGGCGCTCGCCGGGCTGCTCGCGATCATCACGTTCTACGGTTTGCGGAGCGGGCGTTGGTGGCTCGCCGCCGTCGCCGGGCTGCTTTCGGGCCTGTGCCGTCCACCAGGGGCGCTGCTCGTGGTTCCCGCGCTGATCGAGATCTGGCGGACCCGTTCCCAGCCTGGCCCGTGGTTGCCGCGGCTGGCGGCATTGGTGGCGCCGCTGGTCGGTGCGGTGGCATATCTGACCTATATCGCGATCCGCTTCGGTGACTTCTTCCAGCCGCTCTCGGTGCAGCAGAACTCGCAGCTGCACGGCAAGCTCACCAACCCGATCACCGTGATCCACCGGGCGATTTCCAATGCCGGCGACCACAAGCTGGGCAACGCACTACACGTGCCGTGGCTCCTGCTTTTCCTGCTGCTGCTGATTCCGATGGCCCGGCGGCTGCCCGCGTCGTACACCGTCTGGAGTGCGCTCGCGCTGCTCTCGACGCTCGCCGGCAGCAATTTGGCGTCGGTCGAGCGTTACTGCTGGAGCGCGTTCCCTTTCGTGCTCGTGGCGGCGTCGCTGCTGACCTCGCGGCCGGTGTGGCGGGCGGTGTTCGCGGTGTCGTCGGCACTGCTGATCGTGTACGCGTCGTTCGCGTTCCTGCAGTTCTTCGTGCCCTAGTCGCCGCCCGGGCCGGCCCGGCTATCGTCGCGGCGCCGGGTTGAGGGGGTGCTCAACCCTTGGCTAATTGGCTGCCTACGGTGAGCGCCCAGAGGATGAGGACTGGAGCGGCGACGTAGAGGGCGTAGCGGGCGCGGTTGCCGAGGATGACGAGCACCGAGAGCAGGTAGCCCTCCGTTGCGGCGCGCATGAACGCGGTCGCGCCGCTCCAGAGGAACGCGTTGAGCGTCAGGACGACGACCACGGCCGGGATCCAGGCGACGCGCTCGACCAGGGGGATCGTCGTCGCGCGCAAGGCCAGCGCGCCGACGATGATGACGGCGAGCAGGATCACCAGCGAGAGCAGCCGAAACGCCGCCGCTCCCCCGTGCGGCGGGACGTCCTTGCTCAGCTCCTTGGCGAGCCCGACAAACGGGCCCGACAGGTTGTTCTTGCGCGATTCGCTGAACGGCCACGCGTGGAAGCGCACGCGTTGCAGGACCTGCCAGCCGGCGTAGACGAGCAGTCCGGTGGCGCCGGCGAGGAGTGGGCCGAGCCCGCCCCGGCGTCTGCGCAGCAGGAGGTAGGCACCCCCGGCGGCGAGCCCGGCCGGGATGGCGACCGTCGTGTCGCGGGCCAGCACCGCCAGCGCGAGTAGCCCAGCCGCGAGAGCCCAGCGCTCGCGTCGTCCCGCGTAGAGCCCGGCGAGCAGCAGCGCCCCGGCGAGCAGTTCGGACGTATCCAAGGTGAGCGTGTACGCGTAACCGGGGTAGAGCGCGAGCAGCAGCCCCCACGCTGCGTGCCGGCCACTACTTCGGGCGAGCGCGCCGGCGGCGGCTCCGAGCGCGATTGCCGAGACGAAGTTGATGGCCAGCAGGGCCCAGGGCACGCCGCTGGGCCGGCCGCCGGACAGCAGCCAGGCGAGACCACCCGAGAGCCAGCGGACGTTGCGCAGGGAGGGCAGGTCGAAGGTGACGCCGGAGACCGTCCTGGCCGTGCTGAAGGGGGCGACGCCGAGGCGGTAGAAGAACTGCCCGTCGTACGCCTGGTCGGAGGGCCGGATCGCGAGCGAATGCGGTGCGGTCTGGGCGCTGGTCCAGGGCGGGCCGGCGTGCACGATGCGGGACGCGTTTCCGTCGTCGCGAATCAGCAGGATCGCCAGGATCAGGGCGGCGAGAATCCCGGTGACCAGGGCGGGGAACGCCGTCCGGTTGGTCGCGGCGACCCATCGACGCTGCGGGATCGCCACGCGTTGCAGGCTATCGGCGGCGCGGCCCACCCTCGGGTAACGCCGCGTGAAGCGACGTCGTGCCTTACCGTGAACCGATGGGCTCGATGGGCTTTGATGCGCCGGAGCAGCGACGGGGTGGGCTGCAGTACGAGCGGCTCTACATGCCGCCGGGCACCAGCCGCCGTACGGCTCAGACGGTGTTGACGCTGCACGCCGAGTTCGGCGAGTGGGAGCTGGACCGCCTCCGGCTCTACCCGGACGGGTCGCGTCGCGTCATCCTGCGCCGGCGGGCGCGTCCCGGATTGCCGCCGATCCTGCCCAGCTGAAGCTCAGAGAATGTGCAGAAAACCCAGCAGTTGCAGGCCAACTGGCACGCACAGAGCGGTGAGCGAGAGGATGACCAGCAGCCGGGCCCGGGCGCGGCGCTGGCCGTGGCCGGTGATGGCCGCTTCCGACAGGTCACGAAAACCCTGGATGTAACCCTCGACCGTGTAAGGGCTGGGGCGCGGCCGTAAGGGCTCGTGGTGCTCGATCATCGCTGACGGATCGACGCGCGCCGGGTCGATGTCTTCGATGCGGCGGCGGTACTTGTTGGACTCGCCATCTTCGTCAGGGATGTTGTCGGGATGCCAGGCGGGGACGCCGGAACGAGGCGGGATCCCGAAGCTGCTCGGACCGTGCCCCTCGCCTGCCATGGCTCGCCTCCCTCAGCAACCGTCGATGAAACGGTCGAGGACCCGCACGCCGAATTGCAGCCCGCTCACCGGGACGCGCTCGTCCACGCCGTGGAACATTGCCGTGAAATCGAGGTCGCGCGGCAGGCGTAGCGGGGCGAAGCCGAAGCAGCGAATCCCCAAGCGGGCGAACGATTTCGCATCGGTACCGCCCGAGAGCATGTACGGCACCGGCCGGGCGCCGCTGTCCTCGGCCTTGAGAGCGGCGCTCATCGCATCGACGAGTTCGCCGTCGAAAGTGGTCTCGACGCCGTGGTCGAAGTTGATCCACTCGCGTTTGACATCAGGGCCGAGGATTTCATCGAGCGTCGCCTCGAAGTCGGCTTCCCCGCCGGGCAGGAAGCGGCCGTCGACGCTGGCGCTCGCGACCCCGGGGATGACGTTGACCTTGTAGCCGGCGTCGAGCTGCGTCGGGTTGGCGGTGTGGCGCAGGGTGGCGCCGACGACGCGGGCGATCGCGCCGAGCTGCGTGACGACCTTCTCGGGATCTTCCAGATCGAGCGGGACGCCGAGCGCTTCGGTGAGCTCCTCGAGGAAGATCCGGACGGACTCCGTCATCCGGATGGGGAACTTGTGGCGTCCGAGCCTGGCGACGGCTTCACAGAGCGCGGTGACGGCGTTGTCGTCGGCGATCATGCTGCCGTGGCCGGCGCGCCCGGCGACCGACAGGCGCATCCAACCGATCCCCTTCTCCGCCGTCTGGATGCAGTAGAGGCGCAGGTCATCGCTGATCTCGTAGGAGAATCCGCCGACCTCGCCGATGGCCTCGGTGCACCCCTCGAAGAGGTGGGGATGCTTGTCGACGAGCCACCGGGCGCCGTACGTGCCGCCGGCCTCCTCGTCGGCGAGGAACGCGAGCACGATGTCGCGCGGCGGCTTGCGGCCGGTGCGCAGCCGATCCCGGATGACCGCGAGGGCCATCGCGTCCATGTCCTTCATGTCGACGGCGCCGCGGCCCCAGATGTTGCCGTCGTCGGCGATCTCGCCGGAGAAGGGGTGGACGGCCCAATCGGCCGCGTCAGCAGGGACGACGTCGAGGTGGCCGTGGATCAGCAGCGC
>DATAZK010000227.1:0-57066 GCA_036272075.1 Frankiaceae bacterium
CCGAACTCACCGGAACGATCGACCCGCTCCACCAGCCGGCACGTCGCGAGTTCCCCGGCACGCACGGCGGCGAGCACCTCGACCAAAGCATCAGCGGCCAGCGGGCCGTCAGTCTCAGGGGTGACGGCGGCGGCGATCCGCCGGCCGAGCACGGCGAACTGCGCCGCGTCAGCCAGCAGATCACTATCGAACATGTGTGCGAGTCTACCAGACGGACCCGCAGCTCAGCGAGGGTATTTTCATCCCTGTGGATACCTGTCTGTCGACGGTCAGCCGGTAACCAGACCCTGCGTACGCGCCGCCTTCAGCCAGCCCGCGTAGCCCTCGAGGAGCGCGTCGTACAGGGCCTCGTCGGGCATGGCCTCCGGGGTCGGCGCCGCGACGAAGCCGTGGTTGTCGAGGTAGCGCCCGCTGACGGTGTCGATCGAGCGCAGGGTGGACATGCTGTTGTCGACGGCCTGCCGCACGATCGCCTGCTTCTGCTCCTCGGGGATGCGTGACGCGATCGCCGCGTTGGGGCTGTTCGGCCCGAAGTTGGCTTCCATGACCGAGCGCACCTGCATCTCGACCGTGCCGACGACGAGCATCTGCCAGAACAGCGGCTCGTAGCTGGACGCCACCAGCTGCTCGATCGTCTGCTGCGGATCGGTCGTGCCGCCGTCGGTCACGAACAGGACGTAGACGGGTGCCGCCGGGGACGCCGGTGCGTTGCGGGGACCGGCCGAACCGAAGTAGTGCTGGCGCACGGCGGCCATGGTCGAACCCCAGTTGGTGCCGGCCTCCAGCGTCATCCCGGCGGTTCCGAGAAAGTCCCGCGCGTTGGCCAGGCCCATGCCGCCGAGGCTGCGCGCGGCCGCGCCGACCGTGAAGACGTCGACCTCCCCGTCGTCGTCCCACTGCAACGCGAGCGCCAGGGCCCGCTCGGCAAAGGCCTGCACTGCTCCCGTGGAGAACAGTTCAGCCATCGACGCCGAGACATCGAGCACCAAAGCCACCCGGGCGGTCTCATCGGCCAGCGCGCGTTTTTCCAGGCTGATACGCGCGGCCTTGACCAGGTTCAGCAGCTGGGGCGCCTGCGCTGCGACCTTCTTCTCCATGTCGATCGAGCGGCTCGCCTGAGCCTGTGCGGGGATGACGACAGTCGCGGCCGGTGCCGGCTCGTCGTCGACGCTGATGCCGAAATCGGTGGCGAGGCCCGCGAGGCCACTCGCCCACCCCTGCCCGACCGCCCGGAATTTCCAGCCGCCACCGCGCCGGTAGAGCTCGCCGAGGAGCACCGCCGTCTCGTCATCGGCGGGCGGCACGTCAAAGCGCATGAGCTCGCTGCCGGCGCTGGAGACCACGATGCGTAGGCCCGAGACGTGGCGAAAGGCCGTTCCGTCAGCGCTGACGGTGATGGCGACACGCTCGATCCCGGCCGGAATCGCCGCCAGCCGCGCCGTGATGCCCTGCGCGGACCAGGTGAGCGACCCGTCGGCGGAACTGGGCGCGTTGTAGAAGATGAAATCGGCGTCGGAGCGAACCTTGCCGTCGGCGCCGAGCAGCAGCCCACTCACGTCGAGGACATGAGAGCTGTCGCAGTGGGCCGACAGCACGACCTCGGTGAGCCCGGCGTCGAGACCGGCGTTGCCGCCTTTGGTGAGCGCAGCGGCGCTCAAGCGGGAAGCAATCCCTGCGCCTGCGCGAGCTTCAACCAGCTCGGATACTCGTTCATCATCAGGTCATAGAGCTGCTCGTCGCTGAGGTGAGCGGGGTCGGCGACGGAGAAGAAGTCGGCGTTGTCGATGAACCGGCCGGGCATGTCGTCGAGCTCCTCGAGGAACTGGAAGTCGCCGGTCATCATCGACGCGAGCCGCGCGCTGAACCCACCTTTCTTCTTCTTGCTCGGCGGGGCTGAGCCCGCGTCGACGTTGCGGCTGGACTGCCCGATCGCCATGAACTGCCAAAAGAGCGGCTCGAACGAGGACCACTCGACCTGGTGCTTGGTGCCCGCCTGGTCAGTCGTCTGCCCGTCGGTGACGAACATGACGTAGACCGGGAGCTTGTCGGGCCGCGGGCTGTTGCGTTGCCCCCCGTCGCCGTCGGGGAAGTAGTGGCGGCGCACGGCCTGCATCGCATGGTTGTAGTTGGTGCCGCCCTCGAGCCGGCGGCGCTGCAGCAGCTGGTTGATCCAGCCCTGGTAATTGCGAAGGTCGAGCGGGCCCTCGTCGTAGCCGCCGGTGCCGAAGGTGAAGACGTCGCAGGCCCCGTCGTCATCGAACTGCACAGCCATCCCCAGGACCCGCTCGCAGAGCTCCTGGACCTTGCCGGATTTGTAGAGCTGGTTCATCGAGCCGGAGATGTCCAGGCAGAGGGCGACGCGAGCGCGGTGCTCGCCCAATCCCTTCTTTTCCAGGGAGATTCCGGCCTTCTTGACCAGGTTGACCATCTGCGGCGGTGCGGACGCGAGCTGCTTGTCGAGCCGGACGGCCTTGTTCATGTCGATGGAGGCCGCGGCAGGAGCGGCCGCCGGTGCCTGCGCCGCTGCCGCGGGGGCCGGATCATCGTCGACGCTGATGCCGTAGTCGGTGGCGAGCCCCGCGAGGCCGGAGCTCCAACCCTGCCCGACAGCGCGAAACTTCCAGGCGCCCTGGCGCCGATAGAGCTCGCCGAACACGAACGCGGTCTCCGAGGTCGCATCGGTGATGTCAAAGCGCACCAGCTCCGGACCGGCGGCATCGCTGACCGTCAGATACAACCCGGTGGCCTGCCCGATGGGCGTGCCGTCGGTCGACGCAGCGATGGCGACCGTCTCGATCTCGGCGGGGAGGGCTGCGAGGTCGACCTGCAATGAATCCAGCGTGCCGGACTTGCCCTGATGCGTCACCGATCCATCGACGGAGCGGGGTTGGTTGTAGAAGACGAAATCCTCATCGTTTCGCACCTTGCCGGAGGCCGTGAGCAGCAACGCGCTGGCATCCAGATCGACTCCACCGGACCAGCCGAGCCTGACGAGGACACGCCCTACCGCGTCGGGCAGCGACGTGTTGGCACCTTTGGAGATTGTGGTCACGGCACCGGAGCCTAGCCCGCTCAGGCGGCGCTGTGCGGGCCTCTGTCGGCTCGGCGTCAGTGCGGGCGCGACACCGCCTCCCGCCGGGCGGTTAGCCTGCGTGCGTGGCGGTCTTGGCGGTCAGCGGAACGGGCACCGGGGTGGGCAAAACCGTAGTGACCGCAGCGATATGCGCGCTGGCGCTCCAGCGCGGAAGCACCGTCGCCGTCGTCAAGGCGGCGCAGACCGGAGTCGCTGAGGGCGAGCCTGGCGACCTTGCCGAGATCTCGCGGCTCTGCGGCGAAAACGCTGCCGGACTGACGCTCGTCGAGGGTGCCCGCTACCCCGATCCCCTCTCCCCCGCCGCCGCGGCCAGGGCAAGCCACCGGGCGCCGGTCGACCTTGCCACCGTCAGCGCACGGGTGGCGACACTGCGCGAGAGCCACCGGCTGGTAGTCATCGAAGGCGCCGGAGGCTTGCTGGTGCGTTTCGACGAGGAAGGCGCGACGCTCGCCGACCTCGCCGGAGCCTGCGACGCCGAGGTCCTCATCGTTGCCAGCGCCGGACTCGGCACCCTGAATACGACCGCGCTCACTCTGGAAGCGCTGGCTCACCGCGGGCTGGCGCTGGCCGGCGTCGTCATCGGTGCCTGGCCGTCCGAACCCGACCTGGCGTGCCGGAGCAACGTCGGCGACCTCGAGATGCTCGCCGCGAGGCCGCTCCTCGGCGCCCTCCCGGCGGGTGCGGGCCTGCTCTCGCCCGCCGAGTTCGCTGCGACCGCGGAAGCCGGCCTCGGCCCGGCATTGGGTGGCCGCTTCCAGGCCTCAGCGTTTCGAGCGGCCCAGTAAGGCAGGATCAGACAGGTGACGACGACTTCCGACCCCGCCGCCGAGACCCTCCCGCCGTCGGTCCGTGAACTTCTCGACCAGGCGCGACGCCAGGTGCTCGACGAGGGTCGCGGGCTGTCGCAGGAGCAGATCCTGGCGTGCCTGCAGCTCCCCGATGAGGCGATTCCGGCGTTGCTGGGCCTGGCCCACGAGGTGCGGATGCGCTGGTGCGGTCCGGAGGTCGAGGTCGAGGGAATCATCAGCCTGAAGACCGGCGGCTGCCCCGAGGACTGCCATTTCTGCTCGCAGTCGGGCCTGTTCGAGTCGCCGGTGCGGGCGGTGTGGCTCGACATCCCGTCGCTGGTGAAAGCCGCTGAAGAGACCGCGGCGACCGGCGCGACCGAGTTCTGCATCGTCGCCGCCGTGCGCGGGCCCGACGAGCGGCTGATGGCCCAGGTGCGGGCGGGCGTCGCGGCAATCCGCGAAGCCGTCGAGATCAATGTGGCGTGCTCGCTGGGGATGCTGACCCAGGATCAGGTCGACGAGCTGGCGGCCATGGGCGTCCACCGTTACAACCACAACCTCGAAACCGCGCGCTCGCACTTCCCTGGCGTCGTCACCACCCACTCGTGGGAGGAGCGCCACGACACCTGCCGGATGGTGCGCGAGGCCGGGATGGAGCTGTGCTGCGGCGGGATCCTCGGCCTCGGCGAGACGCTCGAGCAGCGCGCCGAGTTCGCCGCCGAGCTTGCCGAGCTCGAGCCCGACGAGGTCCCGCTGAACTTCCTCAACCCGCGCCCCGGCACGCCGCTCGCGGAGCAGTCACTCGTCGATCCGCGGGACGCGCTGCGTGCCGTCGGGGCCTTCCGGCTGGCGATGCCCCGCACCATCCTGCGCTACGCCGGCGGGCGCGAGATCACCCTCGGCGACCTCGACACCCAGGGCCTGCTCGGCGGCGTCAACGCCGTCATCGTCGGCAATTACCTGACGACCCTCGGCCGCCCCGCCGCCCAGGACCTCGCCACCCTCGAAGAGCTCCGCATGCCGATCAAGGCGCTGTCGGCCACCATCTAGTCCTTGATCAAGTGTTGATCTTCGCCCGGATGGCCCAGCGGTGCGTTAGGCCATAGCGACAGTCCGGGTTTCGGGCTGCCGATGAGACACGTCAGTGCCGTCGGCTGCCCGAGGAGATCGTCTGTGCCCAACCCCGTAGAGGCTCCGGGTCGCCGCGCCGTGCTCGCCGCCCTCGGAGTGGGTCTGGTGGCGGCCGGCTGCACCGCGCCTGCCGTCGGCGGGACCACCACGCTGGCCGGTGGGGGCACGACCAAGCCGGCCCCAAAGCCGACGCCCAAGCCGACGCCGAAAGCGACGCCGACCCCGACGCCCAAGCCGACCCCGACGCCCACGGCAACTCCCACCCCAACGCCAACACCGACGCCGACGCCGACCCCGAGCGCACCCGCGTCAGCGCTGCCGAACCTCACGGGCACCGATCCGGTCTGGCATCTGCTGCGCCGCACGACGTTCGGCCCGACACCGGCGCTCGTAGCCGAGGTGAAGACGCTCGGCGTCAGCGCCTGGCTCGACCAGCAGCTCGCTCCCGCGGCGATTGACGACAGCGCCTGCGACGCCTACCTCACGCGCTACCCGACCTTGCCCATGACGACGATGCAGATCCGGGCGGCGATCCCGCAGTACGCGTGGGATGCGATGAACCAGCTCTCGCTCGCCACGCTGGCCCGGGCGCTGTTCAGCAAGCGGCAGCTGTTCGAGGTGATGGTCGAGTTCTGGTCCAACCACTTCAACATCGCCACTCCCGACGGTGACGTCTGGGACCTGAAGTCGGTTGACGACCGGGACGTCATCCGCAAGCACGCGTTCGGCTCCTTCAGCGACATGCTGCTCGCGAGCGCTCAGAGCCCGGCGATGCTGATCTACCTCAACAACAACGACAGCAGCGTCGACACCCTGAACGAGAACTACGGCCGGGAGCTTCTCGAGCTCCACACCGTCGGGATCGACGCCGGATACACGCACGCCGAGGTCATCGATTCCGCCCGCATCATGACCGGCTACCGGGTCGGCGTTCACGGGGAGTTCGCCTACTACAACGACCGGCACTACGTGGGTCCGGTGAAGGTGCTCGGCTTCACGTCGCCGAACGCGGACGAGTTCGCCGGGCTGACGCTCGTGCCGCAGTACCTGAGCTACCTGGCGAACCACCCGAGCACGGCCCGCCATCTCGCGACCAAGCTGGCGACCCGCTTCGTCTCCGACACCCCGTCGGACGCGCTCATCACCTCACTCGCCAATGTCTACCTGGCGAACAAGACCGCGATTGCGCCTGTGCTCAAAGCACTTTTCGCCTCGGCCGAGTTCACCGCCAGCTTCGGGCAGAAGACCCGGCGGCCCCTCGAGGACGTGATCGGCGGAGCCCGCACGCTCGGCATCACGCCGGCCGCCGGTGACGACGCAAGCCTGTCGGGCCTCTACTGGACGCTCAGCCAGATGGGTCACGCGCCGCTCGCCTGGCATCCGCCGAACGGCTATCCCGACGTCGCTGGGGCGTGGCTTTCGGCGGGCGGGATGCTGCGCCGCTGGAACGCCCACATCGGCCTGGTCGGCGGCTGGTGGACCGACGGGATGACGATGCCCGCCGCGTCGACACTGCTGGCGGCGACCCCGCCGGCGACGATCGGCACTGTCATCGACGCTCTCGCGACCAGGCTCATCGGGGTCAAGCTGGCCGGCGCTCAGCGCGCCGCCGTCGTCGCCTTCGCCTGCTCGCGCACCAGTGGCTCCACCGAGACCAGCTCCTCCGCCAACCTCATCCGATGGGACCTCGGCGCCGTGACCAGCCTGATTCTCAGCACCCCGAACTGGATCGAGCGATGAACCCGGCCATCCCCCACCCCCGTCGCGGCCTCACCCGGCGCAGCATGCTGGCCGCCATGGGCGTGACCGCCGGCGCCGCAGCGGTCTCGCCACTCGCGTCGCGCATCGCCTTCGCGGCGGATGCGACGTACACCGGCGATGTGCTCGTGGTGCTCTCGATGCACGGCGGCTGGGACACGCTCTCGATCGTCCCGCCGATCGGCGACCCGAACTACGCCAAGCTTCGCCCCAATCTCGCCATCCCGTCAGGGCTGGCGCTGCCTGCCGGTGGCATCTTCGGCCTGCATCCCGCGCTCGCCCCGCTGAAGCCGTTCTACGACAGCGGGAAGCTCGGCGTGGTGCACGCGGCTGGTCAGCCAAACGGGGTACGCAGCCACTTCCAGGACGAGGCAGAACTCGAACGCGCCGCTCCCGGTACGAGCGTGCGCACCGGTTGGATCGACCGGGTGCTCGAGCAGCGGGTGCCCGGCACCGCGTTCCAAGCGGTGGAACTCGGCTCGAGCATGCTTCCGAACTCCCTCATCGGACCGGCCTCGAGCCTTGCCCTGGCCAACGTCGCCGACTTCTCCCTCGACATCTGGTCGGGCTACCAGCCGGCCTTCGGCACGGCCCTCGCCGGTATGCACTCCGGGCTCGCCCACCCCGTCGCCAAGCAGGCCGCGCTCACCATCGACGCCCTGTCGACCACCGCGACCATGCAGACCGCCGGGTACACACCGGCCTCCGGCGTGACGTACCCGACGAGCGACCTCGGCAAGGCCCTGAAGGACCTCGCCTGGATGATCAAAAGCAACATCGGGCTGCAGATCGCCTGCCTGGACTACGGCAACTGGGACATGCACGCCGACCTCGGCAAACCCGGGGACACGTCGGGCTGGATGCACCGTCAGTTGGCCGACGTCGCCGCCTGCTTGCTGGCCTTCGCGACGGACCTCGGCCCGCTCCTGTCGAACGTCAACATCGTCACGCTCTCGGAATTCGGCCGCCGGGCTGCGGAGAACGGCAGCGGGGGCGCCGACCACGGACTCGGCCAGGCGGTGCTCGCCCTCGGCGGCGGCATCAACGGCGGTCAGGTCATGGGTTCCTGGCCGACGCTCGCACCGGGCTCGCTATCCGATGGCGATCTGGCGGTCACCACCGACTACCGCTCGATCCTCACTGAGGTGCTGACCAAGCGCTGCGGCCTGACCGGGGCGTCGACCCTTTTCCCGGGCTTCACGCCGGCGGCGGTCGGGATCGCCAAGTAGCAGCGGCCTACTCCGGACGGGCCCCGAAGGTCGCCCGCTCGACCACCGCACGCGTGAGCCGCCCGACCCCGATGACCCGCTCCTCGCTGTCGTAGAGCCGTACCGCGAACGTCAGTCGCCGGCCCCGGACGGTCAGCAGGCTTGCCGTGGCCCGTATCGACTCCCCGATCCCCATGGGCAGCAGGTGCTCGATCTGCACCCGCACGCCCACGGTGGTGAGCTCGGGTGCGAGCACGTCGCCCAGCGCATCCAGGGCGGCACATTCCAGCATTGCCAGCACTTTTGGGGTGGCCAGCACATCCAAGTCGCCGGTGCCGACCGATTTGCACGTGTCCTGCGGGCCGACCACCGCCGAGCAGACCCCACTCATACCGGTCTCCAGCCCCGGCAGGCGTCTCGAGGTCGGCATGCCCCTATCCTTGCGGACGTGGCGGAGAAAGAGACGCAGATGGTCGCAATTAGTGACCAGTTCTGCACGCGATGTGGGCAATCCCACGACACCAGCGATCACGCAGGATGCGCGGCCGCCCTCGTGTTGGAGCCGGCCAGGTACTGCCCGCAGTGCGCCCGCCGGATGGTCGTGCAAGTGACGCCCGGCGGGTGGAGCGCCCGCTGCTCAGCTCACGGCGCCATGGCGTCGAACTGAGAAAACCCCGTAGTTGCAGGGGTTTTCAGGCGACCAGACCAAGCCGGCGAAGCTCGACCTGCAGGTCGTGCGGCGACGTGCTGGCGGCCATGGCGTCCTCGAGCGTGATGACGCCGTCGCGGATGAGCGTGACCAGGTGCTGGTCGAAGGTCTGCATGCCGTAGTAGGCACCCTCGCCGATCAGCGAGTTGAGCATCGAGGTCTTGTCGGGGTCGGCGATCGCGTCGGCGATGCGGCCCGTGTTGACCATGATCTCCATGGTCACGCAGCGACCGGCATCGTCAGCCCGCGGGACGAGGCGCTGGCAGATCACCCCGCGCAGCGCGCCGGCCAGTGACAGCCGGACCTGCTTCTGCTCATGCGGCGGGAAGAAGTCGATGATGCGGTTGATGGTCTCCTGCGCATCGGTGGTGTGCAGGGTCGACATGACGAAGTGGCCGGTTTCTGCAGCAGCAAGAGCCGCTTTGACCGTCTCCGCGTCGCGCATCTCACCGACCAGGATGACGTCGGGGTCCTGGCGCATCGCGGCGCGCAGGGCGGTCGCAAAGTCCTCGGTGTCGACGCGGACCTCGCGCTGGTTGACCATCGAGAGCTTGTCGAAGTGCAGGACCTCGATGGGGTCCTCGATCGTGACGATGTGAACCTCGCGCGTGGAGTTGATCTGATCGACCATGCCGGCAAGCGTCGTGGTCTTTCCCGATCCGGTCGGGCCGGTCACCAGGACCAGTCCGCGCGGCTCCAGCGCCAAGGCGCTGAGCACCTCGGGCAGGCCAAGCTCGGCCAGCGGGATGGCGCCGACAGACACCCGGCGAAAGACCAGCCCGGCGGCGCCGCGGGCCCGGAATGCGTTGACCCTGAAGCGGCCGACGCCGCGAACGGAGTAGGCGAAGTCGGCCTCGTTGGTGTGCTGGAACTCCTGAACGAGGTCGTCGCGTAGCACCTCGCGGACCATCAGTTCGGTGTCGGACGCGGACAGATCCCGCGTCTGGAGTTTGCGTAGCCGGCCGTCGACGCGGACGCGCGGAGGCGACCCCACCTTGCAGTGGAGGTCAGAACCACCGCACTCCACGAGGGCGCGCAGAAAGGGTTCGACGGTGCTCACCAGGAGTGTGTCGGCACCGTTCCCGCATCACCTGAATGCCCAAGTGACAGATACCTGAAAAAAAGGAAGATTCGGCTGAACAAATCAGTCGAGTCGGGCGATAAGGTCGCCCTCCTGGACGACATCGCCCTCACTGACGGCCAGCTCGGTGAGCGTCCCACCCTCTTCGGCAAGAACGGGAATCTCCATCTTCATCGATTCCAGGATGACCAGGGTGTCGCCGGCAGCGACGGAATCTCCCGCTGAGGCCACGACCTTCCAGACGTTCGCCACCATCTCCGCCCGGATTTCCTCGGCCACGCGCCGCTCCCGTCGTCTCACCGCTGCGAGCCATTTCGCCGCTGGTCCGTCCTACGTTCCGCATCCTGTCACGCGAGGCCTCGGCTACTTGCCGCCGACATCATCGGGGCGCGTTCATCGACCCGACCAAGCCGGTGTCGTACTGGCCGCTCACGAAGCCCGGTTCAGCCAGTAACCGGGTGAAGAACGGCAGGTTGACCTTCGGGCCTTCGATCACGTAGCCCTCCAGCGCGGCGGCCGCGCGGGCCAACATGGCGGCCCGGTCCGGCGCCCAGACGCAGAGCTTGGCCAGCAGCGGGTCGTAGTGCGGGGTCACGACATTGCCGTCGGTGTAGCCGGAATCGACCCGGATCCCTTCGCCGGACGGCTCCTCGTAGCGGGTGATCGCCCCGGGTCCCGGCAGGAAGCGCACCGGGTCCTCGGCGTAGACCCGCATCTCCAGGGCGCAGCCCTGCGGGGTCGGCGGCTCGGCACCGAAGGTCGGCTCCTGCCCCGCAGCGATACGCAACTGCTCCTCGACGAGGTCGATCCCGCAGGCCAGTTCGGTCACCGGATGCTCGACCTGCAGGCGGGTGTTCATCTCCAGGAAGACGAACTCTCCGGTCCCGCCTTCACCGGGCTGGACCAGACACTCGACGGTCCCGGCATTCACGTAGCCCACGGCCGTGCCCGCCCGCACCGCGGCATCAAAGAGCTGCGCCCGAAGCTCCGGTCCGACCGCCGGCGAGGGCGTCTCCTCGGCGATCTTCTGGTGGCGCCGCTGGACCGAGCAGTCGCGCTCCCCGAGCGCCACGATCCGGCCGTCGTTCAATCCCAGGATCTGCACCTCTACGTGTCGTGCCCCTTGCAGGTAGCGCTCCAGCAGGATGTCGGCCGAACCGTAGAGCCGCTCAGCCCGACTCTGCGCGCTGGCGAACACGGTCCGCAGCGAGTCGTCGTCGTGCACCGAACCCATCCCGACGCCGCCGCCGCCCGCGCTGGCCTTCACCATCAGCGGGTAGCCCAACCGCTGCGCCGCGGCCAGCGCCGCGTCGACGTCGGTGACCGGGAGATCGGTACCGGCGGCGACGGGCACTCCCGCAGCAGCCATCGTTCGGCGGGCAGCAATCTTGTCGGCCATCGCGGCCATCGCGGCCGGCGGCGGACCGATCCAAACCAGCCCGGCGGCGACCACTTGCTCGGCGAACGCGGGCGACTCCGACAGGAACCCGTAGCACGGGTGCAGCGCCTGGGCGCCGCTGCGCTTGGCGGCCTCGATCAATCGCTCGCCGTCCAGATAGGACTGGCGGGGGTCGGCCGGCCCGAGCAACACCGCCTCGTCGGCCTCGAGGACGAACGGCAAATCCGCGTCGGCTTCGCTGTACGCGGCGACCGAGCGCACATTCAGCCGTCGCAGCGTGCGCATCACCCGCCGGGCAATCTCTCCGCGACCTGCCACCAGCACCGTGTCGAACACCGTTGGACTGTAAGCAGATCCCTACAGCGTGGCCGCGGCGGCGCTCTCCGCCGGCGGCTGGGCTCGCCCTGAGAAACGTCTCCGCAGCGGAGCCGTCAGCTTGCTCTCGCAGACGGTGTGCACCAGTACCGCGACGCCCACCAGAGCGATCACGTCACCGATGCTGATGACATTGCGAAACGGCAGCCAGGCGGGAGTCGCGACGACATCGCCCAGCGGAGCCAGCACCGGATGGGCGAGCACCGCGGAGTTGTTGAAGTCCTTCTGCAGGTCGGTTCCCGCTGCCGCCAGGGCGCGGGCCGACGCCGGCAGGGTGCCGTCGTTCAACGCGATCACGACGCCGTTCATCAGCCCACCCAGACCGATGATCAGCAGTCCCGGCAGCCGCCGGTTCCACCAGATCGCGATGCCGATCAGCCCGTACGACGCGAGGTGCAGCGCGACCAGGACCCCGTGCGGCCAGCTCTGCAGGGCGCCGGTGATCAGGATCTGCACGCCCAGGGCCGCCATCACGAGCCACTTGCCACGCAGGCGGATGCGCGCAAGGGCCGACAGCTTTCCGCCGGCGAGCGGAACAGTGAGCAGCAGCACCACCGCTATGAAAGCAACGAACATCAGCCGGAAACCTTCCGCTCGAGGGACGTGCTGTGGGGACTGCGTGGTCCGGGCAAGGGCGGCGCCGCGCGAAGCTCACCGCGAGGTCCCGCCGTCGCGGCGCGATGCAGCAGCCCGTGCAGTGGACCCATTCGCTCGATGACTCCCGGGACCGCGGCGGCCGGAGTCGGGCGCCCGATCAGATACCCCTGGAGCCGGTCGCAGCCGAGCGCCACCAGTCGCTGCGCCGTCGAGAGGTCCTCGACGCCCTCGGCCACCATCCGCAGGCCGAGGTTGTGACCCAGCTCGATGGTGCTGCGCACGATCGTGGCGTCGTTCGGCTCGTCATCCAGCCGTGCGATGAAGCTCTTGTCGATCTTCAGCTCGTGGACCTCCAGCCGCTGCAGGTAGGCGAGCGAGGAGTAGCCGGTTCCGTAGTCGTCGATGGACAGCTCCACCCCGAGCGCTCCCAGCCGGCGCAGGATCTCCGCGCTGCGTAGCGGGTCGCTCATCAGACGGCTCTCGGTGACTTCGAGGATGAGTCGCTCGGGGGCAATGCCGTGCTTGTTCAGCAGGCCGCTCACCAGCTCCGGCAGGGCCAGGTCGCCCAGATGGCGTGCGGAGAGGTTGATCGCGGCGCCGAGGACCAGCCCTTCGGCGTCCCAGCACGCGAGCTGCACGAGCGCCTGCTCCATCACCCGGCGCGTCACCCGCTCGATCAGCGTGGTGCTTTCCGCCAGCGGGATGAACACGTCCGGGGGCAGGTCCCCGAGCTCCGGATGGGCCCAGCGCACCAGGCACTCCACCGTCGAGACGGTCCCCGAGTTGAGGTCGAGCTGCGGCTGGTAGGAGACGGTGACCTGGGTGTCCTCCGGGTCTTCCAAGGCCCGGCGCAGGTCTGTCTGCAGGCCCAGCCGGGCGACCGAGTGGGTGTCGCACCCGGGGTCGTAGAGGGCGTACGTGCCGCGGGTGACCTTCGCGCTGTACATCGCCACGTCGGCGCAGCGGAGCAGCCCTTCGACGGTGTCGCTGTGATCAGGCGACAGCGCGATACCGATGCTGCAATGGACGTCGACCCGCACCCCGCCGGCGTGAAACGTCTGGCGCAGGCCGTCGCCGATGCGCTTCGCGAGCTCCTGCGCCTCCTTCGGCCCCTCGATCTCGCGCGCCAGGACGGCGAACTCGTCGCCGCCCAACCGGGCCACCAGGTCGAACGCCCTGACGCTGGCGGTCAGCCGATCGGCGACCGCCACCAGGAGCTCATCACCGACGGCGTGGCCAAGGGTGTCGTTGATCTCCTTGAAGTGGTCCAGATCGATGAGCAGAACGGCAGCGGGCGACGTGCCGCCGGCGCCGATGGTGCGGGCGGCGGACGTGGTGAGCATCGTGCGGTTGGCGAGCCCGGTCAGCGCGTCACGCAGCGCCTCCTGCTCGCGGCGCATGGCCAGGCTCGCGCTCCGGTAGAGCGCGGCCACCGGCACCAGCAACACCGGCAAGGACCACGGCGTCCACGAGACGGTCTCGGCGACGATGGCCCCGAGCGCCAGCAGCGGCGCCGACGTGCTGACCTGCCAACGCAGGTCCTGAAACAGCACGGAGACGATGTTGACGTTGAGCTTCCACGCGACAGCCACACCGGTCAGCCCGTTGTTGATCACCAGGAACGCGACCGCGGCGACCAGCGCCGGAGCCAGCTGCGGCACCGGGAAGGCTCCCGTCGCCGGCGTCAGCGGCTCCCTGGTCAGGGCGGAGTAGACGATCCGGGCAGCGATGAACGCCAAGGCGTACTGGGCCACGTTGAACGGGAGCCGGTTCAGCCTTCGATGCCGAACCACGCCATCGACGATGAGCGCCACGGTCTGGGCGACCACCACGTAGAACACCGGAGCAAGCAGCAGCAGGGCGAAGCCGAAGGTGCTCGAGACGGTGATCTCATCGCCGGCTTCCTCACCGCGGGCGACCGGGATGGGCCACATCTCACCGGCGATGAGAATGATCGAGAGTGTCAGGACAGTGGTGACTCCGTGGCTTCCCAGGCCGGAGGCGCCGAGCATCACGGCTTGGTGTCCCACCACGAAGACAACGGGAGCAGCGACGGCCGCCACCAACCAGAGGTAGGCGGTCAAACGCCGGCTGTCCTTGCCGTACATCGTGGCTCCCAGCAAAGGAAATGGCCGGCGCGGGTGCGATCCCTGCACCGGCTTGACAGGGAAAATCCCGGTCCGCTGATATCAGCGGACCGGGACTTGCTTGAGGGGCGGCTACCAGACCTTGTGTCCGGCTCCTGCCACGGCAGCGACTGCCGTGATCATCGTGGCCGAGGCCAGCGCCCGAACGAGCAAATTTTTCACGCGACCTACCAGCCGAACTTCACGCCGGCGCCAACACCCGTGACAAGAGCAGCCACAGTGGCAGATGCAGCCAGGGCACTCGCGATGCGATAGATACGACGCACTTGGTTCCTCCCGAAGCGGCCACCCCCCGCGGGTGACTCGCCCCATGGATTTCGACCGCTTCGCAAATTTCTGTTGATCCATTCGACCTAACTTTCGTTCGGCCGCACCATGGACAGGTCACTCGTATCGGTGGATAAGCGGACAGACGTTCGCCGGCTGCGACCGATGGGCGAGTCGTCTGCGAGAATGACCGCATGGCAAAGAAAGCACGTCGGCGTCGGGCACGGGCAAAGAGCAAGGCCAACCACGGCAAGCGTCCCAACGCCTGAGCCGATCCATCCAGCGTGAAGCTCTTGGTCACCGGCGGAGCCGGCTACATCGGAAGCGTTGTCACGGCTCGGTTGCTCGAGGGCGGTCACGAGGTCGTCGTCCTGGATGACCTCAGCACCGGCCACGCGGATGCCGTGGCGCCTTCGGCACGGCTTGTCGTCGCCGGGATCGCTGACGACGGGGCCGTGCGCGAGGTCCTCTCCGACGGGATCGATGCCGTGCTGCATTTCGCGGCACGATCGCTGGTCGGTGAGTCCGAGACCGCACCCGAGCGCTATTTCAGCAACAACGTGGGCGGCACGCTCGCGCTGCTGGAGTCGATGCGCGCGACGGGTGTACGCGGGTTGGTCTTCTCGTCCACCTGCGCGGTCTACGGCGAGCCGGCCACCCCGGGGCCGCTGGATGAGTCGAACCCGTACCGGCCGCAGAGCGCGTACGGGGCCTCCAAGGTGGCCGCCGACATGATGATCTCGGCCTTCACCCGGGCTCACGCCTTCGGCGCGGTCAGCCTCCGCTACTTCAACGCTGCCGGCGCGTACGGCACCTACGGCGAGCGGCACACCACCGAGACCCACCTCATCCCGCTGGCGCTGCGCACGCTGACCGAGCCCGACCGGGTGCTGCAGATCCTGGGCACCGACTATGCGACCCCGGATGGCACGGCGGTGCGCGACTACATCCACGTGCTGGACCTGGCTGACGCGCATGTGCTGGCCCTCGACGCGCTGACTCCTGGCCGTCACGAGATCTACAACCTCGGAAGCGGCATCGGCACGTCAGTACGCGAGGTGGTCGACGTCGTCGGCGCCGTCGCGGGCAAGCCGGTCAACGCGGTGGAGGCGGGCCGGCGCCAGGGTGATCCGCCGCTGCTCGTGGCGGCGGTCGACAAGATCACCCGAGAGCTGGCGTGGAAGCCGCAGCGCTCGCTGCAGCAGATCATCGGCGACGCGTGGGAGTTCGCCCAGCGTCAGGCCTGAGGGCGTTGACCTCAGATGTCCTCGGGCTGGTTACTCGGCCTGGAACTCTCCGGAGGTCCACTGGACCTCGACGGCGCGCAATCGCTTCAGCACGGCAACCCGTACCGACTCAGGGGCCCGGTCTCCCCCGCACCTGCGGGCAACCAGGAGTTTCACTTCCTGCTCGACGCCGAACTGGCGCAGGCAGGGTGAACACTCGTCGAGATGCTCGCGGATGAGGTGGCGACGGTCGGCGTCGATCTCACCGTCGAGATAGAGGTAGACCTCTTCGAGGACCTCTCGGCAATCAGTCTCATGAGGCGACCCGCAACTCACCGTGATCCCTCCGGCGCCGCAGCCGCGGCTGAGTCGGTCCCGGCGCCAGTCTCGGCCGGGATGAGCCCGCGCTCCTGTGCGTAGTTCTCGAGGGCGACCCGAAGACCCCGGCGACCGCGATGCAGCCGCGACATCACCGTGCCGATCGGAGTGCCCATGATGTCGGCGATCTCCTTGTAGGAGAAACCCTCGACATCCGCGAGGTAAACAGCCATCCGGAAGTCTTCGGGCAGTGACTGCAAGGCTTCCTTGACGTCACTGTCCGGCAGGTGCTCGAGCGCTTCGGTCTCCGCGCTCTTGAGCCCGGCGGGTGTGTGAGAACCCGCCTCGGCGAGCTGCCAGTCCTCGATCTGCTCGGTAGGCGACTGCAGCGGCTGACGCTGGCGACGGCGGTAGCTGTTGATGAACGTGTTGGTCAGGATCCGGTACAGCCAGGCCTTGAGGTTGGTGCCCTCCTGGAACTGGTGGAAGGCCGCGAAGGCCTTCACGAAGGTCTCCTGGACCAGGTCCTCGGCGTCAGCCGGGTTGCGGGTCATGCGCAGCGCGGCGGCGTACAGCTGATCGAGGAACGGCAGCGCGTCGCGCTCGAAGCGCGCACCCCGCTGCTCGGGGGTCTCCTCGACGGGGACCACCTCCCGAATCGCTGCATCAGACATTCCGAGCTGAACACCCTGATAGCTCGGTGACCAACGTACTGCGCTGGCGGCGACAAGGTCGTCGCGGGAGGACGCACGGGAGGCGTCAGTGCTGCGGGTCGATCGGCCGGGGGTCGGGGCCGACGGCCGTACGGGGCCCGGACCCGCCTGGGAGCCGGTCCGCGACCGCACGCGATTGCGTGCCGGATGGGCGGGATTGGGGGTCACGATTGGCAATAACACCCGCCGACGCCAGGACGATTCCCGGGGGCCGCACGAAGGCGTGCCTTTACCTACGAGCCGGAGTCGAGCGCGCGAGGTGCCAGGCCCGTAGCATCCGGGACATGTCCAGCGGCTACCACCCTCCGGTCGAGGAGTACCTGGAGACGATCCTCAGTCTCGAGGAGGCGGGAATCCGGCCGATGCGGGCGCGAATCGTCGAGCGCCTCGGGGTGTCGGCGCCGGCGGTGAGCGAGACGGTTCGGCGGTTGGAACGCGACGGGTATCTCACCCTGGATGACTCGCGCGCGATCACGTTGACCGACGCCGGCCGCAGCTACGCGACGTCGATCATGCGTCGTCACCGCCTTGCCGAGCGCTTGCTGGTCGACGTGCTGAAAGTGCCGTGGTCGCAGGTCCACGAGGAGGCAGGCCGGCTCGAGCACGCCATCAGCCCGTGGCTCGAGGAGCACCTGGTGACCTTGCTGGGCGATCCCGCGACCTGCCCCCACGGCAACCCCATCCCCGGCTCGGCGAACAAGGCCGACTTCGGCGATCAGCGAGCGTTGTCCGAGCTTCCCGACGGTGCGGATGTGGTGGTGCGCCGCATCGACGAGCAGCTCGAGGGTCAGCACACGTACATGCAGACCCTGGAGACCGAGGCGGTGCTGCCGGGGCGGGCCATCACCATCGTCGGCCGCGGCGCCGAGGGCCTGCAGCTCACCGTCGATGGCCGCGAGGTCGCTCTCGATCTCGCCATAGCCGAGCGGGTTTTCGCGTCCCGGCAATAGGCAAGCTCACACCAATTGCCTGGCCTTTACTCGAAGCAGCTGAGTAGTTTTGCTGGGTATCGCATTTGTCTGATTTGCCAATCTGGGGGATGTCGGTGACGGCGCACGGTTCGGCGCGCTTCGAGAGCCCTGAGCTCGAAGCGGGTGAGACGGACGATCATTACCCCGACCAGTACGCAAGGTTCGCGGCGACGGTCGCCCTCCGCCAGCTCACCCAGTGGCTTCCGCTCCTGCCGGTAAGCGTGCTCGACCTGAGCCTTCCGCTCCCTGATGCTCCAGCGCGGTTCGACAGCCGGGTGGCGGATGTGGTGATGGCGGCGGGACATCACGTGACGTCTGTCACCGGTCAGGGATCCCGGCCGCCGATTGGCCGGCTCTCCCATCCGGTGGTGGTCGGCGATTCGCGCAGCCTGGACTGGATACGCAGCGAGAGTTTCGACGCGGTGATCGCCGAAGGCGGCGCGCTGTCCGACAGTCTGGCCGCCGAGGACACCGTTCGCGGCATCGCTCGCGTGCTGCGACCAGGAGGCCGCCTGCTCGCGTCCGCAGATTCCCTCGTCCTCGGGCTCGCCCGGCTCGCCGAGCAGAACCGATGGCCGGAGCTGGCAGACGCACCGGCAGCCGACGTCGTGCTGGTGCCCGATCCGGCGCATGCCGGCGGCTACTCGCGCTGCTTCTCCCCCGATGACCTCTGCGAACTGCTCGACGGGTCCGGGCTCGAGGTGGAGTGGATACGGCCGCGCACCGCGATCCCGGCTGCGGCGGTTCGGCAGACCCTGATGACAGACCCGTCCGCGATGGGTGACCTGGTCATCAGCGAGCTGAGCCTGGCCGGGGCACACGCGGGTGAAGCAAACGGCTCGCGGCTGGTCGTCAGCGGCCGCAAACCGCGCTGAACGGTCGCCGGCTAGCGCCGGGCGCGCTCGTATTTCTGCTGGTCAGCCACACAGCGGGCCGATTCCGGGCGAATCTTCAGACGCGCGTCAGGAATCTTCTTGCCGCAGTCGACGCACTTTCCGTAGGTACCGGCGTCCAGTCGTTCGAGTGCCTGCAGGATCAGCTGCTGGTCGGCAGCGGCGGCGTCCAGGATGGCGACCTCGCGCTCGGCGTCGGAGATGTCCGTGCCCTGATCACCCGGATGCTGATGGACGTGGCTGAGATCACCGCTGCCTTGCTCGGCACCTTCGGCCGCCAGCACGGCAGAGCTGTGACCGATCTCGGCGAGCCGTGCCTCGAGTTGCTTTCGGGCACGTTTGACGTCCACCAGGAACCTCCGTTGCTCAGGCGTTGCTTGCCCCGCAAGAAGACTCGCGGTGCGGCTTAGTCTGCCTACCCCGATACTGGAGATGCTCCCAATAGCCCGTCTCCTGCGTTTCTCATTCCCGGAGGTCTCGTGTCCGCCGCCGCCCCGCAGACCGCGCGGGATGCACCGTGGGCGGCGCCGCGGGCGAATCAGGCGGTGAACGGACGCGTCACGATGCCGGGTTCGAAGTCGGCCACCAACCGGGCGCTGCTGCTAGCTGCCCTCTCGCCGGGCGCCAGCACGCTGCTCGCACCGCTGCGGGCGCGGGACACCTTGCTCATGGCGCAGGCGCTGCGCGGGCTGGGCGCGGAGGTCGGTGCCGACAGTGCCGACGGTGCCGACGGTGCCGATTGGGTGGTGACGGGTCGGGCTGAGCCGGCTGACGTGGGAACGGTGACCGTCGACACCGGCAACGCGGGCACGGTCGCCCGGTTCCTTCCACCCGCTGCCGCCGTCCTGGCGCGTGGCGCGGTGACCGTCGACGGTGACGCCCGGATGCGCGAACGTCCATTGGGGCCGCTGCTCGATGCACTGCGGGCGCTCGGCGCCGGGTTGCCTTCAGCGGCCTCGCGGGTTCCGTTCACCCTGCAGGCCACCGGTCGGCTGCGCGGCGGGACGCTGGAGGTCGACGCGTCCTCCTCGAGCCAGCTGATCTCCGGCTTGCTGCTGGCCGCTCCGCGCTACGACCGCGGGCTCGTGGTGTCGGCCGCGGGTGGGAGGGTGCCGTCGGCGCCGCACCTGGCCATGACCGTCGCCATGCTGCGCGATGCCGGCGCGACGGTCGACGACGGCGAGCCCGGACGCTGGGTCGTCGCACCGGGCGGGCTGCGGCCCACGACGTACCCGATCGAGCCCGACCTCTCCAGCGCCTCGGCGTTCCTGGCTGCGGCGGCCGTCACCGGCGGCTGCGTGCGGCTCGCGGATTGGCCGGCCGACACGTCTCAACCCGGCCGGCTGCTGCCCGAACTGTTGACCGCCTTCGGTTGCCGGTGCGAGGTGACGGGGCTGGGTGAGCTTTCCGTCACCGGACCCGCCGCCCTGCACGGCGCAGACCTCGACCTCAGCGATTACGGCGAGGCGGTCCCGACGCTCACCGCCATCGCGCTGTTCGCCGACTCGCCCACCCGGCTTCGCGGCATCGCGCACTTGCGAGGTCAGGAGACCGACCGGCTGGCGGCACTGGCGGAGGAGTTCGGGCGGCTGGGCGCGCGGATCACCGTGACGTCCGACGGCCTGCAGATCACCCCGACCCCGCTGGCGGCCGACGGCAATGGTGCGACGGTGCTCGACCCGCGCGCCGACCATCGCCTCGCCATGGCCTACGCGGTGGCGGGCCTGCGGGTGTCTGGCGTCCAGGTCTCCGACATCGCGACGACCGGCAAGACCATGCCCGACTTCCCCGAACGGTGGGCCCAGTTGCTCGCCGGGGCCTGCTGAGAGCCAGGCTGTTCCGGCATGCCGCGTTCGCTCGACGAGGACGACGTACCGATCCGTCCCGGTGGCGCGAACCGGCGACGCAGCCGGCTCCGCCCGGAGCACGCTGACGCGAGAGACGCGCTGATCACCACCGTCGACCGTGGCCGGTCGACGTGCCGGCTGCTCGACTCCGGGACCTCTGTCGTCGCGGTGCGAGGGGCCGACGTGCGGCGCACCCCGGTGGTCGTGGGTGATCGGGTGCGGCTGGTGGGCGACGTCTCCGGACGCGACGGATCGCTCGCGCGCATCGTGTCGGTCGCCGATCGCGTGAGCGTGCTGCGGCGTACTCCCGACGACGCCGACCCCGCCGAGCGGCCGATCGTCGCCAATGCGGATCAGTTGATCGTGGTGGTGGCGCTGACGTCTCCCCCGGCTCGGCCGAGAATGATCGACCGCCTTCTGGTCGCGGCGTATGACGGCGGCCTGACGCCAGTGCTGTGCCTCACCAAGCACGACCTCGCCGGCAAGCTCGCCCCCGACGACGCCGACCGCGACGCGCTCACCACGCTCACCGCCGCGTACGAACCACTCGGGGTACCGGTCGTGACCGCCGGCGTCGACGACAGCATCGATCCGATCAAGGCCGTCCTCGCGGGAAAGATGAGCGTGCTGTTCGGTCACAGCGGGGTCGGCAAGTCGACTCTGGTCAACCGGCTGGTCCCCGGCGCCTACCGGGCCACCGGTGAGGTCAGTGACATCGGCCGCGGCCGCCACGTCAGTTCGTCGGTGATCGCCTTGGAGCTGCCCGGCGGCGGATGGGTGGTGGACACGCCCGGGGTGCGCTCGTTCGGGCTCGGGCTCGTCTCACCGGCGCGGGTGCTCTCGGCATTCGAGGACCTCGCCGCCGTCATCGAGGAATGCCCGCGCGGCTGCACCCACCTGCCCGGTTCGCCGGACTGCGCGCTCGACGTCTACGCCGCCACCGGCGCCCCCCAAGCCGCTCGCGTCGACTCGCTGCGCCGGCTCCTGCTCTCGCGGGAGTCGGCGGACGACTAGCGCCCGATTTGCCTGGCGCCAGCATCTCCGGGGGTCCTGGCCCCCGGATTTGGTGGCACCGATCGCGCCACCCTTGGGCGCCACCATTTCAGGGGGTCCTGGCGCCCGGATCTGGTGGCGCCACCGGCTGGGCGCGAAGTTCCTTGCCTGACGCCGATTTCCCCGACGCCGATTTGCCTGACGCTCAGCCGGCGCCGACGGCGATGGTCGCGTCCACCTCGGCCTTGCGTGCTTCGATGGCGGCGCGCTCCCGGTCGAGGTTCTCGGCGATGTCCTCGTCGGCCTTCATCAGGGCGCCGAGGTCGACGCCGGCCATGTCCAGCACGCCCATGTCGGCGTAGGCCTTCTGGACCTTCTCGCCCCACAGGCCGATGTCCTTGACGATGGGGACGATCCGGGTGAACAGCAGGGAGCGGAACATCTGCTGGAAGGCCGAGCGGTCGGCGTAGTCCAGGCACTCCTGCACCGGGAAGCCGAGCGACTCCCAGACCTCCTTGCCACGCAGCCGATCGCGCATCAGGTAGCACGCCTCGACGACGAACTCCTCGCGCTCGTTGCGCTCCTTGCTGGTCAGGCCGGCATAGGCGTCCTTCAGGGCCATCCGTCCGAACGCCACGTGGCGGGCCTCGTCCTGCATGACGTAGCTCAGGATCTGCTTGGGCAGCGGGTTGGTCGTGGTGTCACGCAGCAGCCCGAAGGCGGCGAGCGCGAGCCCCTCGATCAGCACCTGCATGCCCAGGTAGGGCATGTCCCACCGGCTGTCGGAGAGTGTCGAGGCGAGCAGCTGCTGCAGGAATGGGTTGATCGGGTAGATCAGCTGGACCTTCTCCTGCAGGAAGCGCGCGTACGTCTCGGCATGGCGCGCCTCGTCCATGGTCTGAGTGCTCGCGTAGAACTTCGCATCCAGGTCGGGGACGCCCTCGACGATGCGCGCGGAGCAGATCATCGCGCCCTGCTCGCCGTGCAGGAACTGGCTGAACTGCCAGGCGACGAGATGCTGGAACATCTCGTCCTTGTCCTTCTGGCCGAGCTTCTCAAACGTCGGCGACCCGTAGATCGGGCAGGACTCCTCGCCGAGGCCGAGGACGTTGTAGGGGTTGACCTCGAGCGACCAATCGATGCGGGTCGAGGCGTCCCACTGCTTGTCCTTGCCCTTTTGATAGAGCGCCAGCAACCGGGCCCGGCCCTCGTCGTACTCCCAGGTGAAGCGGGCGTCGCCGGCAGCGGGAACGTCCCAGGTGTCATGCGAGGTCTCGGAGACGTACAGGTCATGCGTGGTCATGAACTCTCCCCAGCGGGTTGATCGCGGTGTGATCAGACGAAAACTCCGGCGGCAGCGCACGGGCGACGAGGGTCGCGATGTCCTCGGCAGTGCGCTCGATGGGTGCCAGCGGCAGGACCAGGTGCGAGACCGTGAGCCGGATCGCGGCATCGGCGACGAGGGCCACATCGCGGGTCGACAGGTGCGGCCAATGACTTGTCAGGTAGGCCGTCAGCAGCTTGCGCGAGGATTCCAGGAGCGGCTCGGCGCGGGTCGTCAGCAGCGGGAGCAGCTCGGACGGGCCGCGCGCGCTCGACAGGATCGCCTTCAGCAACGGGTCATCGGCGCCAGTACGCAGCGTGTGGGCGACGGCCGCACGGGTGCCGGCGACGGGATCGTCGGGGAAGGCCTCCAGGACCGTGGCGAGCTCGGACAGGTAGATCTCGGTCTCGCGGGCGGAAAGCGCCTGAGCCAGCCCGTCCTTGCTGCCGAACTCCTTGTAAAGCGTCTGGCGGCTGACTCCCGCCCGCGCGGCCAGCTCGGCCAGCGGCATCCGCTCCCAGTCGCCGGCCACGACGACCCAGCGGGCGGCGGCGAGCAAAGCATCGCGGGCTGACGGCACGTCGCCAGGATTTACACCGAACCGCGATTTGTCAACTCAATACTTGACACATCACGGCTGTGAGTCAGGTGAGCAGCGTCTGTACGGTCACCGGCGTCAGACCGCGAGTCGCGAGTCCATCGAGGATGGAGGGCAACGCCTGCACCGTGCCGGCATGGCCGAGGTGCATCGAGACGATGCTGCCCCGCTGGACTGCGGCGAGGGTGCGGGAGATCACCAGCGACGCCCCGGGATCGAGGTAGTCCGACGGGTCGACGTCGAAGGCCACGACGGTCGCGTAGCCCGCTGCCCCTGCCGCTGCCCGCACGAGCGGGGTCGACCGGTTCATCTGTGACGGACGCGCGTAGCGGCCGTTGTTGCCCGACACCTGCACCAGGACGTCGCGCGCCTTGGCGAACTCGTCCTCGACACCCGTCTCGGACAGCACCGAGAGATCGGGGTGGGTGTAGGTGTGATTGGCCAGGCCATGACCGCCCGCGAGGATCCGGCGGCCGAGCGCCGGGTTGACCGCGAGCCAGTTGCCGACCGCGAAGACCGTGATGTGGGCGCCTTTCGCTTCGGCGGCCTGCAGCAGCGCTTCGGCGAGCGCGGGATCGCCGTTTCCGTGGAACGTGAGGGCCACCTGGGATTTGCTTCGCGATCCGTTCACGATCTCGACGGCCGGGCCGCCGGGCGCACTTGTCGAGGTCGGCGGCTCGACTGACGGTGTGGCGGACGGCGTGGCTGACGGGGAGGTCGAGGCGGCCGTGGGCGGCGACGGGGTCGTCGTGCCGGTGGTGGGCGGCACCTTGGCGCGGGCCGCGTGGACGGCGCCGCCGCATCCGGCGAGCGCGAGCGTCGCCAGGATCGTGCGGCGGCTCGGAGTCATCCTGCGCCGCGACGGGTCGTCACCCAATGGACGTCGTTCCTCTCCCCTGCGAGTGGGCCCAGGCTCGTAGTCTCGCGCTGGTGAGCAGCACAAGACAGCCCGAGACCCCGTCCGGACCGGATCCAGCATCGCAGGACTCCGTGTCAAATCGCCTACCAGCGACGCATGCCGCCGACCTCGCGCTTGCGCTGGACCTGGCCGACGCCGCGGACGTCGTGACGCAGGACCGCTTCCAGGCGCTCGACCTGCGAGTGCAGACCAAGCCCGACACCACTCCCGTGAGCGACGCCGACCTCGCCGTCGAAGCGCTCCTGCGCGAGAAGCTCGCCGGCGTGCGTCCCGGCGACACCGTGCTCGGGGAGGAGCAGGGACAGCTCGGCACATCCAGCGCCCGGCGGTGGATCCTCGATCCGATCGACGGCACCAAGAACTACGTCCGGGGCGTACCGGTCTGGGCGACGCTGCTCGCTCTCGAGGTCGACGGCGAGATCACCGTCGGGGTGATCAGCGCGCCCGCCCTGGGACGGCGGTGGTGGGCGAGCCGCGGCGGCGGCGCGTTCGCGAACGGGCGACGGATCGGCGTGAGCAAGGTGAGCGACCTGGGCGATGCGTCCTTCGCGTACTCCTCGCTGGCCGGATGGGAGGAGCAGGGCCGGCTCCCGGGCTTCCTCGACCTCACCCGCGCAGTGTGGCGCGATCGGGCCTTCGGCGACTTCTGGTCGCACTGCATGGTCGCCGAAGGAGCCGTCGACATCAGCGCCGAGCCGGAGGTCTCACTCTGGGACATCGCGCCCCTGAAGGTGCTCGTCGAAGAGGCGGGCGGCACCTTCACCGACCTTGCCGGCGCCGGCAGCCCGGCAGGCGGCAGCATCCTGTGCACCAACGGTCCGTTGCACGCGGAGGTGCTGGGAATGCTGGCACCCCAGTCCGGGTGAGGTTCTGGTGATCGGCTTCGCTCACCGTGGTGCCCCAGCCGCGGGAGTGCGGGAGAACACCCTGGCCGCTTTCCGCAACGCGCTCGAGCGAGGGGCTCGCGCGCTGGAGTCGGACGTCTGGCTGACCCTCGACAAGGTGCCGGTGCTGGTGCACGACCGGATCGTGCGCAGCGGCCTGCGCCGGCGGGCGATCTCGGCGCTGAGCAGCGCGGATCTGCCGGGCTGGCTGCCGACCCTTGATGCCCTTTACGCGGCGCTGGGCAACGATTTCGACTTCAGCCTCGACGTCAAGGATCCTGCCGCGGCGCTGCCGACCGTCGAGGTCGCGGCGCGGCACGGGGCGGCGTCCCGGCTCTGGCTCTGCGCCTCGACCGGCCACGTGCGTGAATGGCGGGCTTCGAGCGGAGAAGCGCACCTCGTCGTCTCCACCTCGTTGCGAAACGGCGGCCGCGCGATGCTGGAGGACCGCATCGACGAGGCCGCGGACGCCGGCGCCGACGCGCTCAACCTGCGCGCACCCGAATGGTCGACGGAACGCGTGCGGCGCTGCCATGACCGCTCGATGCTCGCCTTCGCCTGGGACGTGCAGGATCGGGCGCGGTTGGAGAGCATCCGGGCGCAAGGATGCGACGCGATCTACTCCGACTTCCTGACTTTGATCGCTGCCGCGCAAACTTCTCACGACTAGCCGCCCGCGGCCGCCAGCGCGAAAGGAAGCACCTGCGCCGCGCCCGCCTCACGCAACAGCCGCGCGGCCCAGGTGGCCGTCCAGCCCGAATCCCAGAGATCGTCCACGAGCAGGACCACGCGATCCCGCACGGCCTCGGCCACCTCCGGCGGCACCTCGAACGCGCCCACCACATTCGCCAGCTTGTGAGCGCTGTTGTGCACCTCCTGCTGGGACCGGCGACCGGCCACCCGCCGGATGGCACCGGCATGAGCCAGCCTGCCGACGGAAGCCACCTGTGAGGCGAGGGAGGACACGAGAGCCGGGTGACGCTGCGACTCGACGCCGACGACCACCTCGGGCCGGGTCTCCCACTGCCAATCCCGAAGCGTGCTGACGACCCCCGCCATCAGCGCCGGATCCAGTTCCCCGTCGGACGCCAGCGCGGCGGCCAGCCTGGCGCCCCAGCCCAGATCCGACAACCGCGCCAGCGCCCGCCCCTCGGCGGCGGCGGTCCCCGCGGCGATGCGACCGGAGAGCTCGATACCGGTGGCGGCCATCCCGGTGGGCCAGGTCTTCTTGACGCCGAGCGGCACCCCGGACCGCGCGAGGGCCTGCTCCCCGTCCTGCACGGAACTCAACGTCAACTCGCGCAGGGGATGTCCGATGCAACGCGAGCACCGGCCACAGTCAGCGGCCTGCGGGTCGTCAAGTTGCTCGCGCAGGAAACGCAGCAGGCAGCCGGAGGTGTGCAGGTACTCCTTCATCGCCGCGCCCTCACGATCGCGGGCCTCGCGAAGGGCGTCGTACCGCTCCTTGTCATAGGTCCACGGCTGGCCGGTGGAGATCCAGCCGCCGCTGACCCGGCGAACCGCGCCGTCGACATCGAGCACCTTCAGCACCATCTCCAGCCGGGTGCGGCGCAGATCCACCAGCGGCTCGAGCGCCGCCGTGGAACGGGCCGAATCGTCCAGCTCTTCCAGCAGCCGGCGGACCATCGCTTCTTCCGGCATGGACACCGACGCGAAGTAGGACCAGATCGCCGAATCGGCAGGCGTCGGCAGCAGGAAGACCTCGGCGCGCTCGGTGGCCCGCCCCGCCCGGCCGACCTGCTGGTAGTACGCGATCGGACTGGACGGGCTGCCGAGATGAACGACGAACGTCAGGTCGGGCTTGTCATAACCCATGCCGAGGGCGCTCGTGGCGATGACCGCCTTGAGCTCGTTGGCCGCCAGCTCAGACTCGATTCGCTTGCGCTCGGCGTCTTCGGTACGGCCGGTATAAGCGGCGACGGCGTGGCCACGGCCGGCGAGAAACGCGGCGGTGTCCTGGGCTCCCGCGACGGTCAGCGTGTAGATGATCCCCGAGCCCGGCGCTTCGGAGAGCAGCGCATCGAGCCAGGCCAATCGCTCCGGATCGCCGGGCAGCTCGACGACGTCGAGGGCCAGCGACTCGCGATCGAGCGAGCCCCGCAGCACCAGCGGCTCCCCGAGCACGGCAGCGACATCGCGGGTGACGCGCTCGTTGGCTGTAGCGGTGGTGGCGAGCACCGCCACTCCCTCAGGCAGCCCGTCGAGCACATCGCGCACGCGCCGGTAATCCGGCCGGAAATCGTGGCCCCAGTCAGAGATGCAGTGCGCCTCATCGACCACGAGAAGGCCGCATTTGCGCGCCACGTGAGGCAGCACCGTCTCGCGAAAACCCGGGCTGTTGAGCCGCTCCGGGCTGATCAGCAGCACATCGACCTCGCCCGCCTCGATGGCCTGCTCGACCCTGCCCCACTCGTCGAGGTTCGCGGAATTGATGGTCTCGGCGCGGATACCGGCTCGGGCCGCCGCCTCCAGCTGGTTACGCATCAAGGCCAGGAGGGGGCTGACGATCAGGGTGACCCCGGCGCCGCGGGCCCGCATGAGCGCCGTCGCGGTGAAGTACACCGCGCTCTTGCCCCACCCCGTGCGCTGCACCACCAGCACGCGCTGCCCGGCGAGCAATGCCTCGATGGCCCGCCACTGATCCTCGCGCAGGACGGCCGACTCCCCCGCGAGCCGTGCAAGGACCTCCTGGGCGCCGGCGCGATCTGCGGTGTAGGCGGGTACTGAATCGGGTGCGGCAATGGGTGCAGCGGTCATGGGTCCATCCTGGCGGCCCGGTCCGACAGAACGTCGGCCCGAGCGGAGGTTGTGCACAACCGCGTCACGGTTCGGGTACGACCGCCGCTGTCGCCAGCAATTCCGGGTGTTCATCCGGCGCGAGCCGGGACGGTCGGGTGGCCAGGAACGATCCCGCCAGGATCAGGGCGAAGCCGATCAGCGTGCTGGCGGTGATGTGCTCGTGCAGGAACAGTGCGCCGAGCAGCACGGCGACCGCGGGATTGACGTAAGTGATCACCGTCGCCAGTACCGGCCCGACGTCGGCGATCAGCGCGAAGAACAGCAGGAACGCCGCTGCCGTGCAGACGACCCCGAGCACCAGGACCGACCACGTCACCTCGCTGCGTGGCCAGGCGTGCGGGAGGCTGGTGAGCGCGAACGGCGCGTAAGCAATGGTGACGAGGGTCAGCGAGGCGGCCACGACCCCGACGGGCGGGAGATCGCCCAGGTAGCGGGACAGGATGAGCGGGCCGACCGCGTAGCCGATGGCGACGACGCCGACGGCGAGGGTGGAACCCAGTTGCGCGCCGTGCACGTCGAGCCCGACGAGTGCCCCCACGCCCAGCAGACCGACGACGAGGCCGGCGATGCGGGTCAGACCCAGCTCATGCGTCGCCCCGCGCGCGAAGGCGAGCAGCGTGCCGACCAGCGGCACCGCCGCGACCAGCAGTCCGGTGAGCGAGCTGGGCAGCTTCTGCTCGGCGATGGGCAGCAGCAGCCAGGGGATCGCCACTTCGATGATCGTGTACGCGAGCAGCGGCTTCCAGTGCGGCAGCAGCGGGCGCAATTCGCCGCGGACGGCTGCGACGGGAAGCAGGAGCACGACGGCGACCAGGCATCGGCCGAAGACCACGTCGACCGGGCTGAGGTCGCTGACGGCGACCTTGATGAGCAGGTACGGGATGCCCCAGATCACGCACATGGCGGAGAAGAGCACCCAGCCACGCCGTGACATCGCTCCCCTTCCCGGACCGCTCCCGAGCCTGCACCAGGGCGCGTCATTACGCTCGCCCTTTTCGGACACCGCGTCCGCGCGTCAGAGCAGGGCGAGCCCGAGCCCCGCGGCGGCCGCCAGCATCCCGGCGGCGACGGTCAACGCCACGTTAGCGAGCGCGAGCAGCCGGTCGCCGTCCCCCGCGAGCCGCACCGTGTCGTACGCCCAGGTGGAGAAGGTCGTGAAACCGCCGCAGATCCCCGTCGCGAAGAAGGCCAGCACCAGCGGGCCCAGACCGTGCGCTGCGGCACCTGCGACGTAGCCGAGCACGAACGACCCGGCGACGTTGATCAGCAGGATCCCCGCCGGAAAGCGGCCGAGGTAGCCGCGATGGTTCCAGCGCACCTGCACCCACTGGTCGGTCGCAAAACGTGCCGCGGATCCGGCCCCTGCCCCGACGCAGACGAGCAGCCAGGCGAGCCCGCTCAAGGCTCACCACCCGCCACCTGTGCACCGATGAACCGGGCGGTGACGCCGGCTCCCGCGACGACAGCGGCCAGCCCGGCGACGACGCTCAGCGCCAGGTAGCCGAAAGCGAGCGCGGGGCGATGGCCGGCAAGGAGTTCGTCGGTGCCGACCATGAACGTCGACCATGTCGTGAAGCCGCCGCAGAAGCCCGTGGTGGCCAGCGCCCGCCAATGGGCATGCTGCGGTTGACGCAGGACCGCTAGTTCCAGGAACGCGCCGATGAGCAGCGACCCGAGAACGTTGCTGATCAGGATGGCCCACGGGAACTGCCCGTGGCCTGTGGGCCAGGCCAGTCCGATCGCGGCCCGTGCCGCTCCCCCCGCCGCGCCGCCGATCGCGACAGCCGGCAGCAGCCGGCGGTTCAGGTGCGGGCGCCGGCTGTCGCCCGCTCGGCGCGGGCCGGCGTCTCGCTCGGCGCGACCGTCACCAGGAATCCGTTCACGGCGGCGTTGCCGGAGGGAACGTCCACGAAGTCCACCGGCGCCAGCAGGTTGTTGTTGATCCCGGCGAGCGCCCGGTTGACACCCTCCTGGGCGCCCTCGACCGTGTGGCCCCACCCATGCGGCAGCGAGACCACACCCGCCATCATCTCGTCGGTGACTTCCAGCTCGACCTCGACGCTTCCGGCCTCGCTGCTGACGCGGACGAACTCACCATGGCCAACACCGCAACGCGCGGCGTCTGCCGGGTTCATGAACAGCGTGCAGCGGTTGGACCCGCCGATGAGCTTGTCCACCTGATGCATCCAGGAGTTCTTGGAACGCAGGTGGCGCCGGCTGGTCATGACGAGCGAATCGACGCTGCGGTCAAGGCGTTCGATCAATCGCGGGATGTCGTTGGTGACGTATTCGGGCGCCACTTCAAGCTTTCCCGACGGCGTCCGCAACATGTTTCGCACCTTCGGCACCATGGGTCCGAAGTCGAGCCCGTCGGGGTTGTCCTTGAACGTCTGCAGGGTGATCCCATCGGGATTCTCCCCGTAGCGGTCGCCCCACGGTCCGGTACGAAGCGAGAGATCGAGATGACGCTCGGGACCGCCTGACGTGTAGTGCGCTTTCACCGTCGCGGGATCCAGCCCGTTGACGGAGACGAGGAAGTCGAACCAGGCGTCATCGAGGGCGGCGACATCGACGTCCGCGGCCTTCTGCCCGGCGAGGATCCCGCCGAGCTTCACGAGAACCTCCCACTCCTGCGGCCGCCCGTTCGTCGGCGGGAAGATCGCGTCCGACCATTTGCCCGCGCTGCGAACGGCGAACAACCACAGCAGATCGTCGAAGTGCGGCTGCTCGAGCGGGCTGAGGCCCGGCAGGATGACGTGCGCGTGCTTGGTCGTCTCGTTGATCCAGTTGTCGACCGAGATCATCGCGTCGAGCATGGGCAAGGCCTTTTGCAGACGCTCGGCACCTGGCGCGCTGAGCGCAGGATTGCCGGCAACCGTGATGAGCGCCTTGATCTGGCCGTCGCCGGGGGTGTCGATCTCCTCCGCGAGGCAGGAGACGGGCACCTGGCCCAGCACCTCAGGGGCGCCGCGCACCCGGCTGTGCCAGCGACCGAACTCCGGCCCGGTGACGCTGCCCGGAGTGCCGGGGGCGGCAGGCACGGGCAGGACGTTGACGGTCCAGTTGACCGGCGTGGGGAACATCAGCCCGCCGGGCACGTCGAAGCTGGCGGTGAGGATGTTGACGACGTCGACGAGCCAGCTCGCGAGCGTGCCGAACTCCTGATTGCACAAGCCGATCCGCCCGTAGACCACACCGTGCTTCGCCGCAGCGATTTCATGGGCGAGCTCACGGATGCGCCCGGCGGGAATCTGACAGGCGTCCGCGACCCGTTCGGGCGTGAAAAGTGCCGCGAGGGGCTCGAGTCTCTCGACGCCCGAGAGAATGTCCGCGAGCCCGCCGAGGTCGACGAGGCCATCGGTGAAAAGCACGTTGACGATCGCCAGCAGCAGTGCGGCGTCGGTACCCGGCGTGATCGGGATCCATTCGGAGGCGTGCCGGACGGTGCCGGTGCGCCGCGGGTCGATGACGATGACCTTGCCGCCCTCGGCGCGGATGCGGTCGAGCTCCCCGAGGACGTCGGCGCAGGCCATCAAAGACCCTTGTGAGGCTTGCGGATTTGCGCCCATGAGGACCATGAAGTCGCTGCGCTGCAGATCGGGCACCGGGATGGTCCACATGTTTCCGTACATCAGCGCGGACGTGACGTTCTTGGGCCACTGGTCGACCGTGCCCGATGAGTAGATGTGCGGAATGCCGCCCATCCCGATCATCACGCCGAGGTAGCGCCCGATCGAGAACGCGTGAGCGGCCGGATTGCCGACGAACGCGGTCAGGGCCTCTTTCCCGTGCTCGGCGACGACGCCGTGGATCAGCCGCTCGCAGGTCTCGAACGCCTCTTCCCAGCTGACCTCACGGAAACCGTCGCCGTCGCGCACGACCGGACCGCGCAGCCGGGTGGGGTCGGCGTGCAACTGGCCGAGCGTCGTGCCTTTGGGACAGATGTGGCCCTTGCTGAAGACGTCTTCCTTGCGCGGCCGGATGCGGGTCACCTCCTCGCCGCGAACCGTGATCTCCAGGCCGCACATCGCCTCGCAGAGCGGGCAGGTGCGCAGGTGAGTGATTTCCGGTTCGCCGTGACCGTTGGTCCCGCTTGCCGACTCGACTGTGACCATTGCTCGCTCCTAGCGCCAGGACTGCGATGCTTGTCGCTGCTTGTCCTGGCACGGTAACGCTAGAGGGTCAGATGCGAGCTCGCAGGCTGCTTTCTGCAGGCGGCCCGTCGCTCTGGCGGGCGCCGGCAAGCTGCGTCATGACAAAGAACGTCGTCAGGCCGTGCCATAGCGAGATGCGTCTGAGCATCGCGTGACCGACGCCCGCGACCTCGACGCGCGTGACGTCGACCCCGGCCGCGCGAGCACGGATCGCGAAGTTCAGCGACCCCCGCGGATCCACCCACTTGTCCCGGGTGCCGTGGGCGATGAGCACCTGGGTGCCGCGCAGGTGATCCACCACCTCACTGGCGGGAAGCCAGGGTGCGAGTGCCATGACGGCGCGTACCGACGGATGGCCGCCGGCCGCGAGCGCCGTCCGCCCGCCCAGCGAATGCCCGACCAGATAGACCGGGATCCCGGGATGTTCGCGGGCGATCTCCCCCAGCGCCCAAAGCGCGTCCTGCACCTGCGATCCCTTGTCGTTCCAGCCCCGATCGCGGTACTGCAACGTCCACACCGCCAGGCCGGCGGCCGCACCCGCGCGGTGCAGGGCACGGGCGAACGGGATCATCCGCACCGCGCTCAGCTGGCGCCGGCTCGCGGGACGCATGCTGCGGGCCTTGCCGCCGTGCAGCACCAGCGCCACGGCCACCGTCTCGCCGTCGGCCGAACGGATACGCAGGCGCGGAGCAGCCGCCTTCTCGTCGGTCACTTCAGGTGTTCGTACGCCGGTGCTCACGAGATTCTTGACGTCCGGCGCGGGCCGGACATTCCCGGTGAGGCTCAGCACGCGGGCCGCCGCCCCCAGCAGCTGACCATCACGGGTGCGAAGAAGACGGTGCTGCCGTCATGGCAGAGCTCGGCAAAGGCGTCGAGATCGCCCTGTTCGAGCAGCCCTTGGGCAAGCAGGGCCGGACCCAGCTGGGCGACGAGCAGCTCCCATTGCGGGACGCCGGCCGCCGGGTCGGCGTGCACGGGCATGGATTGCGCATGCGTACCGATGTCGATCAGACCGGCGTGGGCCAGCGCCCGCGGCAGGCGCCGGCCGAACTCCGGGTCATATCCCCGCGAGTGCATGAACGCGCGGCAGGCGTCGGCCACCCGGCCGAGCAGGGGCGACGGCGGATCGACCATGAGTGCGGTGGACCAGTCGAAATCCTCGACCAGTACCCACCCGCCCGGGGCCGCGGCAGCGACCATCGCTGCCAGCACGTCCAGCCGCTGCGGGAGATGCTCGAGCAGCAGCCGGGCGTGGACGAGGTCAAACCCTCCGCTCGGCAAGGCCGCCGTGACGTCGCCGGATTCGACGCGAAGGACGCTGCTCGCCAGCGGTTCCAGGAAGCGGGTGTCGGTGTCGATCGCGACCACGAGGCCGCCCGGCGTCACCCGTTCCGCGAGGGCTTCGGCGACGGTCCCGGTGCCGGCACCCAGTTCCAGGCAGCGGATGCCTGGTATGACGCCCAACTGCTCGCTGAGCCGGACCGTCGTGTCGTCGTAGAGCCGGGTCAGGCTGGCGAGGCGCTCACGTTCGGCGTGCCAGCCGGAGTCGAGTGAGTAGCTGGACTGTGTGGGGGTGGTTGCGGTCATCGTCCGGCCACCGTCAGCGTGAAGGAGCGGGTGGCAGCCGACCGGGGACGCGAGGAGTCGGTCACCCGGACCGTGAACGTCCAGCGGCCGCTGCGCAACGGCGTGCCCCCGATGATGCCGCTGCCGCGACCCAGCCAAAGACCCGGCGGGAGTGAGCCGCGGGTCACGGCCCACACGTACGGGCTGGTGCCCTGGGCCGCCTGCAACTGGAACCGGTAGCCGTGCGTGGCGCGTGCCGCCGGCAGGCCGGCGGTGCGCACCGAGAGCGGCGGGGTGATGGCGATGGCTCCCGGCCCGGCGAGGCCGGTGTTGCCGCCGGCAATCGTTGTCACCGGGACGACGTTGCCCGTGGCGGCCTGGGGGTAGCTGGTGATGTCGTTGTCGAACTGGTTGGCCACGTAGATGCGGCCACTGGTGTCGACGTCGATGCCGTCCGGGAAGCTGAGCCCGGTCGAGGATCCCGAGATGGTGCGGATCGGGACGACGTTCGGGTTGGTGGTCGCTGCGAGGGATGCGGTCGCGTAGGCGGTGACCGACTCCCCGAACGTGTTGACGGCCAGCAGGTTTCCGGCGGCGTCTTCAGCCAGGCCCTGCGGCTCGTTCAGCCCGGTGGCCGAACCGAAGATCCGGGCCACCGGCTTGGCGTCACCCGAGGCGCCGGGAGCGTAAGCCGTCAGGCTGTTGGCGCTCGCGTTGGCCACCCAGAGCCGCCCGCTGCCGTCGATCGCGACCGCAGCCGGGCTGGAGAGTGCGGTATCCGGGCCGGCGATGGTGAAGACGGGTCCCGTGTTGCCACTCACGCCGGCGGCGAACACCGTGACGCTGTTGGCGGTCCGGTTCGCGACGTACAGCCGTCCGGCGCCGTCGAGGGTCAATCCCGCCGGTCCCGCGAGGCCGGTGACGGGTCCGGCAATGGTCGCCGTCGGACTGGTCGCGCCGCGGTCGTACTCCGCGATCGCATTGGTGCCGCTGTCGGCCACGAACAGCCGTCCGGCGTCGTTGACCACAAGCCCATCAGGACCGGACAGGCCTTGACCCGTGCCCGCGAGCCGGGTGGCCGGTGCCAGGTTGCCCACCGAGAGGGGGTAGGAGGTCACCGAGTCGTTGCCGCCATTGGCGACATAGACCCCCGGGACGATCCCGTTGGCCGTCAAGCTCAGGGCTTTGGTGGCCGTCCGATGAGTCGGGCTTGTCGAGTCGGTGACCTTGACGGTGAAGTTCGTCGTGCCGGCAGCCGTCGGCGCGCCGCTGAGCACGCCCGTCGTCGCCTTCAGGGTGATTCCTTTCGGCAGTTGACCGCTGGCCAGCGACCAGGTGTAGGGCGGGGTTCCGCCCTGACGCGCGAGAGTCGCCGAGTACGCCTGGCCGACGAAAGCCGGAGCCAGCGTGCTGGTCGTCACCGACAACGGGTTGAGCGTGACGGTCAGGGTGAGGAACTGGGTCGTCACGCTGAAGAGGGTCCCGCCGGAAACGCTGAAGGCAAAAGTGCCTGCGGCGACTGGGGTTCCGGCCAGCGTGCCCGTGCCGTCACCGTGGTCGGTGAACGTCAGTCCGTCCAGCTTGCCGGCGGCCTTCAGCAGCGGAGCCGGGAAGCCGGTGGTGGTCACGGCGAATGAGAGCGGAGCGCCGACGATGCCTGTCACCTTGTTCGAGTTGGTGAAGAACGTCGCGGCCACCACCTCCTGCGTCAGCGGATCTGAGGTGCTGCCCGCGTAGACGGCGTCGCCGCTGTAGGACGCGGTGATGGTGTGCAGGCCCGCCGACAACCCCGAAGTGGTGAACGAGACCGTGTCGTAAGCGGGAAGCGCCTCGGTGCCCAGCAGCCGGGAACCGTCGAAGAAACTCACGGTCCCAGTCGCATTCGGCTCGCCCGCCACAGGCGTCTGCGGGAAGAGCGATGCCGTGAAAGTGGCCGGAGTGCCGATCTGGGTGAAGCCCTTGCTCTGCAGGGTGATCGCCGTCCCCGGCTGCGCCCAGGTGATGAAGACGCTGCCGTTTCCGAAGCCTCTGGCGGTAGCGAAATTCACGCTCGTCGCGGTGGCCTCGACGGAGGACGCGCCCGCGCCGCCGCCTCCCCCACCCCCGTCGCCGGTGTTCGAGCCGAACGGGGAGGAGATTCCCCGGCCACCTGCGCCGGTCAGTCCGGCGGGAATGTTCCACCCGGCGCCGCCGCCACCCCCGGCGCCGGACTCATCCGACTTGTCCTGGCCCGTCTGACCGCTGACGCCCAAGCCGGGCTGCGCGCCGCGGCCTCCGGAACCCGGTACCGGGCCGCCGCCGCCCTGGCCGTTGCCGGCCGGATTGCCACCCGCACCGCCCGCGCCTCCCCCGGCGATCAGATTCGCTCCACCTCCGGCCCCGCCGCCACCGGCAGCCAGCAGCGGGGTCGATCCGGCGGTGACGACCGTCGCACCGCCCCCGCCGCCCCCGGCGCCAAGGGCCGCCGGATCACCCGCTCCCCCGGTGCCGCCGGAAACCCCTGTTCCGCCGGCGACGAGTCCGCTGCTGGTCCCGCCGGTCCCCGGCGAGCTGCTGGCGGCAGAGGTGCCGGCGTTACCGATGTAGATGTTCAGCGTCTGTCCGGGAGTCACGGGCAGCGCCGCCGTGACCGAGCCGGCAGCGCCGCCGCTGCCGCCGGCGAAGCCCACGCGCGACGCGCCTGCCCCGCCCGATCCACCGGTGGCGGAAACGAAGATGCGCGATACCGCCACCGGAACCACGAAGTGCTGTACCGCTCCGCCGTCGGCGGTGAAGTAGGCCTGGGTGGGGGCGGCCGCGGCCGGAGCAGCAAGGGCGAGCGGTCCGGCGATCGCAGCGGCTGCCGTGATCGCCAAGGCCAGTCCCGCCGACCGGCGCCGGGTGTTGTGCAGTCTCATCGCGTTCTCCCTGAAGGGTCGGGGTGCTGGGGTGATCCGGCGGCCGCTGCCAGAGCCGTGCGCAGCGCGTGGGTCAGTCCGACCCAGCCGGTGAAGGGGTGCGCCGCGGCGCTCTCGTCGAGCAGGCGGCCCGTGATCGGAGCGGCTCCGAGCTCGAATTCGATCGTCAGCACGGCGACTGGAGGCTTGATCACGGTCGTATGTTCAGCGAGGGGAGCCATTGCCGGCGCCGGGGTCTGACCCCGGGATTAACCGGTGGCAACCCTGGGATTTGCACCGAGGCGGTTCGCCGGAAGGGGACGTGCGGCTGATGCGCGAGGGCCTGTGGGAGCGCGAGCAGGAGCTGCGCGCCTTGCAGGACAGCCTCTCCGCGGTGAGCGCGGGCAGCGGGCGGCTGGTCGTCATCGAAGGCCCGGCAGGCGTCGGCAAATCAGAACTCCTGCGCACGGCCCGGCATGACGCCGAGGCCCGCGGCCTGACCACGCTTGCGGCGCGCGGGATGGAGCTGGAAAGCGACGTCCCGTTCGGGCTCGCTCGGCAGCTGTTCGTCCCGCTTTTGCTGCGCACCGAGCCGCACGAGCGCACCCGGCTCTTCTCCGGGCCGGCGGCGCTCGCGGCCCCGCTGCTCGGCGACTCCGCGGGGACCCACCCGGCGGCCGGGATCGGCGAGGGACAGGCCGGAGCCCTCGTCGAGGGCCTGTACTGGCTTGCCGTCAACATCGCCCGTGCCTCTGCAGGGAGTGACTCGCCGTCGGAACAGCCCGGCCTGGTCGTCGTGGTCGATGACGCGCAATGGGCCGACCGGTCATCGCTGCGCTTTCTTGTGCAGGCGGTCGGGCAGCTGGCCGAGGTGACCCTCGGTGTGCTGGTCGCCGTCCGCACCGGCGAGCCTGAAGCCCCCACCGATCTGCTCGGACGCCTGCGCTCTCACCCCGGCGCGGTGCGCCTGCGGCCGGGCCCGCTGAGCGATCGGGCCGTCGCCGAAGTCGTGAAGGCGCAGGGGTTTGCGGCCGCGGAAGCGCCGTTCTGTCAAGCGTGTGCCCATGTCACCGGCGGAAACCCGTTCCTGCTGGAGGAACTGCTCATGGTGCTTCGGGCCGACGGCATCGCTGCCACGGCTGACGCCGCTCACCGGGTCAGCGAACTGGTGCCTGATTCTGTGCTCGACGCCGTCGTCATCAGCCTGGGAAGGCTGCCGGAGGCGGCGGCGCAGCTCGCGTCAGCGGTGGCGGTGCTGGACGAGGCCGCGTTGCCACTCGCGGCGCGACTTGCCGGACTCGGAATCGGGGAAGCCGAGGACGCCGCCGACACGCTGACGGCGGCGCACCTCCTGCGCCCGGGTGAACCGCTGGCCCTCGTCCATCCACTGATCGCGGCCGCGGTACTGGCTGACCTTCCGGAGCGGGCCCGGGCGCGCGCGCACCGCAAAGCAGCAGAGCTGCTGGCCGCCGAGGGCGCTGACGCGAGCAGGATCGCGGTCCATCTGCTGAACACCCGCCCGCAGGGTGACCCGTGGGCAAGCGAAACGCTGCGCGCTGCCGGACGCGACTGCCTCCTTCACTCGCAGACCCGAAGCGCCGTACGGCTCCTGCGCCGCGCCTTGGACGAGCCGCCCCCGGTGGACCTGCAGGCCCCGATCCTCGTCGAACTCGCCCACGCCGAAGCGGCCGACAACTCACCCCACGCCATGAGCCGGCTCGTCGAAGCGCTGAAGAACGTCCAAGACCCTCGGCAAAGAGCTGAGGCGTACAACCAGCTCGCCCGGCTGCTGTTCTTCAAGGGCGACATCAGCCAGTCCGCCGAAGCGGCCGAGCGCGGGCTGGCTGAACTGGCGCCCGACGATCCCCTGGTCAGCCAGCTGGTTTCCGCCCAGCTGACCGCCGCCACCTTCGACACCCGCCTGCGGCCCGGGCTCACCGATCAGCTGGCGCCCTACCTCTCCCCCGCCCGGACCGGTGACCTGCCGCCGGACCCGCTCATTTGCGCCCACCTGGGGGCCCGCATGGCGATCCAGGGCGACCCGGCGGCTCTTGTCCTCCCCGTGATCGAAGGGGCCTTCGCGCGCCATCCCCTCGTCGACGCTTCGGCGCACGGTGTCGTGCTCGCCTTTCCCGTCGTCGCGCTGGTGATGATGGACGAGCTGCCACGCGCTTCGGTCGCGCTCGATCGCGCTCTGGCCTCGGATCGGGCGCAGAACTCCCTGATCCTGCTGACCGTCGCCCACCACTGGCGCTCCGTCGTCGACTACCGCAGGGGCGAGCTGGTGGACGCGCAGGCCCACGGGCAGCGGGCACTGGCCAGCATGGGCAGCGAGGACTGGGATCTCTACGGCCCGTGGATCGATGCCAATCTGGCCCTGATCGCCCTGGAACGCGGCGACATCGACGGTGCGCGCGCCGTTCTGGGTCCCACGCCTGCCTCCGGTGTCGACCCCATCGGGCACTGCCTTCAGTGGGAGGCGCGGGGACGGCTGGCACTCGCGCAGAACGATGCGGCGTTGGCTCTAGAGCACTTCACCTCGGCGGGGCGGGCACTGGACGCGATGGGCCTGAAGAGCCCCGGCTTCATCGGCTGGCAGGGGTTGGCGGCCCAGGCCGCAATACGCCTGGGAGATCAGGAGCGTGCCGCAGAACTCGCGGCCCAGGAGCTCGACCTCGCGCAGCGCACCGCAGTCCCCCGCGCCGTCGGCATTGCCCTGCGGGTCAAATCCCTCACCACCGGAGCGCAAGAACGCCTGCAACTACTGGCCGAATCTGCCGCGGTCCTGCAGGAATCGCCGGCCCGGCTCGAGCTCGCCCGATCGCAACTTGAACTCGGTGCGGCGCTGCGCAGCACCGGACAGCGAACCGCTGCCCGCGCGCCTCTGCGTCAGGCACTGGACCTGGCCACCCGAGCGGGCGCCGAACCTCTGCTGCAGCGAATCCGTGACGAGCTGACGGCGGCCGGCGCGCGGCCCAGGAGGACGTCGCTCACGGGGGTGGATGCGCTGACGCCGACGGAGCGACGCATCGCTGAACTGGCCGCCGCCAACCGCAGCAATGGACAGATCGCGCACGATCTCTACGTCACCAGCAAGACCGTGGAGTGGCACCTGGCCAACGTGTTTCGCAAACTCGACGTCGGCAGCCGCGGCGAGCTGGCTGGGGTCATGGGATAGCTCGCCGATTCGTGGGGCAGACTCGGGCCATGCCAGTCACCGTAGCCAATGCCTCCGATACGGCCAGCGCGCCGCAGATCAGCGTCACCGCCGACACGCTTCCGCAGACCCTCGAGATCGAGGACCTTGTCGTCGGCGAGGGTCGCGAGGCCACCACCTCACACACCGTCAATGTGCACTACGCGGGCGTTCACGTGACCAACGGTGAGGAGTTCGACTCCTCCTGGAGCCGCGGGGGAAAGCCCACCAGCTTCCCGCTCAGCGGGGTCATCGCCGGTTTCCGCGACGGGATCGCCGGCATGCGCGAGGGTGGCCGCCGGGTCCTGGTCGTGCCGCCGGACATGGGCTACGGAACGCGCGGCGCGCCGCCCGCGATCGGACCCAACGAGACGCTCGTTTTCGTGGTCGACCTGGTCCGCATCTCCTGAAGGGTCTTTCGCGAGAGGTCAGGCCGGATGCGCCTGTGGCGTTCGGCCTCCCAGCGGTGAACCCACCCTCTGCCGCACACGTCCGACCGTCTCCCACTGGTCGATGTCGAGGCTGATGATCGCGGCCGGGAAGATGCCGTCCTGCTCCTTGAGCAGGTGTTCACGAAGCAGGCCGAGACCCTCACGGAGGCGCTCGGGCCACAGCAGGTCCGCCGGCACGCCGTCGGCCGCCTCGTCCAGCACCCGCTCCACCCGGCGGTGTTCGAGGGTCAGCGATTCGAGCCGCTCCGGGAAGTGGCGAAACAGCTCCGGGAAAAGGCCCTCTTCCTCGACGATGATGTGGGGGGCGAGCAGCGCGCTGATCGCACGGCAGCTCGCGGCAACCTCACGGATGTCACCAGCCACCAGCTGCCCGCCGACGGCACGGATCAGGCCGACGATCGCGTCATGCTCGCGCGTGAGTTCATCGATCAGGGTGTTGGCCAGGCAGCCGCAGCTCCGGCACATCACGAGCCCGGCCGGGCAGGACGGCAAAGGCCCCAGAACGCCACAGCGGCGCCCGCCAGGACGGCCAATGCCAGCAACGCCAGTTCGAGTTGGTCGCGTGGACTTCCCACGCCACGAGTCTTCGCTTATCGGCCCTGGCCGGCCAGGGACGTAGGTCCCTCGTCGTCGGTCAGGATCCGGCCGCGGCGGACCTGCTCTTGCGCGGCGCCGCGGCTTTGGGCTTTGACGCACTGCCGGCCCGTTTGGCCTCCCGATCCGCCAGCAGATCCGCCGCGTGATCCGGCACGAACGACTGCGATTCGCGAGGCGGCCGCACGTAGCCCTTCGACGCCGGGCGACGGGGCAGCTTGAGCTTGGGCGCCGACACCTCGCGATAGTCGAGCGTCGACAGCAGGTGGGCCATCATGTTCAGCCGGGCCCGACGCTTGTCGTCGCTTTCCACGACGTTCCAGCGCGCTTCGGGAATGTCGGTCTGGACGAACATCTCGTCTTTCGCCCGGGAGTAATCCTCCCACCGCGTGATGGATTCCAGGTCCATCGGCGAGAGTTTCCAGCTGCGCATCGGGTCGGTGAGGCGCGATCGGAAGCGGCGTTCCTGCTCGTCATCACTGACCGAGAACCAGTACTTGCGCAGCAGGATCCCGTCTTCCACGAGCAGCCGCTCGAACAGCGGGCACTGATGCATGAAGCGGCGGTACTCGTCGTCAGTGCAAAAGCCCATGACTCGCTCGACGCCGGCACGGTTGTACCAGCTGCGGTCAAAGAGCACGATCTCACCGGCTGCCGGCAGGTGCTCGACGTAACGCTGGAAATACCACTGCGAACGTTCACGTTCCGTCGGCGCCGGGAGCGCCACGATGCGCGCGACGCGAGGATTGAGGTAGGTGCTGACCCGCTTGATGGTGCTGCCTTTTCCCGCGGCGTCACGCCCTTCGAAGACGATGGCGAGCCGCTTGCCCTCGGTGCGCACCCACTCCTGAACCTTGACGAGCTCGGCCTGCAGCCGGAAGAGTTCGCGCTCGTACAGCCCGGAGGGGACCCTCTCGGGTGACTCTTCGCCCGATTGCGCCTTCTGCTGCTTGGTTTTCGTGGTGGATTTGGGGGCGGCCATCAGGTCACCGATGCGCCAGATCCGGCGCGAAGGCGGACCGGAAGTTCGTTGAGGCAGACCCCCACGTTCACGGCTGCGCCGCCGCCTCCCCAGACCGGAGGACCGGTCAGTTCAATGCTCGCGAAACGGGTCACGAGCGCGCGAATCATCACCTGCACTTCGCGCTTGGCGAGGTTGGCACCGAGGCAGTAGTGCGCCCCGCCTCCGCCGAACGAGACGTGAGGATTCGGAGTGCGCCTGATGTCGAACCGGTACGGGTCGGCGAAGGCCCGCTCGTCACGGTTGCCCGCGGGATACCAGAGCGTCACTCGCTCGCCGGCCCGGATCTCGGCGCCGCCGATGACCGCATCGACCTCAGCGGTGCGCCCGAAATAAAGTACCGGGCTGGACCAGCGGATGATCTCCTCGACCGCCGTATCCAGCAGCCCCGGGTCGGCGCGCAATTCGGCGAGTTGGTCGGGGTGTTCGAGGAGCGCGACCAGCCCCTGGGAGATCGCGTTGCGGGTGGTCTCGCTACCGGCGATCGCCAGGATGATGAAGAAGAAATCGAGCTCCTGCTTCTGCAGCGTGGTGCGGCTACCGTCCTGCGCCTGCACCGAAGCCTGCGTGAGCTCGGTCCAGACGTCGTCGGCCGGCTCGATCTGCTTGCGAGCGCTGAGCTTCTCGGCATACGTGAACAGATCGACGCGGGCCTGCTGCCCTTGCTCGGGCGTCACCGACGAAGCGATATCCAAACCCTTGAGCATCCGATCGGTGAGCTCGAAGACGTGTGGACGCTCCTCTTCCGGGATCCCGATGATGTCGGCGATGACATGCATCGGAAGCTGGTAGGCGACCTCGGAGACGAAGTTGAACTCCTCGCGTTCGGCGGCGGCGTCGAGGATGCGATCAGCCCTTCGCACCAGCAGCTCGTCGAGGCGACGCAACATCCGCGGCGTGAAGCCGGCGCTGACGAGCTTGCGCAGCCGGGTGTGATCGGGCGGGTCCATCCAGATGAGAGCAGTACCCCGCATCTGCGGCGGAAACGCGACCAGCGTCGGGCCGTCAGCGGCGCGGAAACGCTCCCAGTCCCGATTGACCTCGGTGATCTCAGCGTGCCCGAGCACAGCCCAGAATCCGTCGCTACGCGCGCCTGCCGCATCCATGTTGCTCGGTAGATCCACCGGCCCATGCCAATGCACCGGCCGCTGCTCGCGAAGTTCCCGGAAGCGCTCGTGGGGGTTTCCGTTGGCGTAGAGCGACGGATCGGTGAGGTCGATGGGCTCGGTGCGAGGGTCTGCGGCCGTGCTCGCCAGGGAAGCCATGCGGCATTGTCACACGCGTATGGGCTGCGCGGTCAGCCCGGCAATTCGATGACGACCTTTCCCATGGCACGACGCTCGAAGAGCACGCGCATGGCGTCGGCAGCTCGGGCCAGCGGGAAACGATCCTTGATCGAGGGGGTCACGAGCCCCTGCTCGTACCAGGCGAAAAGTTGCCGGAAATCCTCGGCATTTGCCGCCGGATCGAGGACCGCCGACATCCCGTACCCGACCCCGACGATCGAGATTCCCTTCAGGATGGTCTGGTTCAGCTTCATCTCGGGAATGTCGCCGGAAGCGAACCCGATCGTCAGGTAGCGCCCGTTCCAGGCCAGGCAGCGCAGCGGTTCGCGGACATCACGGCCACCGACAGCGTCGAAGACGACGTCGACCCCGCGGCCGCCTGAGGCCTGCTTGACGGCCGCCGAAAGTGACCCGATCTGCTGATGGTCGAGCGCCGTGTCGGCCCCGAGCTTGCGCACCAGATCGCATTTTTCGGGGCCACCTGCCACCCCGATGACGGTCGCCCCAGCCGCTTTCGCGATCTGTATGGCGGCGCTGCCGCATCCGCCCGCGGCACCGAGTACCAGGACCGATTCGCCCGCCGTCAGCCGACCGCGTGGGATCAGGCCGTGGTAGGCCGTGCCGTAGGCGAGGTTGAACGCCGCAGCCTCGTCGAAGGGCATGGCGGCGGGAAGCCGGTGCACCTGTTGGAGCCCGGGCGTCACCACGACTTCCGACGCGAAGGCTCCGGATCCGAGCAGGGTCAGCACCCGATCTCCTACGGAGAAATCCGAAACCTCGTCACCGACCTCGGTGATGACGCCCGCACATTCGCTTCCGGGCACGAACGGCGGCTCCGGGCGGACCTGATAGAGCCCGCGCACGATCAGCACGTCCGGGAAGTTCACCGAAGCGGCGCGCACGGCAATGCGCACCATCGCGGGCCCGAGCGGTGCCACCGGCCACTGCTGAAGGGTCATCCCGCCCTCGCCGGACAGTTCGGTGCAGACGGCCGCCAGACTGGTGCGGATGTCCGGGCTCGCGTCGGAATCAGTCATGGTGCGAAGTATCGGCGAGCCGCCCGACGCGGCGTTGCGGCGGGTGCTAACGCCGCCCGGCCGCTTCGGCGGCCAGCTGGGCGCGTGAGGAGATGTCGAGCTTGGAAAACACATGTGCCAAATGGGTTTGCACGGTGCGCCGGGAGACGAAAAGCCGCTCGCCGATCTGCGGATTCGACAGTCCTTCGGACACCAGGTCGACGATGCGCGATTCGGTATCGGTCAGGCTCGCCCAGCCGGTGCGGGGCCGGTTGCGCGTCCCCCGCTTCCCGCGCCGGACACCGAGTTGGCGCAAGCAAGCCTCGGCGCGCGCCAGATCACGCCCCGCGTCCAGTCGCTCGAAGGCCTCGACAGCAGCGTCCAGGTGGGCGACGGCCCGGTCGTGCGCGCCGTCGCGGGCCAGCAACTCGCCGGCCTCCAGGCCGGCCATGGCGGCCTCGAACGGACGGCCAACGCTGGCAAAAGCGGCGCATGCGCGATCCAGCAAACCGCTTTCGCGATCGAGTAGCCCGCGACAGCGCAGGGCAGCGCCGCGGTGCGAGGAGACCTGCGAGGCGTCGGCGATTTTCTCCACGGCGAAGGTCACCTGCTCGGCACGCGACCTGTCTCCCGCGGCCAGGGCGAGACGTACCAGATCAGGGCCCAGCACCGGGTACTCGATGGCAAAACCGGCCTCCTGGCAGTAGTCCCAGCAATCGGCCAAAGCCCTGAAGGCGCCGGGGATATCACCCGTCGCCTCACTCACCATCGCCTGTGCCCACGGAGCCCAGTGACTGCGATAGCGCGGCCCGGTGGCAGCCAGCTCGCCGGTCGCTGCCGCCGCTGCTTGCCCGGCCTTTCGAAGGTCACCGCGGTGCAGAGCCAGATGCGACATGACGCTGTGGCCGATGATGAGGCTGTAGCGCTCGCCGGTCTCGGCGGCGAGCTCGCGCGCGGTCTCGAATTCGACGACGCAATCGTCCCATTCTCCTGCGAGATAACGCTCGATGGCCAGGTAGACGTGAAAGCTCGGAATCGCCCAGCGAGCGCCGACCTCCTCGCTGATCCGGCTCCCGATCTCGAGCGTCTGCCGCGCATCGGCGAGGCGATCGCGCTCCATCAGGATGTGACCGCGGCTCACGTGCACCGGATATCGGTGCCCGAGCCGACCCGGGCTGAGATCCGCCAGCTGCATCGCTTCATCGATGACGCGTACGGCCTCGTCCATCTCCCCGCGCAGCTCGCACCCCATGGCGAGGGTGGTCAGGGCCAGGCTCGTCGCGAAGTGCTCGCGGGCCGGCCGCGACGCCTGCAGCGAACGGGTGGCGGCGAGCGCCGAACCATCGAGATCACCCAATGACAGCCGGGCGAAACCGGCCCAGGCCCACGCGCCGGCGCGCTGCTCCTCGGTCACGGAAGTGCTCCCGCACACCTGCTCGAGTTCGACCAGGGCCGCCGCCATCCGCCCTTCCGCGATGAGGCTGTGCGCCAGGCATGTGCGGGCTGGACCATCAAGGCTCGGATCGTGAGTCCCGTCGAGCAGGGCTCGGCAGGTGCCTTCGGCGTCGACCACTCCCCCAGCCCACATGAGGCTGACCGCGCGTTCCACGATGAGCCGGTCGCGCTCCGGATCCTGCGGCGCCAGCAGCTCGATCGCGTGCTCGAACAGCTCTGACGCGACGCGCGGCGAGCGCAGGGCCACCTCGCGGGCGGCTTTCGTCAGCCAGGTGATCGCGTCGCCGTCCCCGGCCGTGGCTCCTCGCACCAGGTGCTCCGCCACTTGCAAGGAAGGAGCGCCGGCGTCGGCGAGGCGTCGCCCGGCCTCGCGGTGCAAACCGAGGCGCACGCTATCCGGCACGTCCTCATAGATCGCGTCACGGATGAGGTCGTGGCGAAAGCGCAGCCGGCCGTATTCGCTGCGCAGCACGCGCGCGTCGAGCGCGGGATGCAGGGCCCCGGAGAGGTCGAGTACGGAGCGCTCCGTGATCGTCGACAGATCCGTCACCGCGAAACTCGAGCCCAGGATCGAGGCCGGTCGCAGTGCCTGCAGGGTCTGCTCAGGCAGAAAGCCCAGGCGGCGAAGGATCGTCAGGCGAAGGGTCGGGGGAAGCACGGCATCGGCGACCTCGGCGTGCCCGTCCGTCGTGCTCACGGCGCCGTCCTCGGTGATCGCCGCCAGCAGTTCGGTCACGAAGAGCGGGTTTCCTCCTGCGCCTGCGACCTTTTTCATCAGTAACTGGCCGGGTTCGGCCGCCACCGTGTCGGCCACCAATTCGTGCACGGCGCGCTCATCGAGCTGACCCAGATGAATCCGGGTCGCTCCAAGGTTGTCCAGCGCGTCGAGCGCCCGTTGCAGCTCTGCACTTCGCGGGGTCGGACGAAGGCAGCAGATCAGGGCTGCCGGAGCGTGCACCAACCGGCGCGCCATGGCCGCCAGCGTCAGCACGCTCGAAGGATCAGCCCACTGCAGGTCGTCCAAGGCGATGGCGAGCGGCTGCTCAGCAAGCGCTTCGACCAGATCGACCAGGGCATCGACCGCCTGGAAACGCAGACCGGGATCGCTGGAGACGGTGATCCGGTCGCCCTCCGCCCCGCCGGCGGCGAGCAAGTCGGCTACGGCCCGGCGACGCGGATCGGACGAGGACCGCGAGCAGGCCAGCGCCGCGGAGATCACGCCGAAAGGGCGGGTCCGCTCGAGCTCTTCCGCGCGTCCGCGGAACACTGCCACGTCCAGGTCGGAAGCGGCGCGCAACGCGGTATCCAGCAGACTTGTCTTGCCGATCCCCGCCTCACCCTCGATGACGAGAACGGCGAGGCGGCCGCAGGGTGGCCGATTCAGGGCCTCGCCGAGCAGCTCCAGCTCGGTCTCGCGGCCTCGTAAATGCCGCATATTTCCCATAACGGCCACACGGGAAACTTACCGCCCCTAAGCAAACAAACGAACGCGGCCCCAGGGGCTGGATCTCAGCGGCGGTCTGCGGAACCGGCCAGCAATTCGCTGAGCGCCGCGAGCAGTTCGAGCCAGCCGGTGAACGACCGTTCGTCGGGGCGCTCCACATCCGCAGCCGGGACGCGACCCAGCCGGCCGGTGGGCGGGTCGACCTGGTCCACGCGCAGTCGGATCTCCATCGATCGATCGTGCAAGCTGCTGGCGGCCCACACATCCGCTGACTGGCGGATGTTGCGCCACGTGCGCTACGCGAGCTACACCATGAGGACGAGCGCTACCTGGCGTCGATCCCGGGCCTCAAGCCCCGCCGGCAGAGCCCGGCGGTAAGCCGGCCTGACGCCGCCTGACCCCACGCTCAGAGATCGAGGACGATCTCGTCCTGCGGGGCGGCACAACACACGAGGACGGCTCCCTGCGCCGGCAGGTCCACCGGCTCGGGGTCATACGTCACGTCACCGGCGACCAGCCCCGCCTCGCAGCTGTGGCACACCCCGGTGCGGCACGACCATCGAGTCGGCACGTCGCAGGCTTCGGCGAGCTCGAGCAGGCTGGCGAAATCCTGGCGCCAGGGGACGGTCAGCCCGCTCCGCGCGAAGGTGACGCTTGGTCCGGTCCCCGGCTCGCCCGGCGGCACATGGGGAGGCTTCTGCGGCGCGGCGGCGATCCCTGGAGTCGACGCCGGCCCGCTGCCGAAAATCTCGGTGTGGACGTTGGCAGCGGCGACTCCCAGGTCGACCAGAGCGCCCCTCATGTCTGCCATGAACCCTTCCGGGCCGCAGATGTAGGACTGCGCGCTCGCCGGAAGTCGTTGCGCGCGCAGCGTGTCCACGCCGAGCCTTCCGACGACGTCGAAGTCGCGTCCGGGCTCGTCCTCGCTGCCCGGCATGCTGAAGCAGATCACCCGATGGGCCCGGGGAAGTTGGGAGAGCAGCGTCTGCACTTCCGCCGCGAACGGGTGCTCGCGTCCGTCACGCGCACCGTGCAGCCACCAGACCTCGCGCGTGCGCCCGGTCGCCGCCAGCGCGTGCAGCATCGCCAGGACGGGCGTCGCGCCGATTCCCGCGGAGATCAGGATCACCGGCTCGTCACCGGAATCGAGAATGAACTGGCCCCGGGCTGCCGCCAACTCGAGGGCTACGCCTGCCTTCAGCTGACGGTTCAGGTATCCGCTGACGACCCCGTGCTCTTCACGCTTGACGCTGATCCGGTAGTCGGCGGAGCCGGGCGGGCTCGACAGTGAGTAGCTACGCGAGACCGGTGGCTCGCCCTCCGCCAACCGGAGCCTGAGCGTGACGAATTGTCCAGGCAGGGCAGGGGGAAACGGCGTCCCGTCGGACGTGACCAGCCTCAGCGACACCACCGAATCGCTCTCGTGGCGAACGTCGGCGACCACGACGGAACGAAAGCCCGGCCACGATGGCGGCGGGACCCGCGACTCGTCGTTCAAACCGGCGTTCCCGGCCTTCTCCGGCCCAGCGAGGATGGCCTCGAACGACGACACCCACCCCGGGCTGAGGGCCGGCAGTCGCGACGCCCGCTCGACATCTGCGCGCTCGTGGCCCGGCAGGTACAGCAGGCCGTCGATCTGCGCGACGGACATGGCTCCCTCGCCCCGCTTCACGCGTTCGATCGTTGACCCGGCCTCGACCCGCCCCTCACGAAGCACTCGCAGGTAGAAACCCGGACGCCGATGGGAAACCAGCAGCGACGGCAGCCGCGGCTGTCCCATCCGGATGCCGACGCGATAGCAGGTGACCCTCGGCTGGCTCACCTCGAAGAGCGCCTCACCTATCGCGAGCTGATCGCCGATGCAGACGTCGTCATCAGCGAGACCTTCGACGGTGAAATTCTCCCCGAACTGTCCGTACTCGAAATCGTCGAGCCCGAATTCGCGCTGCCAGTGGCGGTAGGAGTCGAGCTGATAGACGAGCACCGCTCGATGCGGTCCGCCGTGGCCGGCCAGATCGCCCTGCCCGTCGCCGTCGATGTTGAGCTTGCGCACCATGCGCGGACCCTCGACGGGCCGCTTCCAGACCCCGGTGTGCACCACCCGGCCGTGCCAATCGACATCGCCCGGAAGCCCCACGTTGAGGGCCACGAGCCGTGCAGCGTCAGCGGTCGCGGCCATGACTCAATGTTGTCCTGTAAAGCGTCGTGCCGTAAAGCGCAGCTCAGCGCGAGGTGGCGGGCGCACTCTGGTAGCGCAGCCCGTCCATCAGCAACGAGCAGATCCGGCACGCCTGCTCCAGCCAGCCCGGCTCGTCGGCAGCCAGGCACACGCCGCTCAGCGCCCGCAGCAGGTCCGTCGGATCGACGTCCTCGCGGATGGCTCCGGAAGCTGCGGCCGCCAGCACCAGCCCGCGGATGGAAGCGTTCATGCGCTCATGGGTGTAGGTGAACAGCGGCGAATCAGCCGACAGCACCGTCTTCAGATGGCTGGCCAGCCCCTTCTTGCTCGCGACGTAGTTCACGAACCGGCGCATCCACTCATCGAGGGCGCGATCGGGCGGCAGCTCGCGCAGCAGCTCGTCGGCACTATCCGCGAGCTGATCGATGTTGCGCCGGAAAACCGCTTCGAGAAGCGCGTCGCGGCTGGGAAAGTGTCGGTACAAAGTTCCTATACCGACCCCGGATCGCCGGGCGATGTCCTCGAGCGAGGCGTCTACGCCGTGCTCGCTGAACGCGTCCGAGGCCACCTCGAGCAGCTGCTCGCGATTGCGCCGCGCGTCGGCCCGCATTGGCCGAGACACGATCCACACCTCCACCGAAAATTCATTTGCCAAACGGAGGGACCCTCCGATAAGTTAACGGAGGCAGCTTCCGCTTATTGCCACTGTACGACGCCCAGGGCGATTCGTCCCGGGGATCTTCGGCTCGGCCAGCCGATGACTTCCGGCTCCAGTCGCCGTCTGTCTGGGTGACACGCGTACGACCGAGCAGTCCCGTTCCAGGCCGCACCCGTCGGGTGCGGAGACCGGAGATGAGTTAGACCGTGACCACCACAGACTTGCGCGAACAGGTCTCCGCTCGCGCCGACGCTCCTCGTGACCGTCGCTGGCTCGCGCTCGCCGTGATCGGCGTCGCGCAGTTGATGATCATCCTCGACGCGTCGATCGTGAACATCGCCCTCCCCCACGCCCAGGCCGCGCTGCACATCAGTGACGCGTCACGGCAGTGGGCCCTCACCGCCTACACCCTCACGTTCGGCGGGCTGCTGCTGCTCGGCGGCCGCATCGCCGACTACCTCGGACGCAAGCGCACCTTCCTCGTCGGGCTGTTCGGCTTCGCCGCTGCATCTGCCCTGGGTGGTGCTGCGCAGAACGCCGGATGGCTGTTCGGTGCCCGTGCCCTGCAAGGCGTTTTCGCCGCCGTCCTCGCCCCCGCCGTGCTCTCGCTGATCACCACGACGTTCACCGAGCCGAAGGAGCGCGCCAAGGCGTTCGGCGTCTATGGCGCGATCTCGGGGGCGGGCGGCGCCATCGGCCTGATCGCCGGCGGCGCGCTGACCGAATACCTCAGCTGGCGCTGGACGCTGCTGGTCAACGTGCCGATTGCGCTGGCGGTCGCCGTCGCGTCGCTCCCGCTGCTCAAGGAAAGCCGCGTGGAGGGTGACCGGCACTACGACGCACCCGGTGCGCTGCTGGCGACCCTCGGCCTCGCCTCGCTGGTCTACGGCTTCACCGAAGCGTCGCTGCACTCGTGGACCGCAGGGTTCACCCTCACGCTCATCGGCGCCGGGGTCGTGCTGCTGGCCGCCTTCGTGGCCTGGGAGTCGCGGGCCGCAAACCCGCTGCTGCCCATGAGGATCGTGCTGAACCGCAATCGCGGGGGTTCCTACCTCGCGTTCCTGCTGGCGACCCTCGTCATGTTCACCGTGTTCCTGTTCCTGACGTACTACTTCCAGGGCGTGCTCGGCTACTCGGCGCTGAAGGCCGGCGTCGCGTTCCTGCCCTTCCCGGTAGGCGTCATCGTCTCCTCGGGCATCGCGTCACGCACCCTGCCGATCTTCGGTCCCCGGGTGCTCGGCGTGACGGGTTTCCTGCTCGGCGCCCTCGGCGTCCTGTGGCTGACCCAGCTCTCGGCAGACTCGTCGTACCTGACCCACATCGTGCCGTCCGAGCTGCTCATCAGCGTCGGTATGGGACAGGTCTTCGTGCCGCTGTCCTCGACCGCCCTCCTCGGGGTCCCGAACCACGATGCAGGTGTGGCCAGCGCGCTGGTCAACACCATGCAGCAGGTCGGCGGTTCGCTCGGCATCGCGTTCCTGAACACGATCGCCACGAGCGCGACGGCGCACTACGCGCTCAGCCACGGAGGTCCCTCCAAGGCCGCCACCACACACGGGTTCACCACGGCGTTCGCCGTCGGGGTGGGCGTGCTCGTGCTGGCCGCGCTCATCGTGTTCTTCCTGATCCAGTCCAACCGCAAGATCGCGGCTCCGGCTGTGCCCAGCGACGTTCCCGACGGCGCCTCCGAGGACTACAGCTACCCCGACGCTGCCGGCCGGCCTCTCCCCCAGGCCGACCCCGCGCCGGTACCCACGGCAGGCTGACGCAGAGCCAGCCCGCCGGCCCAGGAACCGGTCGCTCTCCCCCCGGAGGAGCGGCCGGTTCCTCGGCGTTTACCTCAGGAATACTGGGGTCATGAGCCCCTCCGCCGGACGGCGAGCTGCCATCGCCGGGCTGGGCATCACCGAGGTGGGCAAGGTCTACGGCCGCAGCGCCTCGCAATTCGCTGCGGATGCCGTCCGGCTGGCGGCGGCCGATGCGGGGATCGCGCTCTCCGACATCGATGGATTGCTGGTCTCCGCCGGCGTCACCCGCGGTGTCTCCATCGGGCTGCAGCAGTCATTGGGTCTGACGGATCTGGCGTTGCTGTCGGAGTTGCAGGCGTACGGCGCGACGGCCGGCGCGATGGTGACGACCGCGTGCATGGCCGTCCAGTCCGGCATGGCGGAGGTCGTCGCGTGCGTCTTCGGCGATGCCCCGCTGACCGAGGGCCGCCGCACCGGCGACGCCTACGGCGGGCGCAGTGCCCCGGCGGGCTGGCGCGGGATGATGTCGGCGGCCGGGATTCATGGGGCCAACTCGATGTATGCGCTGGCCGCCCGCCGGCACATGCTCGCCTATGGCACGACCAGTGAGCAGTTCGCGCACATCGCCGTCGCGCAACGCGAATGGGCGATGGCGAGCCCGCTGGCCCAGATGCGTACCCCGCTGACGATCGAGGAGCATCAGTCCTCGCGCTGGGTCGCGGACCCCTTCCATCTCTTCGACTGCTGCCTGGTCTCCAACGGCGGTGTTGCGGTCATCGTGACGAGCGCCGAGCGCGCCGCCTCGCTGCGCCAGCCGCCGGTTCACGTCCTGGGCTGGGGGCAGTGCCATCCCGGCCATTCCCTGCGCCGCTCAGACGACTTCGGCCTCGTGACGGGAGCGGTGCGCTCGAGCGCGACGGCGTTTGCGATGTCCGGGCTGAGCGTGCGCGATGTCGACGTCTTCGAGCTGTACGACTGCTACACCTACACCGTCCTGGTGTCGCTCGAGGACTACGGCCTGTGCGCCAAAGGTGAGGGCGGGCCGTTCGCGGCCAGCGGCGCGCTCGGCCCCGAGGGCAGGGTGAAGGTGAACACCGGCGGCGGTCAGCTCAGCGGCTACTACCTCTGGGGCATGACCCCCATGTCCGAAGGCATCATTCAGGCGCGGGGTCAGGGCGGCGAGCGCCAGGTCGATCGCCGCGACGTGGTACTCGTCTCCGGCAACGGCGGCGTGCTCGACCACCATTCGACGACGCTGCTGTCCCCGCACGCCCCATGACCCGTACTGCTCTCACCGACCGCCTGGAGATCGCGTGCCCGTAGGTGCCTTTGCCCGTAACGACGAGACCACCGAATTCCTGGACGCAGCAGCTCGGGGCGCGTTCCTCGTGCGGCGCTGCGATCTCGGCCATTTCAGCGAGCCTGCGGCGGCCGCGTGCACCACCTGCCACTCCGCAGCGCTCTCGTGGACCGCGGCAAGCGGGCGAGCGAGCCTGGTCTCGTGGGCGGTCACGCACGGCACGGGAAGTACGGGCGAGCCGGTGCAGAACGTCCTCGCGATCGGCGAACTCGAGGAGGGCCCGTGGTGGTGGTCCGCCATCCCGGACGCCGACCCCGCGCAGCTGTCGGCGGGTGCGCCGCTCCTGGTCGCCTTCGAAAGCCCTGCAGGTACTGAGGAATCGCTGCCTGTCTTCCGGCTCGCCCGATGACGGAGGCAGCGCAGCCGGCGCCCGGATGGTTCGTGCGGGCGGTCGAGCAGCGGCCCGAGATCCGCAGCGTCGAGTCCGAAGGCGCGCGTATCAACTATCGCGTCTGGGGAGAGCGGGGACGCCCTGGGCTGGTGCTCGTGCACGGCGGCTCCGCCCACTCCGGCTGGTGGGACCACGTCGCCCCGCAGCTCACGTCGCACCGGGTGGTCGCGCTCGACCTGAGCGGTCATGGGGACAGCGACCGGCGCTCCGAATACGACCTCGCCACCTGGGCGCGTGAGGTGCTCGCCGTCGCGGCCGCTGAGGGGCTGGACAAGCCGGTGGTCGTGGGCCACAGCATGGGGGGCTGGGTCTCGGCCACGCTCGGCGGCATGTACGGCGACCAGATCACGGCGATTGCCATCCTCGATTCGCCGTTGAACGACCAGCCTCCCGAGGAAGCCCGGCTGCAGGAGCGGCGCCAGCCGACCCGGGTCTACGAAAGCATCGAGCAAGCGATGCAACGGTTCAAGACGATCCCGCCGCAGGAGGTCGTCCTGCCCTACGTGCAGGCCCACATGGGTCCGCAGTCGCTGCGCCCGGTCGAGGGCGGCTGGACCTGGAAGTTCGACCCGCTCCTGTTCGGCCGCCGGATCCTGCTGCGGGAACTGCTCGCGACGCTTGGCTGCCCGGCCGCTCTCTTTCGCTCCGAGCACGGTCTGGTCACCCCGGAAATGGCCGAGGAAATGGCGCAGATCGCCGGCAATCATTTCGCCGTCGTCGAGGTCCCGGCCGCGGGGCATCACCCCATGCTCGATCAGCCGCTGGCGCTCGTGACCGGCCTGCGCACGCTCTTCACCCTCTGGCCGGCGCCGCGCTGAGGTCAGTACCGGGATGCAGCGTTCGCGTCGTCCACTCCCCGTGCGCGGCGGGATCGACCTGATGGTCGAGCCGTAGCGTTCCCGGACGTGACGCGATGAACTGGCCAAAGACCGTGGCGAAAACATCAGCGAAGGTCTCGTCCATCCGGTCGGGTACCGGCATTCTCACCAGCAGCTGCGCTGGGTCCTCGCTGGGTACCGAACTCTCGACGACTGCCAGCCAGTCCGGCCAGGCCTGGCCGGTCGCGGCGTCCAGGTCGCCCGTGAAACCGGCGCCGTCCGGTCCGAAGCGTGGGTCCAGTCCCGAGCGCAGCAGACCGCCCGGGGTGAACATGTACGTGCCCGCAGACAGCGCTTTGTCCTCGAGACGCTCGCCGTCGAAGGACCACCAGCGCAAGCCCGCCGGGCTGGCGATCACGAGGTTGAAGCCGGCCATCCCGGTGACATCGATGAATTGTGGCCACTGCTCGCCGCGCTCGACGCCCAGCAGCGGGAGCACTCCCCGGCTGGGCGCACCCGCGGCGGCCTCCCGGCGTTCCGGCCGGTTCAGGACGACTGCCGTCACGCCGGTGCGAACGTCGCAGACGCACCAGCTCCCGCCGGCCTGCCGGTCGCGACCGCCGATGACGTCGGGCTGATCGGGCCACCAGGGCGCCGGAAGATCGAACTCGCGGCTGATCAGCTCGTCGCGTAACGCCAGCATCTGCACAGGAAACTCGCTGTCCGCCGACCAGCGGCACACCACCGTGCACACGCGCCGAACTCTACAAACCGTCCCTCCTGGCGGCAGTCCCGGCCTCCCCGCGCGAGCCGATGATCGACGCAACACTCGCCCTGTTCTGCCGCGGCCTCACCACCCACTGCCCCTCAGGGCTGAGTGCTAGGGCTGACAGCTATGGCCGACAGCTATGGCCGACTGGAGACGGCTCCCATTCGCGGCGGCGCACACAATTCGATGCGCTCGCCAGCCAAGTAGTTTTTTGGTCGCGCACACGATCCGATGCTTTCGGCGCTAAAGCAACGGATCGTGTGCTCGAACCAAAAATGACTCGCGCCCGGAGGGCATCGTTTTGTGTGCGCGAGGCCCAACTGCCGTTGAACTCAGGCGCCGTTGAACTCAGGTGGCCGGCGATGAACGGCGCGGCGGCCCTGCCTAGGGCACCAGCACGACGGGGCGCCCGGCGCGTCCGACCAGCCGTCTCATGCCCGACGGCAGGAAGCGGCCGATCAATCCCGGGCGCGAACCGACGATGACGGCGTGGGCCTGCCGCTGGTCAGCGATCCCGACGACCGCGCGCAGGCAGCTACCCGTCCGCACCACCAGCGAACCCTCGACCCCGGCGGCGGCGCATTCCTCGGCCACCTCGTCGCGGATCCTGCTCTCGGTCGCACTCTCGGCCTCGACGACGGCGGCCAATGCCCCGGGGGTGTTCGCGAGGTAGGCGAATCCGGACGGCGATTTGCGGACGAAGACCGCCACGAGCACCGCCCCTTGCCGCCGGGCGAGGCCCGCCGCGTATGACACGGCGCGCAGGGAGCACTCGGACCCATCGACCCCCACCACGATCGAGGGCGGCCAGTCTGACCAGCAGTCCGAGACCGGTTCGACAGCTGCTTTGGGAGGCCGGGCCTTCCCCGCCCGGATCCCGTGCGCGGCGGGTCGATCGCTCATCCAGGCACCCTCCCAGTCCGAGGCGCGACGTACAGGCGGATCGCGTGACTATCGCATTTCCGGCTCTCGCTGGCCACCGTCGTCGCCTGGGAATTTACTGTCAGACGCTTTTGCGCGGGTCGTGACTTAGGACCCTCGAGGCCGGGACGCCCGGGCGTCGATCGGGACTTGCCGGGCACTGTGCCCCGGCGGCCCGAGGAGCGCCCATGTCCGGACTGCGAATGACCCGCCTGCTGCTGTCCGCCCTGGCGTTTCCGGCGCTGATCCTCGCGAGCGCCACCGCCTGCGAGCCCGCCCCCGCGCCGCCGCACAACGACGCGTTCGCTGCGGCGACCGTGCTTTCAAGCATCCCGCAAGGTCAGGCGCAGGGAACGTCGCTCGGAGCCACGACCCAGCGCGGCGAACCGTCGGCGCCATTCGCCGGAACGGTCTGGTTCCGCTGGACGGCGCCGCAGTCCGGCGCCGTCACCTTCACGGTTCTCGGCGGGCTCGCTGTCGCGGCCCAGGGCTACATCGGATCCACCCTGAGCACGCTGCGTCAGGTCGGTGACGGCGACTTGGGCGACGCGCAGTTCCGCGCCGCGGCAGGGACGGCTTACTCCCTGCAGGTCGCCAGCCTGGCAGGCGCCGCGTTCACCCTGAAATGGGCGATGACTTCGGCCCCTGGGAACGACACCCAAGGATCCGCGACGGCGATCACCGGCATCAGCGGCTCGGTTGTCGGCGACGCGACGGCCGCCACCACGGACCCGAACGATCCGCTGATCGACGGTTCTCGACTGCCGGCGACCGTCTGGTACCGCTGGAGCGCACCCGCCGACGGCTGGTAAGAGTTCGACGCCTGACCGACGGGTGCCCGGCGGCGGTGGCGGTCTACACCGGCAGCTCGCTGACCACGTTGAAGCTGCTCCCGAGCACCGACTACCAGGTCATCGTCGCGGCGATCAACGGAGCCGGCCTCGGTGACCCTGCTCTCTCAAGGCCTGTCACTCCCACGGCGAAGCCGTAGGCCCATCGCTAGCCGACCGTGCTCACGAACGCGATCGGTCGGCTGGAGGCCGCGCACGCGCTCACCCCGTCAGGAATCTTGCCCTGGGCGATCAGCTGCCTGCGCAGCTGA
>DATAZK010000228.1:0-48098 GCA_036272075.1 Frankiaceae bacterium
CGACGTGACGGAAAAGGCAGCCTCGCTCCTCGCCCCCTACGAGGGCCGGGCAGTGATCAATGCCGGCGCTGTCATGTTCCATGGCGTCACCGATGACACCCTCGCCCGGGCGGCGGCTCTGCTCGGAGACGCCGAAGGCTACGAACGGCTCCGGGATCAGGCACTGTCGACGTACGAACGCATCGGTGCCCAATGGTGGCGTCAACGGCTCGCCTCCTGGGCTGCACCGATCGCGCAGGCGCCGGTGGCCGGCCCCCGTCGGATCCATCTGCACCCCGTGTCCGGCGGGCTCTGGCTCGTCGGGCCTGAGGGCTCTGCCGCGCAGCTGACGCCCCTTCGAGGATTCGGCTACCTCAGGCAATTGCTGCGCCGTCCCGGGACTTCCGTCACCGCGCTGGATCTGGTGAGCGCCGGGACCGGATCCGTGGTGGCAGCGCAGTCATCGCTCGGCGAGGTCATCGACAGGCAAGCACTGCAGGCCTACCGGCAGCGCCTTCGCGTCCTCGACGAAGAACTCGACGAGGCCCGGGAATGGTCTGATCTGGGTCGCGCCTCGCGCGTCGGCGCCGAGCGCGACGCCCTGCTGGAGCAGCTCGCCGGCGCCACCGGCGTGAACGGGCGCATTCGCACGACCGGGTCGAGCGACGAGCGGGCTCGGGTCGCCGTCAAGAAGGCCATCAGTGCAGCGCTGAATCGCCTCGGCGCGATCGACGAGCCGCTTGCCGGCCACCTGAAAGCCCGGATACACACCGGCACCAGCTGCAGCTACGAGCCGGCCCCCGAGGACCAACTCACCTGGGTTCTGGACTGAGCAAACCCGTCACCTTCCGGTGCCGGCCCGGCGCGCACAACCCGGACCACTGTCACGAGAGCCACGAAAATCGCGGCTAGACCGTAGGAAACCCGCCCCACGGCCAGGGAGTTTCCGTGGATGAGGGCGACGACATACAGCGGGTACGGCGCGATCGTGACAGCAATCCATTCCAGCCGTCCGGTGAGCACGCTCGCGCACAGCAGCAGCAGGGCATACCAGGGTTGTGAGGGCGTCACGACCAGAAACACCACACCGAAAACGGCGAGTGTGCCGCCGGCCGGACTGCCCAGGCCTCGAGCATTTCGTACGGCGACCACGACGAGCGCGGTCACGACGATGACAGCAGCGAAGGCCTTAGCAAGGCCACCGCCCAGCCCGACCAGACCGAGCAGCAGGAAGCGCGTGCCGGAGTCGTAATTCTCCTCATGCAGATAGCCCGGAAGGTAGCCGAGCACGTGCCCTCCCACGGCCGCCACGTGCGGCACGTACCCGAGCACCACGACGCCCGCGGCGGCCGCTACGAGTCGCAGCGCTCCTCGCCGGCCGCCCTCGCGCCGAAGCAGCGCCGGGGCGAGCAGAACCGGGTACAACTTTGTCGCGATGGCGAGGCCGAGGGCTATGCCGGCGCGCGCACTCGCGCGCGGCCGAAGCGTCGCCAGCAGGATCGCGGCGACGCCAAAGAGTGCCGCAAGGACGTCGACATGCGCGTCGGCGGCGATGTCCAGACCTGCCAGCGGCCCGAAGCTGTAGTAGGCAACCGCGAGCGGATCGCGCCCGGTGCGCCGCAAACCGAAGGCCAGCAGGCCCGCAAGTCCCGCCGAGAGGATCGCGGCGTCCAGCTGCAGGCCGTGGTCCCGCGCCGGACCGGGAAGCCCATGGGCGATGAGGAAATACGCCTCAGCCGCCGGCGGATAGATGGTGCGCACCGACGGGCGGTTGATGCGGGTGCAGGCATGCCGCGGATCGGTCGTGATCGCCACCTTGTGCAGTCGTACGCACGTGGCGGCATCCGGCCAGAGCCAGTCATCACGAAACTTCGCCAGTTGCGGGGCGTCGGGTGCGTAGCGGTACGGGTCGATCCCCGCGGCCTGCAATCGCCCGTCCCACGCGTAGCGGTAGAGGTCGTCGCTGATCTGCGAACCCCGCGTGAGGCTTGCGGCCGGCAGCGCCACGAGCGAGGCCACGATGAGCCCGGCGGCCAGCCTGCGGGGACGGACCCACCGCAGGAGGGTCGCGGCGAAGATGGCCAACGCTTGCCACACCAGGAGCAGGGTCAGCAGCCGGTAGCGTCCCGGCCCGACGCCGCCGAGTCGTTCGAGATGGCACTGGACGAGCACGATGGCCACCAGCCCGGCGAGCGCGCTCACCAGGCAGAGCAGGCGGATCGCGGGCGGCGCAGGGCGCTCGCGAAGCGGGCTCACCCCCTAATCCTCCTTGCTCCCACACTTGCTGCGTCCGGGCAACCGCGCGCGCGTTACAGTCGCGGCCAATTTCTGTGTAACGCCCGAGAGGCTACGGAGACTGCCTAGTCACCGAAGCATTGGGCTGACCGGAGGTAGCAGTGGCCGCGACCTGGCATCGGGTTGATGACACCGACGTCCCGGGCGACGGGCGGGTGCGAAGCGTCGAGGTCGGCGGGCGCACGGTCGCGATGTCGCGCTGCGGCGCCCGGCTGGGAGCGCTCGAAAACCACTGCCCTCATCAGGGTGGACCGCTCGGCGAGGGCTCCATCGAGAAGGGCTTGCTGCGCTGCCCGTGGCATGGTTACGACTACGACCCCATCTCCGGAGAGGCGGCCGGCGGGTTCAACGACACGGTGCCGAGCTACCGCGTCGAGGAGCGGCCCGACGGCGTCTTCGTCGAGCTGCCGCAGGCCCGGCCGGCTACTCGCACCGTCGGGGATGCGCTCGTAGAAACCCTGGTGGCATTTGGGATCACGCACGTCTTCGGCATGGTCGGACATTCGAACCTCGGATTCGCCGACGCCCTGCGCAAGGCCGAAGGGCGCGGCGAGATCACCTACATCGGCATCCGACACGAGGGCGCCGCGGCCTTCGCGGCGAGTGCCTACGGCAAGCTGACCGGACGTCCTGCGGTGTGCTTCGCGATCGCCGGGCCCGGCTCGACGAACCTGCTCACCGGGCTCTACGACGCGAAGCTCGACGGGTCACCAGTCGTCGCCGTATCGGGTCAGGTGCCGTCCAAGGACCGCGGGCGTGGGGCCTTCCAGGACCTCGACCTGACATCGGTCTTCTCTGACGTGGCCGTCTCCTCGCAAGTCGTGCTGGCCGGCAGCGACCACGCCGAGCTCGCCGCGCTGGCGGTCAAGCGCGCCATCGACGGCCGCGGGGTCGCGCACCTCGTGCTACCCGACGAGGTTCAGGTCCTCCCGTCGGAGCAGCCGGCAACCACGCCTGCCGGGCGCTTCACCGCCCGCCAGATCCTGCCCGACGAAGAGGCGCTCGCGCGCGCCGCTGAACTTGTGGAATCGGCGCGCCGGCCGGTGTTCATCGTCGGACACGGAGCACGCACGGCGAGCGAGCACGTTCGGCGCCTTGCCGAACGATTGGGCGCGCCCGTCCTGACCACGTTCAAGGCCAAAGGACTCATCCCGGATACGCATGCTCTCGGCGCCGGGGTCCTTGGCCGCAGCGGCACGCCCGTCGCCAGCTGGCTGATGAACGAGTCCGATCTGCTCGTCGTCGTCGGTGCTTCGTTCTCCAACCACACGGGGATTCCCGCGTACAAACCGATCGTGCAGATCGATGACGCGCACTCCGCGATCGGCCGTTTCAACGCCGTTGCCGCGCATCTGCTCGGTGACGCCGCGCTGACCGTCGCCGCTCTGGACGCCCGGGTGAGCACCCCGAAGGCGCAGGACCAGAGGGCCGATGTGGCGGAACGCTGGGCGATCTGGCGGGCGGAAAAGGCCCGGCGGGTCGCCGACGACCGGGGATCGGGAGTGTCGGCAGCAGCGGTGTTCGACGCGCTCGGACGCCACCTGCCCAAGGACGCCGTCGTCACCGTGGACGTCGGCAATCACGCGTATTCGCTCGGCCGCTATCTCGAGTCCGCCGGCCAACCCGTCCTGATGTCGGGCTATCTCGGGTCGATCGGCTTCGGCTATCCGGCCGCGATGGGCGCGTGGGCTGCCGCTCCAGGGCGCCCGATCATTGCGGTGACGGGCGACGGCGGTTTCGGCCAGTACAGCGCGGAACTGCTCACCGCCGTCAAGTACGGCATCCCCATCAAGCACCTGCTGCTCGACAACAAGTCGCTGGGAAAGATCAGCAAGGAACAACTTGCTGCCGGGGTCCCGGTCTGGCACACGTCGCTGCACAACCCCGATTGGGCCGCGTACGCCGAACTCTGCGGTGCCACCGGCCTACGGGTCGACCGCCGCGAAGAACTCGACGGCGCGCTCTCTGCCCTCTTCGCGTCGAACGGTCCCGCCCTGCTGTGCGTCAACCAAGATGCTCAACTCCTCTGATTGCCGGAAAGGCTCACGATGGCTGCCCCCGCTGCGTATGACGACCTGCGCGCCCTTTTCATCAACTGCACGCTGAAGCGCTCACCGGAGGTCAGCAACACCCAGGGGCTCATCGACGCGAGTGCGTCGATCATGCGTACCCATGGCATCGCCGTGGACGTCGTGCGCGCCATCGACCACGACATCGCCACCGGCGTCTGGCCCGACATGCGCGAGCACGGCTGGGCCACCGACGGCTGGCCGCCGATCTTCGAGCAGGTCCTGGCAGCCGACATCCTGGTGCTCGCCGGTCCGATCTGGCTGGGTGACAACAGTTCGGTCATGAAGCAGGTCCATGAACGCCTTTACGGCGGCTCGCATCTACTGAACGACGCCGGCCAGTACCTGTACTACGGACGGGTCGCGGGCTGCTTCATCACCGGCAACGAGGACGGCATCAAGCACTGCGCGCAGAACGTGCTCTACACCCTGCAGCACATCGGCTACACGATCCCGCCGCAGGCCGACGCGGGCTGGATCGGTGAAGCCGGGCCGGGGCCGTCCTACCTCGACCCCGGCTCGGGTGGTCCGGAGAACGATTTCACCAACCGCAACACGACATTCATGACCTGGAACCTGATCCACCTTGCGCGGATCCTCAAAGACGCGGGAGGCATCCCCGCCTACGGCAACCAGCGCTCGGAATGGGACGCCGGCTGCCGCTTCGACTACGAGAACCCCGAGTACCGCTGACGCGTCACTGCCAGATCCATTCCTCATAGCGCCCGACGGCTGCGAAACCCAGGGATTCATACAGCCGTTGCCCCATGCGCGTTGATTGCAGGCTTGCCGTCGTGGCGCCCTGCCGGCGTCCATCGGCCAGCAGGTGTTCCATGAGCGCGCGGGCGAAGCCGCGACGGCGCCACCGGGGCACGGTTTCGACGGCGTAGACGCCGCAATCCGTCCCGTGCACGAAGCTCCAGGCAGCCGAGGCCACGAAGCCGTCCTCCAGCAGGACCCACCCGGACAGTCCGGGCACATCCTCGGGATCAGCAAGCTCGGACGCGTGAATAGCCACGTCCTCGTCGAACCGGGCGACGTCGGCGATGGAGGCAGGAACTACCGCCTGGTGCTGACGCAGCGCGGGATGCAATGCCGTCTGCATGACGAGGGTCGTGGTGTCGCGTTTCAACTCTTCGAGTGGGCCCACACCATCGGCAACGTCGAGATCGGCGGCCCGGGTGGGACGCCATAAGGCCCACACCGGCACCGCGGCCTCCTCGTAGAGCTCCCGCAGCGCGGCGACGGCCGTCGATTCCGTGGCGGGATCACTGCGCACCGGCAGGATGGCGTTGTTCAGTGGCATCCACGACGGGAAGACGGCGGCGATGGCGCCGCCCGTCTCGACCAGCCGGCCACCGGGCGAGAGAGCGGCCAAGGCGTTCCAGCACGCCAGCAACGTCTCCTGCCCGGGCAACTCGTTGGTGTCGTTGCTCATGGCTCGACCTCCCTTCCAGATCGGCGATTCCCGTTCGGATGGCTTTCATCGCCGGCAGCAAAGGGTCCGGCCACGGCGATCGGCGTTACAGGCGTAACGCGCACCTGCCGGCAGGGACTACCCCGGTGGAATCCACGCTCGGACCGGGCGTCAACCTCATACCAGGCAGGGCAAGAAAGGGAGGTCGTGGTGAAGCTCCATCGGCGAGAGCCGGCCGCGCCTTCAGCGGGCCCGCCTGCCCTGCCACCAGCCGAAGCGGAGCTGATCGAGCGCCTGCGCGCCGGGGACGAATCGGCATTCACCACGTTGGTCGAGCGCCATCACGTTGCCATGGTGCGGCTTGCGCGCGGCTACGTACGCAGCGACGCGGTGGCTGAGGAGGTCGCCCAGGATGCGTGGCTGGGGCTGCTGCGCGGCCTGGACCGCTTCGAAGGACGCTCCTCGCTGCGCACCTGGCTGCTGCGCATCGTCGTCAACCGCGCAATCAGCACGGGGGTCCGCGAAAGAGTCCACCTGCCGGTCAAAGACAGCGAACTGGAAGCCGACAACGGCCGGTTCAGCCAGGACGGTTGGTGGGTGACGCCACCGGCTCATTGGGCGGACGAAGCGCTCGACCGCATGGTGGCCCCGCAGTTGGCGGCGCGGATCAAGGCATGCATCAGCGAGCTGCCGGAGGCGCAGCAGACGGTCGTAACGCTGCGGGATGTCGAGGGACTCTCCAGCGAAGAGGTGTGCGGAATCCTCGGCATTTCCGAGGGAAACCAGCGGGTGCTCCTGCATCGCGGCCGGGCGCGCCTGCGAAGCCAACTCGAACGGGAGGTGCGGCAATGAGGCCTGTGAGATTGCCCCGGCTGCCGTTGCTACATGCTCGGCGACCCAAGCCCATCGACGGGCACGACATCACCTGCCGGCAGGTCGTGGGACTGGTGACCGACTACCTCGACGGAAACCTCACGCCCGGAGAGCACGCCCTCTTCGAGGCCCACCTGTCCGAGTGCGAGGACTGCACGGAGCACGTCAAGCAGATTCAAGTGACCGTCGCCATTGCCGGGTCGCTACGGGATGAGGACGTCGACTCGCTGGCGCGAGAGGACCTCATCAACCTGTACCGCCGCTGGCGCACCGATCTCCATGCCTAGCCGGATCGGCCGCCGGACGCGCCTGTTTCGCACGCCGACCGCGCTGCGTTACGCCCCGGTGGGCATGCTGCTGCTGGCCTGCATCTGCTGGGGCCTGTCCACCGCACTCAGCAAGATCGCGTTGGAACAGTTGACGGCGACCGACCTGTTCGGGATCGAGATCGTGGTGGCAGCCGTTCCGCTCGCGGGCCTGGCACTTGCCCGCGGAGCACGGCCGAGCAGGCCAGATCCGCGGCTCCTGCTGCTCGGAATCCTGGAACCCGGCCTGGCGTACCTGCTGTTCGATATCGGCGTCCGGCGCACGGCAGCATCACACGCTGCGCTGCTACTCGCCCTCGACGCGCCCGCGACGCTGCTGCTTTCGGTCGCCTTCCTGCGCGAGCGGATCGACCGCTTGCTGCTCGTGGCGCTGACGTTCGGAGTGGCCGGTTCGGTGCTCGTCACCTGGCGCACCGACGGCTCTCATGGAAGCGTGACCGGCGACCTCCTCGTCATTGCCAGCGCCGCAACGGCAGCCGGCTACGCGGTGCTGGCCCGGCACGTGGCAACGGGTCGCGACCCCGTGGTGGTCACGGCGGTGCAGATGCTTGGCGCGCTTTCGCTGGCAGCACCGATCTTTCTCTGGTCGATTGCCCGCGGGCACAGTCACATCGCGAGAGTCGACGCGGGGCACTTCGGGATCGCGCTCGCCGTAGCACTGCTGGGCAGCGTCATCCCGTTCCTCTTGTTCAACAAGGCCATCACTCAGATGTCGGCCTCACGCGCGGGCTTGATCGGCGTCCTGGTGCCGGTCATCGGCGCGGGCGCGTCCGTCCCCCTGCTGGGTGAGCAACTCGGTGCGGTGGCCGTGATCGGCGGGACACTCGCCATCGTGGCGGCGCTCATCGCGGCCCGGCGCCCCGACAACAGCCGGCCGGCCAGGAAGGCCCAACCAGCAAAGGAACTCGGGGAACCGGCGCCGGGCCCGACGGTAGAGATGGCGATGCGAAAATGAAACCCGTCCGGACCGACCAGGCCCTCGAGATCCGCGAGTACACCGGCGATCGAACGGCCCTGCGCAGCTTGTTCGAGGAGGCCGAGGATTCGGCCGCCCAACTCGATGCCTATCTCGACTTGGGACGGGTCCTGGTGGCCCGCCGCGCGCTCGAACTTCTCGGGCATTTGCAGCTGGTCGAGACACCGCGCGAGGGTGAGGTCGAGCTGAAGAACATGGCCGTCCGCGCCGATCAGCGCGGCACAGGGATCGGGCGGCAACTCCTCGAAGCGGCGCTAGACCTGTCTGCCGAGGTTGGGCACGCTCGCATGATCGTGGCCACCGCCGCCGCCGATATCGGCAACCTGAGGTTCTATCAACGGTGTGGCTTCCGCTTGTTCGCCGTGGAACGCGACGCGTTCACCCCGCAAACCGGGTATCCCGAACCGATCGACATCGACGGCATCCCGCTACGCGATCGGGTGTGGCTCGCGTACGACTGTCCCGCTTAGAGGAGGTGACCGGAAACGACCTCGATAGCTGCGATGGAGGCTCTCGCGGAGGGCTCCTTCGGTATCCGTCTGCGGGCGAGCCAGCGATCGGCGTTGGAATCGATCGCCGCCGGACGCGACACGTTGGCCGTGCTGCCTACCGGCAGCGGTAAGAGTGCCATCTACCAGGTGGGCGGGCTGGCCCTGGGCGGTCTTACGGTCGTCGTCTCCCCGCTGATCGCACTTCAGCGCGACCAGCACCAGGCCCTCGCGGCGCATCGGCGCAGCGACGGCAAACCCGTATCGGTGGCGACGCTCAACTCGGCGCAGAAAGCGGCCGAGCGCCGCGCGTCGCTCTCCCGATTGGCAGCGGGTGAGCTGGACTTCCTGATGCTCGGCCCGGAGCAGCTGGCCAACACCGAGACGCACGCCGCGCTACTGGAAACCCCCAGAGTTATCAGCCTGTTTGCCGTCGACGAGGCGCATCTGGTCAGCGAGTGGGGTCACGACTTCAGACCCGAGTACCTGCGCCTTCGCGGCCTCATCGAGCTGCTTGGCCGGCCACCGATCCTGGCCCTGACGGCGACCGCCGCCCCGCCCGTTCAGGCCGACATCACCCGCCAGCTCGGGATGCGCAATCCGCGCGTCATCGTCGCCGACTTCGATCGCCCCAACATCACTCTCTCCGTTCGCCGCGCTGACCCGCACGACAAGGAAGAGGAAGCGCTGCTTGAGCGCACCACGAATGTCCTCGCCCGGCACGAGACACCCGCCTTGGTCTACGCGATGAGCCACGCCCGCTGCGAGGACATCGCGGCGCGCCTCAACCAGTCGGCCCTGCGGGCGGCGGCCTACCACGCGGGAATGACCGCCCACCGCCGAGCCGAAGTCCAGGACCGCTTCTTCGCCGGCGAATTGGACGTGGTCGCGGCGACGAGCGCCTTCGGCATGGGCATCGACAAGGCCGACGTGCGCACGGTCGCTCACGCCGGCGTCCCCGCCAGTCTCGACGACTACTACCAGGAGATCGGACGCGCCGGACGCGACGGCCGCCCCGCGCACGCCGTCCTCATCTATGACCCGCGCAGCCTGCGCATTCCGCGCCTGTTCGTGGCCCAGTCGCGGATACCTGACGCCAAGATCCGCGCAGTGCTGCGGGTACTGGCCGTCCAGACCCGCCCGCTCGACGTCGGGGAACTGGCCGACGCAGCGCGGGTCTCCCGGGCCGTCGCCGAGCGCGTCGTGGCCGAGCTCGAAGAGCTCGGTGTGGTCACGCTCGACGGTGAAAACTATGAGTTGCTCACCGGCACAGCTGCGGATGCGGACAGCCAGCTGGAGGCCGCCGGCCGCCGGCGCCAAGCCGTCCTCGGTAGCCGCATCGACTCGATGCGGCACTATGCCGAGACGACCTCGTGCCGCAGGAGGGAGCTGCTCGGCTATTTCGGGGAAGCGCTGCACGCCGACTGCGGCAACTGCGACAACGACACCAGAGCGTCGTTGCGTCCCCATCTGCCATCTCCGCCGCCGAAGCAACGCGACTCCCCCGCTCGGGTGCAAGTCGGCGCTGAAGTCACACATCGCCTGTGGGGCAAGGGAACTGTGCTCTCCGAGGACGACCACGAACTCGTCGTCTCCTTCGAATCGGTCGGCTATCGCCACCTGACCCGGGCCGCGCTGTCCAACGGGCTGCTGACCCCCGTCTGACGCTCCTGTTCCGCGGCCGGTGTTGCAGGCGTCGGTAGTTAGCAGGAAGCGACCCGCGGACAGTTCCATGGATCCAACCGCACGGCTGATGGGTAAGCGGATGACATGTCGTGGCGGGTAGGGACTTCCGGTTGGCAGTACCGGGATTGGCGCGGGGATTTTTATCCGGCCAAGCTTGCGCAGCGGTACTGGCTCGAGCATTACGCCGAGGTCTTCGACACGGTCGAGGTCAACAATGCGTTCTACCGCCTGCCCGAACGCGCAGTGTTCCAATCGTGGAAGGAGCGCACTCCCGCCGGGTTCCTGATGACGGTCAAGGGCAGTCGTTACCTCACGCACGTCAAACGGCTGAACGACCCCGCCGAGCCGGTCGCACGGCTGCTGGAGCGTTCCCGCGGGCTCGGACGCAAACGCGGCCCCATCCTGCTGCAACTTCCACCGAACCTGCAGGCGGCACCGCAGCTTCTGGACGCGACCCTGAAGTGTTTTCCCCGCACCGTGCGCGTCGCGGTCGAGCCGCGTCACGACAGCTGGTGGTGTGATGAGGTGCGTGAGTTGCTGACACGAAGGGGCGCAGCGCTGGTCTGGGCCGATCGCGGGGAGCAGCCGCAGAACCCGCTCTGGGTGACGACAAACTGGGGCTATCTCCGCCTCCACCACGGAGAGGTGGATTGGGCGTACTCGAACCGCACGCTGAGGCGCTGGGCGCGGCAGCTCCGGGAGTCGTTCGGCGCGGGCTACGTGTATGCCAACAACGATCCCGGCGGTGCCGCCCCCCGCGACGCCTTGACGATGCGCCGGCTCCTGCAGTAGCGGCCGGGCAGAAATCGTCACTGGCTAGTGCAAGGTCGGCAGGTCCTGATCCTGGCGCAGCACTTCGGCGAAGAGGTCGCCCTTGTCGGCGAGCCGGGCGATCACCGAGCGGATCGTGTAGCGGTCGGGCCGCAGATCGGGATCGTCGAGTTCGTCCCAGTCGATTGGTGCAGAGACGGGTGCGCCGGCGGCCGGACGCGGGCTGTAGGGCGCGACGAGCGTCTTGTTCACAGCGTTTTGCGTGTAGTCGAGCCGGGCCAGCCCGCCGCGGTCGTGGACTTCCCATTTCCAGCTGACTAGTTCCGGCACCACCGCGCCCACGGCCTTGGACAGTTGCTCGGCCCAGGCCCGAGTGTCAGCGAACGAGGGCCCCGCAGCGATGGGAATCCAGATCTGGATCCCTCGGCGACCGGTAAGTTTCGCGCGGGCACGAACGCCCAGGTGCTCAAGTGCTGTCCGATGCAGCCGGGCCAGCGAGAGCAGCTCCGGCCAGCTGGTCCGCTCACCCGGGTCCAGGTCGAGCATGACGTACGTGGGCTGTTCGGGACTGTCGACGGTTGAGGTCCACGCGTGCCACTCGAGCGCGCCGAAGTTCGCCGCCCAGACGAGCGCCGCCGGTTCATCCACGACCAGATACGTGCGAGTCTCACCCGCATCGGCGTCAGGGTTCTCCCACCGCGGGAGCCAGTCCGGAGCGTGTCCCGGCAGTTCCTTGTGCCAGAAGCCCTTGGCATCGGCGCCGTTCGGATAGCGGTGCATGTTCAGAGCCCGGCCGCGAAGGTAGGGCAACGCCGTGGGGGCAATCCGGGCGGCGTAACGCAGCAGCTCCCGCTTGGTGACGGGATCCTCGCCGGGGCATGCTGGGAAGAGCACCTTGTCCAGGTTGGTCACCCGCAATTCCCGGCCGAAAACCGGCCAGCGGCCACCGGCGCCAAGGGCATCGAGTGCGGCCAACGCCTCGTCGTCCACGGCCTCGGTGCGGTCAGGCCTGAGCAGGACAGAGGCACGTGCGGCTGGAAGGTCCGAGCGCCACAAACGATCCGGGTCCGCCTTCACCTCATCGTTGGTGCGTCCGGAGAGAACGGACTGTGGATGGTCCTCGGCGTTCCATCCGGACACGGCGTACTCGTCGTGCTTGTGCAGGATCAGCCACTGCTCTTTGCCTGCGGAGTCGGCCCGCGTCCGAACCAGAATGAAGCGGCCGTGCAGTTTCTTGCCGTGCAGATCCAAGTGCAGCTCTCCGGCCTCGACAGCAGCGGCCGGATCGCCGGTTTCCCTCGGTTCCCAGGTGCCGGCGTCCCACACGATCACGTCACCCCCACCGTATTGCCCGGCGGGGATCACGCCCTCGAAGTCGAAGTACTCCAGCGGGTGATCTTCGACGCGAAACGCGGCGCGGCGCACGTTCGGATCCAAGGTCGGGCCTTTGGGCACCGCCCAGCTGGCAAGTACCTCGCCGATTTCCAGCCGAAAGTCGTAGTGCAACCGGCGAGCCCTATGTCGCTGAACCACGAAGCGGGGTGACGCGTTGCCGCGATGCTCGGAGTCCTGGCGATCCGAAGCGCCCTCCGTCCTGGCACCCGCCGGCTCGGCGGTTTTGGCGAAGTCGCGTTTGGCGCGGTAGGTCTCGAGTCGGTCTGCCGGTGCGCGAACACGCGAGTTGGACGACTTGGCCGGTGTCACGACGCTTTCCGTGAACCCGTCCGACCGGACTTCGAAGTTCTATTGGCTGCAGCCTTTTTGGCGGGAGCCTTCTTCGCGGCCGCCTTTTTCTCGACCGCCTTCTTGGGCTTCCGGCCAGCTCCGCGCGTGGAATCCACCGAGCGGCGCAAGGCCTCGATCAGGTCCACGACATTGGTCGCTTCCGGCGCCTCGTCGGCCGCCTGGAAGTCGTTGCCCTTGCGCTTGGCCTTGATCAGGTCGTTGACGCGATCGGTGTAGGTGTCGCGGTATTGCTTGGGGTTCCAGTCGTCGCCCATGGATTGCACGAGCTGGGTGGCCATGTTCAGCTCGCCCTTGCGGAAACTCGTCTTGCCGGGAAGGTTGTCGAGCATCTCCTTCGAATCACGCACCTCGTCGGCGAAGAACAACGTCTCCAGGACAAGGGTGTTGCCCGACGCCCGAATGGCGGCCAGATGCTCCTTGCCGTGCATCACGAAATTGCCGATAGCCGCCCGGTTGGTTTTGGCCATGGCGTCGCGTAGCAGCGCGTAAGTCTTCTTGTTCTCCTCCCCTGCGGGGGCGAGGTAGTAGGCCTTGTTGAAATAGATCGGATCGATCTCGTCCAGGTCGACGAAGCTCGAGATCTCGAGAGCGCGGGAGCGACCCGGCGCTATCTGCTCGAGCTCCTCGTCGGTGACCATCACATAGCTGCCGCCGCCGACGTCGGTGCCTTTGACGATGTCGCCGTAGTCGACCTCACGCCCGGTCCGCTCATTCACCCGCTTGTAGCGGATCCGATCCGCGGCCCCGGCCGCAAATTGATGAAAGGACGGCTCGTGCTCGTGCGTCGCCGTGAACAAACCCACCGGAACGCTCACCAGACCGAAGCTGATCATCCCGGACCACACCGCGCGCGCCATCGCACAACCTCCGTTCCTCAGGCGCCTCTTACCCAAATTTCGGGAGCTGTTTGCCCGAGATCGCTGCTTGAAATCCTCAATTCTGAGGACGCCTACAAGAACGCAGGCGGTCGCGCCCGGAGGTGATGTGTGGCCAGCTCACAAGCTGGTACCAGGAAACGGCCCCACCGCCGGCAGTCTTACCCGATGGGTCGGGCTGCTCTCCAGCGCCCAGAGCAGAGTCAGGACGACATCCGACCATCGTTACCGGTCATTGCTCGCGAAGTACCGAAGCGAGACGACTGAATCTTCCGCCGAATTCACGGGAGATCCGGCGGACGACACCGCCTGAATGACGACGGGCGCGGGGCGGCCGATCAGCCGCGCTCCGAACCAGTCGGGGTGTGCGTCGTAACGAGTCGGGTATGTCCGGTTTTGGTAGATGCCATGGCGGCATCACGGAGAAGTCGTTCCAGCGCTTCTCCAGCCGGAGAGAAGTGACCAGATGGCTTTGCTAGATCACCGCCGCGACACCCGCACCACCTCCAGCGCGGATCCAGCCCAGAAACCTGCCGGGCGATCGCCTTCCGGAGCCCCGGACGATACGGCTCGCGGGATCCACCGCCGGGTCATCGTGGCCGCTGCGCTGACAGCGTTGGGTGGTCTGCTCTTCGGGTATGACACCGGCGTCGTCTCCGGTGCGCTGCTCTTCCTGAAGGACGATTTCGGCGGCCTTTCATCGTTCCAGCAGGAGTTGGTCACCAGCCTCCTACTGGTCGGAGCGATGGTGGGAGCCTTTACCGCGGGCCGGATCGCCGATGCCGTGGGCCGCCGCAAGACGATCCTCATGACCGCAGTAATTTTCGTGGCCGGCGTGCTGCTGGCGGCCTTCGCGCCGGGCTACTGGACGCTCATCGTGGCCCGGTTCGTCATCGGGCTCGCGGTGGGCTCGGCATCCATGACAGTGCCCTTGTACATCGGTGAGGTCGCGCCGCCCAAGATCCGCGGCGCCCTGGTCAGCTTCAACCAGCTGATGATCACCAGCGGCATCCTGGCGTCCTACCTCGTCGACTACGGCTTGGCGGACTCTCAGAACTGGCGGCTGATGTTCGGGCTGGCGGCGATCCCCGCCGTCATCCTCGGCATCGGGATCCTCACCCAGAAGGAGAGCCCGCACTGGCTCATACGCAAGGGCCGGGAGCAGGAGGCCCGCGAGGTGCTGGCCCTGCTGCGCGCCGAAGAGGACATCGACGCCGAAGTCCAAGAGGTCAAGGATGTCGCGCGGACAGAGGCGAAATCCAGCTCCAAAGAACTGCTGGAGCGCGGTGTGCGGCCCGCTCTCTGGGTGGGCATCGGGCTGGCGGTTTTCCAGCAAATCACGGGTATCAACACGGTCATCTACTACGCACCGACGCTGCTCAAGGGCGCCGGTTTGGGAAGCAGCGCGTCTCTGCTGGCGAACGTCGTCAACGGAGCCGTGAACGTCCTCATGACGATCGTGGCCATCCGCCTGCTGGACCGCACGGGTCGGCGGCCGCTGCTGCTCATCGGCACCGCGGGCATGGCGGTAGGGATGATCGTCACCGCCTGCGCGTTCCTGAGCGGCGATGAGTTGCATGGCAGCACGGCCTACGTGGGCATCGCCGGGCTGCTCATCTACACAGGCTCTTTCGCCGTCGGGCTCGGTCCCGTCTTCTGGCTGATGATTGCCGAGATCTACCCGCTGCGCATTCGGGGGCAAGCGATGAGCGTCGCCACCGTCGCCAACTGGGGAGCCAACTTCGTCGTCACCATCTCCTTCTTGACCCTGCTGAACGCCATCTCACCGAAGGGCGTCTTCTTCCTGTTCGCGTTCCTGACACTGGTGGCGCTCGCCTACTTCGCCAAGCACGTGCCGGAGACGAAGGGCCGCAGCCTCGAGCAGATCGAGCGCGAGCTCGGCGCCGAGATGTCAGAGAAGGGCCAGCTCCAACCCACCGGCTGACCCGGCTGGCGGCAAGCGGCGCCAGGGAATCGACGGATTTGCGGTCGCCGCGATGAGTTTGACGGCCGAGGTCCGTCAGACTGGCAGAGCCCGCCCCGCACGGGCTGCCGCCGACTGCCCTGGAGCCCCATGCGCCGCATCGCCGAGATCGTCCTCCGGCATCGCAAGCTCGTCATCCTGGCCTGGGCGGTGCTGTTCGTCGTCGGCGCGCTGTCCGCCGGAGCGACGAGCAAGCGGCTGGTCATCGACTTCTCGCTGCCGGGCCAGGCAGGCACCGAGGCTGCCAACAAGATCATCCACGATTTCGGCAACGGCGGGTCGACGTCCCCCTACCTGATTTCGGTGACCCCACCCCGTGCCCAGACGCTGGACGGCCACGAGGCTGAGGTATCCCGTGCCTTTCAAGCCGCGCAGAAGGCTACGCCCGGACTGCGCGTCATCGACGAGACGACCAGCGGCGACAAGGTGTTTCGCACCAAGGACAATCGGACAGCGTTCGCGCTGGTGTTCTACCCACCGCCGCACAACCAGTCCTTCAAGATGCCGACCGAACCGCTGCGACACGCCACGACCGCAGCAGTGCCGGCTGGCTGGACCGTCGGAGTCACCGGCGAGGACGCACTCGCTGCAGGTGATTCCAGCGGTGGCGGCGGCAACAGCGTCCTGCTCGAGACCCTGCTCGGCGGCTTCGGTGCCCTCTTGGTGCTCGTGTTTGTCTTCGCCTCGTTCCTCGCGCTGCTGCCGTTGATCGTTGCGGCGGCGTCGATCCTGCTGACGTTCGTCTTCCTGCTGCCGCTGACCTACGCCACCGACATGTCGTTCATCGTTCAATTCCTGGTCTCGCTGATCGGTCTCGGGGTTGCGATCGACTACTCGCTCCTGCTGGTCACCCGATGGCGCGAGGAACGCGACCATGGCCGCGACAACCACGACGCTGTGGTCGTGGCCATGGAGACCGCGGGGCGCGCAGTCGTCTTCAGTGGTGTCACGGTCGCCATCGGCCTGATCGCCCTGGTGGTGCTGCCAGTGCCGTTCATGCGCAGTATTGGTATCGGCGGCGCGCTCATCCCGCTCGCCAGCGTGCTCACCACGCTGACTCTCACCCCGGCAATTCTGGGCGGTATCGGGCCGCGTGTGGACTGGCCGAGGATCCGTCACGAGAACAAGCCGAGCCGGGCCTGGGCCGCCTGGGCGACCCGCGTGGTGCGCCATCGCGGCGTCGCGGCAATCGTCGCCGTCGTGATTCTCGGGGCGCTGTTCGCCGCCTTCGTCGGGGTGAAGATCGGCCTGGCCGGGTCGGACTCGCTCGCCCAACGAGGTCCCGCCTTCGATGCCTTCCAGCAGCTCAAGCGCGGCGGGATTTCCACCGGCTGGCTGACGCCGATGCAAGTGGTGACGACCGAACAGGGAGCGAAAACCGCCGCGACGGAGCTCGCCCGCGTGGACGGCGTGCAGCATGCGGTGGTCTCGACCGATCCGGGCAACGTCAGCAACGGCCAAACCGTCGTGATGCTCGTTCCGACGAGTGAGACCGTGAACTCCTCGACAGTCGGAACGGTGCGCCGGGTCAAAACCGCCTCAAAGCAGGACCCGAACGTGCTCGGAGTCGCCGGGCCGGGCGCGGATCAGATCGACTTCCTCAAGGCCGTGTACGGCAACTTCCCGCTGATGCTGGGGCTCATCGCCCTGCTCACCTTCGTACTGCTGGCACGAGGATTCCGCTCGGTCGTGCTTCCCATCAAGGCCGTGCTGCTCAACCTGCTCACGGTCGCAGCGACGCTCGGCTTCATGGTGCTGTTCTGGCAGCACGGACATGGCTCCAACGCCATCTTCGGGGTCCACGCGACCGGTGCGGTGACGTTCTGGGTGCCGCTGATGGTCTTCGCGTTCCTCTACGGACTGTCCATGGATTACGAGGTTTTCATCCTGTCGCGCATCCGGGAGGAGTACGAGGTCACGCGCAACACCGATGCCGCCGTGGTCGAAGGCATCGCGCGCACCGGGCGGCTCGTGACGAGTGCGGCGCTGATCCTGTTCCTGGCCTTCGTCGCACTGGCGACCGGACCCGGCACCGACCTCAAGGTCTTTGCGAGCGCGCTCGGCTTCGGCATCCTGCTCGACGCCACCGTCGTGCGCTCACTTCTTGTTCCGGCGCTGGTCTCGATGTTCGGGGACTGGAACTGGTGGATGCCTGGCTGGCTCGCCCGCGTGCTGCGAGTGCGGCCGTTGCCGCAGGTGAGCGTTCCGGCGCAGCCACCCGAGGCCGAACGAGTGCCGGTCAACTAGGCGCGGTGATACGGGCGCTCGCCGCTGACTTCGACGCGCCGGATCGAGCGCTCCTGAGGGAAGTGGTCGGCGGCACTGCGGTGGTTGGTGGACCGCTCGTCCCAGATCGCCAGATCCCCCGGACTCCAGCGCCAGCGGCACTGCAGTGCGGCGTTTTCGATGTGCCGGCGAAGAAATCCAAGGAGGTTGTCGCTCTCCGCTTCGCGCATTCCCTCGACGTAGCGCATGAAGCCGCCCGCGATGAACAGGGCCTGCCGACCGGTATCGGGATGGGTGCGCACCAGCGGATGTGTGACGGGCGGGAAGGCCTCGCGCAAGGCATCGGCCAACGAGCGCGCCGGCGGCCCGTCCGGCATCTTTCTGAGCATGGCCCGGATGAATTCGGTGTTGTCATGCACGACGTCGAGGTCGTCGATCATCCGGCGCATCACGGGGGACAAGGCTTCGTAGGCGGCCGTCATCGAGGCCCACAAGGTGTCGCCGCCTCGTCGGGGGATGACCTGCGCCGACAGGAGCGCGTAGTTCGGCGGCTCGGCGATCCACGTGACATCCGTATGCCAGTCATCGGCTTCCGGCGGGCTGTCCGGCCCGTCGGTGATGACGGTGCAGCAGGGCTCGGTCACCCCGCGCAGGCGGGCGACCGGGAAGATGTTCAGCTCACCGAACCGGCGCGCCAGTTGCAGCTGCTCGAAATCACTGAGATCGGCTCCTGGGAAGAAGATGACCTCGTAGTGATGCAGCAGGTCCCGAACGGCGGCAACTCCTTGCGCGTCGAGGTTGCGCAGGTCGACGCCGTGCAGCTCGGCGCCGAGCGCACCAGCCACCGGCCGCACGTCGATCCCGTGATCGTCGATTCCCTCGCGCGGGGCCCCGTCCAACGTCAGCAATCCCATGCGGGCAGGTTAGTGATAGTGGACGGCGCTTCATAGCTGCGGGTCCTGCAGATGCAGACGGCCGCTGCCAAGCAGTTCGTCAGCGACCTGAAATCGGCCGGCGTCACCGCGGAGCCGACCTACGCGGAGTACAACGGCTACCTCTCGGCCGGGCTAACCGGGTGCAGGACAGCGGCTGGCGTCACACGTAGATCGGCAGCCGCTCCGGGCCTCGGACGGTGCTGGTGTAGAGCGGCACCGTCGCGTCACGATCGACCTTGAATTCCGGCCAGCGCTTGAGCGTCTCCTCGAGGCCGATGCGCGCTTCCATCCTCGCCAGGGCGGCCCCCAGGCAGAAGTGGCCGCCGTACCCGAGGGTCATGTGCACGTCGAACTTGCGGTGGATGTCGAACGCGTCCGGATTCGGATATTTCCGTTCGTCCCTGCCCGCCGACCCGGTGATGAGGATGACGCGCGAATCCGCGGGAATCGTCGCGCCGGCGACCTCGACGTCGCACGTCGACCAGCGGGCATTCACCGGTGACGGCGGCTCGTACCGCAGGATCTCCTCGACTGCACCAGGGAGCAACGCGGAGTCGGCGACCAACTCCGCGCGCTGCGACGGATGCTCGTCGAGCAGGCTCGCCGCCCAGCCGAGGTGGCGAGCGACTGTTTCGCTGCCGGCGCTGAAAAGCAGGATGCCGAAACTCGCCAATTCCTCATCGGTCAGCCGGCGGAGCTTGCCGGTCTCCTCATCCGCCACCTCGGCATGCACGAGGTCGGTGAACACGTCATCCTGAGGATGCGCCCGCCGGTCGGCGAAATGAGCCCCGAGACGCTGGCCGAGCTCGACGAGCGCGTTCATCGACACGTCGTTCGCCATCCCCACGCCCTCTTCCACATGGAAGACGGAATCGACGATGCGGCGCAGCTCATCGCGCTCGCTCGAGGGGACGCCGAGCAGCAGCGAGATCACCGAGGGCGGCAGGATCGCGGAGAAGTCCTGGACGTAGTCGAAGCGACCGGAGCCGATCTGGGCGTCCAGCAGTTCGACGCAGATCCCGCGGACCTTCTCCTCCAGGATGGAGATCCTTCGGGTGGTGAACGCCCGAGAGACAAGCTTGCGCAGCGTCGTGTGCTTGGGCGCGTCGAGCCAGATGATCATTCCGGTGTCGACCGGGTCCGGCGACATCGTCTCCAGTGTCGTCCCGTGATTGGAACTGAAGGTCACGGGGTCGCGGTGAGCCGCTTCGATGTCGTGGAATCGGGACAATGCATAGAAGTCGTACTGGTCGTTACGATAGACCGGCGCCTCGTCCCGGAGTCGCTTCCACAAGGGATACGGGTCGATGCGCAGCTCCGGGCTGAGCGGGTCCCAGGAGAGCTCTGACATGTGCGCCTCCCACGTTGTTGCCACCACAGACCGCGCATTCTTATCATGTAGATGTTTCAGGCCGGAAGGGGTGCAAGGAAACTGTTGAGGTACCTCGCGTGAGCCGGCGCCTGCGGGTCGTGCAGTGGACGACCGGCAAGACCGGCAGTGCCGCGGTCCAGGGTATGGCCGATCATCCGGTGCTCGATCTCGTTGGCTGCTATGCGTTTTCGCCCGACAAGGTCGGGCGCGACGTCGGCGAGCTGTGCGGTATCGGGCGACTCGGCATCACGGCGACGGATGACGTCGAGGCACTCCTCGCTCTGGATCCGGACTGCGTCTGCTATATGGCGTACCGGCCCAACTTCGATCACCTCGAGCGCATTCTGGAGTCCGGGGCCAACGTCGTCTCGACGATGTACATGATGGCCGGCACCGGCTACGGCGAAGCCGCCACGCACCGCCTTCGAGACGCGTGCCTGCGGGGTGGCTCCTCGCTGTACGCGTCAGGTATCTATCCCGGCCACGCGCCGATGGTCGCCCTTGCGGCCAGCGCCATGTGTAGCCGGATCGAACGGCTGTCGGTGCTCGAATCGCTCGATGTCCACGAGTACGCCAACGAGCAGATGTTCCGCGCCCAGGGCTTCGATCTGGAGCCCGGCGACCCCGCGGCACGGCGCGCCTGCGAGTCCTCCTGCGGCTCTTTCAAGGATCAGATTCCGGTGCTCGCGAGAGCCCTCGGCGTGGACATCGACGAGGTCGGCTTCCGGGTCGAATTCGCCACCGCCAACCAGGACACCGATTTCAGCTTCATGACGCTGGGCAAGGGCCGGATCGCCGGCTTCAAGGGCACAGTCTCGGGCAACCGGCGCGGACGCTCGCTCATCGAGTGCAGTTTCGTCTGGAAGCTCGGCGAGGACATGACCCCCAACTGGCCCGTCACCCACGGATACGTGATCGAGATCGACGGCGTGCCAGGGGTCCGCGTCCGGCTGGAGCCCCAGGGCGAGCATTTCGACGGCGCAGTGACTACGGCCATGCCCGTCGTCAACGCCATCCCGGCGGTGTGCGCTGCTCCTGCCGGCATCGTCAACCTGACCGGACTGCCGCTGGTGCGCGGAGCTCACCTCTTCCGATCGTGATGGGGCGGTCACCTGACTAATCTGGCAGCGTGCTGTGTGGAGGTGCCCGATGGCCGACGTGACGAGCCTGCTCGCGGCATTGCCTGACGCAGGGGTACTCACCGACCGCGAGGCGATGTCGGCATACCGGCAGGACTGGGCGGGCGCCGGCGAGGCCGGCTGGCCACTGGCGGTCGTGCGGGCGCGAAGCACGAGCGACGTCCAGGCGGTGCTGCGATGGGCGTCCGAGCACACGGTTCCGGTGGTCCCCAGGGGCGCCGGGTCAGGCCTGTCCGGCGGCTCCACAGCCGTGGACGGCTGCATCGTGCTGTCGACCGAGCGCATGCGCGACATCACCATCGATCCCGTGGCGCGGGTCGCCATCACCCAGCCGGGCCGGCTGAACGTCGAGGTGAAGCAGGCGGCCGCGGAGCACGGGCTCTGGTACCCGCCCGACCCGTCGTCGTTCGAGATCTGCAGCATCGGCGGCAATGCGGCGACGAACGCCGGTGGGCTGTGTTGCGTCAAATACGGCGTGACGACCGACTACGTCCTCGGTATGGAGGTCGTCCTCGCTGATGGCACTGCGGTGCGCCTCGGTGGACCGCGGCTCAAAGACGTCGCCGGGCTCTCGCTCACCAAGCTCTTCGTCGGCTCAGAGGGAACGCTCGGGGTCATCACGCAATTGATCCTGCGATTGATCCCCGCTCCCCCACAGTCCTCGACGATGGTCGCCACGTTCCGATCGATCGAGTCGGCAGCAGATGCGGTGCTCGCGATCACCTCGCAGGTCCGTCCGGCCATGGCGGAGTTGATGGATCGCACCACCATCAATGCCGTCGAGGACTTCACCTCCATGGGCCTCGACCGCGAGGCTGAGGCGCTGCTCATCGTCCGCTCAGACGCACCCGGAGCGGCGGCCGGCCATGAAATCGCCCTCATGGAATCGGCGGCTCTCGAGCACGGAGCGTCCGAAGTGTTCTGCACCGACGACCCGCAGGAAGGCGACGCTTTCGTTGCCGCGCGCCGGGCGGCCTTCCCTGCCCTGGAACGGCTGGGCAACCTGCTGCTCGAAGACGTCGGCGTGCCGCTACCCGCGCTGCCCGCTCTGGTGAAGGGCATCGAAAAGCTCTCGGCCGAGCATGAGACCACCATCGCGCTCGTGGCTCATGCGGGGGACGGCAACACCCACCCGCTGATCGTCTACAACGCGGCAGATCCGGCGGCCACGGGCCGCGCCCACATCGCGTTCGGCCGCATCATGGATCTCGCGATCGAGCTCGGCGGAACCATCACCGGTGAGCACGGCGTCGGCCGTACGAAAACCCCGTGGCTGCAGGCATATTTGGGTGACGACGTGATGGCGCTGACCCGCCGCATCAAGAATGCGCTCGATCCGGACGGCATCCTCAACCCAGGCGCGATCCTTCCCAGCATCGACGGCTGATCGCTGCCGCCTCGTCCGGCGCTTGAGCTGCACGTCCTGGGGAAGGAGGACGTCATGCTCGATGTCACCGCCCTGATCCTCACCGACCACGAGACCCTTCGCCGTCAGTTCGCCGCGCTCGATGACGCTCGCAGCGACGAGGCACTCGAAGCCGTGTGGAACGGACTGGCACGGATGCTCGACGTGCACGCCGCCTGCGAAGAAGAGGTGTTCTACCCAGCATTGCTCAGACACGGCGACGACGCCGAAGACGAAACCGACGACGCCATCGACGACCACAACAAGATCCGCCAGGGAGTCCGGGAAGCCGCGGAACATCGCATCGGCACGAAGGTCTGGTGGGAGGCCGTCGGCGTCGCGCGCACCGAGAACAGCAAGCACATTGCCGAGGAAGAGCGCGAGGCGTTGCCGGACTTCCGGAAGAACGCGTCGGACGAGCTCCGGGAGCAACTCGCGGTGGCCTGGCTGAATTGGCGCTTCGAACACGACAGCGGCAAAGGTGTGAGCACCCGGGACAAGGACCCTCAGGAATACATCGACGACAACTCCTAGGCGGCACCGCGGCCCGATCGACCTTGCTAGACCGGGTTCTGCCGCAAGGAGCGTTCCTCCAGGCGGCGCGCCTGGACTGTTCCATCGACGCTTCGAACCTCATAGACCGGCTGGGCGATAGAGGCCGGTCCGCTCTGGACCGACCCGTCGGCGATCGCAAATGTCGATGAATGCCATGGGCAAGTGACGCAGCCCGCATCGAACTTGCCCTCGCTGAGCGGGCCGCCGCGGTGGCTGCAGCGATCGGCAAGGGCGTAGAGCCGCCCCTGCCACCGCGTGACCAGGAGCGCAACGTCATCGACGCGGTACTGCTTGAGTGAGCCTTCTGACACCTCGGCATCGGGAGCCAGATCCGTCCAATCCTGGGGCCCTGATTCGAATGCGGTGGTGTCCACGCCCACCCCGTAGGCATACGTGAGATGGCCACCCAGATATCCCGTGATGGCAAGGGTTCCGGCGCCCGCCAGCGCAAGCGCCTTGCCGGCGATCGTGTCGCGCCGCCGAACCCTCCAGGATGCTGCGTAGAAGCCGATCGACGTCCAGGCGCCCACGGCATGAACCAGACCCACCCGCCGCTCGGCGCCCGACGTGTCCACCCAGTCCGATCCACCGGCTGCGGCGGTCGGGACGGCGGCCAGCAGGCCCAGCCCGACCAACCTTCGAGCAGCCACCGAACGGTGCAGGCTCGTCAGATCGAGGACTGTCGCCGAAGTCCACGCACCGATCGGCAGCGACACGAGCACAGGATGCAAGGGGTGGCCCAGCCAGGTACCCGAAGCGGCGTCCTTCAGCCGGCCATGGCGAATCACGCTGGAGATGACGGACGCCACCATCCCCGCGGGCCGATCCAGCTCCGGCGTCGACTCGACGCGGTGTACAGCCTCCGCCATCGCACGCAATGCAACATTCATTCCTGGCTCGTGCCCGCGGCAGCGAGATCCATTCCGGGCCCGGCGATCCTGCTCGCGCTAGGAAAGTGCTCCGACGGCTCGGGCAATGATCAGCAGCGAGGTCAGCAGCGCTGCGGTCGCCTGGGTGCCCATCAAGACCTTGGCCCGGCTGGTCAGCGGCATCGTGTCGGTGGGGCTGAACGCGCTGCTGTTCGTCGTCGACAGGTACAGATAGTCCACCAGGGTCGGGATCCAGTCGGACTTGATGCTGGACCCGGCGGCGACCTCGGCGACGTTGTCCGCGTCCTCGTCATGGGAGAACCGGAAGTCGGCCAGCGGCAGGTCCTTCCTGTCCAGTTGGGTCCTTGACACCGGACCGCCCCGATCGAGCTGCCAATAGATGAGACCGAAGGCGATGACATTGGTCGCCCACACCTGCAGCGCGGCAAGCAGCAGCGATCCGCCGCCATGAATCTTCTTGTCCACCAGGTCGTGCACGAGCAATCCCAGCGCCACAAGGTTGGTGAGAACCACGCACAGGCTCAGGGCAATGGACGTCAGCCGAGAGAGCCGGGTCTCGTGCGTGAGCCGGCGAGGATTGGAAGCGATCACCGCTACGAGCAACGCCACCTCGAGCCCGGGAATGAGCAGCCGGGGACCGATCAGCAGCGAACCTGGCAGCAGCGAGTAGAGCGCGATCGCGATCGCCAGCGCAACGGCCGGTGGAAGCCGCGCCTCCCCGGTCTTACCGCGCCTCAGATCATGGCCGCTATGGGCAGGCGGAGGGTCCGAGACACCGCCCTCGTCGTCAGCCACGCTGTCAGCCTTTCCTGCCGGGGCCGGACACCTACCTGGCCGCCTTGTCCTCGGACAGGGCATCGGCCGCCGCCTCCTGCGGGGCGTCAGGCCCGAAGCCGACTCCGATCGTCTCGTCTTCGGTGCGCCGTTGCTCGTGGACGAGCGCGGACTGCACCCGCTTGTCAGCCTCGGTCGCCTCCCCCATCGGCAGCGCCCGGGGATACAGCCTGCGTTGCAGGACGGGGTTGAGCTCTGCCGCGTAGATGCTGAGTTTGGCGAGCAGTAGCAAGAACGCGACGATGCCGATGACCGAGCCGAAGGTGCCATAGGTGTTGGACGCGTTCTTCAGCTGATGGGTCACCAGCCCCGTCCCCACGGTGATCAGTGCAGTGAAGACAACGCCGCCGAGAATCGCACCGGGAACGAGCGCCTTTCCCGCGACGGTGCGCGGAGTGAGGATCTTGAAGGACAGCCAGTAGAGCGAGCTGTTGACCAGCAAGAGCGCCACGAGTACGGGGATGCGGATCACGTAACTCTCCCCGGCTCGCGTGACGTACGTGGCGATCGGGGCATTGATCAGGAACGTCCCGCCGATGGTGAACAGTCCGGCCAGGCTTCGTCCCAGGCGCGGGAGAAAGCCGGTGCGGGCGAACTGGGGAACGTCCCACACCGTGGCCATCGCCTGCTGCGCCGTCTGGGTCACACCTTGCGCACCGTAGATCAGACCCACCAGGCCGATGATCAGGCCGACCGTACTGCCGTGCAGCTGCTGGCCACTGGCGGGATTGAAGCTGTCACCCACCACCGGAAACTTGTGGAGTGTCGAGACCACCGTGCTGCCGAGGGATTTCTGGCCGACGAAACCGAGCAACGTCACCACTGCCAGGAGCAGCGGGAAGATCGCCGTGAACCCGTACCACGCCAGGGACACGACCAGCAGGTTGGCGTTGTCGTCGCTGAACTTCTTGACCACCCCGTAGGCCACGCCAGGGGTGCGGTGACGGCGTTGCCATCGATCGAGGGCAGCCACCAGCCGACGGATCTGATCCATGGCTTCAGCCTCCCCATCTGGGGCTTTCCCAAAGCACGTTTGCCAAGCCTCCAGCGGGTATGGCTGCCTGCGTTGAGCATTCACGCAAGACGGACGATCCCACGGGAGACTTACCGATGACGGAGCCGACTTCGAGCTCACCCGCTTCCGGCGGTGAGACGCACCAGCACGCCGATGACACGCACCCGCCCCTCACTACGGCGCAGGGCGCGGTCGTCGCCGACGATCAGAACACACTGCGAGCCGGCGATCGGGGACCCGCGGCGCTCGAGGATTTTCACTTCCGCGAGAAGATCTTTCACTTCGACCATGAGCGGATCCCGGAGCGCGTGGTGCACGCCCGCGGCTTCGGAGCCCATGGCTTCTTCGAGCCCTATGACTCGCTGAGCGATCTCACCCGCGCGGATGTCTTCGCGGAAGCAGGTCGCAAAACCCAGGTATTCGTGCGCTTTTCGACCGTCGCCGGCAACAAGGGCTCCGCCGACCTCGCGCGCGACGTCCGGGGCTTTGCCGTCAAGTTCTACACCCGCGAAGGCAACTGGGATCTCGTCGGCAACAACATCCCGGTCTTCTTCATCCAAGACGCGATCAAGTTCCCTGATCTGATTCACGCGGCCAAGCAGGAACCAGACCGCGGCTTCCCGCAGGCTCAGACGGCCCACGACAACTTCTGGGATTTCGCGTCTCTCATGCCGGAAGCCACCCACATGCTCATGTGGATCATGTCGGACCGGGCGATTCCCCGCTCGCTCCGGTTCATGGAAGGTTTCGGTGTCCACACCTTCCGGCTGGTGAACGCCGAAGGCAAGTCGACGTACGTGAAGTTTCATTGGAAGCCCAAGCAGGGCATGCAGAGTGTGGTCTGGAACGAGGCGCTGAAGATCAACGGCGCCGATCCCGACTTTCATCGCCGTGACCTGTGGGAGTCGATCACGCAGGGCGAGTATCCCGAATGGGAGCTCGGCATGCAGCTCTTCGACGACGAGTTGGCTGATGCCTTCGGATTCGACGTTCTCGACGCCACCAAGCTCATCCCCGAAGAGGACCTCCCGGTGCGCCGGGTAGGGCGGCTGGTCCTGGATCGCGTCGTCGACAATTTCTTCGCCGAGACCGAGCAGGTCGCGTTCTGTACCCAGAATGTGGTGCCTGGCATCGATTTCACGAACGATCCGCTGCTGCAAGGGCGAAACTTTTCCTACCTCGACACGCAGCTCAAGCGCCTCGGGAGCCCCAACTTCACGCAGCTTCCGGTGAACGCCCCCAAGTGCCCCATCGCGCACTTCCAGCAGGACGGGCACATGGCTGCGGTGAATCCGCAATCGCGGGCCAACTACGAGCCCAACTCGTGGGAGCCGCCCACCGCCGGCCCGAGGGAGGATCCGCAGCGCGGATTCCAGAGCTATCCGGAGGAAGTGCACGGCCCCCAGCGACGCTTGCGCCCGGAAAGCTTCGCCGATCACTACAGCCAGGCGCGCCAGTTCTTCCTGAGCCAGACGCCGGTCGAACGCCGGCACATCATCGATTCGTTCGTCTTCGAGTTGAGCAAATGCGAGGAGCTTCGGATCCGCACCCGCATGGTGGCCGGACTCCGCAACGTGGACGACGAACTCGCCCAGGCGGTCGCCGACGGTCTCGGGCTTCCCGAGTTGCCCGAGGCCCTCCCGGCCGCTCGGCAGACCGTCACTGACCTGTCACCGTCACCCGCATTGAGCATCCTTCAGAACGGCCCCGAGAGCTTCAGCGGACGCAAGATCGGCATCCTGGTCACCGACGGGGCCGACCACGGACTGCTGGATTCGCTCACTTCCGCCGCGGCGAAGGCAGCCGTCAATGTCGAGCTCATCGCGCCCACCGTCGGCGGCGTCACCGCCTCGGACGGCTCTCTGATCGCTGCCGATCAGAAGATCGGCGGCGGCCCGTCGGTGCTGTACGACGCCGTCGTCCTGCTGACGTCGGCCGAGGGCGTTCAGGCGCTGGCGGAGGAACCGGCTGCGCGCGACTTCGTCACGGATGCCTATGCCCACTGCAAGTTCATCGGCTACGACCCCGCTGCGCGGTCGCTGTTCGAGGCGACGGGTCTGGCCAAGAAGCTCGACGAGGGTTTCTTTGATCTTTCGCAGACCTCGCCTGCTGACTTCCTCGAGGCCTGCGGGCAGCTTCGGCACTGGTCACGGCAGGCACCCGGGTAGCCCGCCAGTTCCAGTTCCCGCAAAAGGGGAAGGACGTACTGCGATGTCCTGATCCATGCGGGAGGAACGGTGCCCCAGACCACGACGCCGGCAAGAACGCCGACGGCTTCCGAAACTGATCGATCCACGTCACCTCAGGGCGTCATCGAGACCGATGTGCCTGCCCGCATCGATCGGCTGCCCTGGTCGAACTGGCACTGGCGAGTGCTTTTCGGCCTCGGCGCCGTCTGGTTGCTCGATGGCCTGGAAGTTCAGGTCATCAACAGCATCTCGCCCCGGCTGGGCGAAGCGGCGAGCGGGCTGGCTCATCCGTTCGACAGCGGCCAGCTAGGACTGGCGGCCAGTCTCTACGTCGCGGGCGCCTGCATCGGGGCCCTGGTCTTCGGTCGCCTCTCTGACCGGCTTGGCCGCAAGAAGCTCTTCATGGCCACGCTCGCGCTTTATCTGGTCGCCACCATGCTCACCGGATTGGCCTGGGGCGTCGGATGGTTCTACGTGATGCGGGCATTCACGGGCGCGGGCATCGGCGGGGAGTACGCGGCGATCAACTCCGCCATCGACGAGCTGATCCCGGCGCGCATGCGTGGCACCACGGACCTCATCGTCAACGGCACCTATTGGCTCGGTGCGGCACTTGCGGGCGCACTGTCTCTCCTGCTGCTCAACCAATCCATCGTGCCCGGTGGCCTCGGATGGCGGCTCGCCTTCCTGCTCGGCGGGCTCCTCGGGCTCGGCGTCCTGTACATCCGGCGGGGACTGCCGGAAAGCCCGCGCTGGCTCTTCACGCACGGCCAGAACGACGAGGCCGAGAAACTCGTCGACGACATCGAGCAGCAGGTGCGCTCCAGCGTCGACGAACCGCTGCCAGAACCCGAAGGCCCGCCGCTGAAGGTGCACGCCCGCAGCAATGTCGGCTATCGGGAGGTCATGCATGCCGTCATCCATCAGTACCCGCGGCGGGCGATCCTCGGGCTTTCGCTCTTCGTCGGGCAGGCGTTTCTCTACAACGCGGTGACCTTCACCCAGGCCGACACCTTGACCAAGCTCTTCGGAGCAAGCAGCGCCACGGTCGGTGTCTTCATCGTGCCCTTCGCCCTCGGCAACTTCCTCGGCCCGGTGGTCCTCGGGCGACTGTTCGACGTCGTCGGACGCCGAGTCATGATCACCGTCAGCTACCTGGGATCTGCGGTTCTACTGGGCATCACTGCATGGTTGCTGGCAGCCGGATCACTGAACGCCTGGACGCTGACGGCCTGTGAGAGCGTGACCTTCTTCTTGGCGAGCGCCGGTGCTAGCGCTGCTTACCTGACGGTGAGCGAGATCTTCCCGCTCGAGATGCGTGCTCTTGCCATCGCCTTCTTCTACGCCGTCGGCACCGGGCTCGGCGGCATCGTCGGCCCCACGCTGTTCGGCAATCTGGTGGCCTCGGGGAAGGTGGGGCACGTTGCCGTCGGCTTCGTCATCGGTGCGGTCGTGATGGCCATTGCCGGACTGGTCGAGCTGTTCATCGGAGTCGAAGCTGCACAGAAGTCGCTGGAGTCCGTCGCCGCGCCGCTGTCCGCAGCAGACCAGGACGGCGCAGAGTCCGGCGAGCCGAAGGCGCGCTCGCGCCCGGAGCCATTGCGCGGTGGCGGCCGCGGATGGTCACGAGTACCGACGAGCGCCAGCTACCCGTCAGCCGAGAGCATGACCGGATTTCGTAGGTCCGAGATCGATCGTCTGGTCGCGGTCCTCGAGCATGAAGGCCCAATGGAGCCACGTGTTCTCGCCACCCGCCTGCGCTCCGGCGAATGGGGACCGGGCCGTTTCCGCGCCGCCCTTCGTCAGGCGCGGCTCACCGGCCAGATCCGCCGGGTCGACGGCCGCCGTTTCGGGGCCGTTCCCCACCAGCCCAGCTCCCCACCCGAGGGCGATGTCCGATGAAGCGCAGGCGTGATCGCTTCCAAGCGCTGGCCCGCAAAGCGCTTCGCAGGGAGCGCACGATGGCCGCTGCCCGCGATGAGCGCGTACGCGCGGACGAAGTTTCCCCGGTTCCCGGCCGGTTACGAGGTCGCGCGGATGAGCGCCGCTCCCAGCGTTGACAGATCGTCGGTACCGGCGAGCTCGCTGAGTCGCTTCTCGCTTCGAGGAAGGCCAAGGCTGGCGGCCGCCTCCCGCATCCGGTCGTCCACGTAGGGCTGCAGCCATGGCCAGACGCGTTGTGCTTCGCGCAGGAAGATCGACGCACCCACGTCGCCGATGCCAGGGATGCCCTGCAGGCACTCATGGACCCGTGACGGCTGACGTTCAGCAGCGTCAGCAAGCCGGCGCAGGTCTCCGCGGTAGGTGTCGAGCAACCAGTTGGCTGACTTCTCCAGCATGGTGGCCGTGCTTTCATCGAAGCGGCGGTAGTGGCCACGAGTCAGCGCGTCGACGCGATGCTGCCAGGTCGCCGAACGCATGCGTTGCGGTGTCCGGTATCCGGCGCGAAACAGCTCACGGGTTCCTGCAACCGCGAGGTCGGCACCGATCGGCTTGCTGAGCAATGTGACCAGAACCATGAGTTGAAACAGCGGAGCCGGCTTGTCGGCCAGCCGGATACCGGCCTGCGCCGCGAACGTCTGGCCGTGTTGCTGCAGCAGATCGTCGACCTGGCGATGAGCGCTCATCGAGTTTCCCGGACCACGTCTTTGGCCTCCTTGTCCTCCCGAAGACCCTGATAGCGCGGATGACGGAGCTTGCCATCGCGGGTCCATTCGGTGAAGCCGATCTGGACGACCAGTTCGGGCATCACCCAGTGCGCGTCATGCTCGTTCGGGCGGCCCTTGGTGAACGGTGTCTCATCGCGCGCCAGCGCATCGAACTGTCCGCGAAGCTGGCGAAGAACCTTGTCGGTGAAGCCCGTGCCGACCTTGCCGGCATACCTCAAGTCCGCGCCGTCGTAGTAGCCGACGAGCAGGGCGCCGAAAGCAGTCCGGCTGCCTTTCGGCGCGGTGTACCCGCCAACGACGAACTCCTGATCGCGTACGCACTTGAACTTCAGCCAGTTCGGCGAACGGCCGGCGGTGTAGGGGGCGTTGGCGCGCTTCGCGATGACCCCCTCGTCGCCGCGTTTGCAGGCCTGCTCGTACGCCTGCTCCCCGACGGCGACCCGATGTGTGGTGAACCGCAAGGGGTCGTGAAATGTTAGCTCGCGTCGTAGAAGTCGCTTACGCCACGTCAGCGGCAAAGCGGTCGTGTCTTGACCGTCGAGGTGGAGCACGTCAAAAACGTAGTAATAGACGGCGATCTGGCTGGCCCGCGCAGTCCTCTCGTCGTGAATTCCCGAGCGACCCTGCAGGCGAGCAAAACTGGTACGCCTACCTTCGAACGCCACGACCTCGCCGTCGAGAACGAACCGCGAGCACTTCTGGGCGCCGAGGGCATCGACAATCTCTGGGTAGGTGTGCTCCAGCGCCAGTTGATTGCGTGAGCGCAGCCGCACAGTGTCGCCATCGCGGAAGGCGAGTAGCCGGATACCGTCGAACTTGCGCTCAAAGATCCACTTCGGGTCGGAGAATCGCTCGTCAGTCAGGGTGGCCAGCATCGGTGAGCGCCATGTCGGGACCGCCTCGCGACGCAGCCGGTCGGCGACGTCGCGAGGCAGACCATCGAAGAGATCGCCCACGTCACTGATGCGGGTGCAGCAGAACCTTGGTCCAGCCGGCGACACGCTTGTCGAAGTTCTCGTAGGCAGAGGGAGCCTCATCGAGGCTGAGCTCGTGGGAGACGATCCACGAGGGGCGGGCGCGACCTTCGATGATCAGGTCTCGCAGCTGGCGGTTGTACCGCTTGACCGGGGCCTGACCCGTGCCCATGCGCTGACCCTTGGTGAAGAAAGTCCCGTAGTCCCAGCCGATTCGGCCTTCTTTGGCCCCATCGGTCGTAGCTCCGGGATCTTCCGGCATGTAGACACCGACGACCCCGATCGCACCGGCCGTGCGCACAACGCTCACGAGATTGTCGAGGACCAGTTCGGGATGCTCCACTCCCGAGGAGTCGTGCGCTTGGTAGCCGACGGCTTCAACTCCGCGGTCCACGCCGCGGCCTCGAGTTGCATCCATGATCTGCTCGACGGGATCACCCCGTGAGATGTCAATCGGGATCGCATCGATCTGCTTGGCAAGCTGGAGCCGATCAGCTTCCTTATCCGCGACGAACACCTGCGAAGCACCGCGCAAGAAGGCACTGTGAGCGGCCATCAGCCCCACTGGACCGGCACCGAATACCGCCACGCTGTCACCAGGGCCGACCTCGGCGAGTTCCGTGCCGTGGTAGCCGGTCGGGAAGATGTCCGACAGCATCGTGAAGTCGTTCTCCCACTGCGTGCCGGATGGCAGCTTCAGCAGGTTGAAGTCGGCGTACGGGATGCGCAAGTACTCAGCCTGCCCGCCCTGATAGGGACCCATGTTGGCGTAGCCGTAGGCAGCTCCGTCCACTCCCGCGGTCGGGTTGGTCCGCAGGCAGAACGAGGTCCACCCGCCGTTGCAGTTTCGGCAGGTCCCACAGGCGATGTTGAAGGGCACCGATACCCGATCGCCGACCGTGATGCGGTCAACGGCCGCACCGACTTCCTCGACAATCCCCATGTTCTCGTGGCCGAGGACCTTCCCTTCCTCGACCGCTGTCCGACCTTCGTACATGTGCAGATCGGAGCCGCAGATATTGGTGGTGGTCAGCCGGATGACCGCATCGAGCGGCGATTCGATCGCTGCGTCCGGCACACTCTCAACCGCAACCTTGCGAGCTCCCCGATAGACGAGTCCTTTCACCTTGCTCCTTTCGTGATGCTGTCGAGGCGGTCTCCAAGACGCGAATGGGCGCTTTCACCCGTGCGCATCACCTGCCCACAGCCTTCTCGAGTTCGCCCTTCGACATTCGGGAACGGCCGGAGATCCCGCGGCTCTTGGCCTCGGCATAGAGCTGCGCTTTGGTGCGACCACCGGATCCGCGATGCGAGCGCAGGCCACCGCGTCGACCCGAAGACAGGTCGTTGGTCGAGGTGCGGCTCGCTTGCGCGGCTTCGCCGCTACGGGCGCGCTCTTTGTTGACGGTTCGGGACGCGATCTCCTCGGAGACACCCTCATCTCGGCCGCGCTCCTGCAATCCCTCTTTGATGTGTTCGTACTGCCGTTCCCGCTTTGATGACCATGCTTGCTGCGGCATGTCGACCTCCCTCAAGTGACTGGACAGTCAAGGCCTGACCCGGCCCCACAGAGCCTCATTTGAGCGGGTACCCGCAGAAGTCAGACGTATGCCATTGCCAGCCGCAAGCGTGAGTCTCGGCCCAGAGGGAAGGCTCGCGACATGGACGAGCGCACCGAGGACGAAGTGCCTGCCGACCCACACGTAGCCAACTCCCGTCCAAGCAACCGGGATGCAGATCCTGACGAGGACGAGAACACCACGGGTCCCGGCGGAAACGGCGAGTTCGTCGGCCGCATCCAGGGACAGGACGAGGGCTATGCGGGAGAGACCGGTGCCGAGCGCCGAGCGGCCGCTGCCCAAGCGGATGATCAAAGCTGAGGACAGCATGAGAAGATTTCGTGAGCTCGACGAGCGCCGCCGGTTGGCCTACCTCGACCGTTGGATGCGCCGCACCGACCCTGCCCTCGTGGCCGAATTCAGTCGTTCCCTGAGCGCGCGGCGACGAGTGTTCAGCAATCACCGTTGGGCGCGCATAGGCCTGGCGGCATTGGCCTTCTGCTACTTCGCCGGGATCGGTACCGCATTGGGCATCATTGTCGGCATCGCCCCGGGCGTTCTCGCCGCCGCCCTTCCGGCACTCGCGCTCACGTGGTACCTGACGCGAGTGCCGATGGTGCGCGAGCGGCGCATCGCCGCCCCGCCCATCTGGCGCTGACTCTCGCTCCCGCCGTTACCGAAAGACGAAACGACGGTGGCGGTGGGGCTGTTCAGTGGTGACGGGCTCCTGCCCGTCGGCAACGGTCTGCTCGTCCGTGACACCCGTCTCAGGCGGTACGGCAGTGTCGGCGGGAACAGCGGGAGCAGTACGAGCCGCGTCCGGCATGACGATCGTCCGTTCGGCGGGCACCGAACCCAGAGCCATGTCACGGACGCCGACAACGCTGAACCGTCCCGCTGCCAAAGCGGCCAGCAAGATGATGGCGGCACCGAGCCCGTAGAACATGCCGATCGCCTCGACGCTGACGTCAGTCTTGTCGCCCACCGGAGCGCCGAGGTAGTTCGTGCGCCACAGCGGTGCGAGCAAGGGACCCACGACATACCAGGCGCCAGCGGCAATCGCGATCCATGCCGCGAGCAGCGCCACGACGCGGTGAGCCGTGAACAACAGCAGCAGGCCCGCGAAGAAGGCGACACCGCCCGGCAGCACCTGCAACCAGAATCGTGCTGCCGTCCATGTCCACGTCTGATTAGGCGTGTAGGCATAGTCGAAATACGGGCCTACGAACGGGATAAGAGCACCCCAGGCGCCGAGTAACACCAAGCCGAAACCGGTGAGTACACCGCGACTGCGCGGGGTAGCCGTCCTGCTGTAGCCCCGGTCATTGAGGCCGTGAGCACCCATTGTGGTTGTCATTGCAGCTCCTTCCACCGATGAAGAGTTACCCGGTAGCAAGAAACTGACACCGCATTCACAACGTCTGATCAGCCGGACACGCGTTGACCAGGTAGGACGCGAAGCCGCCGCTGACCCTTCCGACGCGACGCCCGCTCGTCACTACGGGAAGATCGCCCGTTCGAAGGACCCTGCGCCCGGCTGCTTCCAGCGCCGCGATCAGCTGCTCGTCCTCGGAAAGCGCGATCGGCGGAACGCCGCCGGCGAGCCGATAGGCATCGCCGCGAAATCCCAGGTTCGCGCCGTGAACGTGTCGATGGCCATCGCGGCTGTCGTATCCGGCGCGCCAGGCTGCTCGCGTCTGCGCGCAATGGCCGTCCCAGTCGCCGACGCTCACCGTGCCGGCGATCGCGTCCCAACCGAGCGCCGCGTACTTCAACATGCCGGTCAGCCAGTTCGATGGAACGACGCTGTCAGCGTCGGTGGTGGCAAACCAGGTCTGGCTGTCGAGTACGCCCGGCGGCCGCGAGAGCAGCAGATGCCCGAAGCCCGAACGTCGAGCGGCGCCCACATTGCGCTCATTGATTGCCAGGGTCGCGACGCTTCCTGCGACGGTCGTGCTGGCATCGGTGCAGGAATCCAGGACTACGAGGACTTCGACCGGTACGGGTGTGGCGGCTACGGCGCAGGCAAGCCCGGCCAGGCAGCCGGCGAGCAATTCCTGCTCGTTGTGCGCGGGTACGACGACACCGATCCAACTGATGGGTGCGATGTCGCAGCGGCGCAAGACCTTCATGCCAGGCCGGTCTGCTGGGCGACCGAGCGCGCATCGGGCGGCGTCCGAAGATAGATCTCCAGCTGGAAGTCGAGCTCCTCGTGGCGAACCGTGCGGACCAGCCCAAGGTCCGCAGCGCGCTGGGTCAGCGTCTGGTGTACCTCGTCGCCGCCGCGAGGGTATTCCGCAACCGGGTGGCGCCAGTGAACGGCAACGAGAGTCCCGCCCGGGTAGAGGGCGGCCGAGCTCAGCTCGAGAAGTCGCTGGAGGTCAGCCTCGGCAAAGTAGTAACCAACTTCTGAGAGCACGATGAGGTCGAAGTGCCCGGCCGGCCAGTCCGCAGGAAGGGTCCGACGCTGGACGCTGACACCCTGGAAATGCTGGGTGCGCTCCTCGGCAATGTCCACGGCGCGCTCGGCGGTGTCGACGGCAAGGAGCCGATCGCAGCGCGGTGCGAGCGAAGCGGTCAGGACTCCGACGGAGCAACCCACTTCCAGGCCGCTGCGGTAGTGCTCGGCCGGAAGCGCCGCTACGGTCAGGTCGTACTTGCGGCGCTCATACCAGCGGGTAGCCAGGCGCCATGGGTCATCGCCGGACTCGTACAGGTGCGCGAAATACTCCGGTCCAAGCGTCACATCAGGCCCGCAGCCAGCGCCCCGAGACGCTCCAGATCTCGCTCCGCATGAGTTTGACGGATGTAGACGCCCAGATCGGCAACGCGTCGGGCGTGAGCCCGATCGAAGCACAGTGGGCCGGGGCCCAGCGCTCTTGCCACCCGTTCGATGATCTCGGTAGCCGCAGCTTCGACCGAAGCACGCACGGTCAGTGCCGATCGCTCGCCTACCGCAGCCGGCTCAGCGTCCATCTCGGCGGCAGCGTGCCGCAAAAGCGCGGCGCTGCTTTCGAGGAGCACCTCGATGGCCCCGAGATGGGCGGCCGCATGCGGGTCGCTGCGACCCGTCGCGACCGCCGCGTAGAGCGGGGTCGCGACGCCGGCAGCACCGCCCCACCACACGGCCGCAACGCCGACCGCACCGTGCCAGAACCCGGGTCTGGTCAGGTAGCTGCCGGGAGCGCCGACGGGTATTGCCGGAGCGTCTATGAACTCGACGGGTTCGGTCGCGGTGCCGCCCAGTCCGGCTGATCGCCAGTTGCCGGTTCCTGGCCGGGATGTATCGGGCGCGAGCGCAACGGCACACAGCGCGGGACCGTCCGGCCCGGCAGCCGTGACGAGTGCGTGAGTGCAGATTCCGGATCCCGAACACCACGGCTTTGTCCCGCTGAGCAGCCAGCCGCCGTCTGCAGGGCGCAGTCGTACGGTCGCTTGTGGTCCCTCGGCCGCCCACACACCCCAACGCTGACCCGATTGCGGCGCGGGTCCGGCGAGCTCGGCAAGGATCGCGACAGCGTCGGCATGGGCTTCGACCAGCCTGCCCAACGCGAGATCCACCTCGCCCACCCCGGCAAGCTCGCGGAGGCGCGACGACGACCGACCGGCGCCCGGAAGCGGAAGCTCGGCGGCTGCGTCGGCGATCAGCCTGAAGGCCAGCTTCGCGCCGCAGGGATCGTCGAGGTCGAGACCGGCCGCCTGCGTGTGCCGAACAGCATCATTGGCCGCTTGTCGCAATACCGACCCCCGGCAGGAGTCGTCGCTCATCGCCAAGGAGGGCATCCGCACGACCGGTGCCTACCCGGGTGTGAAAGTTCAAACGCAGTCATGCTTTGGCGTCACACGGGCACACTCTCGTGGGTGAACGAGCTAGCGCTGCCGCGTCGCCCCGAGGCAATCCTGTTCGACATCGACGGAACTCTCGTCGACTCCAACTACGTGCACGTGATCGCGTGGATGTATGCCTTCCAGTCCGCCGGATGCCGGGTCGAGGCATGGCGCATTCACGAGGCGATCGGCATGGACTCGGGAAAGCTGCTCGAGCGTCTGCTGGGTGATCGGGCAACTGGCCTCGGCGAGCAAATCAAATCCGAGCATGGCAGACGGTACGCGGAGCTTTCACCGCTCCTGCAGGCGTTTGACGGCGCGCGCGAACTTCTTCGCGCCGTCGCGAAGCGCGGAGCCAAGGTGGTACTGGCCACCTCGGCTCCCCCGGAAGAATTGGAGCGGCTCCGGGTGCTGCTGGACGTCGAAGACGCCATCCAGACGGTGACCAATGCCGAGGATGTTTCCACCGCCAAACCCGCACCCGACATTGTCCGGGTTGCGCTCGAACGATCGGGGGTCCCAGCCGCCGGCGCGATCTTCGTCGGTGATGCGGTATGGGACATCCAGGCCGCCAAGCAGACAGGCGTCGCCTCCATCGCCGTCAGCAGTGGCGGAGCCCACGAAGCGGAACTGCGCAAGGAAGGCGCCGCCCGGCTGTACCCGACGGTCTTGGGCGTGCTCGAGGATCTTGACCAGATACTGCCCACCCGCTGATGGCCGGCTCCATGGAAGTGTGAGTGCCTGCGCGCACTTCGACGACAAGCGGCATGCCATGGCCTACCGAGTGATTCAGTTCTCCACCGGCGGCGCCGAGGAGATCGACCACAACATCGCCGGCGTGATCGCCACCGCCGCCAAGGCCGTCAACGCCATCCCTGCCGTCTGCGCAGCGCCGCCTGGGCTGCTGTCGCTACGCGACCTGCCCGTGTCTCGAGTGCCCGCTCTCCTACGCCGCTAGGCGCGGCAATCGACCCGGGTTGACGGCTGATCAGGCTGTCCCGTACCGCTTCATGAGCGTCACGTTGAAGCCGAACCATTGCGCCGGGTCGAGGATCAGCTGCTGCACGGCGGCGTGCTGCTCGGCGTCGTTGCCCTGGCGGCTGTCGTACTCATAGGTGATCCGGTAGTCGTGCTCGCCGAGCCAGGCCCGGGCCTCGTCGATGTCCTCGATCTCCCAGACCAGCGGCCCGATCTGGCCCGGACCGCGCTCGAGCTTCGCCGCGAACGAGCCCTGCCCACCCACCGGCGCGACGACTTCCAAGTGCCCGTCGAAGTCCGTCGACGAGAGCACCGGCGCGCTCTGGATGGCGTGCGGGTTCGGCAGGTTGAGTCCGAAGACGTCATTGAATTGCCGCACCGCCTGCTCGATCTCGTCCTCGCGAACGATGATCTCCACCCGGTTGAAACCCTTGATACGCATGCTTTCCCGCTCTCTGCCGATCCGGACTACCAAGCCGTGACGCGGCTGCCGCCGCCGTTGACACGAACGACCTCGCCGCTGACGTAGCGCGCCTCGTCTGACGCCAGGAAGACGACCACCTCGGCCACGTCCTCGGGCACGCACAGCCGTCCGGACGCCGCCCCGGCAGCAAAGCGCTCGATCCCCGCTTCGTCGAAGAGCTCGCGAGTGCCGTCGGTGAGGACGAAGCCCGGCGCGACGACGTTGCTGCGGATGCCGTCCGCCCCGAAAGAGGCTGCGGTGTAGAGCGAAAGCGTTTCCAGCGCCGCCTTCATCGTGCCGTACGCGATCTTGCTGCCGGTCGCGGCGCGGGCCGCTCCCGAGGACATGTTGACGATCGAGCCTCCCCCGCCGCCCTGCATCGCGGGGATCGCGTGGCGGCACCCGAGCACCGCGGCCATCACGACGACGTCGAACATGTCGCGCCAGGCTGCATCCGGGGTCCCTACGACGTCGGTGTCGTCGGGCAATGCCGCCACCGCGTTGTTGTGCAGCACGTCCAGCCGGCCGAAACGCTCGACGGCGGCCCCGATCAGCGCGGCGATGTCGGCTTCGCGCCGCACATCGGCCGTGAGCACGACGACTGCGGAGCCGAGGTCGTCCACGAGCCCTTGCAATCGCTGCGCGTCGAGGTCGCCGACGACGACGCGGGCTCCTTCAGCCACCATCAGGCGCACCGTCGCCGCGCCGATGCCGCCGGCACCGCCGGTGACTACGGCGACCTTGCCGTCCAGACGAGGGCTCATTCCGTCACGCTCCCACACCCGCCAACCGCCCGGTCGGTACGCTCCCGCCATGGCTCCCCAGCCGGTGAAGCTCTCGGAACTAGTGGCGACGCTTTCGCTCGTTTCCGATCTCGGGATGGGCCGGCCGATGGAGCGGGTGCTTCGCCAGACGGTGATCGCCATGCGGCTTGCTGAAGCGGCCGGCGTCGGCCCGGAGGTCAGCGCCGCCGCGTACTACACGTCGCTGCTCACCTGGGTCGGTTGCGCCACTGACACGAGCGAATTGGCCGAGCTCTTCGGTGACGAGACGCACCTGTACGAGGACTCGCACGAGGGCGACCTCGCCGGTGTCTCGATGGCGGCGTTCATGGTCAGGCATCTTGGCTACGGCAGTCCGCGGTTGCGCCGGATCGGCATGGTCGGCAAGTTCCTGGTGACCGCGGGCCGCAGTGTCCAGCAGCTGATGGAGTCGCACTGCCAGTCCGCCAGCGACCTCGCCGAAAGACTCGACCTCGGCGACTCCGTCACGCTCCCGCTCATTCAGGCCTTCGAGCGCTGGGACGGCAAGGGCGTTCCCGGCAAGGTGGGAAAGGGTGATCTGGCGCCCGCGATCAGGCTCGTGCATCTTGCAGACAACATCGAGGCGTTTCATCACACCGGCGGGGCCGAGGCGGCTCTCGAGGTCGCCACGAGCCGGCGGGGAACCCAGTTCGACCCCGAACTCGTCGATCGCTTCTGCGAGAAACCCGACGCCATCCTGGACGGTCTCGGGACGTTCCAGGCCTGGGATCAGGTGATCGAGCTCGATCCACGGCTCGGCGAGGAACTGACCTCGGCGCAGCTCGACGTCGCGCTGGAAGCGCTCGGCGACTTCGCCGACCTCAAGTCGCCGTTCCGCCTGGGCCACTCCCGCGGCGTCGCCGAACTGGCCGCCGAAGCGGGCGCCGGCCTCGGGCTCTCCGCCGAGGACACCGCCAACCTGCGCCGCGCCGGCGCCATCCACGACATCGGCATGGTCGGCGTGCCCAGCGGGGTCTGGGATGCGACCGAGCCCTGGACGCTGGCGCAGAGCGAACGAGCCCGGACCCACCCGTACCTGACCGAGCGCATGTTCGCCCGCGTCCCCTCGCTGAAGCCGATCGTCACCTGCGCCGCGCAGCACCATGAGCGCCTCGACGGGACCGGGTATCCGCACGGGCTCTACGCAAGTGCGCTGTCCCCGTCGGCACGCGTCCTGGCCGCCGCCGACGTCTACCACGCCCTGCGTGAGGCGCGCCCCCATCGCCCGGCCCTTGACGCAAACGCTGCCGTGTCGACGATGCGCCAGGAGGTACGCGACGGGCGGCTTGACCCGTCGGCGGTCGATGCCGTGCTGGGCGCGGCCGGGCATCGCCTCGCCCGCCGATCGGTGCTACCTGCCGGTCTCACCCGGCGGGAGGTCGACGTCCTGGTGCTGCTCGCCCGTGGATTGTCCAACCCGGATATCGCTGCAGAGCTCAGCATCAGCCGCAAGACGGTGTCCTCCCATCTCGAACACGTCTACGCCAAACTCGGTGTCACGACCCGCACCGAAGCGGCGCTCTACGCGATGCAGCAGGGGCTGACCGACCCGCTCGCCGGCTGACCGGTGACCTGAACCGAGCGTCAAAGATCGGGTAGCTGCCCGATGTGAGCCGGGTGCCGGCGGCCGTACAACCTGTCCATGACAGCAAGAACGGCTCCCCCCGATCCCCAGTTTGCCGCTGCCGGCCTGTTCCTGGAGAAGCTCGCCGCCGCCGACTTCGACCAGCTCGCCGTCGCCCTCGAACCTGATGCGACGCTGCGCGCCCTGCTTCCCCGGCGCTACCGCGAATGGGAAGGACGGGAGGCCGTCTGCGAGGCCTTCGCCGCCCTGCTCGGCGGCACCGACGTCTACGAGATCCTCGACGCCACGGTTGGCCTCGTCGGGACCCGGCTTCAGCTGAGCTGGCGGCTGCACGTGCGTGGTGGACGGCTCGGTCCCGACGACTTCGTCGTCGAGCAGTACGGCTACGCCGACGCCGGCCCGACCGGCCGCATCCAGTCCTTCAGCCTGGTCTGCTCGGGCTTCTGCAAGGAGCACCCCGATGCCTGAGAGCCCTAGCACCGCGCCCACCGCGTGGGGCGCCTGGAACCCGGCAACCCGGGACGACCCGTATCCCCTCTTCGAGGAGATGCGCTCGAAGTGCCCGGTGCATCAGGTGCAACTTGCCGACGGCCACGAGGCGTGGCTGGTCATCGGCCACGACGCGGCCAAGCAGGCCCTGAAGGACGAGCGCTTCTCCAAAGACATGCTTGCTGCCTTCGAGGCCGATCCCGACGTCGCAGATGCCGGCCTGCCGGGCCCGGACTTTGCGCGTCACATGCTGGCCGTTGACGGGCCGGACCACAGCCGGCTTCGGCACCTGGTGTCCCGGGCCTTCGCCCCGTCCCGCATCGCCGCACTCGAGCCTTCGATCGAGCGCATCGCCCAATCGCTGCTGGACGAGCTCGAATCCGCCGACCCCGGCGCGGCGGTCGACCTGATCGACGGCTACGCCCACCGGCTCCCGTTTCGCGTGATCAGCGAGCTCATCGGCATCCCCGTCGAGGACCGCGAGCCGCTACACCGCTGGTTTCGGATCCTCTTCCAGCCCTGGAGCGGATCCCCTCCGGCGCAGGCCGTCGAAGCGTCGAACTCGATCGTCAGCTATCTGGAGCAACTGGTCGCCGATCACCGCACGAACCCCGCGGACGATCTGGTCGGCGTGCTCGTCAGCGCCGGCGACGAGTACGAGCAGCTCACCCAGCAAGAGCTCTTGTCGGGGCTCTTTCAGCTGATCGTCGCCGGCCAGGACACGACCACCAGCCTCATCGGCAACGGTGTGGTCGCGCTGCTCGATCATCCCGATCAGCTCCGTCTCTTGCGCGATGAGCCGGAGCGGATGCCGGCCGCGATCGAGGAGCTCATCCGCTTCTCGGCCCCGGTACCGCACGCGACCTTCCGGGTCACGACGGAGCCCGTCTCGCTCGACGGCGTCGAAATCCCCGCCAACAAACAGGTTCTGGTCTGTCTCGGCGGCGCCAATCACGACCCTGGAGTGCGGGAGAACCCTCACCTGCTCGACATCACCCGCCCGCCGAAGACCCATCTCGGATTCGGCTTCGGGCCGCACTTCTGTCTCGGGGTTCACCTCGCGCGCCTCGAAGGGCGCGTCGCTTTCACAGCGCTGTTCGAACGCTTCCCTGACTTGTGCCTGGCCGTCCCGCGCGGCGAGCTGCGCTGGACCCACGGCGACGGCCTCGTACTGCGCGGCCTTGCCGACCTTCCTGTCCACCTGACCCCCAGCAAATGAATCACTCACTGAAGGAGCACCCTGCCATGACCACCACCACTCCCGTCGACAACGGCGTCAACAGCGCCGCCCTGCTCGATGCCCGCAACACGCTGATGGACGCCCCCGAGGCGGCCGAATTCATGTGGCGCTCGACCTGTACCTGGATGCACGGCACCTACAGCCGCTCGACGGTCGAGGGCTTCTTCGGCCTCGGTCAGGAACAGCGTCATGTGAGCTCGTTCCAGTTCGACGCCGATCACCCGCTCTGCTTCGCCTCCGAGGACCGCAGCGCGACGCCCGTCGAGATCGTCCTGTCGGCATTGGGCAGCTGTCTCACCGCCGGCGTCGCGGCCGTCGCCCAGAATCGCGGCATCCAGCTGCGCTCGGTCACGGCGACCATCGAGGGCGGGATGAACATCCTCGGGATCCTGGGCGGCGACCCCGATATCCGCAACGGATTCAACGCCGTCAACGTGCGGTTCGCGATCGACGCCGATGCTGACGCCGAAGAGATCGAGGCGCTCGTCGCCCAATCGCAGAAGCGTTCCGCGGTGTTCGACATCATGACGAACCCCACCGCCGTCACCGTTGCGATCGCCTGAGCGAAGGAATCAGGCAGATGGACACCACAGCGGTGATCATCGGGGCCGGCCATGCCGGTCTCGCCATGAGTCGCCGCCTCACCGAGCGTTCGATCGACCACGTGGTCCTCGAACGCGGGGAGGTGGCGAACTCATGGCAGACGCAGCGATGGGATTCCCTGCGGCTGCTCACGCCTAACTGGCTGAATCGGTTGCCGGGCCAGCGCTACAGCGGCGAGGACCCTGACGGTTTCTCCTCCATGCCTGAGGTGGTCGCGTACCTGCGCGCGTACGCGGATCGCATCGACGCGCCGGTTCAGAGCGGGGTGACGGTGACCCAGGTCGCGCGCACCGGCACCGGCTACGAGGTGCATACCGACTGGGGTGTTTGGAGATGTGAGACGGTCGTGCTGGCGAGCGGGGCAGCCAACCTCGCCAATGTTCCAGCATTCGCCGCTGGTTTCCCGGCCTCGGTCGTTCAGCTCACGCCTCTCACGTACCGCTCACCGGCTGGGCTGGACGAGCGTCCCGTGCTGATCGTCGGTGGGTCCGCCACCGGAGTCCAGCTCGCTGATGAGATCCAGCGCAGCGGGCGACGGGTCACCCTGGCAGTCGGGGAACACGTCCGGATGCCACGGGAGTACCGGGGTCGGGACATCTTCTGGTGGCTCGAATGGGCCGGCGTCCTCGACGAACGCCATGACGAGGTCGACGATCTCGTCAGGGCCAGGCACGTGCCGTCGCCGCAGCTGATCGGTTCGCCCGAGCACCGCTCGATCGACCTGACGACGCTTCGCCAGAGCGGCGTCGAGATCACCGGCCGCGTCGGGGCGGTACGTGATGGCGTCGCCCTTTGCTCGGGCGGGCTCGCCAACGTGTGCCGACTCGCCGATCTCAAACTCAACCGGCTGCTGCACCGCTTCGACTCCTGGGCCCACCGCAACGGTATCGGCGTCGTCGATGCTCCCGAGCAGTTCGCCCCCACCATCCTCAAGGCGCCGTCAACGCTCGAGATCGACCTCCGCCGCCGCGACATCGGCACCGTGATCTGGGCGACCGGATTTCGTCCCGACTACTCCTGGCTCGACGTGCCCGTCCTGGACCGCCGCCGCCGGATCCGTCACGACGGCGGGGTCGTCACCCAAGCTCCGGGCCTGTACGTGCTCGGCGGAAACCTTTTGCGTACCAGGCGATCCAGCTACCTGGCCGGCGCCGAGGCCGACACGGCAGCCATCGCCGACCAGCTCCACGACCACCTTCCTACCTCCACTCACCACCACCAGAAAGTGACCCAGCCATGACCACAGCAACTGCCGCTCCCGACAGCAAGGTCCTGATCTGCCTGAACCACGGCGCCGAGGACCCCGAGAGCGTTCTCATCGCCTACCTCGTCGGCGTCGAATCGCTGCGCGCCGGAAAGCAAGCCGTGATGTTCCTGACCAAGGACGCCGTCCACGTCGCCACCCCCGGATTCGCCGAAACCATCGTGATTGCAGGCGCTCCGTCAGTCTCCGAGCTGCACAAGGAGTACCTGGCGAAGGGTGGACGCCTGATCGCCTGCCCGGTCTGCGTCCGCGTTCGCGGCATGCAGGACGCCGAATGGGTCGCCGGCGCCGAGGTGGCCGGAGTCCCCTCAATTCTCGAGTACACGACCGGCGGCGCGCTGGTCTTCAACTACTGAAAGAAGTGCAGAAATGAGCACCACACTGCAGACCCGCCCCCTGGGCGACGTCGCCCGCTCCCCAGGCTTTCGCATCGATGTCGACGCCGTCTCCCGCCACGTCACGGTCCGCGGCAAGGGCCGGCTCACTGTCCTTTCCAACGTGTCCTTCGCCGTCGAACCCGGGGAACTCGTGGCGATCGTCGGCCCCAGCGGCGCGGGCAAGACGATGGTGCTGGAGGCCATCGCCGGCGTCGCTCCCGCAGACCTGGGGTCCGTCCGTTTCGACGGCGTCGACCTGCACGCCAACGCGCGGACCTTCAGGGGCGTCATCGGCTACGTGCCACAGGACGACATCATCCATGCCGACCTCCCGCTGCAGAACACGCTTCGCTACGCGGCCCGCCTGCGGCTCCCATCCTCAACAACCGCAGCGGAAATCGACCTCGCCGTCCGGTCAGCCATCGATATCGTCGGGCTGAACGAGCAGGCCGACACCCGTGTCGGTTCGCTGAGCGGCGGTCAACGCAAGCGCGCCAGCATCGCGGTCGAACTCCTCACCGAACCGCGGGCGTTCTTCCTGGACGAGCCGACCTCGAGCCTCGACCCGGCCGCCAGCGCGCAGTTGGTGTCGCATCTTCGCCGGCTGGCAGACCGGTCGGCGACGGTGGTCTTCACCACCCACTCGACCGACGACCTCGCGCGCTGCGATCGCATCGTCTTCATGGCGCGGGGTGGTCAGATCGGCTTCGTCGGCACCATCGACGAGGCACTCAGTGAATTCGGGGTCGACTCGCTGGAATCGCTCTATGTCCTGCTCGCCGAGGGCAGGACCACGCCCTACCCGGCGAGGCCGGCTGACGCCCCGTCCCAGCAGTCCAGTCATGCCCTGACGGAAAGGCGCCCCGTCGCCGGCGGATTCACGCAGTGGCGAGTCCTGACGCGACGGACGCTGGAAACGTTCCTGCGCAATCGGCTGACGCTGGCGATCCTGCTCGCGTCGCCGGTGCTTGTGGTCGGCATGTTCGCCGTCCTCTTCCGGCCACACGCGTTCGACTTCCACAACCCCAGCCCGAGTTCGATGGTGATGATCGGCTTCTGGGTCGTCTTCGCCGCGTTCTTCTTCGGCATCACCTACGGGTTGCTGCAGATCTGCACCGAGCACTCGATCGTGCGCCGCGAGCGACTTGTCGGCTTGCGCCTTTGCGCCTACGTGGCTTCGAAGGTGACCGTCCTCGTGCCGTTCCTGCTCGTGGTCATCGTGGCGATGCTGGGCGTCCTGCGCTTGCTGGGAAGGCTGCCGGCCCGGCCGCTCGCTACGTACGCCTCGATCTCGACCACCCTGCTGCTGTGCTCGATCGCGGCTCTTGCTCTCGGGCTGCTCACCTCGGCGGCCGTTCGCAACGTCGCCCAGGCGACGCTCGCCCTGCCCATGCTCTGCTTCCCGGCGGTGCTGTTCGCGGGCGCCGTGCTCCCGGTGCATCTGATGGCGAAGGCCGGCGCAGCCCTGAGCCTGCTCATGCCCTCGCGCTGGGCGTTTGACGCGATCGGTCACGATCTCGGCGCGCGGCGGATCCTCGCACACGGCGGCTCGCCCCTCGGACGGCCGCTGCTCACGTCCTTCGGCAGCGCGGGCCGGGCATCGACACCCACCTACTGGATCATCCTTGCCTCGTTCGTGGTGGTCCTCCTGGTCGCCACGTGGGCAGTTCTCGTCCGGAGCACGGGCAGGCCGGCACGCTGAGGAAAATCTGGGCCGAAGTGCGCGGATACGTGGAAGATGACTCCTCGTGCTGCTCACCGTGACCTCGACCCGGGTCCCCGCGTCCGACCTCGGCTACCTGCTGCACAAGCATCCGGCCAAGGTCCAGCAGTTCGAGGTCGCCTCCGGCCTGGCGCACGTCTTCTATCCCGAAGCCGGCGACGAGCGTTGCACTGCTGCTCTATTGCTCGAGGTCGATCCGGTGGGACTGGTCAGGGGACGCAAGGGTCCGGCATCGGAGGGATTCACTCTCGGCCAGTACGTCAACGACCGCCCCTACGCCGCCTCCAGCCTGCTTGCCGTCGCCATGGCCCGGGTGTTCAAGACGGCGATGGCCGGGCGTTGCGACGCTCGTCCGGAGTTGGCAGCAGAGGCGTTGAGTCTGGAGTTGCACGTGCCGGCGCTGCCCTGCCGGGGAGGTCCCGACGTGGCCCGCAGGTTGTTCGAACCGCTCGGCTGGACGGTCACCGCTGAACCTGTCCCGCTCGATGAAACGTTCCCCGAGTGGGGCGACTCGCGCTATGTCGACCTCAGGCTCGTCGGCACCATGCGTCTTGCCGACGCTCTGAACCATCTCTACGTCCTGCTCCCGGTGCTCGATGACGCGAAGCACTACTGGGTCAGCCCTGACGAGGTCGACAAGCTGCTGCGCGCCGGCCAGGGCTGGCTGGCCGGTCACCCGGATCGTGAGCTCATCACCCGGCGCTACCTTGCCCACCAAGCCGGCCTGTTCCGCACAGCGCTCGGCCGCCTCGCCGAGGTGGATGACACTGACGCGGACGCACTCGACAATGCGACCGAGGGACCCGTCGTCGGCGCGGATGAAGAACGTGCCGTACCGCTTGCCCAGCAGCGCCACGGTGCGGTCCTCGCGGCGCTTCGGGGCAGCGGCGCCGCGCGCGTCGCCGACCTCGGATGCGGTAGCGGTGCGCTGCTCACCCAGCTACTTGCCGACCCGTCCTTCACGCAGATCGTGGGTGTGGACGTTTCAGCGCGCGCACTGGAAATGGCCGCACGCCGCCTGCGGCTCGACACCATTCCGGAACGTCAGCGGGAACGGCTGACGCTGCTCCAGTCCTCGCTCACCTACCGGGACACGCGGCTGGCCGGGCTCGACGCGCTCGTGCTCATGGAAGTCATCGAACACGTAGATCCGTCGCGGCTGACCGCGCTGGAGCGAAGCGTGTTCGGGGCTGCGGCGCCGGCGACGGTCGTCGTCACGACCCCTAACGTTGAGCACAACGTCCGCTACGAGACCCTTCCCTCGGGCGCCTTCCGCCATCGCGACCATCGCTTCGAATGGACCCGGGTGCAGTTCCAGGACTGGGCAGAGCGTGTCGCCGCTGCGTTCGGCTACACCGTTCGCTTTCTCCCGATCGGGACGGACGACCCCCAGGTGGGCCCACCAACGCAAATGGCGTTGTTCCACAAGGGATTTGCGTCCACTGAGGCGCCGTCATGACCGAAGGTCGCGAGCTTGCCCTACCGGCGCTGTGCCTGG
>DATAZK010000229.1:0-17556 GCA_036272075.1 Frankiaceae bacterium
GCCAGCACGACAGCATGGACGCTCTCATCACGCCCGGCGCCGATGAGGGCATCGGCGAGGTCGAACCATCCGGCCACCGGCAGCGCGTTCACCGGGGGGTAGTCAACGACGATCTCGGCAATCGGTCCGTACCGGTTGACCTCGATACCCACTGGCAGGACCGCCCTTCTCGCCCAAGCGCTTGCTTGGTAACGTACCAGCCCGTGACAGCCGCGGGCAGGGTCGACTACGCCGGTTGCGGGGTCCTGGTCACCGGCGGTGTGCGAGGCATCGGACTCGGTATCACCGAGGCTTTCCTGGCCTCCGGAGCTGACGTCGTGGTCTGCGCGCGCCACGAGCCCGAAGCGCTCCCGTCCGTCGAAACCGCGTCCGGCACGCGCACGGCGAGTTTCGTGGCCGCCGACATCCGCGACCCGGAGGCGGCGGCCATGGTGGTCGACACCGCGGCCGAACGCATGGGCCGCCTCGACGTCGTCGTGAACAATGCCGGCGGCAGCCCGATGCTGGACGCGGCCACCGCGTCGCCCCGGATCTCCACCCGCGTGATCGAGCTGAATCTGCTGGCACCGCTGCACATCTCGCAGCGGGCCAACGCGATCATGCAGGCCCAGCCCGAGGGCGGATCGATCATCATGATCAGCTCGGTCAGCGGCGTGCGGCCGAGCCCGGGCACGGCGGTCTACGGCGCAGCCAAGGCCGGGCTCAACCACCTCGTCCGCTCGCTCGCGCAGGAATGGGCGCCCAAGGTGCGGGTGAACACCCTCGTCGTCGGCCTCGTCGCCACCGAGAACGCCGAGGACCACTACGGCGGCGGCGCCGGGCTCCTCGGAGTCGCCGCCACCGTGCCGATCAAGCGGATGGTGACGGCGGTCGACGTCGCGGGCGCGTGCCTGTTCCTCGGCAGTGACCTCGCCGGCGCGGTCACCGGATCTGACATGGCGGTGCACGGCGGCGGCGAGCATCCGGAATTCCTGGCGGTCGTCGAGGCCGCGCTCGCGGCGCAAGAACAAACGGATGGAGCCTCATGACCGGCATCTGCGACGGCCGCGTCGTCATCGTCACCGGCGCAGGCCGGGGACTCGGACGCGAGCACGCGCTGGAGTTCGCCCGCCAGGGCGCCCGCGTGGTGGTGAACGACTTCGGCACCGCCCTCGACGGTGGCGGCCGCTCCACCGAGGTGGCTGACGCGGTGGTCGAGGAGATCAAGGCGCTCGGCGGCGAGGCCGTCGCTAATGCTGACGACGTGGCCGATTGGGCAGGCGCGCAGGCGCTGATCCGCACGGCGATCGACAGTTTCGGCCGGCTCGACACCCTCGTGAACAACGCCGGATTCGTCCGCGATCGGATGCTGGCGAACATGTCCGAGGAGGAGTGGGACGCGGTCGTCAGGGTGCACATGAAGGGTCATTTCGCCCCGCTGCGGCACGCGGCCGGGTACTGGCGCGAGCAGTCCAAGGCGGGCACCCCGGTCGAGGCCCGCGTCGTCAACACCAGCTCGGGCGCCGGCCTGCTCGGCAGCGTCGGCCAAGGCAACTACGGCGCAGCGAAGGCCGGCATCGCCGCGATGACCCTGATGGCTGCGGCCGAGATGGGCCGCTACGGCGTGATCGTCAACGCGATCGCCCCCTCCGCGCGTACCCGCATGACCGAGGGCGTCTTCGATTCGATGGCCGCGGTGGAGTCCGGTTTCGACGCGATGGACCCGTCGAACGTCTCCCCTCTGGTCGTGTGGCTCGGCAGCGACGAGGCCCGCTCCGTCACCGGCCGGATCTTCGAGATCGAGGGCGGCATGCTGTCGGTGGCCGACGGCTGGCACCACGGCAAGGTCCACGACAAGGGCGCGCGCTGGGATCCCGCCGAGCTGACCCCGGTCATCAGCGAGCTGATCGCGCAAAGTCCTGCTCCCGACCCGGTTTACGGTGCCAGCTGAGCACCCTTGCTCGTCCAGACTCCCGACCTGATGCATAGTCAGCTTCACCTGCACACCGAAAGGCGCCTGCCGTGCTCTCCGTACTCCGGCTGAACTTCGTCGTCCCGGGTCTCGACCCCAAGCAGCTCACCGCGCACTACAAGGCCGGCATCGAGATGGCCCGGTACGCGGATGAGAACAACTTCTTCTCGCTCAGCTTCGAGGAGCACCACGGCGCTGACGACGGCTGGAGCCCCACCCCGCTGCTGAACGCCGGGATGATGGTGGGCGCCACCAAGAACGTCCGGATCATCGTGCAGGCGCTGCTCGTGCCGCTGCACGACCCGATCCGCCTCGCCGAGCAGATCGCGGTGCTCGACCTCGCGTCCGGCGGCCGCGTCTCGGTGGTCGCGGGCCTGGGCTACCGCCCCGAGGAGTACGAGGCGGCAGGCAAGTCCTGGAAGGACCGCGGCAAGAGCCTCGACGACTCGCTGACGGCCATCCTCTCCGCCTGGAAGGGCGAGGAGTTCGAGTACGACGGCCACCGCACCCGCTCCACCCCGGTGCCGATCTCCCCGCCGCAGGCGCTGATCTTCGTCGGTGGCTCGGGCAAGCCCGGCGCCCGCCGCGCGGCCCGTTTCGACCTGCCCTTCCTGCCGGCGGCCAACCTGCCCGAGCTCGCCGAGTACTACAACCAGCAGTGCGCCGAGAAGGGCGTCAACCCGTTCATCATGATGCCGCCGGAGCACACCTCGATGACTCACATCGCCGAGGACCCCGAGAAGGCCTGGGCCGACTACGGCAAGTACTTCCTGCACGAGGCGACGACGTACGCGGGCTGGCAGACCCCCGACATCCACTCGGCGGTCCACTCCCACGCCACCACCGCCGAGGAGCTACGCGCCGAGGGCATCTACGAGGTCATCACCCCCGACCAGTGCATCGAGCGGGCCAAGTCGCAGGGCGATTTCGCGACGTGCGTGCTGCACCCCATGGTCGGCGGCATGCCGCCGGAGGTCGGGTGGGAGTCGCTGCGGCTCTACGTCGACAAGGTGCTGCCCTACACCTCGTAATTCTCCCTCTCTTGCGGCTGCTGGCGGCTGCTCGCCGAGGCGTGGTCGTGGCTACGGTTTCACCGGCGTCAGATTTTTCGGATCGCAATTAAACGGGCCGTTGTTGGGCTTGGTGATCTTTCTGTCGTACACGAAGCCGTTGGGGGTGAGCCTCATCAGCAGTAGGCAGTCGGGCTGGACCTGCTTGCCGGGAATGGTGGAGTGCGGAGGGAACAGGCCGCCGGCTGTCCAGTCGGCGTGGCGCCCAGCCTTCGCGAGGATGCATCCCTGGGTCAGGTCGAGACCGCAGTCGGTGGCGGACTTGGCCCACAGCGTCCAGGCGTCAAAGGCGAAAGCAGTGAATGAGGTGTAGTGCGGGGAGGACACCGAAGCCTGCATGATGCTGCGGATCTGCTGCAAGATCGGGTACTGCGCGGTCAGCTCGAAGGGCAAGCTGAACACCGGTACGTAGGACGGCGGGAAAGGCATCGATTTGGCGGCAACGACTGACTTAGGGTCATAGAACTGGACGTCCCAGAAGATGAAATCCGGCTTCCAGCCGATATCGCGCATGGCGGTGACTTCTGGCCCAGGATCCTGTGCGGCGTCTTCCTCGTAGCCTTTCGCTCCGGACTGGCGAAGCTGCTCCATATAGGGACGGAAGTTGGCGACCAGCGGGGGTTTCTCCTGCACGGTCGTCACCTTGATGCCGAGCTTGGTGTAAGCCTGCTCCGCGTAGCGGCCCTCGGCGCCGAGCGCCGCCACGTTGCTGCTGCCGATGCCGATGCCCTGCTTCGCTGCCGGATAGGCGTCCAGGAGCAGCTGCATGCCGCCGCTGACGTACCGGGTGGGTGAGTTGCTGGACGCCTGCACCTGCAATCCGGCGAGGCCGGCCTGTGGTGACACGTCCAGTGCCGGGAGTTGGCCGAGCTTGCAGGCCAGGCGCGGTTTGACGTCGACGTCGTCAAAGGCATTGCCGCCGCCCACCAGCATGAAGTCCTTGGTGCAGGCCGTCACTATGGCCTCGGCGCCGTTGAAGAGCTTGGCGTCGTAGCTGTCGATCAGGAGCTTTCGGCCGTGGATGCCGCCTGCGGCGTTGCACCAGTTCGCAAAGGCTTTCGCCACGTCGAAGTACTCCTGCTCCAGCCCAGGCGCAGCGGCGGCGCCGGGATCTGCGATGGTGCCGAGCCGAATCACGTCGGCGGTGAGGCCGCGCCCGGTTGTCGGTGCACCGCCCTGACCAGCCGTCGCCGGCTCACAGATCCGGCCGAGATCACCGAAAACGCCAGGAGTCGCTCCCGTCGTTGCCGACCGGCTTGTCGTAGAGCGGTGAGGTGCTTGGGAGCTGCCTGTGGCGGTAGGCGAAGAATTTCTACCGCAACCGGTGGCTATGGCACTCGCCATCAGTGCCACCAGCGCCGTTGACGTTGCCAGCGGTGGCCTGCGCCGCAGGTCGGGCTGAACAGTCGGTCGCATGTGCATCTCTTTTCTTGAAACCGATGGCAAGGTTCGGCCTTTGACTTCTAGCGACGACTGGTCCAGATGCTCTGCAGTTCGCTCTGGCCCGCCGGGTCGTGCGCAACGGCGTCCATAGCGTGCTCGAACGCGTGCTGGTTGCGACGGAATTCTTGGTTCAGCCGCCGCCGCGCCCGCAGAGCGCTGAGCTGGTTACGCACGCCGATCTGCGGAGCGAAGATGTTGACCTCGCCGTCAATGGCGATCTGGCCCGGCGTGGTCGTCTCGGTCTCGTTGGGACGGTGGGCCACGTACTCGCGCGCCGCCGACCAGCCGCCGACAAAGACGCTCGGCATTCCCTCCGCCGTGTCCGATCGAGCGAAGAACTCGCTGCTGATGGTGGCCGACGTGTCGATCTGGAGTGTCATCGCGGGACCTTTCACATTCACCGGCGGGGTCTGACGACCTCCGCGTTTTCGGTGAACTCAGGTTCTCGGGACGGGCCCCTGGGCGAAATCAGGGAAGCACCCTAGTCATCAGTTAGGGCACCCTGGGGATGGCGCCCGCGGCGACTACGCGACGCTCAGCGCCTCCCCGAGCTTGCCGCGTGAGGCGATGTCAAGCTTGCGGAACACTCGGCTCAGGTGGTACTCGATCGTCTTGGAGCTGAGGAAGAGTTGCTCCGCCACCTCACGGTTTGTCGCCCCGCCCGCCACTGCCATGGCGACTTGCAGCTCTTGTGGCGTCAGCAGAGCCGTCCTGGCGTCGTTGGCGCCGCCCGTCACCGTCACTCCGACCGCCGCAAGCTCCACCTCAGCCCATTGCGCCCAGGGAACGGCACCAAGCTCCCGAAACGTGACCCAGGCCGGCTCCAACTGCTTGCGGGCAGCTGATTTCTTCTTGTCGCGTCGAAGGCGTTCCCCGAAGCAGAGCTGCGTTCTGGCGAGTTCGAAGGGTCGTACCGATTGGCTATGCCAGTGAAGCGCGTCTTCGAAGTCCGCCGCATAGTCGTCGCCGGCGTTGAAGCCCCGGCAGCGGGCGGCGAAGGCTTGGATGATCGGCCGCCTTGTTCGTCCAGCGTGCCACTCCAGCATTCCGACGACTTCCGCGGCGTCATCGAAGCGACCGGCTCGCGTATAGGCCTCGGCCAGCTCGGTCGGCCATTGCCAGTTGCCCATCTCCAGTATTCCGGTGCGCTCGCAGATCCGGCGTGAGGCCTCCAGCGCGGCGATGGCTCTGGGAAGGTCGTGAAGTCCGAGTTCCAGGACGCCGAGGGCGTAATGGAGGCCAATTGCTGCCGCGGCTGCTTCATCGCCCTCCAGGATCGTCAAACCCTCCTGACATTGTTGCCGGCACAGGTCAGCTTCCCCGCGATAGGCCTCGGCCAGGGCAACGATCGACAGGGATTGAGCGACCTCAAGTTGCCTTCCCATGTCTCTCGCCAAGCCGAGACCCTCATACATGGCGGCCCGGGCGCCTGGCCACCGGCCGCGCCGGAGGTCGCTGAACCCGCGAACGCCAATCGTCCACGAAAGGACGTTGAAGAGCCCCGAGGCGCGGATCGCCTTCAAGACCGCCCCGGATAGCGCGTCGGCGGTCGCGAAGTCCTCTGCCAGCGACACGCAGAAGGCGATCCGCGCGACATGAGGGATGTTGTCCGGTTGTGACACCAACATCTCGGGTGGCAGGTTCGCGATGGGCGCGACCAGCGGCAGCCCCTCCTCGGACTCGCCACGAATCAGCAGGATGCAGCCCAATGCCGCTTGGGTCATCGCCAGGGCGAAGGGATCCGCGCGAGACAGCTCGACGGCCCGGCCGGCCACCTCCTTGGCCACATCAGTGTCGCCGATGAAGCAGGCGGCTGCCGCCCCCTCCACAAGAAGTTGGGCCGTTTCAATGGGATGGGTAGCCGCGGTGTGGTCAGCCGTCTTACGCGCAATGGCGAGCGCCGCCTCCATGTCTCCGCGAGCGAAAACGAGCCGGCATCGGACGCCTGCGGCCGCCACTTTGGTCGGCGCATCCTCGACGGGTCGCTCCTCGGCCGCGTCAAGCAGTGCCAATCCTCTGGTGATCTGTCCGGCGTACGACGCAGCCTCCGCCGCGCGCAGGAGCCGACGGTACCGATTCGCATCATCGAGCGACAGGTGCGCCGCCCGCTCGTAGGCTGCCGCCGCGGCTGCATATCCGGTCAGCAATCCGGCCTCGTCGGCGACCTGTTCGAGCGCGGCTGCCGTTTCCTCGTCGGGTCCCGCTGAGGCAGCCGCCAAGTGCCATGCGCACATCACGCGCTGCTGCAGGCTGGTGGCGTCGCGCAGGGCTCCCCCGATGGCCGCATGTGCTTCCCTGCGCCGGCTGGGAGGGGCCGAGTGGCTGATCGCCGAGCGCGCAAGGGGGTGCCTGAAGGAGACCCGCTCACTTCCGATACCGATGAGCTCGATGTCCTCGCCCTCGGCCAGGTCACGCATGGCAAGGTTCGCCAGATTCAGGCTGCGTTGCACGAGTCGCAGATCAGCATCCTCGAGCATCGAGACGATGAGCACGGCCCGTTGCGCCCGCTCTGATAGCCGACCGCAGGCACCGGCGTAGGCCTCCTGCAAGGTGGCCCCGACGGGCATAGGGGCCGGGACGGGCACCAATCCGGCCAACTCTCGCGGGTCCAGCAAACGCGGCAGTTCCAGTAGTGCCAACGGGTTTCCGGCCAACGAGGCGACCAGCTCTCCAGCCCGCCCGGCGCCGACATACTTCGCACCCGACCTGGCGAGCAACTCCGCCCCGGCACCAGCATCGAGCCCCTCGATCCGCATGGCGGGCAGGCCGTCGAGCGCCTGTCCGCCATCCGCCGTCCGCCGCGAGAGCAACAGCAAGATGCCCTCGGCAAGGACGCGCCTCGCGACGAACGCGAGGCCCTCGACGCTGGACTGATCCAGCCACTGCGCGTCGTCCACGACGGCCAGGACCGGACCTCCCTCAGCGGCGGAAGCCAGCAGAGCCAGGACGGCCGCGCCCACAGCGAACTGGTCGGGGACGCTCGTCGGCGTCGGCGACGCGCCCGCCCGACCCGTCAGGGCAAGAACGGCTTCGAGAACGGACGCCTGCTTGCCGTCCAATTTCGCGAACAAATCGCGAAATGGTGCAATCAGCTGCCCAACCCCACCGAAAGGCAGTTCGACTTCGGCCTGCATCCCCCTGGACTCCACAATGTGAAAGTCCGACGCCTGCGCTATCGCCCACTGCAAGAGCGCGCTCTTACCAATTCCCGGGTCGCCTTCGAGGACCAGAACGCCGCTGACTCCCTCGCGTGCCGCTTCCAGCGAGGCCGCGAGTTGTGCCTGTTCGGAGCCGCGGCCCACAAGTTCGCGCAACATGGCGGCCACCCCAACCTCTGGAGAGAAAAGAATCCTCGATAGAACCTAGCAAGGCCTATTCGCGTCGAAGCCGGGTATTCGATCTGTCCGAAGAAAGCGAGCGGGCCCGATCTAGTCGGTGGGGTCGACCGCTTGTGTAAACCTGAGCGAGCGCCCTGGCGCGCTTCGAGCCGTACGCGGATGGCGTTGATGGCTAGGCCGGGCGCACCAGCCGCGTCTCGTAAGCGAAGACGACCGCCTGCACCCGGTCGCGCAGGCTGAGCTTGGACAGGATCCGGCTCACATGCGTCTTCACGGTGGCTTCGGAAAGGTGAAGCGCTGCAGCGATTTCGAGGTTGGACTGACCCAGTGCCAGGCTGCCGAGCACCTCGCGTTCGCGGTCGGTCAGGGTGGCCAGCCGGGTGTCGGGCTGGTCGTCACCGGTTGGCATCGGCAGCTTCTCGGCGAAGGTCTCCAGCAGCCGGCGGGTGACTCGCGGGGCGACGACGGCGTCGCCGCTGGCGACCGTCCTGATGGCGGCGACGAGCTCTTCCGGCGGCACGTTCTTCAGCAGGAAGCCGCTCGCCCCGGCGCGCAGGGCGGCGAACGCGTACTCGTCGAGATCGAACGTCGTCAGGATCAGCACGCGGACGTCGGGATGCTGGACGGTGATCTGCGCCGTCGCCTCGACGCCGTCCATGACCGGCATGCGCACATCCATGACCACGACGTCGGGCTTCAGCTCCGCGACGGCCGCGATGGCTTCGGCGCCGTCGGCTGCTTCGCCGACCACATCCATGCCCTCGTGGGCGCCGAGAACCATCCGAAACCCCATACGCAGCAGGGATTGATCGTCCACCAGGAGGACTCGGGTCACGGGTGGGCGCCGACCGGTTCCGGCATTTCGGGCGTCCACTGCAGCGGCGCGGTACGCGTTTCGACCGGGAAGCTCGCCCGGACCATCCAGCCGGTGGAGGTGCGGCCGGTCTCGACCCGGCCGCCGTGTCCAGCGGCGCGTTCGTGCATGCCGATGATCCCCTGGCCTGACCCGACGGCAGGCGTGCGCGGGCGGTCGCTGTGGGCGCGCCCGTTGTCCGTCACGACGACGTCGGTTCCGCCGACGCCGGTACGGATCGTCACGCTCGAACGGTCAGCATCGATCGCATGCTTGACGGTATTGGTGAGCGACTCCTGCACCAGCCGGTAGATGGCCAGTTGCAGCCCGGACGAGAGCGCACCTACCGGTCCCTCGACGGTGAGCCCGACGTCCAGACCCGTGCGGCGGATCGGGACCAGCAGCCGGTCGAGGTCGGCGATCTTCGGTGCCGGCACCCGGGAGGCGGCGTCGTCCAGGATTCCAGAGCCACCCGAGTCGCCGGCCCGCAGGACCCCGAGGGCGCGCTGCAGCTCACCGAGCGCGGTGCGCCCGACGGAGGAGGCCTCCCGTACGGCATCTGCGGCCTGCCCAGGATCGGTGAGCATCGTGAACGACGCCCCGTCCGACAGGGCGATCATCACCGAGAGGTTGTGGGCCACGATGTCGTGCATCTCGCGGGCGATGCGGTTGCGTTCGGCGGCCACTGCGAGGCGCCCCTGCTGGTCACGTTCGAATTCCAGGCGGGTGGCTTTTGCCTCCACCTCGGCGATGTAGGCCCGGCGGACCTGGACGTTGATGCCGAGCATCCCCGCGGCGACGACGAGCCCGGTCAGCAGCAGGGCGGTGAGCGCGTAGGCACCGCGCCCGTACTGCGCGACGGCGATGACGACACCGAATTCGAGGACCGCGGCGGCCAGCAGCGTCCGGCGTCGCGAGGAGTTCGCAGCGACCGTATAAAAGCCGATCAGCAGGGCGATGTCGACGAAGAGCGGGCCGGTGAGGGTCCACTGCACCGCGGCAGCCGCGCAGGAAATTCCGAAGGTCAGCAACGGGGACCGGCGCCGCCAGAGCAGCGGCAGCACGACCGCCAGGGAGACGATCAGGACCGCAGCGCGGTCATGGGGACCGCCCTGCGACTCCCGGACCCGGCCGAGGTTGGTCAGCAGCAGCGCCAGGACCAGCCCGCCCGCCGTCAGCCCCGGGTGCCGTCGCAGGAACCCGGGGCTATTGCCCGCTGACCGTGGCCACAGTGTCCACATCGGAGCCGACATCGAAGTTCCCCCTGGGGACCGCTAGCTCACGCGTCGCGACGACGCAACAGCACCAGACCGATACTCAAGGCTACGGCGACGTAGAGCGCGAGCACTCCGATACCAGCCCATGGACTCAACGAGTCGGAGCGACGGATCGTCTCCATGGCGGCGGTGCCGGCGTTGAGCGGCAGGTACTTCGAGATGTGATCCTGCCAGCTGCTCGGGAAGGCCTGCACCAGCAGCGGCAGCACCAGCAGCAGGCCGAACAGCGTGGCCAGCGCGCCCCCGGTGCTTCGCACAGCGAACCCGCAGCCGAGCCCGAGCAAGGCCACCAGTGCGAGGAAGAGGCCGCCGCCGATGACGGCACGCAGCGCACCCGGTGAGGAGATCGACACCCCGTAGTGATGCGCATTCAGCGCGGCCTGCCCGCCGGTGAAGGCGATGAAGCTGGAGACCGTGCCGACGACGAACGCCGCCGCTGCCAGGACCGCGACCTTGGCCAGCAGCACCGGAGTCCGATGCGGCACTGCTGCGAGCGAGGCGCGGATCATTCCGGTGCTGTACTCGCCGGTGATCATCAGGACGCCGAGCACGCCGACGGCGAGCTGGGCCAGCAGCGTTCCGCTCAGGCTCAGCCGGACGAAATCGATGTCGCTGCTGAAGCCACCGTGCTTGGCCAGGTCGTTGCCGCGTAGATACGCGACCAGGATTCCCAGCCCGCTCGCGAGGATCATCGCTGCGCCGAGGCTGAACCACGTCGAACGCAAAGAGCGGAACTTGATCCACTCGGCACGTGCGACCCGCGGCGCGGAGACGCCTGGAGCGGGCTCCAGCGGAAGCAGGGTGTCGGCGGTCAGGGTGCTCATCGGGCTGCCTCCGCGGGCGCGTCGAACTCCAGAGAGTCTCGGGTGATTTCCATGAACGCCTCTTCCAGCGAGGCGCGTTGGGGGGTGAGCTCGGCCAGCGCGATGCCGGCCTGGGCGGCGATGCGCCCGACGACAACCGCGGTGAGCCCGGTGACGTGCAGTGCCGCGTCATCGGTGGTGGTGACGGCGGCACCCGCGGTGGCGAGCATCTCGCGCAGCCGAGGCGCCTCGTCGCTACGGACCAGAACGCTGTCGCGGGCCGTGGTACGGGTCAGCTCATCGACGCTGGAATCGGCGATGAGCCGGCCCTGACCGACGACGATCAGATGCGACGCGGTCAGCGCCATCTCACTCATCAGGTGCGAGGAGATGAAGACCGTGCGCCCCTCGGCGGCCAGCCGCTTGAGCAGCGTGCGGATCCAGAAGATGCCCTCTGGGTCCAACCCGTTGACCGGCTCGTCCAGGATCAGCGTGTGCGGATCACCCAGGAGCGCTGACGCGATCCCGAGCCGCTGCCCCATGCCGAGCGAGAAACCGCCCGCCCGCTTCGACGCGACCGATTCCAACCCGACGATGCCGATGACCTCATCGACCCGGCGCTTGGGAATCCCGTTGGTCGCGGCCAGCGCCAGCAAGTGGTTACGCGCCGAGCGACCGGTATGGATCGCCCGCGCTTCCAGCAGCGCGCCGACCTCACACAACGGCGCTTTCAGGTCGGTGTAGGTCTGGCCGTTGACCGTCGCGTGTCCGGCGGTCGGGCGGTCCAGCCCTAGCAGCAGGCGCATGGTCGTGGACTTGCCGGACCCGTTGGGGCCGAGAAAGCCGGTGACCGTACCCGGCCGGACGGTAAAGCTCAGGTCATCGACGGCCAGCTTCGCGCCGTAGCGCTTGCTCAGCCCGAATGCCTCGATCATCGACGTGCCTCCCCTTCCGCCGTGGACAGATCACGGCGTAGGACAACCGTAGGAATCGCCACCCGCTACGCGCGTCGGCCGCAGGATTGAATTCGGCCTACATCGCACGACTGATGGGCCGTGGCTGCGAAATTCGGGGGACGCCGCTACGCTGCCCGCCATGGAGGAACCGGACGATCCGGCGCCGCTGCCGCTGCTGCCCGGGCCGGTCTCGAACGGGGAATTCATCCCGGCACCGGCCACCGCGACTGACGCCTGGATTGCGCGCGAGACGCTGAATCAGGCTGAAACCATCGCTGCCAGGCTCGGGATGGACCGGCGGCGTTTCCTGCAGTCGGCCGGTGGGGTCGCCGCCATGCTGACCGCTCTGAACGTCGCGGCATGTTCCAAGGCGGCCAGGCGGGCGAAGGCTGCCGGCCCGTCCCTTGCAGCCCCGTCTGTGGCGCCCTCGTCGTCACCCGGCGGCTCCTTTGTGACGCCGTCCCCGAGCGACATCGACGCCTGCGAGCGTGCCCTCAGCGGGACCGAGTTCATCTTCGACGTCCACACCCACCATGTGATGCCGGATCGCCCCTGGCAGCGCAACGCCCCGGAGACCGTGCAGCTCATTCTCGGCATGCTGCCGCCCGAGCATTCCGCGACCGATCCGCTGGCGTCGGTCAATCGTGCCGCCTATGTCCACGACATGTTCATGGCCAGCGACACGACCGTGGCACTGCTGACCGACGTGCCGAACTCCGGTGCGTCGAACGCCCCGATCCCGTTCGCTGACGCCGTCGGAACGCAGGAGATGGTCGCCCAGCTGGCGCACGGAGGCGCGTCGCGCGTCGTGCTGCACGACGTGATCGCCCCGAACTTCGGCCGGCTGGCAAGCCAGCTCGATGACATGACCGCCAAGGTCGCGACCGGGCACGTGGCCGCGTTCAAGGTCTACACCGCCTGGGGGCCGAACGGTCAGGGCTTCGACGTCGACGATCCGCGCATCGGGCTACCCGTGCTGCAACGCGCGCAGCAGCTCGGCGTCAAGGTCTTCTGCAGCCACAAAGGCCTGCCACTCATGCGTTTTGACGCGACGCACAACGGTCCGCGCGACATGGTCGCCGCGGCGAAGATCTTCCCCGACATGCAGTTCGTGATCTTCCATGCGGCGTGGGATCCGAGCTACCGGGAGGGCCCCTACGACCCGGCGAATGCGGCCATCGGCATCAACTCGCTGCTGAAGGCTCTCGACGACCACGGGGTCAAGCCCAACAGCAATGTCTGGGTCGATCTCGGGACCACCTGGCGCACGGTCCTGACCGACCCGGACCAGGCCGCCCACGTGATGGGAAAGCTCCTCAGTCGCGTCGGCGAGGACCGCGTGCTCTGGGGCACCGACGCGATTTGGTACGGCTCCCCGCAGCCGCAGATCATGGCGTTCCGGGCGTTCCAGATCAGCGCTGAATACCAGGAGCGCTTCGGCTACCCGGCGCTCACCGCCGCGCGCAAAGCGAAGGTGCTCGGCCTCAACGCCGCCAACCTGTTCGGCATCGACGCGCACGCCACTCGGTGCGCGCTCGCCGACGATCCGGTCACCGTCGCGAGAGCCGAGCACGCCTCCCTCGTCGCCACGGGCAAATTGCCGGCGCCCTGGCAGCCACGCGGGCCGCTCTCCCGCCGTCAGACCCTCGGATGGCTGGCGAGTTCGACGACCCCGTGGACCCCGGCCTGAAGGCGGGCACGTTTCGCTCAATGTGTAGATGATGTACGCGTGAGCACCGACGCGAGCTGGGTTGAATCCATGCCCGAGGTCTATGACCGGGCGTTGGGGCCGGCGCTGTTCGCCCCCTTCGCCGCTCACCTCGCCGGGCTGATGGAGCCGCACGCGCCGCGACGGCTCCTCGAACTCGCCGCCGGTACGGGCATCGCGACGGCTCAATTGGTCAAGGCACTCCCCGCCTGCGCCATCACCGCCACCGACCTCAACCCCGCGATGGTGGCGTGGACCTCGGAGCGCCTGGCCGGCCCGTCATGGGCACAAGCCGACGCCCAACTCCTTCAGTTTGCTGACGGTTCGTTCGACGCGGTCGTCTCGCAGTTCGGGGTCATGTTCTTTCCCGACAAGCCGGCGGCCTTCGCGGAGAGCGCGAGGGTGTTGGAGCCCGGCGGTCTGATGGTGTTCTCCGTGTGGGATGTCGTCGAAGGGTCGCCGTTCCCTGCGGCAATGGTCGACAGCCTGAACGCCGTCCTGGCCGATCCGCCGACCTTCATCGTCCGGGTTCCCCACGGATATGCCGATCCGGTTCAGATCGCCGACGACCTGCGCGCCGGCGGTCTCGAGCCGGAAAGCATCGACCGCGTCGTCCTTCGCGGCAGCTCTCCCTCGGCGCGCACGCTCACCGAGGGCTTTTGCCTTGGCACGCCCCTGCGCTTCGCGTTGCAGGAATGCGGCCCGCTCGACGAACTCACCGAGGCGCTGGCCGAGGAAATGACTCAGCGGCTCGGCCCCGGTCCGGTGACGGGTGAGCTGGCGGCGTTGGTCGTGACCGCAAGGGCGAGCTGAAACGCGGCGTCAGGCCGGCGGCGCCATCTGCTTCATGATCGTCTCGAGGTCGAAGTAGTCGCGCCAGAGGAAGATCTTGCCGTCGCGCAGCTCGAAGACGCCGGCGACCGGGAGCTCCATCCACGTGCCGCCGATCAGGAAGCGGTCGGTGCGCTCGTTCATGACGATGTTGCCGGACTCGACCTCGCGGTGCACGACCCATTCCGAACCCTCGGCGTTGGCGAGCAGCATGTCGAGCGTCCCGCGTACCGCCTCCTTGCCGACGACAGCGGCAATGGGCATGTTCTGGTACTCGATGTCGTCGGTGAGGTAGCTGACGGCGGTGTCGTAATCGCGGTCAGCGGCGGCCTTCATGAACGCGTTGACGGTGTCGAGCGCTGACATAACGGGCTCCCTACGGATGCTGGCTGCTGACCGCGACGATCTCGCCCGTCATGTAGGACGAGTAGTCGCTCGCCAGGAAGACGATGACGTTGGCAATCTCCCACACCTCGGCCGCACGTCCGAACGCCTCCTTCTCGGCGAGCTCGGCGAGGAACTCCTCGCTGCTCACCTTGGCCAGGAACGGGTGCATCGCGATGCTCGGCGCGACGGCGTTGACCCGGATCCCGGACGCGGCCGCTTCGATCGCGACGCACCGGGTCAGCGCCATGACCCCGGCCTTCGCCGCGGCGTAGTGGGCCTGCCCGGCTTGCGCGCGCCAGCCGACGACGGAGGCGTTGTTGACGATGACCCCGCTGCCCGCCGGCATCATGCGGCGCAGGGCCGCCCGGGTGGCGCGCATGGTGCCGTTGAGGGTGATGTCGAGGACGTTCGTCCACTGCTCGTCGGTCATGTCGACGAGCGGGACCTCGCCGCCCAGACCCGCGTTGTTGACGAGGACATCGAGACGCCCGTGCCGGGAGTACACAGCGTCGAACAGCGCCTGGATCTGCTCCTCGCTGCGGACGTCGCACACAACTGCCAACGGCTTCTCGCCCATGATCTCGGTGAGCTGCTCGGCGGCCTCGCCGAGCCGGCGCTCGTGGAAGTCGGAGACGACGACGGTAGCGCCTTCCTCGGCGGCGCGCTTGGCCGTGGCGAAGCCGATGCCGGTGCCGGCCGCTGCCGTCACGAGGACGATCCGGCCTTCGAGCAGGTTGTGCGCCGCCGGGTACGCGGGGGCTGGGCTAGGCACCGGTGGGCTCCTTGGGCAGGCCGAGCGAGCGCTCGGCGATGATGTTGCGCTGGATCTCGCTCGAGCCGGCGTAGATGGTGTCGGACCGGCTGAACAGGAAGAGGGACTGCTCGGGACGCAGCTCGTACGGCGGCTCCAAGGCAACCGTCGCGCTCATCCCGAGCACGTCCATGGCGAGCTCGCCGAGCTCCTGGTGCCAGGTGGACCAGTAGAGCTTGCCGATGGACGCCGTTCGCTCGTAGTCACGGCCTGACGTGGACAGGGTGCGCAGCGCGTTGAGCCGCATGATCTCGACGCCGATCCAGGCGTTGGAAAGCCGTTGCCGGATATCGGGGTTCTCGGCCGCTCCGGTGCGCTGAGCGAGCTCGATGATCCGTTCGAGCTCGCGGCGGAAACCGACCTGCTGACCCAGGGTCATCGACCCCCGCTCGAAGCCGAGCGTCGCCATGCCGATCTTCCAGCCGTCACCCTCGGAGCCGACCAGATTGGTGACCGACGAGCGGGCGCCGTCGAAGAAGACCTCGTTGAACTCCGACGTTCCGGTCGCCTGGATGATCGGGCGAAGCTCGATGCCCGGCTCGCGCATCGGGACGAGGAGATACGACAGTCCCTTGTGACGCTTGGAGCCCGGTTCGGTGCGCACGATCGCGAAGCCCCAGTCGGCCCAGTGCGCCAGCGAGGTCCAGACCTTCTGCCCGCTGATGACGTAATCGTCGCCGTCGCGTACCGCCCGGGTGGCGACGTTAGCGAGGTCGGAACCGGCGTTGGGCTCGGAGTAGAGCTGGCACCACAGCTCCTCCCCGCGTTGGATCGGGGGAAGCAACCGGGCGCGCTGCTCATCGGTGCCGAAGGCCATCAGGGTCGGCCCGACCATGCCCTCGCCGATCAGCCCGACCCGCACCGGCGCGTCAGAGCGCGCGTACTCCTCGTGAAAGATCACCTGATGGCGAAGGTCGAGGCCGCGCCCGCCGTGCTCGACCGGCCAGCCGAGGCAGGTCCAGCCCGCGGCGGCGACATGACGATCCCACTCGGCCCGTACCTCGAACGCCTCGTGCTCGCGGCCCGGCCCCCCGAGCCCGCGCGCATCAGCGAAGGTGCCGGTGAGGTTGGCCTCGAGCCATTCGCGCACCTCGGCGCGGAAGGAGCGCTCCTTCGCGCTCTCGCGCAGATCCATGTGCCTGACGCTACCGGGTCGCTGCTTTGACTCGCGCGCTGTCCGCTCCTACGCTGGCAACCAAGCAAGTGCTTGGTTAGTAGGTCTCATCGGATGCTCAGCAGAGGACAGATCATGAGTGAAGCCGTCATTGTCGCCGCCACGCGTAGCCCGATCGGCCGCGCGCAGAAGGGAACGATGACGGAGCTGCGGCCCGACGACCTCGCCGCGGCGATCGTGCGAGCCGCCTGCGCGCAGGTCCCCGAGCTGGATGCCACCGCGTTCGACGACCTCATCCTTGGCTGCGCGCAGCCGGCCGGCGAGCAGGGTTACAACCTCGCCCGCGTCGTCGGTTTGCTCGCCGACCTGCCGACCGTGCCGGGCCTGACGATCAACCGGTACTGCTCTTCATCGCTGGCGGCCATCCGGATCGCCGCGCACGCCATCAAGGCCGGCGAGGGCGACGCGTTCATCGCCGCGGGCGTCGAGTGCGTCAGCCGCTTCGGGATCGGGCGCGCGGATGGCGCACCCGGCTCGCACAACCCGCTCTTCGGCGGCGCCGAAGCACGCACGGAAAGCCGCTTGCTCGGCGACGGCGGCACCTGGTCGCCCATCGCGGGGCTGCCCGACATCTACGTCGCTATGGGGCAGACGGCGGAAAACGTCGCCGAGCTCGAAGACGTCTCCCGTGAGGACATGGACGCCTTCGCCGCCCGCTCGCAGCAGCTCGCCGGCGCCTCGCAGGAGAACGGCTTCTGGGCCCGCGAGATCACTCCCGTCACGCTCCCCGACGGCACCGTCATCGACCGCGACGACTGCCCCCGCCCGACCACCACGGCCGAGAAGCTCGCCGACCTCAAGCCGGTCTTTCGCCCCGACGGCAAGGTGACCGCCGGCAACGCGTGCCCGCTCAACGACGGAGCCGCCGCCACGATCATCATGAGCGACACCCGCGCCCGCGAGCTCGGCATCACGCCGCTGGCCCGCATCATCTCCTCGGGCGTCTCGGCGCTC
>DATAZK010000230.1:0-16984 GCA_036272075.1 Frankiaceae bacterium
GAAATCCACCCTCGTAGGGTTCGGCCATGACCGTGACCTCATGGGACGACTTCCCCGTCCACCAGTCCTCGAACTGGATCGCCAACGTCGCCACCAGCGATCGCAACTTCTATGACCGCTACTACTTCAACTGCTTCGACACCAGTGGCGAGTACATCGCGATCATGGGCCTGGGCCAGTATCCGAACCTCGGGGTCACCGACGCCTTCGTGACGGTCCGCGTCGGCGACGAGCAGCATGTGGTGCGCGCTTCACGGCCACTGACCGACCGCGCTGACATCTCCGTCGGCCCGTTCCGTATCGAGGTCATCGAGCCGCTGAAGAAGCTGCGCTTCGTCGCCGAGCCGACCGAGCACACCGTCGCGATGGACCTCACGTGGGAGGGCGTCGGTCCGGCCGTCGCCGAGCCCAACCAGTTCATCCGCCACGGCGCGCGGGTCATGTTCGACACCCAGCGCCTCGCGCAGATGGGCTCCTGGAGCGGCACGCTGAATGTCGCCGGCCGCGACCTCAAGGTCGACCCGGCGACGACGTGGGGATCGCGCGACCGTTCGTGGGGCGTGCGGCCAGTGGGGGAGAAGGAGCCCGACGGCATCCGGCAGGGTGCGAATGTCATGGGCGGCGGCATGTGGAGCTACTTCCCGATGCGCTTCGAGGACCACTCGATCTACTACATCTGCTCCGAGCGTGCCGATGGCGTACGCACCCTCGAGCAGGCTGAGCGGGTCTGGCTCGACGGCCGGATCGAGCAGCTCGGACGCACCGAGCACGACCACCACTTCGAGCCCGGGATCCGGCTGCTGACCGGATCGACGATCACCTTCCCCGACGCTGGTATCGAGATCCGCGCGACACCGCTGCTGGCCAACTTCCTCGCCGTCGGCACCGGTTACGGCCTCGAGCCCGACTGGCGTCACGGCATGTACCAGGGTGCGGATCCGGTCACGCAGGGGATCGTCTACAAGGTCCCCGAGATCCGCCAGCTCGGCGCGTACGCCGTGGTCGACCATGCCGCCAAGTTCGAGTACGAGGGGCACAGCGGCTTCGGCCTCTACGAGCACTCCTTCAGCGGCTCCATGCCGCGGTACGGGCTCGAATAACCGTGCCTTCACTGGAAGACATGGTCGTTCCGGCGACCGCGGCCGTCGTCACCGTCGAGATGCAGCGCGGCGTGATCGGTGACCGGGTGGAGGACAACACCCTGAAGCAGGCGGTCGAGGCGAAAGGCATCATCCCGGCGGCGCAGCGGCTGGTCATCGCCGCTCGCGCCGCCGGTGTGCGCGTCGTGCACGCGACGATCTCGCTGCGGGCCGACCGCGCCGCGCTCACCATCAACAACGCGATGATGGCGATGTCGGTGAAAAACCCCAACCAGGTGCTGGAAGGATCGGAGTACGCCGAGCTGATCCCCGAGCTCGGACCGCAGGCGCAGGACATCGTCTGCAACCGGATCCATGGCCTCACGCCGTTCACCGGCACCGAACTCGACCCGATCCTGCGCAACCTCGGGACGCGCACGATCATCCCGGTCGGGGTCTCGGTCAACGAAGCGTTGCTCGGCACGTGTCTCACGGCAGCCGATCTCGGCTACCAGATTGCGCTGCCGATCGACGCCATCGCCGGAGTGCCCGCCGACTACGCCGACGCCGTCGTGCTGAACACTCTTGCGCTCATCGCCCGGCGCACCACGGTGGACGACGTCATCGCCGCCTGGAACGGCTGACCTGGATGAGCATGGACGCCGTCATGATCACCGGGGGCACCGGTCTGATCGGGTCCAACGTCTGCAAAATCCTTACGGCGCAAGGGCGTCGGGTGCGGGCGCTCGTGCGGCCGGGCAGCGAAACGGAGCCGCTCGCCGCCCTCGGTGTCGAGCTCATCGAGGGCGACATCACTTCCTACGACGACGTCGCCCGGGCCGCCGAAGGCACCGCGGCGATCATCAATTCCGCGGCGCTGCTCGGCGGTCCGGCGCAGGACATGGAAGCCTCCAAGGCCACCAACTACGTCGGCTCCCTGCACTGCTACGACGTTGCCGCCGTCGATGGGTCACGCGTCGTGGAGATCGCGACGACGACATTCCTCCGGCACGACAGGCCGTTGACGGAACATCCCGAGGTCGTCGACAACGTCCCGGACGATCCGTACAGCGTCTCGAAAGCCGCCGCTTTTCGCGATGGAATGCAGCGTGCTGGGAAGGGGCAGGACCTGCTTTTCGTCATACCTGGCGGCGCTTTTGGCCCCTCGCCGTGCCCACAGCGGGCGATGGGCTCGACGAGTTTCAACCGGCTCGTCTCGGCCGGCATCCGCGGCCGGGTCGCGGATTACGTCAGCTATCCGGTGCCGTGGGTGCGCGCGCTCGACGTGGCGAGTGTCGTGGTGGCGTCCGTCGACAAGGGGCTGGCGGGGGAGGCGTATCTCGCTTTCGGGCATGAGGACGCGATGACGACGGCCGCTTTCCTGAACGTCGCGTGCGAGTCCGCCGAGGTCGCGCATCGCGTCGCCGAGGTCACCATCGACCCGGCCGATCCGGAGGCCGTCGAGCGCTACGGCGCCACGCTCGTCGAGCTGGCGCAGCGGCGGTTTCCGGTGCCCTGGTTCGACAATTCCTACACGCGCGAGCGGCTCGGCTACGAGCCGGTCCCGCTGCGCGACGCGATGGATGAGACAGTCGGCTGGCTGCGCTCCATCGGCCGGGCCTGAGACTCAGCCCAGCCGTACGACCGTGCGGCCCATGGTCTCGCGGCGTTCCTGACGCTCCATCGCCTCGGGCAGCTCGTCGAACGAGATCTCCGACGTGACGACCGTGTGGATCTTCCCGGCCCGCATCAGCTCGAGAATGCTGCGGTGGGCCTGCAGACCGTCGCTGCGTGAGGGCCAGTTCAACCCGGCCGTCAGGCGCAGGGCGAGCGGGTCAGGGGTATACGCGAGGCAGACCCCGAGCAGCGAGAAGTTTCCGTAGATGGCGGGCTGCATCAGGATCGGCGCGCCGTCGTTGCTGATGTCCTCGGCGTATCCGACGATGAGCTGGCGGCCGTGCAGGCCCATGCAGCGAAACGTTTCCGTCGTCACCGACCCACCCACGCTGTCGAGCGCGACATCGACCCCGGCGCCGAACGTCGCGTCCAGCACCGCGTCGGCAAAGCCACTTTCGCGGTAGTCGATCGCCGCGTCGGCGCCGAGTTCGCGGCAGAACGCGAGCTTCTCGGGGCCACCGGCGGTGGCGATGACGCTCGCTCCCAGTGCCTTGCCGAGCTGGATGGCGGCCGACCCCACTCCGCCGGCTCCCGCATGCACCAGCAGCGTTTCGCCGGGCTGCAGCCGGGCCCGCTCGACGAGGCTGAACCAGCTGAGGTGAAAGGGATAGTGCAGCGCGGCGCCCTCGCCATCACTGAGCCAATCAGGGATCAGCATCGCGCTCGTCGCATCAACCACCGAGTACTCCGCGAACCCGCCCTGCGCGCCCACCGGGATGCCGACGATGCGCCGGCCGACGAGGTACTCCGCTCCGGGTCCGGCGCTCTCCACGACGCCCATGGACTCCATCCCCGGGATGAACGGCGGCTGCAGCGGGACGACCGTCCAGCGTCCGCGCACGATGTCGGTGTCGTTGAGGTTGACACAGAAGGCGGACACCGCGACGCGGACCTCGCCCGGCCCCGGCTCCCGCACCGAAACCGTCTGGCGCTCCAGCACCTTTGTCGGGTCACCGAGCGCCGTCGCCATCCACGCGTCAGCCTTGAGCTCTGTCATGCGGCCAGTGTCCCTCCCGCCCCTACCTCGGAGAGACTGGGGTGGTGCACGCGACCGTGGCTGGAGCCGAACGTTTGCTACGCCGGCCGCTGCCCTTCGCCGGCGGCGGGGCGCGGCACAAGGTCGGCCTGCGTCCGATCGATCCCGAGGATTGGCTCGAGCTCACCGGCGACGACGTGGCGGGCCAGCTCCAGGAGAAGGGCCGGGTCCTCGACAGTCACCGGGGCGCGGTGCTCGCCGCGCTGCCCGGCTCGCAGGAGGCCTGCCTGGAACTGCTGGAGCTGGTCCGCGACGCTGCGCGCGACCAGCCACCCGTCTTCGTTCCAGCCGGATGTCACCCGCTCGAGGAAGCCGGGCGGCTGGTGCCCGAGGACTTCTGCGTGCACCTGCCCGATCCCGACACCGGTCTTCTGACGCTCGTCGCGGGCTGCGTCGCCTTCCCCAATCGATGGACGCTCGCCGACAAGCTGGGCCGTGCTGTGACCTCCGTCCACGCTCCCGTGCCGGATTACGCGCCTCAGCTCGGGCGTCCCGTCGAGCGGCTCATGGACCGGCTGCCGAGCGAGCGCCTCATGGAGCGATCCAACTGGGGCGTGGTCGGCGACGGCGAGCTCTTCAGGCCGGGCTGGCGTGGGATCGGCGACGAGCGTTGGCTGCGCATCGAGCGGCAGACGTTGCGCCGGCTCCCGAGCTCCGGCGCGGTCGTCTTCACGATTCGCACCTTGCTGGCGCCGTTGGAGATCCTGCTCACCGATCCGGAAGCTGCGGGCCTGCTGGCCCAGGCGATACGCGAGCTTCCCGAGGGCGTCGCAGGCTACAAACTCGGGCCGCCGGCCGCCAGGCAGTCGCTCCTGGAATGGCTCGCTGCGACCTAGCGGCGAGCTCGTCCCGCGTGTAGCTGTTGCGCCCGAGCATGGCGGCGTCCTTTCGTCAGTCCCTCGAGCTAGGAGACGTCGACCTTGCCCGCCTCATAGTCCTGACGCCTGGGCTCAGGCAAACGTAACGACACCGGTTCGGAAATGACGATCGTCCCGGCGAGCTCGACGACGATGAACGTCACGACCGACCCGGCGACGAGGAGCGCGCCCAGCGCGGTGGCCAGGTTCAGCGTCTCGCCCAGCAGGACCAAGGCGAAGAGCACGCCGAACGCCGGGATCAGGTTCAGCACGACGCTCGCGGCGCCCGCGCCGATGCGCCCGATGACGGAGTTGAACACGACGAAAGGTAGGGCGTAGCCGAGGATCCCGATCAGCGCACCGGCGACCCAGAACCGCGGCGGGACGGCTGCCGGAAGGTGGCTCGCGCCCGACAGCAGGCGCCCACCGGCGACGGCCAGCGCCAGCACCGTCGCCGCGCTGAACTGGTAGACGGTCAGCGCCAGCGGGTCGGTCTCGGCCGAGTATTTCTTCACCACGACCGTGTACGCACTCGCGCTGAGCACCCCGGCCGCCACGTAGAGATCCCCGAGTCCCGAGCCGCCAAGGGGATTGGCGCCCTGCAGCACCACGAGTCCGGCAAACGCGAGCAGCACCGCGACCGCGGTCGTACGCGTGATGCGCTCCTTCAGCACGAGGGCGGCCAGCACCACGACGAACGCCGACTCCAACCCGCACGCGATGGCCCCAGCCGCAGCGCTCGTCTTGGAGAGCCCCACCGTTTCGGCGAGGTACGCACCACCCGGCTCCAGCAATCCGAGCAGCACCGCGAGCCTCCACGACCGTGGCGGGCGCATCCCCCGCGACAGCGCCACAGCCCACAGCGCCGCGGTCGCGCTCACCAGCGCGACGGCGAGCAGGACGTACGGGTCGAAGGCCTCGAGCGCGTACTTCGTCCCGGCGACGGCGCCGCCCCAGAGTGCGCTCGCGAGGACCAGGCCCGCGATGGGTCCACCCCGGCGGCTCATCCCCACCCGCCCGACGGCATGGCAAGGACCAACTCGCGTCGATGGTTGTGATCGGACCGGCCGGCGACGTGGTAAGTCGTCAGCGGCTCGAAGCCGTTGAAGCACACCGAGGAATAGGACGAGGTGTAGGCACCGGCCGAAAGGATGCGGACCCGGTCCCCGATACGCAGATCCTCGGGCAGTTCGTACGCCGACTTCTCATACAGCACATCAGCGCTGTCGCACGTGGGGCCGGCGAGCACAGCGGGGGAGGGCCGGCCGCGGCGCGACGGCACCTGGATGCGGTAGCGGATGGCCTCGTCGAGCGTCTCGGCAAGACCGTTGAACATCCCGATGTCGAGGTAGACCCAGCGCTGCCGGGCCGGTCCCACCGGCCGTTCGGAGATCAGCACTACTTCGGTCTCGATCACGCCCGCGTCACCCACGAGGTAGCGGCCGGGCTCGACGAAGATGTCGCCCGCACCGGCGCCGCCCAGCCGCTCGCGTAGCGCCGCCGTGATCGCGGCGCCGTAGACGCTGACGTCCGGTACCGCCTCGCGATACGTGCTCGGCAGGCCGCCGCCGAGGTTGACTCCCGCAGGCTCGATGCCCTCGCCTCGAAGGGCCTGGTAGAGCTGCGCCACCTCCGCCAGTGGGGCATCCCAGGCGTCTGGATCGCGCTGCTGCGATCCGACGTGGAAGGAGATCCCGACGCCAAGTCCGGCCTGCGAGGCGCGGCGCAGCAGATGGAGAGCTTGCTCGGGGTCGCAGCCGAACTTGCGCGACAGCGGCCAGTCAGCGCCCGCTCCGTCGGTCACGAGTCGCACGTAGACCGTGCTGCCCGGTGCGTTGCGGATGACCTTGTCGAGTTCCAGTGCGGCGTCGACGGTGAACGTCCGGACCCCGGCGGCGTAGGCAAACGCGATGTCGCGTTCCTTCTTGATGGTGTTGCCGTAGGACATTCGTGACGGCGCGATGCCGCACTTGCGGCACAGCTCGATCTCGCCCGGGCTGGCCACGTCGAAGGACGAGCCGGCCGCGTTCAGCCGCCGCAGGACGAGCGCCGACGGGTTCGCCTTGACGGCGTACAGGACGCGGGCAACCGGGAGAGCGGAGCGCAATCGCCGGTAGCGCTCGGCGACGACGTCGAGGTCCATCACGAGGTACGGCGTCTCCAGCCGCGGGTGCTCCGTGACGAAACGGTCGATAGCGGACACCTCTGCTTCTGCCCCGCCACCTGCGGTTTCGTTGCGCATGCCTGCACGCTGCGCTGATGAGAGACGCAGGAGTGGCAGCTGTCGCGAATGTGACGCTCATGTGGGGAGCGCGAACTCGTGCGACGCGACCGGCCTTCGAGCGCGGATTCCCGCCGGCGGGGCGGACTCGTGCTGTGATGGCTCTGTTTCGCTCCCGAGCCGGAGGTGCGATGGGCCGCATCGATCGGCGTCAGGCGCTCCTGGGCGCCGGCGCTGCGACGATCGGCGCCCTGGCGGCCTGCGGAACGTCCGCGGCTAAAGCCACGAAGCCGGTCGCGAGCAGCGCGCCGGAGCCTTCGAAGGCTCCGGTCGTGAAGCGGCGGGCGCTGACGCTCACCGCCGAGGAGAACTCCAAGCGCGGCGATCCCCGCTGGCGGATCGACCGGGTCGGTGGCTTGCACGAGATCGAAGGCTGGGCCGACCGCGCCAGCGTGAAGCCTGGTGAGACCGTCGGGCTGCACATCTCGACGACGGCGGCGACCTATCGCGTGACCGCTTTTCGCACCGGCTGGTATGCGGGCACGCAAGGCCGCCGGGTGTGGCGCTCGGGCACCCTGAAAGGCCAAGTCGGCGAAGCGCCCCGGATCCTCGCACCGACGAATACCGTCGTGACCGACTGGCCCGTGGCGCTGACGATCGACACCACCGGATGGGTCCCGGGGTTCTACAGCTTCCGTCTCGATGCCGATACCGGCGGGCAGCGTTACATCCCGCTGACGGTCCGGTCCGGCGATGCCCGCGGCAAGATCGTGCTGATCAACGGCGACACGACCTGGCAGGCGTACAACGTCTACGGCGGCCACAGCCTCTACCTGGGACCCAACGGTGCTTACGCGACCCGGGCCAAGGCTGTCACCTTCGACCGTCCGTACGGCGGCAACGAGGGCGGCCAGGGTGACAGCGAATTCCAGGCGAACCTGCTGCCCTTGCTGACGCTGGTCGAGCGGCTCGGACTACCCGCCGAATACCTGAGCGACACTGATCTGCACAACGATCCGCACGCGCTCGACGGGGCGCTTGCCGTGCTCAGCCCGGGCCACGACGAGTACTACTCCACCGTGATGCGCGCGCGCCTGCAGGCCGCCCGCGACAAGGGAACCAACCTCGCCTTCCTCGGTGCCAATGCGATCTACCGCCACATCCGGCTCGACTCCAGCGAGGTCGGCGCGAACCGGCTGCAGACCTGTTACAAGGAGCCGCAGGAAGATCCGCTGTTCGGCCGTGACAATTCCGAAGTCACCGGCCAGTGGCGCTATGACCCCGATCCGCGGCCCGAAAGCGTCCTCACCGGGGTGTTCTACGAGTCCAATCCGGTGAAGGCCGACATGGTCATCAGCAATCCCGGTCACTGGCTGTTCGCCGAGTCCGGCGTTGCCCTCGGAACGCGATTGCCGGGCCTGGTCGGCGGTGAGTACGACAGGGTGAACCTGTCGGTTCCGACCCCGCGTCCGATCGAAGTGCTCGCCCGCTCGCCCCTGGTGTGCAACGGCCGCTCCAGCTACTCCGACATGGCGTACTACACGACCCCGAGCGGCGCCGGCGTGCTGTCTACCGGAACGAATTGGTGGATCAACGCGATGGCGGGCGCGTCAGGACTCGACTGTCACCGGGTCACCTACGCCGTCACCACGAACATGTTGCGGGTATTCATGAATGGTCCCGCGGGGCAGCAGCATCCGGCTGCCGACAACCTCGCGACCCTGCGCGCCTGACCGCTGCCGGTGGACACCAGCCGATACGGACTAACGTTTGTTGCATGCCTGAGCACATCCGGGCCTCGGATGCTGATCGCGAGGCCGTGATCGAGCGGCTGAGTAGCTCGTTCGCTCAGGGCCGGCTGACCGCAGACGAGTTCGAAGATCGGGTCGCGAAAGCCTGTGAAGCACGTACCACCGCCGAGCTGACCGCGCTTATCCGCGACCTTCCGGGAGGACTGTGGTAGGCGCGGGGGCATGGCCGTTGGCCTGGGTGCTCTCCGTCGTCGCTGGGGGACGCGCCGCCGCCCCGGCGGCAGCCTCGAAGAACCGCAGCAGTTCCACCGGAAACGGCATCACGAGGGTGCTGTTCTTCTCCGCGGCGACCTCAACGACGGTCTGCAGCAAGCGCAGTTGCAGAGCACCCGGAGTCGCATCCATCGCCGCGGCGGCCTGAGCCAGCTTGGTCGACGCCTGGAACTCGCCGTCGGCTCCGATGACGCGGGCACGGCGCTCGCGCTCGGCTTCCGCCTGACGCGACATCGACCGGCGCATGCTCTCGGGCAGCGAGATGTCCTTCACCTCGACCCGGTCGATGCGGATGCCCCACTCCTCGGTGGGAGCGTCGATGACGCCCTTCAGTTCGCCGTTGATGTGGTCACGGTCGGACAGCAGCGTGTCGAGGTCGGCCCGCCCGATCACCGAGCGCAGTGACGTCTGCGAAACCTGCGATGTCGCCACGAGGTAGTTCTCGACATTGATGACCGCCTTCACCGGATCGACCACTCGGAAGTAGACGACCGCGTCGACGCCGACGGTCACGTTGTCACGCGTGATGGCGCCCTGCGACGGCACGTTGAGCACCACCGTCTGGATCGAGACCTTCGTCATCCGGTCAAGGATCGGAATCATCAGCGCGAGCCCGGGCTCGCGTACAGCAGGAAGCAATCTGCCCAGGCGCAGCACGACGCCCCGCTGATATTGCTGGACTTGCCGCAGGCTCAGGCTGGTCGAGATCAGGCCGATGGCGACCAGGATGATGACGATGGTGAGAAGGACAGTCATCCGAGTGACTCCTTAAGGCGCAGGGCCCCGTCCACGTAAACGCTACGCCTAGTGGCTGGATGTCGCCTGGGCGAAATCCTTGCTGCGAATGGTCAGGAAACAGATGACAGCGGCCGCCAGCGCGAGCACAGCCCCGACGAGCAGGATCCGGTCGAGGGCGGTGGTGAAGGCGGTCTTGGTGATGATTTCCGCCGGCCCCCGAAGCGCCGCGGGAAGGTGTGAAATCGCTTGGCCCGCCTGCCCTCCCTGAATGGCCGAAGCGATCTGGCTGCCATGCCCGGCGAGCCCGGGTACTGCCGTCACCTGGTGAATGACCGAGTCCTTCACCTGGCTGGAAAACAGGCTGCCCAGCAAGGCGATTCCGGTCGCGATACCCACCTGCCGGAAGGTCGAATTGATGCCCGACGCCATCCCCGCCTGCTGCGGCTGCACGACTCCCACAGCGGTGGACGCGAGCGGAGGGTTCACCATCCCGATCCCGGCGCCGGCCACGATCATTCCGGGCAGCAGGTGGGTCCATTCCGAGGACACGTTGAGCCCCCGCATGAGCAGCAGTCCGATGCCGACCAGCAGCAGGCCGGGCCCGATCAGGAAGCGCACCGGCACGTGCGAGGTCAGCCGCCCGGCAATCGTCGACGTGGCCAGGATTCCTCCGGAAATCACCAGCAGTCGCAGGCCGGTCGCGAAGGGACTGAAGCCGAGAATGTCCTGCACGTAAAGGACGAGATAGAGCAGCAGCGAGAAGATCGACGCGCTCAGCGAGAACGCGGCGATCGCGCCGCCACTGAAGGTGGGCAGGCGGAAGAGCTTCAGGTCGAACATGGGCTGCTTGCCGTGCGCCTCGACCAGGACGAAGGCAAACAGCAGCACGCCCGCGGCGATCAGGCAGCTGAGCACCCGGGTGTCGGTGAACGAACGCTGGTTGGACTCGATCAGGCCGTAGACGAGGCTGGCGAGGGCGAGGGTGAAAAGCAGGAAGCCGACCCAGTCGGGCCGGCGGGCGCGCGGCGGCTTGGACTCCGACACCTTGGTCACGGTGATGACCACGGCGACGATGCCGACGGGCAGGTTCACGAAGAAGATCCAGCGCCACGACAGGCCCGACGTGAGCGCGCCGCCGAGCAGCGGCCCGATCGCGACCGCCAGGCCGGTGATCGCGCCCCAGATCCCGAAGGCGACGCCGCGATCCTTGCCGCGGAAGGCATCAGCGAGCAGGGCCAGCGAGACCGAGAACATGATGGCGCCGCCGACGCCCTGCAGCCCTCGCGAAAGCTGCAGCAGCAGGGTGCTTCCCGCGACACCGCACAGCAACGAGGCGATGGTGAAGCCGGCGAGCCCGACGATGTAGAGCAGCCTGCGGCCGTACAGGTCGGCCAGGCTTCCAGCCGTCAGCAGCAGCGCCGCCAGAGTGAGGGCATACGCGTCGACCACCCATTGCAGGCCGGAGAAGCTCGAGTGCAGCGAAGACTGGATATCGGGCAGGGCGACGTTCACGATCGTGACGTCGAGCAGCAGCATGAACGTGCCCAGGCAGACAGCGACGAGCGTCCACCATTTGGCGTCGCTCTCACTGGTGCTCTCGGGTGCTGACGCGGCGGGCGGGACAGGCGCGACGGCCGCGTCCTTTTCGCCGGCGTCGTGATCGCGGTGTTTCCCGTGGTCATCGTGTGTCTGTCGGTGTGCTCCGACGTGGGCCATCCTGACTCCGATCCCGCTGTAGGGCGGCTGCTCCCACCTTGAGGCTAAGAGGGGCGAGCGGCGAGCGCACCTCGCCGTGACTCTGCCCCGTATTTCACAGGTGGCCCCTGATGTCGAAACGTTTCTTCACCGGATATCGGGGAGATAATCCCAGGTGACGAGCCGAGACCCAGCAGTCTTGGAGGCACCGCGTGAATCCACGGGAAGCAGACCTGATCTGTACGACGGCCCTGTGCGGCCGGCCCGCCGCTGCGCGGGTGTCGTGGCGTGCGCAGCCGCAGGCCCTTCCGTTCTGCCGCAGCTGTGCTGCCCGCCTGGCCTCGCACGGCGACACCGTGTTACCGCTGCCCTCGGATGTTTCCTCGCCCCGCGCAGAGCGCGTGGCGTAGTTCGTGGTTCTCAGGCGGTTTCGAGCAGCGTCATCGGGTCCAGGTGATCTGCTGCCGCGCTGACGAACGCGCGAAGGTCTGCTGATCGGGCGGGGTTGTAGAGCGGGCCGGTTCCGTCGGTGAGCAGCAGGCTGGCCATGGCGACGCCCCGCACGTTGATGGCAAGCCTGGAACGCAGGGCGGCGATCAGACGCCGGATCCCGGGTTCCGCGGCTCGAATCTGCTGGTACTGCAGGGGAACGCGCAGGCGCCCCTCGTTGCCCTGGCGGGAGCAGCGCTCCAGGACCGTCTCCCAATGTCGCGCGATCTCCACGCGACCGTGACGTGAGATCAGCAGTTCGGCTCGGACCAAGCGGAGCCAGTTGTCGTCAGGGGAATGGCCGTCGGCGAGTTGGGCGTCGAGCGTGAGCGAGCGGGAGCGGGCGAGCACCCGGTCCCAGGGGCGGCGGCGGCGGGTGACGATGCGCAGCGGGTCGCCCGCGGCGGCCAGCAAAAGTGGTGGATGCAAACGGGCCATAGGTAGACGATGCCCCTTCAATGCGTGATTCAACAGTGGCATGATTGTCATCGTGCGTGCGATTACGGCCAAGTCATTTACGGTCGCGGTCCTGGCCTACGACGGGCTGGCGCTGCTCGAATTCGCCGTAGCCTGCGATGTTTTCGGTGATCGCGACCCGGCCACCGGTAGCCCCCGCTACGAGGTCCTGGTCTGCGGCGCCCGCCGCGGGGAGGTCACCGTGGGTACGGGTCTTCGCCTCCAGGTGCCGTTCGGCCTCAGCGTGCTCGCGCGGGCCGGGACCGTCGTCGTGCCGCCGTGTGATGACCCCCGCGGGGTCCCCCCTGAGGTGATCCGCGCCCTGCGCCGCGCACATGCCCGCGGCGCTCGACTCATCTCCCTCTGCACGGGCGCCGCCGTGCTGGCCGAGGCGGGCCTGCTGGACGGCCGGCGGGCGACCACGCACTGGGCGGAGTCAGACGCGATGGCCCGCCGTTTCCCGGCGGTCACGATCGATCCCGGCGTGCTCTACGTCGATGACGGCGACATCCTCACCTCGGCGGGCAGTGCCGCGAGCATCGACCTTTGCCTGCACGTCGTCCGTCAGGATCTGGGCGCCGCCGTGGCCAGCCGCATCGCCCGCGAGCTGGTGGTCCCGCCGTTTCGTGACGGTGGCCAGGCGCAGTACATCGAGACTCCGCTGCCGGAGCCCGCTGATGGCGACCTCTTCACCGAGACGATGGCGTGGGCTGCGGGCCATCTCGATCAGCCCATGACGGTCGAGGATCTCGCCAGGCGATCGGCGATGAGCCGACGCACGTTCGCCCGCCGTTTCGCAGCGAGCACCGGCACCACGCCCTACCAGTGGCTGTCACGCCAGCGGCTCCAGCGCGCCCAGCAGCTGCTCGAAACCACCGATCTGGCCGTCGACGTGGTCGCCGGGCGCAGCGGGTTTCAGAACGCCGGCAACCTGCGCAAACACTTCCACAGCGTGCTACGTACGACGCCGCAGGCCTACCGCCGCACCTTCCGCTCCCGTGCCATGCCCGAGACCCTCGCCAGCTGAGACTCCGCCCGCCCGAACGATCGTTCGGGTCCGCGTGACCAAAGTCCTTGACCATGATCCATTTCCGCCGACGTCACGTTCTCCGCCGGGGTCGCGGCATGGACCGATTCGGTCCCCGCCGACGTCACGACAGGTGCCGCCGACCAGGCGCTTTACGCGGCCAAGGAACGCGGGCGAAACCGCGATCGGGTGGCCGAGCCGTACGCCCTGCCCGCGAGTTAAATGACAGTGTCATCATTGAGGGCAACTCGAAAGGGGCCTTTGATGCGCGCGTGGCAGGTACAGGGCAAGGGCGAGCCGCGAGACGTCCTGCATCAGGTGGACGTTCCGACTCCCGAGCCCGGGCCGGGGCAGATGCGAATCGCGGTGACCGCGGCCGGTCTGGGACTGCCCGACGTGTTCATGTGCCGCGACATGTATCCGCTGACCCCGCCGCTTCCGTTCACCTCGGGGCAGGAAGCCGCCGGGGTGGTGACGGCGGTCGGCGAGGGCGTCGACGTCGCGCTCGGCAGCCGCGTCATGTCGGTGACGCTGTTCTATGAGGGTCACGGCTCCTTCGCCGAAGAGTGCCTGGTGCCGGCGGCGAACGCGTTTCCGATACCGGACGGACTGAGCGATGAGGAGGCCGCCGGCTTCTGGATCCCTCACATGACCGGATGGGTCGGCCTGGTCGACCGGGGACAGCTCGCCAAGGACGACGTGCTCGTCGTGCTAGGGGCAGCAGGCGGAAGCGGTATCGCGGCCGTGCAGCTCGGCAAGGCGCTCGGCGCCCGGGTCATCGCGGTCGTCAGTGACGAGAAGCGGGCCGCCTTCTGCCGGGGGCTCGGCGCCGACGTCGCCCTGAACCTCAACGATGCCGATTTCCTGACGGCCCTCGACGCCGCAACCCTGGGTCATGGGATCGACGTGATCTACGACCCGGTCGGCGGTGAGCTCGCCGAAAACGTCGCCGCCAAGCTGGCCCGGGGAGGCCGGCTGCTGTGCATCGGTTTCGCCAGCGGCCGGTGGCCGAAGTTCGAGACACACGACCTCGTCATCACCAACCGGTCATTGGTGGGCGTCATCGCGGGTGGTTATTCGCGCCAGGAACTCGAGGACATGCACGCCGGATTGTCAGCGCTCGTCCGCGACGGCAGGCTCAAGAATGCCGTGACCGAACGCGTACCGTTCGCCGATCTGCCTTCGGCGCTGCAGCGCATGGGCGACCGTCAGGTCGTCGGCAAACTGGTACTGGTCCCCTGAGAAAAGGCGTTTTCCGGCATTCCGGACGCCCTCCGAGCTGCAGCTTAGCTCCGGAATCATTACTGAAAGAGGCGTGACGACTACGCCGCGCGATAAATCAGAAACCGCTGCCAGGAGGTCGTAGAAGGCCGCTATGTTTCCTCCTGTCACGCCGATTCGCTGACCGTCGCCCACCCCAGGAAATTCACGCGACGAAAGGCCGTCGGCGGGCGGGGGGACATCGTGGAAAAGGCCATCGGCAGTCGCTACGTCATCGGCGAGCGCCTCGGCGCAGGCGGCATGGGCACCGTGTACCGGGCGACGCGGCGCGACGGCGGACCCGAGCGCGCGATCAAGGTCCTGCGTCCGGAACTGGCGGAGGACCCTGTCGTCCTGACGCGCTTCATCCAGGAACGCACGCTCATGCTCCAGCTGCGCGACGAGCATCTGGTGGCGGTCGAGGACCTGATCGTCGACGGCGACACCGTCGCGATCGTCATGGAACTCATCGGCGGCGGCACGCTTCGCAGGCATGCCGCCGATACCGGGCCGATGGCCGCCCCGACGGCGCTTCGGCTCACCCGCCAGGTGCTGCTCGGGCTCGATGTGGTGCACCGCAACGGAGTCGTACACCGCGACGTCAAACCTGAGAACGTGCTGCTCGACCGGCCCGAGGGCGCCAAGGAGATGCTCGCGAAGGTGAGCGACTTCGGGATCGCCAGGCTGCTCGACAGCCCGCGCTTGACGGGCACCTTCAACTACATCGGGACCCCGCACTACTGCGCACCCGAGCTGGCCAATGGCGCCGCGGCCACGCCTGCGGTCGACGTTTTCGCCACCGGCGTCATGCTGTACGAGTTGCTGGCCGGCACGACACCCTTCGCCGGGCTCGCTCCAGCCGCGGTCATCCGGCGCCAGATGCAGCAGGCGCCGCCGCAGTCCCCGCTGATCCCTGAGGCGCTCTGGTCGGTGGTCTCGCGCTGGATGAACGCCGATCCGGCCGCCCGCCCGCCGGATGCCCGCCAAGCGATGCTCGAAATCGACGACCTGATCAAGATGATGACCTCGCCGACCATGGCGCTCCCGGCCGTGCTTCCCGCCCAGGCCGACCCTCAGATGTCCCAACCCGGGCAGGCTCCGCTTCGCGCGGCGGGATTGGCCGCCGGGGGCATCGGGGGGTCAGCGCTCGCCGGACCGCCGCCCAGCCCCGGTCTCGCGCCGACCCCGGTGGCTCCCGACTACCTCGAGGTCCTCCACACCCCGCCGCCCCAGAGCTCAGACGATCGCGCCTGGCCTCGGCTCTGGCCATCCCAGCAGGGGTATGACGGCACGCCACCACTCGGTCTGCAGATGGATCATCCCTCGATAGTTCCGGGATTCGAGGCGACGCCACCGCCGCCGGTCGGCGGCCACCCGACTCCGGTGGTCGATGCGCCCGCCCCGCCGCCTCGCTGGGACGTCGACACCGGCGAGATGCGAAAGATTCAGCGTCCGAAAGGTCTTTTGATCGGTGCCGCGGCGGTTGTCGTCGTTGCCGGGGCGACCGGCACGGTCGTTGCCGTCGCGGGCAGCGGCGGCGGCGGGGGCAGCGCGCGGATCACCACTGCCGCGCCCAGCGCGTCGCCCACCTTGCGCTTTCCGGAGGCGAGCTTCCCGGCGCTCGGGGTCACCGAGAACCGCACCTGGACCGTCACCGGTGGTGAGCATCCCACCTTGCACGGAGTGCTCGTCTTCCACACGACCAAAGCCGGGGGAGGCCAGATCAACGAGCTACTTCCCAAGTCGATGGTCTCCGACGCGAGCCGGGTGACGTTCCGGCCCGAGCCGAAGGTCATCCTGGCCGACCCGGTCGTTCAGTACACCCTCCCGGATAAAGCCGGCCAGACCGTCACGGACACCTACGACGTACCCGTCTCGGCCTCCGATGTCTCGTTGAACGCGATGCAGCGCTGGGCGGCCGAGCAGATCGCCGAATCCGGTGATGCGTACCGCAAGTCGCATGCGCTCTTGTCGATGGGTTTCCAGGCTGGAACGGTCTCGGTCCCTGCCGGCTCGCAGGCGCAGCTTCAGCTCCTCGGCAAGCAGGCCGACGGTGCCCCGGCGCCCTCGGTGGCTTTCGGCGGGGCGGCATTCAAGAGCGCGGACCCGACGGTCGCCACAGTGTCGAAGCTCGGTGTCGTCACGGGAGTTTCCCCGGGCACGACCGAGGTGACCGGGATGCTGAACAACCTCAGGGCGAGCGTCCTCGTCACGGTGACTCCGGCGTCGACAGCGGGGACCGACAATTCGCCGGGCGCATCGCCGACCCCCAGCGACAGCTACAGCAGCGCGGTGCCCACGACCGTGCCGCCCACGGTTTCGTCGCCGCCGATCACGGACTCACCGCCGCCGATCACGGACTCGCCGCCGCCGATCACCGATTCGCCGCCGCCGATCACCGATTCACCGCCGCCGATCACGGACT
>DATAZK010000231.1:0-8638 GCA_036272075.1 Frankiaceae bacterium
GGGGTAGAGCGCGTTGGAGCCGAAGAACAGCGGCATGGTGATGGCCTGACCGATACCCATGAGGCGGTCACGCTTCAGGACGAGCCCGGCGATCGTCATGGACAGGCAGGAGAAGAACGCGGCTCCGAGCACCACGACGACGACGGTGGCCACCCATTTCAGCGGGTTCGCTGTCAGGTGGACACCCAGGATCGCGCTCAGCACCAGCACGACGACCACCTGGCAGGTGGAACGCACGCCCGCAGCGAAGGCCTTGCCGGTGACGAGGGCGACGCGCGGGGTCGGGGTGACGAGGAGCTTGGTGAGGATGCCGGCGTCGCGCTCCCAGATGATCTGGATGCCGTAGAAAATCGCGATGAACAAAGCGGATTGGGCGAGGATGCCGGGCGCCAGGTAGTCGAGATAGGGCACGTTTCCGGTCGGGATGGCGTGCAGCCGGCTGAACGTCTCGCCGAAGATCAGCAGCCACAGCACCGGCTGCACGGCGCGGGTGACGAGTTCGGTCCGGTCGTGACGAAGCTTCTGGATCTCCACGAGGCACAGCGTGACGATGCGGGAGAGCAGGAGCCGCCAGGCCGGGGGGTCGATCCGGCGGGCGAGCTCAGCCGAGACGGCCGGCGGTGCGGCGTGAGCGACGGACATCAGAAAGCCTCTCCCCTCCAGAGATCAGGCCGCCGCCGGTGTGGTGGCGAAAAACCTCGTCCAGCGTGGCGTTTGGCCCCAGCGCAGCCTTGAGTTCGTCCGGTGAGCCGACGGCCTCGATGCGTCCGGAGTGCATCAGCGCGACGCGGTCACACTCCTGGTCGGCCTCGTCCATGTAGTGCGTAGTGACGAGCACCGTCATTGCGTCGGACTCGACCAGCGAGCGGATCCGGTCCCAGACGCTCGAGCGCGCCATCGGATCGAGACCGATCGTGGGCTCGTCGAGCACGAGCAGCTGGGGCCGATTCACCAATGCCTGCGCCAGTTCCAGCCTCCGGACCATGCCTCCGGAGTAGGTGCCGACGAGCCGATTCGCCGCGTCGGTGAGGGAGACGACCTCCAGCACCTCATCGACCACGCGGCGACGCGATCGCCGCGGCACGTCGAAGAGCCGGGCGAAGAGCATCACGTTCTCCCGGCCGGTGAGCGCCGCCTCGGCCGACAGCTGCTGGGGGACGTAGCCGAGCGAGCGCCGGACTCGCATCTTCGTCCGTGAAACGTCCATCCCCATCACGCGGACCTGCCCGGTCTGCAGCGGCAGCAGGGTCGTGATGACGCGGATGGTCGTGGTCTTGCCCGCCCCGTTGGGCCCGAGCAGCCCGAAGACCTCGCCGGGCTCGACCGAGAGGGTCACGTTGTCGACGGCGACGTGCTCGCCGAAGCGGTACGTGAGCCCTTCGACGGTGATGGCGTGGCCGTCGGGCTCAGGTTTCGGACCGGTTCTGGGAGGCTTCATGGCCGCAGCCCGTTCACCACAACCTCGAGAGGCGCGAGGGCGTCGTAGATCGTCGCCCGCTCCGCCGCGGAAAGACCCTGTACGGCCGCGGTGGTGGCACGCAACCGGCGCTCCCGCCAGGCGGCCATCCGCTCCTGCGCAGCCGGCATGAGGCGAAGCCGGACGATCCGCCCGTCGAACTCGTCGCGCTCGCGTGACAGCAAATCCTGACCAGTGAGCTGCCCGACGAGCGTGCTCACCGTGTTGCGAGCCAGTCGGAGCTCCGTAGCGGCGTCAGCGGCGGTGATCCCCGGACGGCGGCGCACCAGGCGTAGCAGCTCCATCTGCGCCATGGTCACGTCTCTTTTCGCGCCCTCGCTTGCTGCCGTGCGGGCCGCCCGGATGAGCGAGCTGCTCGCCTCCAGCAGGCGCTCGGCCAGCTTCTCGGCGTCGGTCTCCATGCGGTCAGGCTAGCACTTAGTTCTGTACACAGAATCTTTAGCGCCAGCAAAGAGCGCCGGAGCTAGGAGACGAGGCGACGGACCCCGGGGACCTTGGACGCCCCCAGCGCGATGACGGTCGTCGCGGCGAACACGAGGCAGGCCAAGGGGACAGCCCAGACCACGGTGCGTCCGATGGCTGAGGAGTCCGGCAGGGACAGCGCCCGCTGGAGCGGGAAGAGCAGGAGCGGGTGGATGAGGAAGACGCCGAAGGTCGCCCCGCCGAGCCGGCGCATCGCCTTGGTGGACAGGCGCCTGGGTGTCCAGCTGCGGGCCGCCGTGAACACCGCGAGCGACATCAGCATGACGGTGGGGCTGAGGTAGTCGTAGAGAAAGTTGCCGTCGGTGGTCCAGCCGTAACGGGCCGCCAGAGCACCACTGCCGAGCGCCGTCCCGAGCCAGCCGGCGAGCACCAGCCAGCGCGAGATCCGCTGCGCCCGTTCGGTCACGGTGAAGGTCGTGATCAGGTAACCGGCCAGGTAGTAGCCGATGTAGGGCAGGAATCGCGTGACGGCATTGAATCCGCCGCTGCCGCCCAGCTCGCGTACGAAATGCTCACCGAGCCCGAAGGCCAGGGCACCGGCGGTCAGCATCGTGAGCTCGCGCCGGCTGGAGTGCTCGATGAGGCGTCGGAGCACCGGGGTGAGCACAGTAAGGCCGGCGACGATGAACAGGAAGTACAGCTGCAGGTACGGATTTCCCGACGCGACGGCCTTGACCGTGCCGCCGACGCTGAGGTCCTGGCCATAGAACTGGCGCTGGAAGATCAGGTACACGGCGATCCAGAACGCCAGCGGGACGCCGATGCGCACCGCCCGCTTCTTCAGAAACGGCCCACTCGCGACGCGCCGCGCTGGGTCGAGCAGCAGCGCCCCGCTCACCATCACGAAGACCGGCACGCACCACAGGCACGCGGTATTGATCAGGTTGGCGCCCCACCACCAAGCGCTGTGCCACCCGGTGCCGGACTGTTTCGTCGCCGAACCGATGGCATGGATGACGATCACCGCGAGGATCGCTGCGATCCGCAGCATGTCCATCCACTCGAGGCCGCTACCAGCACGAATAGGGCGCGCGGGCGCCTGCTGGGAGCTGCCTGCCGAGCTGGGGGAGATGTGTGATGGGGTCGGCCGGGTCAGCAGTTGGGTGGCCATCACATGTGATGGTGCCCAACCTGGGTGACTTTTAGCTGACTGTTAGCTGAGCATCTGCCATCTCGCGCAACTTATTTTTCGCGACCTTCTCCAGGGTCGCCCGCGGGAACTCCTCGACGAAGTAGACGGCGCGCGGGACTTTGAATCCGGAGAGGTTCTTGGCGCAGACGTCGATGATCGCCGTCTCGAAGACCTTGTCGTCGGCCTCGGCGCCTGGGGCTTTGATCACGAACGCGACCGGCACCATGCTCAGGAAGTCGTGTGCCTGGCCGACCACGGCGATTTCCGCGATGCCCGCCACCAGCCGGGCGGTGTCCTCGACCTCGCGTGCCGAGACGTTCTCGCCGCCGACCTTGAGGACGTCCTTGTCGCGCTCGCTGTAGACGTAATTGCCGGCCTCGCCGACGTGGACCATGTCACCGGTCTTGAACCAGCCATCGTCGGTGAAGGCCTTGGCGTTGGCCTCGTCGTTGTCGAAGTACTCGAGGAAGAGCTGCTGCCCGCGCACGCCGCGGACCCAGAGCTCGCCGATCGAGCCGTCGGGGCAGAGCTTCCCGGTTTCCGGGTCAACGACCACGGCCTGGTAGCCGGCGGTCGGCTTACCCATCGAACGCGCCGGGTTGTGCTCGCCCCCCACCTCACTGTGGATGCAGTGGGTGACGGTCTCGGTCATGCCGTACGCGGCCAGCACCCGGAAGCCGAATGCCGCTTCCAGCTCGGGAACGACCAGGCCGAAGACACCGACTCGCAGCGAGTTCGCGGGCTTGTCCGGCGCCATCAGCGCGGTGAAGACGAACGGCAGCAGCGAGATGTGGGTGACCTCGCGCCGGACTGCCACCTCCCAGAACCGGCTCACCGACCACTTGGGCATCAGCACGATCGTGCCGCCGACGCCGAGCGTGCTCCAGGTGGTCCAGCTCTGCGCGTTCACGTGGAAGAACGGCAGGTAGATCAGGTAGATGTCGTCGCCGGTCAGGTCGATGTTGCTGGATCCGACCCGGCTGGCCCAGATGGCGTTCGCGTGGGTGTGCACGACCGCCTTCGGGCGCGACGTGGTGCCGGAGGTGTACATGATTCCGACCGGCAGCATGGGCTCGACCGGGCGTCCCGGGTAGCCGTCCTCGGCGCCGTACAGGTCAGCGAATGCCTCGACGCCCGCCGGCAACGTCTCCGTCGCGGCCTCTCCGCTGTTGTCCTCCGTGACGGCGATCCACTTCAGCGCGGTGGCGTTTTCGCTGACGAGCGAGGCGAATTGGGGCTGCGTGATGGCCGCGACGCACTGCGCATGACCCGCCAGGTAGGTGATTTCCGGCCCGACGCTCTTGGTGTTGGTCGTGACCGCCACGGCCCCGACGATCGCGCAGGCGTACCAGGAGAGCACCATCTCCGGGCAGTTCTCGGTGTGGATCAGCACCTTGTCGCCCTTGGCGATCCCGCGCTGGTGCAGCCCGGCGGCGATGCGCCGGATGTCAGAGGCGAATTGCGCGTAGGTCCAGGTGCGCGAATTGCCGTCCTTGGGCTCCCAGATCAGGAACGGGTGGTCGGGCTTCTGCGCCGCCCAGTGGTTCACCAGCCAGGGGACGTCCTGTCCGGTGAATTGGAAGTCGATGACGTCCTGCGCGCTGAAGTTCGCGTCCACGGGCACTCCCACAACTGTTGTCGACCGGCGTCTGTAACGAGGTTCTAGCTTCCGCCATCTTGGCTGATGCCCGCCGGCTCTGTCAGACCGGTCCCGGAATCGCTCCCGGCGATCAGCCGCGCGAGCCGCTCGGTCAGGTCGTCGAGTTGCGACGCCAGCGCCTGGTAGGCCTCCAGCGGCTCCCCGAGCGGGTCGCGGATCTCATCGCCCGGCTGGGCCCGGCGCCGCGCCGGATTCCGGAGCCGATCGACCGCCGCGAGCCACTCCTGCAGCGAACGCTCGCCGCGCGGTCCCTCGCGCTCGCCCAGGCGAATCAGCTGGCCGAGCACGAAAGTGCGGGCAGCCGCTTCCGGATAGTGATTGCTGACGGCATCGGCGTGGTCGTTGGTCATCGCCAGTACCAGCCAGGCGGGCTCGATCAGACCCGCGTTGATACGCCGACTGACGTGACCTTCCAGGACCACGCCGCGCTCGGCCAGCGCCGTCAGGGTGTGGTCGGTCGGGCCGCTCGAGTTCCAGCCGATGGTTCCGGCGGAACTGACGGGGATGGTGAAGTCGGCCGCATCAAGATGGTGCCGCAGCAGCGCTTCGGCCATGGGCGACCGGCAGACGTTGCCCGTGCAGACGACGAGGATCACCGCTTCACGGTGCCACGCGAGTTCAGATCGTGAGGGGCCTACCATCCGTCGCGTGTCAGAGCCTGCCGAAAAGTCACCGTCGCCCGAGGGCGTCGTACCTGTCCCAGCCGCCAGCGTGATCCTCGTGCGCGATGGCAGCCAGGGCCTGGAAGTCCTCATGCTGCGCCGGACGGCGAAAGCGTCTTTCGCCGCCGACGCCTGGGTTTTCCCGGGTGGCCGGATCGATCCAGAGGATGGCGTCGACCCGGATTCCCTCGAGGCGGCGCGTCAGGGTGCGGCCCGCGAGACGATGGAAGAGGCCGGAATGGCGGTCGATCCGGCCACGCTCGTTCCGTTCTCCCGCTGGTGCCCGCCGCCGGAGAGTCCCAAGCGATTCCTCACGTGGTTGTTCGTGGCGCCCGCGCCCGCGGCGGACGAAGTCACCGTGGACGGCGGCGAGATCACCGAGCACGAGTGGATACGTCCGGGCGAGGCCATCGCCGCCCGTGACGAGGGGCGTATCACCTTGCTTCCTCCCACCTGGGTGACGCTTTGGGAGCTGTCGCACCGCGACAACGTGGCCGAGGTCCTCGCAGCAGCCGACCGCGACGAACCGCCGTTCTTCGAGACGCACATCGCCTTCGTGTCGCGCGACGACGATCCGGAGAAGAAGGACGTGGTGTCGCTCTGGGAGGGTGACGCCGGATACGAAGACCGTGATCCGACCGCTGCTGGACCGCGGCATCGGCTCCGGATGGGTAATCCCCCGTGGCGGTACGAACGCACCGGGTGACGCTTGGCACGGGTTCGCCCGGACACGGGCGAATGTCCGGCGTGTCCGCCTGGCACAACGACATACTCAGCCCGCTTGAGCGACATACTCAGCTCGCTGAGGAGCCCTGAGTTGTGCGCGATCAACCGTCACACAGGTGACTCGGGGGCACCATGCAGGACAGGGGCGGCGACGCGGTGGATCACGCTGTGTCGCAGGTCAGTGAACGACGCTTCCGCACCGCGCTGTCGAGCATGGTCGACCCGGTTGCGGTCGTCTCTGCCGTCACCGACCCCAGGGCCAGGGGCAGGAAGCGCGGCGAGGTCGTCGATTTCGTCGTCAGCTACGCGAATGAACGGCCCGGAACCCCCCGCATCGGGACGATGCTGTCGAATCTCTGGTCGCCGCGTGGCTACAAGCTCCTGCTCGAGAATTTCCGGCGGCTGCTCGACGGGGGAGAGGATCTCGCCGTCGATGCGCTGTCCTTGCCGGGCGTGGACGGCACCGAGCGCTACTTCGACATCCGCGCCGCCCGGCTCGATGAGAACGAGGTCATCGCGACGTGGCGGGAGGTCACTAGCCGGGTCAAGGCCGAAGAGGCGCTGGCCGACAGCGAGGCCTTGCTACGAGGGGCCTTCGACGACGCGCCCGTCGGGGCGCTGCTGATCGGACTCGACGGTTCGGAAGACGATGACGGTGGCCAGCTGCTGAAGGTCAACCGCACCTTCGCGCATCTCGTCGGTTACCGGCGCCAGGAGCTGCTCGGGATGCCCCTGCGCCGGCTGCTCCATCCCGACGACATGGCCGGGACCTCCCTGAAGGAACTGCTGCAGCGCACCGGCGAGCCGGTACGGCTCCGCAGGGCCGACGGTTCCAGCGCCTGGGTACGCCTTTCCAGCGGTCAGGTCTCGCTCGGTGACCACCCCGCGTATCTGGTCATCCACGCCGAAGACGTCACCAGTCGCCGGCAGATCGAGCAGGAACTGGCCGACCGCCACCTGCACGACCCGTTGACGGGGCTGGCCAACCGCCATCTCCTGCTCGACCGTTTCCGGCTTGCCGTCGACAACCTGGACCGCCATCCCGGCGCGATCGTCGTCCTGCACATCGATCTGGACCGGTTCAAAGACGTCAATGACACCTACGGCCACAGCGTCGGCGACCACGTGCTGGCCGAGGTCGGGCGCCGGCTGGATGGCCTGGTCGACAGCCCCGACACCGCTGCGCGCCTGGCGGGCGACGAGTTCGTGATCGTGACGGCCGCGCGTCGGCGCAGCACCGCTGCCGTGACGGGTGTCGCGACGAGGCTCGCCGAAGAAGTGTCGGAGGTGCTCGGGGAGGTGATCCGGCTCCCCGAGAACGACGACGTCTCGCTTCAGCTGAGCGTGAGCATCGGCATCACCGTCACCACGTCCCCCGAGTCCGAGCCAGAACAGCTGCTGCTGCAGGCGGATCGGGCCATGTTCGAGGCCAAGCGCCGGGGGCGTCGACGCTACGAGCTCTTCCGGCAGGGCCTTTCCAGCAGCGCCCCGGAACGTCTGAAAGTCGAGCAGGAGGTCCGCGACGCGGTCGCCAACGGCTGGCTGCGGCTGTACTACCAGCCGGTGATCGACCTGACGACCGGCCGGCTGGGCGGAGCCGAGGCGCTGCTGCGGATCGAGCATCCGGAGCGGGGGCTGCTCAAGCCGGGGGCGTTCATCGACATCGTCGAGGACAGCGATCTGATCCTGCCGATCGGCGACTGGGTGCTCGGTGAAGCGTGCCGCCAATTGCAACAATGGCAGGAGATTCCGGGGCTCGACGAGTTCTCGATGGCGGTCAACGTGTCCGGGCGGCAGGCGTCGGACAGCGCGCTGACGGGCCGGGCACTTGCTGCCGTCGCCGCGGCTGGGGTGGATCCGCGCCGGCTGTGCCTGGAGATGACCGAGCGGGTGCTGATCGACGCGGACGAGTCAGTGGTCTCGGATCTGCGCGAGCTGACGGCTCAGGGCGTGCAGATCGCGCTCGATGACTTCGGGACCGGCTACGCCTCGCTGAGCTACCTGCAGCGGTTCCCGGTGTCCACGCTGAAGATTGATCGCAGCTTCGTCACCGGCATTGGGGTGACCGCCACCGACACGGCGATCGTCGCGTCGATCGTGGCGCTGGCACAAGCGCTCGATCTCGATGTGGTGGCGGAGGGCGTAGAGACGGCCGAACAGCTGGCGCAATTGCGTTTCCACCACTGCGCGAAGGCTCAAGGCTTTTACTTTGCCCCGCCGCTCGAAGCGGACATATTCAAGAAGGCGCTGCAGGAGCAGCGCGAGCACGACAATCAGTAGTCGCTGCGACACGGCCGGCGTGGACTCACGACGCGTTCACAGGTTCGGGCCGGATTAGGGCTTAGTCTCGCGTCATGGCGAGACGAACGATCGTTCACCTCGAGGATGACCTGTCCGGCGGCGAGGCCGAGGAATCGGTGAACTTCGCCTTGGACGGAAGGTCGTTCGCGATCGACCTGAGCGAGAAGAATGCCGAACAATTGCGGAAGATCCTGGCT
>DATAZK010000232.1:0-52870 GCA_036272075.1 Frankiaceae bacterium
GCGCTGTCGGTCACCGACGCCGCGACGTACCTGCGTGCCGAGGTCGCCGCCGGAAGGCTCGACGCTGAGGCCGTGGACGCCGTCCTGCACGCCGCCGGACACCCGGTACGACGACGACGCGAATGGCCCGCCGGGCTCACCACACGTGAGGTCGAGGTACTGCGACTGCTCTCTCGGGCGTTGTCAAACAAGCAGATTGCCGAGCGTTTGGTGATCGCGCGCAAAACCGTGGACAACCATGTCGAGCACATTTATTCGAAGCTGAATGTCTCCAACCGCGCGCAGGCCGGCCTGGTCGCCGCTCGCCACGGTTTGATGGCTCCCCTGGAAGAGGCGGGAGCTAGCCCGCGCGCTCCTGATCGCTGACGCTCCTCAGGTCGCGGGGCAGTTTATGTAACCCTGAGTACCGGGTACGTTTGGTGAATGACTGATTTCTCGCTTGGGCTGTCCGATGACCTCGTGGACATGCGCAAGTGGGTTCACGAATTCGCCGATACCGTCATCCGCCCCGCTGCTGCGGAGTGGGACGAGCGCGAAGAGACTCCCTGGCCGGTCATCCAGGAAGCCGCCAAGGTGGGGCTTTACTCGCTCGATTTCTTCTCGACGCAATGGTTCGAGCCGAGCGGTCTCGGCATTCCGGTCGCCATGGAGGAAATCTTCTGGGGCGATGCGGGCATCGGCCTGGCCATCGTCGGCACGACGCTCGCCGCTGTATCGGTGGTCGCCAACGGCACCCAGGAGCAGACCGCCGAGTGGGTGCCGCAGATGTTCGGCGACGAGAACGATGTGAAGGTGGCGGCCTTCTGCTCATCGGAGCCGGAGGCCGGGTCTGACGTGGGCAACATCAAGACCCGCGCCGTTTTCGATGAGAAGACCAACGAGTGGGTGCTCAACGGCACCAAGACCTGGGTGACCAACGGAGGCATCGCCAACGTTCATGTCGTGGTCGCGACCGTCGACCGTGCACTGGGCACCCGCGGGCAGGTCAGCTTCGTGATTCCCCCTGGCACCAAAGGACTTTCGCAAGGTCAGAAGTTCGCCAAGCACGGCATCAGGGCATCGCACACGGCGGAGGTCGTGCTCGAGGACTGCCGGATTCCCGCCTCCTGCGTCCTCGGCGGCAAGGACAAGCTGGACGAGCGGCTCGCGCGAGCCCGGGAAGGCGTGCGCTCCAAGGGGAATGCCTCGATGGCGACCTTCGAGGCTTCACGTCCGTCGGTGGCCGCGCAGGCGGTCGGCATCGCGCGCGCTGCTTACGAATATGCCCGTGACTACGCGGGTCAGCGCGTCCAGTTCGGACGTCCGATCGCCGAGAACCAGGCGATCGCCTTCCAGCTGGCTGACATGGCGACCCGGGTCGACGCCGCCCGGCTGCTCACCTGGCGGGCGGCCTGGATGGCACGCCAAGGCCACCAATTCACGGCTGCTGAAGGCTCGATGTCCAAGCTCTACGCCGGCGAGACCGCGGTCTGGGTGACCGAGCGTGCCATGCAGATCCTCGGTGGCAATGGCTACACCCGCGACTATCCGGTGGAGCGCATGGCCCGCGACGCGAAGATCTACACGATCTTCGAGGGAACCAGCGAGATCCAGCGCCTCGTCATCGGCCGCGCGGTGACGGGCGCCTCGCTGCGCTAACGCCCGCCGACGTTTCTCGGCAAGATAGAGGCGTGTCCGACCTCTATCCGATATCGCTGCGCCTGAGCGGCCGCCGGGTCGTGGTGGTCGGTGCGGGTGTGGTCGCGGCTCGCCGGGTGCCGCGGCTGATCGCTGCCGGCGCCGCTGTGGTGGTGATCGATCCAGCTCCCTCCCTGGCTGTCCGCGAGCTCGCGGATCAGCTCGAGCTCCTGGCGCGTCCCTACGCGAGTGGTGATCTCGAGGGTGCCTGGCTGGTGCACGCCTGCACCTCAGACCCCGTTGTCCAGGCGCGGATCGTTGACGACGCCGATGCCGCCGGGATCTGGTGCGTACGCGCCGACGCCGGCGAGCAGACCCCTGCTGTCACACCCGCGAGCGGCACGGCCTCAGGCGTCACTGTTGCCGTCACGTCCGGAGATCCGCGACGATCCGCCAAGGTGCGCGACGCCGTCGTCGATCAGCTCAACGAGGGCTCACTCGCGGTGCCGCCCAGCCCCGGACGGCGCCGGGGCGGCGGTCGGGTGGTCCTCGTCGGAGGTGGGCCCGGGGATCCTGACCTGATCACGGTGCGGGGGCTGCAGGCGCTACGGGAGGCTGACGTCGTCGTCGCAGATCGGCTCGGACCCCGCTCGCTGCTGGAGGATCTGCCCTCCGGGGTCGAAGTGGTCGACGTCGGCAAGAGTCCCCGAGGTCCGGCCGCCAAGCAGGAAGACATCATCGCGCTCCTCGTCGAGCGAGCCAGGGCCGGGCAATACGTCGCCCGGCTCAAGGGCGGCGATCCCTTCATCTTCGGGCGCGGGGGCGAGGAACTTCTCGGCTGCGCGCAGGCCGGCGTCGAGTGTTCCGTAGTGCCCGGGATCAGCTCCGCCCTCGCGGTGCCGGGGCTCGCCGGGATCCCTCTCACGCATCGTGGTCTGGCCCAGGAATTCGTTGTGGCGTCAGGGCATTTGCCTCCCGGCCACCCTGGTTCGACCGTCGACTGGGCGCGTCTGGGGACCACCTCCGCCACCGTCGTCCTGCTGATGGCGGTCCACACGCTGCCCGCCATTGCCGACGCCCTGCTGCTCGCCGGCCGTGATCCGGCGACGCCGGTGGCCTGCGTGCAGCAAGGCGGGACGCCGGCCCAGCGCGTGCTCGTCAGCTCGCTCGAGAGCGTCGCCAAAGAGGCTGCGGAATTCGCGCTGACCGCTCCGTCGGTCATCGTCGTCGGTGACGTCGTCAGCATGATCGAGCAACTGGCCGAAGCCGCGGAACGCCGCTCCATCTCGTAGTGCGTGTGGTTTCCTTCAGCGAGTGACCAAGGCGTACGTCCACGGCTACGAGGTCCGCGAGAACGAGCGGTTGCAGGACCAGGCCGGAACCCTCGTGGAACTGCTTCATGCCGATACCCATTACCCGCCGGGCAGCCTGGTGCTCGAGGCGGGATGCGGGGTCGGAGCGCAGACGCTCACGCTGGCCGGCCGCAGCGCCGACGCCCGCTTCGTCTCCGTAGACGTGTCAGCGGAATCGGTCGGCCTCGCGGCTCAGCGAGCCCGCGATGCGGGCATCACCAATGTCGAGTTCCAGCAGGGCGACATCTTCGCGCTGCCCTTCCAAGCTGCGTCGTTCGACCACGTCTTCGTCTGCTTCGTACTCGAGCACCTGGCGCAGCCGGTCGAGGCGCTGGCTGCGCTGAGGACATTGCTCAAGCCCGGCGGCAGCTTGACCCTGATCGAGGGCGACCACGGATCCGCCTACTTCCATCCCAGGAGCGAAGCCGCTGACGCCGCCATCGCCTGCCAGGTAGAGCTGCAAAGAGCCGCGGGTGGAAACGCCCTGATCGGCCGCGAGGTCTTCCCGCTGCTGATCGCGGCGGGGCTGGAATCCGTGGGGGTCTCCGCGCGGACGGTCTACGTCGACGGCAGCCGGCCCGAGCTCATCGAAGGCTTCACCCGGCGCACCTTCACCGCGATGATCGAAGGCGTGCGTGAGCCGGCTGTCGCCGCCGGTCTGATTGGCCCCGAGCGCTTCGACCAAGGCGTCCGGGATCTGTACCGCACGGCCGAGCCTGACGGTGTCTTTTGCTACACGTTCTTCAAAGGTGTCGGGCGCGAGCCGCTCACGTCAGGCTGAGCGCACCGAGGGTTGCAGCTAGCACGATTGGCATGCCGACGAGGCCGAGCGTCGCGAATTCGCGGGCACTCACGTCGAGCCCGCGAGCCTTGCAGCGTTCCCGCCACAGCAGCGTCGCCAGCGATCCCCACAGCAGCACCAGCGGCCCGATGTTGACCCCGCACAGCAGCGCGAGCAGGTCGTGGCGGGACGTCTGGCGTTCGAGCGCGAGGTAGGCGGGCAGGTTGTTGAACGCGTTGGCCGCGGCCGCGGAGATGCCGCCGACGCGCCACGTTCCACCGCTTCCGATGATGTCGTGCAGCAGCCGGTCGAGGCCGTGACGGCCGGCCGCGGAGACCACCAGGAAGAGCCCCTCGACGAGAATCACCAGCCGCCACGGCACGAGCCCGAAGCGCAACTGCGAGCGTCGTCGCCAGGCAAACGCGCCGACGGTCACCGCCGCGGCCGGGGTCGCCGCTGCCCAGGCCGGTGCCCCCGCGATCACCGCCGGTCCGAACCCGACACAGCACACGGCGCTGATGGCGAACAGCGTGCGATCGGCAGGCTCGTGACGTGGCTGAGGGAGAAACCGGCCGCGCAGCTCGCGTCGAAACCAGATGCGCAGCACGACCACCGTCACGACGATGGCGACGGCGGCAGGAAGCAGCATCTTGCCGACGTACGCCGAGGCGGACATGCCGAGCTTGTCGGCGGCGAGCAGGTTGGTGAGGTTGCTGACCGGCAGCAGCAGGCTTGCCGTGTTCGCCAGCCAGACGGCGGTCATGGCGAACGGCAACGGCGGCAGCCCGAGGCGCGCCGCGAGCGCGAGGACGACCGGGGTCAGCAGGACCGCTGTCGTATCCAGGCTCAGCAGGATCGTGGTGATAGCGCCGACCCCGCAGACGAGGAGAAACAGCCGCGGGACGCTTCCGCGGGCGACGCGAGCGACCCGGTCAGCAGCCTGCTCGAAGACCTCCGCGCGCTCGGCAAGCTCGGCCAAAACCGTTACGGCTACGAGGAATCCGAGTACCGGCCCGACCCGGGCCGTCACGTCGCCTGCCTCGTGAAGCGGCAGCAGGCCAGTGACGAGCGTCAGCAGTCCGGCGACCCCGGCGGCCGCCCACACGGGGCGTGGCTACTGGCCCGCGCGCCGCAGAGCGCGCAGCTTGCGCCGCGACGACAGCCACGGGAGGAGACCGAGGAAGAGGCCGGCGAGGAAGCCCGCGATGGCGGACGCGCCAAGGGCAACCGAGCTCCTTCGATACGTGTGCTTGTAGCTGAGGAACTTCACGGTCACCGGTTGGTTGTTCTGCAGCACGAAGATGATGACGGCGGCCAGGATGAGCAGCGCCAGGATCGTGATGAGGTATGTGCCCCAGCCGGGGCCGCGCTTCACCGTCTGAACCGGCGGCGCCCCTGCGGCCCGAGTGGGAACCGGCAGCGATTGCTGCCGCGTCGCATTCGGGTCAAATGGCGCTTGTTCGGGCGACGTCATGGCGGCAGCGTACGACCCGTCGTACGGTGATCGTCGGCGGACGAGCCGGCCGGACGGTCGCGTTACGCCCCTCTTTGTTCTGTTTCGGCAGCTCAAGCGGGGTGTGCCGAGGAACGTCCGGGCTCCACAGGGCGAGGTGGTGGGTAACACCCACCCGGGGTGACCCGCGGGACAGTGCCACAGAGAGGAGACCGCCTGCGCGACTGGCTTGCCCGTCAGCGCAGGTAAGGGTGAAAGGGTGCGGTAAGAGCGCACCAGCGTCCGGGGTGACCCGGACGGCTAGGTAAACCCCACCAGGAGCTAGGTCAAAAGGGCCCCGGGCTTGCCCGGTGCCTGCGCAGGCGCTCGAGGACGGCCCGTCCGAGTCTGCGGGTAGACCGCTAGAGGCTGTCGGTAACGGCAGTCGTAGATAGATGACCGTCGCCGCACCACTTCGGTGGTGCGGCACAGAACCCGGCGTACAGGTCGACTCGTCCGTCACCACGGAACATATTTTCGCGCGTTCACGATCTTGCTGGTTGATCTCGGGTTGGGCGCTGTCTCAGAGATGACCGACAAGGGCCGTTTCGCGTTCGGCGAGAGCGGCGAGGCTCGCGACATCGTTGCTGAGGGCTGCGCGACGGTCGTGGTGGGCGGGGGTGAAAATCCAGACAACGCGATCAGCCCAGCTGGGCAGGCTCCGAACTCGGTAGTGCTGGACGATGCGCGTGCCGGTCCCGTCGGGATGCAATGTCCAGAGCCATTCGGTGCAGTCCTGGAGCAGGCGGCCATGGGTGAGATAGCCGAACTCGTCAGGGTCGTTGCACACGTGAATGGCGCAGGATCGGCTCCACTGCGCAAAGCCCGAGCGGCTGGTGCCGCGGAAGCGGGCACCCACAGCGGCACGAGATGATCCGTCGATCCAGGCGGCGGTGTGACACTCGTGGCTCCACTCGCCGGTACGCGTCACATCGGCAAGGATCCGCCACACGGTCCCGGGTGACGCCTCGCAGTGGTGTTCGGTACGGCCGTTCAGCTGGGTCCGCAACCTCGTGTGCTCTGGCAGCCGCCAGCACTTGAACATCGCCTTGCGGTAGCCGCGAACCAGGACGTGTCGCACGATCCAACGCGGGATCGGCGGGACGAGCGCCGCCACGATGGCCACGTCGGCGTCGCCCAACCCGTCGACGAACCAGTTGCCGCTGAACGCGAGCTCCCGCTTGGAAAGCGGCTTGATGTTGTGCTCCTCTTCCAGATCACGCCACTGCCGTGTCGTCAGTGTCGCCGAGACCACCGGCATGGTCTCCTCCTCTTCGCGCTGCAAGTGCGGGAGCAGCACGGCGCTCAGCGCATCGAGTGCGGAAAGCAGTAGCTCACGCGCATCGGCTGCCTTGCCGTACCGGCCGGCCGCATCCTCAACGCCAGAAATAGCGGGCTGGATCGCAACATGGTCGGCGTCCATCTCGTCGAGCAGGCCGGCGGCAGCCGGATTCCTACTACGCACCAAGGGATACAGGTGTGCGTCCTCGGTCTCGTGATGGTGGTGCAGCCAGCCCATCATCCAGGTCAGGTGCTCCGACAACGCCTGGCGTTGCGAGTCATCCGGGTATGGCAGCTCGCTCAGCACCCGTTGGGCACGACCGATGTCGCGACGAAGCGCTGTGTGAACGATCCGCATCATGCTCATGTCGGCCGGGCCGCTCAGGTCGCGCGCCATCAGTTCGCTCCGTCGAGGTTGAGGACGAAGCGAATGATCTGCACCGTCCAGCTTTGATACGCAGAAATGGACCAGCCGCAGGTGTCGGTGAGCAGTAGGAAGACTTCGGTGCTGAGCGTGGCGAACAGGGCATCGACGTCCTCGTCGCTGACGTCCCGGCCGCCGACTGCGACAGCGGCCTGCCGGATCGACTCCCGCTCGCTGGCGTGGGTTTCCTGCTGCACGTCCTCAAGCTGAGAGTCTGCTCCCACCGCCTGGTTGAGCACGCGACGCAAGCGCGCGGTCCGTAGCCGCACGTCGATCAAGACTTGGGCCGCCGCTTCCGCTCGCTCGAGCGGAGCGCCCTCGAAGAGGCGGCGAAAAACCTCACGATCGGCCAGCGGCACCGGTGCGGCGTCCCCCACGACCGCAACATCGAGCGCTTGCTTCAGCAAAACGGCCTTCGATCCGAACGCCGCATAGACCGTTTCTATCGAGACTTGAGCCGCTTTTGCCACGTCACGCATGCCGGTGCCGTTCCAGCCGCGTGTCTCCAAAAGCTCAGTGGCAGCAGCAAGAATCGCGGTCCGGGTCTGCTCTGCCTGTGCCGTACGCAGTGGCGACTCGTATCGCCTTCGCTGCTGCGGCTCGGTAGGCATGAGTGGACTGTAGAACCAGACTGCTTTCAATACAAGTCTGTTCTAGTAAATCTGAGAAGCGCCGTGACTCGCATGTCTCACGGGTGATGCACAGCCACCCCCAGGGGTGTGGACGCGGCGGGCGATCAGTCATAAATTCGATGGCGGGTTCGGATAGGAGCCTGGCGGTCGCCTACCGCCATGGGTGCATGGTCCCGGAGTTGCCATGGCATTCCATTCCTGTTCTGAACGGACAGCGTCTTCCGGGGCTCCGCTCCCTGACGTGCTTGGCCCGCCGCGCGTCGCGGTCGGCAAGGCGTACAGCCTCGGGCTGATGCTGGGCCGCCAGGGCGCGCAACTCACTCTGACCGGGGAGTTCGATCAGGCCTCCGCAGCCGATCTCGATCGCGTGCTCGTGAGCTTGGACCAGTTCACCGGGGCGGTCGAGGTTGACATGAGCCGGGTGGCTTTCCTGGACTCGTTCGGAGTCCGACCGCTGATCGAAGCGACCCGTCGGCGTGCCCAAATAGGCCTGCCCGCGCCGCGTCTGACCGGGTGCGGCCGGCCCGTTCGCCGACTGCTGGAGGCCGCCGAAATCGGCGGTGACCCACACCTCGATGTTCAAGCCTGGGACCGCCTCAATGATCGCGGCAGCCGCTGGCTCGCTGGCGGAAGCCAGCGGCTGCCGGCCTCAGAGCCATCCACCGATGGAGAAACGTCCGACCGCTATTGATGTACGCACGCTGAACACGGTCACCACCAAGCCTGGCCTCAAGGGTGGACGTCTGGTGACCGAGGCCTCCTCACGGCAATTTCGTCACTGCCTTCCGGTTACCCCCGTTAACTGAGAAGTAGAAATCCCGAAATTTCCCGGAGGCACAGGCGATGAATCTGTTGGCATGGCTGTGGGTGGCCCCACTTGCCGTCATCCTCGTTGGTGGCGCGATGTGGGCCGCTCGGTTCTCGCCTGCCTCGGCCCGCCGATTCGCCGACCGGGGCTGGGGATTGACCCCTCGCCTGGAGCCGGCCTTCGGCCGGATCTCCGGCTGCATCCTCGTGCTGGCCGCTGGAGCAGGCCTGACCATCGCGATCGTCTGGCCGGTCGGCTACTGGGCCCGCAACTTCAACGCCAACGACCACTCGGTCTACAACTGGGTCCTCCCGCGGGCCGATGCGCACTGGCTTCATTCAGCCATGCGGCTGCTGACCGAGATGAGCAACAACCGCCAGACGCAGGTCGTCGCGGCCTTCGCGATGGCTGCCCTGACGATCGTGTGGCTGTTCCACCGGCGCGGGCTTGTCGTGCTGGCGCCCGCGGTGCTGATCCTGAGCGCGTACGAAATCGAGCACCAGCTCCAGCACACGCTCAAGCTGCTGGCCGCCCGCACGGGTCCGGCGCCCGCGGGGCTGGGAGCTTTCCCCTCCGGCGGCTGCGCTCGACTGATCTGCGTCTACGGCCTGATCATCTATCTGGTGCTGCGCCGCTTCAACAAGACCCGCAGCAAAATCGCCATTCTTGCCTGGACCGCACTTGCTGGCGCCACCTACACCGAGGCGTACTCCCGGCTGTATCTCGGCAAGCACTGGATCAGCGACATCGTCGGCGGCCTCGTGCTGGGCGTCGTCCTGCTGGCGGTCTTCATCGCCGCAGCCAAGATGCTCGATCGGCCGGGACGCGACGAGCAGGAAGCTGCTGACGTCTCCACTCACGCGACCTTCGCCGCTACCGCCGAGCCTGCGGGCCGGCGTGCCGTGCCGGCTTCCGATGCCACGGAGTCGACGTTGGCCGGCGCCGAGGCCCAGTCACAGACCGAACGCGAGGAGCGCTAGCGTCAACGTCCCATGACGTAGCGGAGGTCGACGGGTGCTTGCCTTCAAGGACGACCTGCTGGATGCCCAGCTCGTTCGCGCCGTCGGCGCCGCTGCGTATGGCGGCTCAGACCTCGGTGAGTGTCTGGCGGCGGCGCGAGAAGTCGACGAGTCAGACCTCGATTCCTGGTACGTCGCCTGGCACGGCTTGGCTACGCGAGTGCACGAGCTGGCGCGTAGCGAGGATGCGGCCGGGCGGCGAGTCAGCGCGCGGGCCGCATATCTGCGAGCGTGCACCTACCACCGCACAGCCGGGGTCATGCTCGTCGGCGTACCCGTCGACCGCCGGCTCGTCGACTCCAATGCCGAGCAAACGCAGGCGTTTCGTTCAGCGGCGGCACTCATGGACGGGCCGGTGGAGGTCGTGGCGATCCCGTACGGCCAGACCACGCTTCCGGGTTACTTCTTCTCGGTTGACGATTCCGGGATCCCGCGCGCAACCGTGGTCCTGACCGGTGGCTATGACGGCACCTGCGAGGAGCTGTATTTCTTCAACGGTGCTGCGGCCCTGGCGCGGGGTTACAACGTCCTGGCCTTCGACGGTCCCGGCCAGGGGGCAGCGCTACTTCAGCAAGGCCTGACGCTGCGCCCCGACTGGGAGGCGGTCGTGACGCCGGTGATGGATTTCCTGGCGGCGCGTTCTGACGTGGACAGCGAACGGATCGCCCTCATCGGCCTCAGCCTCGGGGCACACCTGGCGCCGCGAGCGGCGGCGTACGAGCCGCGGATTGCCGCGCTCATCGCTGATTGCGGGGCCTTCGATCTACGTGCGGGCTTCCTGGCCCGCATGCCGGCGCGGCTGGCCGTGGGCTACTTGGCGAACCGGCGTACGGTCCGCCTCGCCCTCTCGGCGGTGCTGAAGAGGATGGCCAAGAAGCCCACGGCGGGCTGGGCTTTACGGCGCGGCCAGCTCGTCCACGGCGTGGCGAGCCCGCTGGCCTACCTGGACAGCCTGGCGCCCTACTCGCTCGCCGATCATGCGAGCCGCATCGGCTGTCCTTCGTGGATCTGCAACGCCGAGGACGACGACATCGGGGCTAGTGCACCAGAGCTCGTAGCGGCACTGACGAGTCCTCACGAGTTCGTGCAATTTCGCACCGCCGAGGGCGCCGGCGATCACTGTGAGCAGGCCGCCAGAAGCCTGTATCACGCACGCTCCTTCGGGTGGCTGGACCAGCAACTCGAGCCGTAGTCCACGCCGGGCTTCGTGAGGTGCGTTGCAAGGTCTGGCGCCGAACGAAAACTTCGGTTAGGTTTCCCTTAACAGCCCGCCCGGAGGTCAATGTGATCATCTGCCACTGTCATCGCGTGACGGACAGTCAGGCGCGTGCAGCGTGCAGCGGGCCGGATGCCGACTGGCGCACCGCCGTCAAGGCGACGAAGGCCGCGACCGAATGTGGCGGGTGCGTGCGCTTGCTGCGCCGAACGGTCGAGGACACGCGTTCGGCCAGCGTGCCCCGCCAGGATTTGGTAGCGCAGACTGTCGCTCATGCAGGGTGACGCAGCCGTCCTGACGGCACTCAACGAAATCCTCACCGGCGAGCTCACCGCGGTGAATCAGTATTTTTTGCACGCCCGGATGCAGCGCAACTGGGGCTTCGTGAAGCTCGCGGAACACACCTACGACGAGTCGATCGATGAGATGAAGCATGCCGATCGGCTGATCGAGCGGATTCTGTTTCTGGAAGGTCACCCGAACCTGCAGCGCCTCGGCTCGCTACGCATCGGTGAGAGCGTCGAGGAGCAACTCGCGTCTGACCTGACGGTCGAGGTGGAGGCTCTGCCGCGGCTGCGCAGCGCGATCGGGCTGACCCTCGAGACCGGTGACAGCGTCACCCGGCTCCTGCTGGAGGAGATCCTCAAAGCCGAAGAGGAGCACGTCGACTTCCTCGAGACCCAGCTGCACCTGATCCGCACTCTCGGGGCCACCGACTATCTGGCCCAGCAGATCGAGACCGACTCCTAGCCGCCGCTAGGCGGTGCCGGTGATCAGCCGGACCACGAGCCGTCGGCTGCGCCGCCGGCGGGTCCACGAGAGGTGTGTCCGCGCGAGGTGGCGGCGGTAGCGCTGCTGGCCGCGCGCTCCGATCCGGCGCCAGTTCTCGATGATGGTGCGCCGGGTCGCCTTGTCGTAGCGGATGACGACGGCGGCCAGGGCATCCGGCATTCCGGTGACCCAGGGGTTAGCCCAGGTGTCGAGCTGGCTGGTCATGGCGGGTGTCCTTTGCCAGGGATTTCCCTTATGTTCATCCCACTTTTGCACCGTTGACCGGCGGTGGGAACCCGGCGGTTGCCCATCAAAAAACAACGACCCGCCAACTGGCCGCTCAGCTGATTCGTTGGCAACATTCTCGTGACACGACGCTCACCCGAGGTGCTCGACTGGTCGCCCTAGGTCGTGAGGACCGCGCTGAGCGAGATTCGCCAGGGCCGGCCCGATGTTCTCGGCCAGCACGGTGAAAGCGTCTGCCACGCTTGGCTCGCCGAACCGTTCGGCCGCGCCCAGCGCCGGGTTGAGCCGGCAACCGTCGGTCCACGACGCGAGATCCGTCTCGGCGGATCGGGCCATGATCCCGGTCATTCCGATGTTGGCGAGTTCGAGGACATCTCGAATGTTGCCGGTGAAGGTCAGCGCCGGGCAGAGCCGGTTCTTCTCGGCGTCGTCATCTCTTGACGCCTCGACCGTGCCGATCGTCGCCGCGCTCAGCGACGCGAAGCCGATCGTCACGTATTGCAGGGTGAGGCGGCCCGGGGAAAAGACGGGCTGCAGGGTGGCCGGTCGCAGGCCGGAGGCGGTGCAGTCGACATACACCGTGTCGGGTTCGGCGGCAATCTCCCCCTGATCGAGCAGCAGGCTCCTGGTGCCGATCCGGCGGACCTTTCCCTGGCGGACGACGCGCTCGATGGCGCCCAGGGCGTCGAGCTCCTGTTTGCAGATGGTCGCGCCCCGGAACATCTCCGGTTCGACGCGGGAGTCGACGCGCACGAAGACGTCCGCCGCCTCGAGCAGATGGCCGAACTCGGCGCCGTCCGTCGCCTCTGCAGCGGCCTTCACCCATCGCGACTGCATCTGCATGTACGTGGCGACGAGTTCCAACGGCTGGATCGCTTCCCGGGCGAACAGCCACGAGTCACGCGGCCGGATCCACTGCAGGCGGTCCGGGTCGAGACCGTAGTCGAGCAGCCAGTTGCAGGTGTCGAGGGCGGTCTTGCCGCCGCCGATGACGGTGAACTCTCGCGGCGCCCCGGCGAGGGTCACCAGATCGTTGGGTGGGATGAGCCTGACGTCCTCATCGACAGCGAACGACGGGGTGTGCCGTGACGGGATGTCGGACTCGATGTAGGTGGCGTCGACGAGCTTGCGGGCCCGAATCGTCGTGTCTGCCCCGCTCAGCAGCGACGCCACGTGATGGCCATCGGTGTCCTCGCCGACGTACTCGCACATGCCCAGAAAGCGCACGCGTCCTGAGCTGACGAAGTCGTCCAGCACGCGGGAGAAGTAGTCGCAGATCTCGCCGGCGGTCGCCCGCTCGTAGAACCCCGCGTTAGGCCCCGAGTCGTCGATCCGGTCAGCTCCCAGGCGGCGCGAGGCGACGCCATAGTTCGCGGAAGGCTGGTGCAGCCGGACGAAGGGGTACGCGTCCAGCCAATGCCCGCCCGCCCCATGCCGGCGGTCGACGATCACGACCGTGACGTCAGAGGCCGCGAGCAAGGCATCCACGAACGCCATCCCGGATGCACCTGCACCGACGACGAGGTAGTCGGTCTCGATCTCGCGCTGGACGGCCGGGGAAACCTGCGATTGCGCCATGGCCGTCATCCTGACCCCAGGAGCGCGGGCGGTCAGCCTTTTGTCAACAGCGGGCTAGCGCCCGAGCTGAGCAAGAACGACGTGCGGTGCGGCCCACGAGGAGCCCGCCGATACGACGCCCCCGGTGGTGGACACGACCGGCAGCACGATGGCGGCGGCGGCCCCGAGCCCGGCGCAGATTCCAGCGAGCTTCCGCACCACCACGCGCCTCATGGGAGATTCGTAGCACGCAGTGACGCCGTGATCACGGCGACACGACGGTCAGGCGTCGACGAATCGCGGAGCCCAGTCCTCGAGTTCGACGCGGGCCGCATTCGCCGCGTAGGAAATCGCGTGATACCACCCGCAAAGCATCAGCAGGTCGAGGAGTTCGGCTTGCTCGAAGGCATCGGTCAGCCGGCCCCACAGCGCGTCGTCAATGGTCGCCGAAGCATGCAGCGCATCCGCAGCGAGGATCAGTAGTCGCTCGCGCTCCTCGGTCCAGCAGGGATCGGTGGCGAAGCCGTGAACGAGCGAAAATACCTGCGGTTGTGAGAGTTTCGCGCGCTCGGCGAAGAACGCCGTGTGCACTCCCCACTCGTACTCGCAGCCGCAGAGCGCACAGGTGCGGTCGATGACGATCTCCCGTTCGCGTCGCGACAGGGAGAGCGTGCGCCCGAGTTCGTACGCGCCCCACTCGCGCATCGCGGTGGTCATCGGCAGGTTGCGGGCGAAGGTTCGAAACAGCCGGATCGGCGGCTGGCCCGGCGGCATCATGGCGGCCAGGCAGCCGGCCACCTCCGGCTCGTACGGCGGATCGAGCGCGCGGATCCTCGACACGGTGACTCACCTCCGTTTCGGAAAACGAAACACGTTGCGGGGCACGCTAGCATTTCGGAAACCGAAACGGCAAGCGGATGGGACGGCAGATGGCAGAGGCTCCTCGGCCCGGTCGGCCGGTGCGCGGGTCGACCACGGGCAGGCCGGTCATGGCGGCGCTGGACCTGCTCGGTCGCCGCTGGGCCTTGCGCATCCTCTGGGAGCTGCGCCATGGCCCGGTGCCCGCACGCGAACTGCAGGCGCGATGCGACGCGATGTCCTCGAGCGTGCTCTACCAACGGCTGGCAGAACTTTCTGACGCGCACCTCGTGCGTCAGGGCGACGGTGGAAGCTACGAGCTCACCCAGATCGGAGCGGGGCTCGCGGCCGCGCTGGATCCGTTGGATGCGTGGGCACGGCGCTGGCAGCGCGACCTTCGGCGCCGGGCAGACTGACCTCCATGACGCCCCTGCACTATGAGGCGAAGTACCTCGGCTCGGCCCAGCGCGTCTTCGATGTGCTGACGGACGAGGCTTTTCTCAACGCCTATGCGGAAGAGGTCGGTGCCGTCGCGCATCAGGTAGGCGTCGAGCGAGGTGAGGATCGGGTGCTCACGCGCGTCGCGATGACCGTCCCGACCGCCGGCGTTCCTGCCGTCCTGAAGCGCCTGGTGACGGCGACGATCGACCTCACGGAGGTGCGTACCTGGTCCGCCCGGGCGGTCGACGACCGCTGGCACGGCTCCCTGACAGTGGACGCGTCGGCGCGAAATCGTGACGCCAAAGTGCGCGCTGATCTACTCCTCGAGCCGGTCGTGGGTGACGCCGCCGCGGCCCGATTCGGCGTCGACGGCACCGTCAGCGTGAACGTGCCCCTGCTCGGCGACCTGGCTGCCTCGCTCGTCAAAGATCTCGTCGGGAGCGTGATCCGTCGCCAATCGGTGGTCATGGAGCGCTGGTTGCAGGCCAGCTGACCTGAACGGATCATCTCAGCGGCCGGTTGCCCATGGCCAAAGGTCACTTGTCACCGGACCTAGGAAGCGGAGCATGATCCGGGCAACGACCTAGTCTCGAAAGGGCCGGAATCGGCTCACGTCGGCGTGGAGGTGGAGTCCCGGGATGCCTGATGTAGCGCGCATCCGTCATCGGGGCGCGGCTTCCAAAGTCATGACCGCTGAGGAAGCGGCCATGCTCATCGCCCCGGGCGACCGTGTCGGCATGAGCGGCTTCACGGGAGCCGGCCACCCGAAGGCCGTACCGGCCGCGCTTGTCGAGCGCATGACCGACGCGACAGCTCACGGCGATCACTTCACCGTCGGGGTCTGGACGGGGGCTTCCACGGCACCTGAACTCGACGGCGCGCTCGCCGGCGTCGACGGGATCGACCTGCGCATGCCCTACCAGTCCGACCCGACGACGCGCGGCAAGATCAATGCCGGTCTGATGGATTACCTCGACATCCACCTCTCACACGTCGCGCAGATGGTGTGGGAGGGCTTCTTCGGCAAGCTTGATGTCGCCCTGATCGAGGCGTCGGGCATCACCGCCGACGGGGAGCTGATCCCGTCATCCTCCGTCGGCAACAACAAGACCTGGATCGATCTGGCCGACCGGGTCATCGTCGAGGTGAACTCCTGGCAGCCCCAGGAGTTCGAGGGCATGCACGACATCTACTACGGGACGGCTTTGCCGCCCGACCGCCGCCCGCTGCCGATCCTGCATCCCTCCGACCGCATCGGTGTCCCGCATCTGATCTGCCCGCCGGAAAAGATCGTCGCGGTGATCCCGACGAACCTGCCCGACCGCGCGACGCCCTTCAAGCCCGTCGACGCTGCCTCAGAGCTCATTGCCGAACACGTGGTGGATTTCCTCAGGCACGAGGTGAAGCAGGGGCGCCTGCCGAGGGGCCTGCTGCCGATCCAATCCGGGGTCGGGAACATCGCCAACGCCGTGCTGGGCGGGCTGGACAAGGCGCCGTACGAGGGGCTCACCTCCTATACGGAAGTCATTCAGGACGGGATGCTGGCGCTGCTGCGATCCGGCACCGTCTCGTTCGTCTCGGCCACCGCGTTCTCCTTCAGCGAGGAGGGCGAGGCCGACTTCCGGGCCAACATCAAGGACTACCGCGACCGGATCGTCCTTCGCTCGCAGGAGATCAGCAACCATCCAGAAGTGGTGCGGCGGCTGGGAATCCTGGCCATGAACGGCATGATCGAGGCCGACATCTACGGCAACGTGAACTCGACTCACGTCATGGGATCAAGCATCCAGAACGGCATCGGCGGGTCGGGAGACTTCGCGCGCAACGCGTTCATCTCCTTCTTCCTCAGCCCTTCCACGGCCAAGGGCGGCAACATCTCCTGCTTCGTGCCGATGGTCAGCCACGTCGACCACACCGAGCACGACGTGCAAGTCCTCGTCACCGAGCAGGGACTCGCGGATCTACGCGGTCTGCCGCCGCGGCGGCGCGCCCAGCGGATCATCGACAACTGCGCCCACCCCGAATATCGCCCGATGCTGCAGGACTATTTCGACCGGGCCCAAGCCAACGGAGGTGGCAAGCACACCCCGCATTGCCTGGGCGAGGCGCTCTCGTGGCACGAGCGGTTCCTAGGCACCGGTTCCATGCGAAACCTCTGACACCTGCACGACCCGCTGGCTCATCCAGTGGTCGAGTTCTGCTGCAGGCACCGGCCGAGAAATGTAGAAGCCCTGAATCTGGTCGCAGCCGAAGCGTGAAAGCTCGTTGTACGTGGGCTTGTCCTCCACCCCCTCGGCGACCATGCGCAAACCCAGGCTGTGCGCGAGATTGATGGTCGATTCCACGAGCGCTGCCGCACGCGCGTCGTCCGCCATCGGGAAGACGAACGCTCGGTCCAGCTTCAGCTCATCGATCGGAAGCTCGCGCAGATAGGCCAGCGAGCTGTAGCCGGTGCCGAAATCGTCGACCGCGATCTGCACTCCCAGCTCGCGCAACGTCATCAGTACGTCGCGAGCGCGTCCCCGATCGCCCATCAGGGTTTCCTCGGTGATCTCCAACTGAAGGGTCCGTGGGGGCAGCCGGCGCAACGCGAGCTGTCCAGCAACGAAGCCGGGAAACTCCCCATCCAGTAGGGACGCCGCCGGGATGTTGACAGCGACTCCCAGGGGAGTGCCCTGGGTCTGCCAGGAGCACGCTTGATCGAGCGCCTTGACGAGCACCCGGCGGGTCAGCGCGTGCATCAGGCCGCTGTCCTCGACCATCTCCAGGAAGCTCCCGGGATACAGCAGCCCACGCGTCGGGTGCTCCCAGCGCACGAGCGCTTCGACGCTGTGGATCTCTCCGGTGCGCACGTCGATCTTCGGCTGAAAGTGCAGGATCAGCTGGTCTTCCGTCATCGCCGTGCGCAGCTGCTGCAGCGTGCGCAACCTCTCGTGACCACGGGAGTCGTCACTGGTGCGGTAGACGCAATGGCCGTCACGGGCGCTCTTCGCCTTGTACATCGCCACATCCGCCCGCCTCAACAACGTGCTGATATCGCTGCCGTGATCGGGGAAGAGCGCGATGCCGATACTGACGGAGGTGTGCAGGCTGATGTCTTCGAACGTGAAGGCAGCGGCCAGCGCGTCGTGGAGTCGGCGGGACGTTGCGAGAGCGGCTGACTCGTCGGCCTTTTCAAGGACGATCGCGAACTCGTCACCGCCGAGCCGCGCGAGCAGATCCCCCGCGCGCAGCTGGCCGCTGAGGCGCTCGGACACTTGTGTGAGCAGGAGGTCGCCGACGTGATGGCCGAGGCTGTCGTTCACCTCTTTGAAGCGGTCGAGATCGAGCAGCAGCAACGCCCGAGGTTCGGTGTCGGCAGCGAGTGAGGCGGTCACATCTTGATAGAGCGCACGCCGGTTCGGAAGCCCGGTCAGGTCGTCGGTGGTCGCCTGGCGCCTGAGGTCGGCGAGGCGGCGCAGCTGCCGGAAGGCGTATTGAGTGCGGCCCGCCGCCATGACAACGGTGAGGGCGGCCAGAACCACGGAGATCATGGGGAGGTGAATCTGGGTGCCGGCGCATAGGACGAGGACCGCGAGCAACGTTGCGAGGACCGGGACGGCAAGCGCGGTCTCCGCTTTCGGTGCCGGTTCGCCAGCTCCGGACGAACGCACCCACGACGCCAGGCAGGCGAGCCCGACGGCCCAGAAGGCGTCCAGCACCGTGCCCAGGTGATAGGCGTTGTGGGCGACGCGAAGGGCGTACACGATGTCGCCGATAGCGAAAATGCCGAGCCCGGCAATGGGCCAGAGCCAGGTGGTGCGAAGCCGCCAGCCGCGAAGGGCCAGGACGCCGACGGCAGCCGCTATCAGCAGCATGTCGAACACCGGGTAGCTGGTGGAGATGATCTTGGCCGGCAGGCTTCCCTCGGTCCGGGCCAGGACGGGGTCGAGCAGGACGCCGATGGCGCAGGCGGCGGCCACCGCGACGAGCACGCTGTCGAGCCAGATCGAGGCCTGGACACCCCGCAGCTGGCGGCGGACAGCGAGTGCCAGCGCAGCCAGCACCAGCGGGTAGAAGGCCAGATATCCGGCGTCAGCGACCGACGGGAACCCCAGGTCCATGTGACGCATCGCCGCTGCCCGAAAAATCACGTCGCCGCCGGCCCAGGCGGTCACCCCAGCCGCGAGACAGCCGACCTCGTATTGGCGGGCGCCGGCCTTTGCCGCGACGGCCCAGCACAGCGCGGTGGGCAGCAGGTCGCAGACGATGCCGAGCGAACCGTCGACCGAACGGTTGAAGCCGCCGCTGCCGTGCAGGCTCAAGCCGACGACGAACGCCGCCGCGGCGAGCCACATGAGCGGGGAGAGCGCTCGCGACACCGACCACGGACGGCCTGCGGAAGCCGCCTGATCTCGCGCTGCCATCGGGGCCCGCTTTCCTTTGGGTGGTGCAGAAGACCTGCCAAAGGAATTGATCGGTGCAGATCCGACGGTGTCACGGGTCCGAATGGGTGAATGCCTGGTGCTGATATTTCCGACGCTGGCTGGACTTTCGGATCCCTTTTGAGCCGATGCGGGCTCGAAGCCCGATTAGTGAAAGGCCGAAGGTCCCGATAGTCGCAAGTTTTGCGTCCTCACTTCGGGACTCGTTTTCCCCGATACGCCATTTGCCGGGAGGATCATGGGGAGTCGAGGGCATGGGCAGACGCGTCGAGTCACAGCCATTCTTCGGCCTGTCCTCGCTCCTGCTGGACGCGCTTGCCCAGGCCGTCGTCGGCATCGACGCGGATGGAAAGGTCGCGTCCTGGAACGCCGCCGCCGAAGCCATGTTCGGTCGCAGAGGTACCGACGTGCTGGGTACGCCGCTCGCGGAGTTGGGCCTGCGGCCGGCCGGCGCCGATGAACGGCCAGGCATCATCCACGAGCTGGCAAGTGGAGCACCCGTTCGCCGCGAGTGCGAGGGAGTTCGCGCCGATGGGACCACATTTCCCGCCCTCATGATCGACCAGGCATCGACGGACGAAACCTTCGGTTTTACAGGCTTTTTCCGGATTGTCACCGACCTCACAGAACCTGTTGAGCAAGCGCGCGAGGCCGACCTTCGGGAAGCTCGCTGGCGGGCGCTCGTCCTGCGTTCGGCCGACGTCGCCACCATCGCCGAGCCTGTCGAGCACCGGCTCACCTACGCCAGTCCGGCCGTTCGCCGGCTCTTCGGATGGACCCCCGAGGACATCCTCAGCAGGCTCGGCCGTTCCTTCGTCCACCCGGAGGACGCTGATCGCGTTGCCGAAGCGCTCGCGCTCGTCAAGGGCGACCCGAGCCGGCACCCGACGATCGAATTCCGCCTGTTGTGTGCGGACGGTTCCTATCGCTGGGTCGAGGAGACGCTGAGCAACCTCATCGACGAGCCCGCCGTGAACGGTCTGGTCGCCAACCTTCGCGATATTCACGACAGGCGAATCGCGGAGGACGCCTTGCGCGCGTCGGAGGCCCGTTATCGATTAATCGCCGAGACGGCGCAAGAAGGAATCTGGGCGGTCGATACTGCGGGCCGCACGATATACGCGAATCAGAAACTAGCGCAATTGCTCGGATATTCGATGGAAGACGTTTACGCGATGCACGAGTTCGACGTCGCGGACGGCGAATCGAGGGCGGAGTTCATCCGCCGCACCCGTTGGCGCGAGGCGCGCGGTGCCGAGTGCTACGAGATGCCGCATACCCGCCCTGACGGCGGAGCGGTCGTCCTTCGGATCTCCGCGAGCCCGCTCTACGAAGATGGTCACTACATCGGATCGCTGGCGATGGTCGCTGACGTGACGGCTGCCCGTGAAGCGGAACGGGAATTGCGCGTACGCGCTACCCATGACTCGCTGACCGGTCTGGCGAACCGGCCGTTCCTGCTGGAGAAGTTGCAGCTGGCCCTCGACAACTCCAGCGAATCGCGTGGACGGTCGCTGGCCGTTCTGGTGGCGGACATTGATCAGTTCAAGCTCGTCAACGACACCCTCGGCCATGCCGCCGGCGACGCGCTGCTCATCGAGGTCTCGCGCCGCTGGGAGGCTGTGCTGCGACCTACGGACATTCTGGGGCGCCTCGGGGGCGATGAGTTCGTCGTCCTGTGTGTCGACGCCAAGGAGGAGCAGGCCCGCCGGATCGCGGCCCGCCTGCAGCGCGCGCTCTCGCGGCCGATCGCGGTGGCCGGCCGTACCGTGGCGATCAACGCGAGCGTCGGCATCGCGTTCGTCACCGCGGGCCGCTTGAACGGGGCCGCACCGGATGACGCCCCTCCGGACGCGGGGACGCTGCTGGCCTACGCCGACACCGCGATGTACGCGGCAAAGGCCGACGGACCGGGTAACGCAAAAGTCTTCAGTGCCAGCCTCATCAGCCACTCGCGCCGCCGGTTGCGGCTCATCAACGATCTCCGCTCGGCGCTCGAGAGCGACCAACTCCAGCTGTACTACCAGCCGGTGGTCGATCTCGGCACGGGCCGCTTGCTCGGGGTGGAGGCCCTGTGCCGATGGACGCATCCCGAGCGCGGCGTGGTGTCGCCCGCGGAGTTCATCCCGGCGGCGGAGGAGAGCGGACTCATCGAGACGCTCGATAGTTGGGTGCTGCACCGCGCCTGCCGTGACGCTGCCGCCATGCGAGGGGAGGGCGTGCTGCCTCCCCAGGCCTACGTCGCCGTCAACGTTTTTGCCGGTCAAATCGGGAAAGCCGGGTTCGAGAGCGACCTGTGCATCGCGCTTGCCGAGTCGGGCTTGCCGGCCCACGCCCTCGTCCTGGAAGTAACGGAAAGCGCCGTCATGCGCGATCCCGACCAGGCGCTCGCGACGCTGGAACGTCTCGGACGGCTCGGGGTCCGGGTCGCCATCGACGACTTCGGAACGGGCTACTCCTCGCTCGGGCGGCTTTCGCAGTTCCCGGTGGCGACATTGAAGATCGACCACGGCTTCGTCCGCCACATCACCGATCGTGGCGATCACCGCGCGATCGTGACGGCGGTCATCGACCTCGGCCACGCCCTAGGCGTCACGAGCACGGCAGAGGGGATCGAGACGTACGCCGATCTGCGGCTGCTGCAGGAGCTGGGATGCCATGCGGGACAGGGCTTCTTGTGGAGCCCAGCCCTGCCCGTGCCCGAACTGGCGGCGCTCCTTGCCTCCCTGCCGCACGGCCGCTTCGCTCTCGCCCTTCCGGTCGACGCCGGCGCTCCGGTGCCGTTGCAGCGCACCTCCCCACCCGGCTACTGAGCCTCGACCACCGGCTCGGGATCGGGATCAGATCCTCCGTCGACGAACAGCCATTCCTGCGCCACGCGGCCGTCTTCGAGCCGAAAAAGCACGAGTGAATGCACATCGAAGACGTCTTCGGTGCCGATGACCGGGCCGTAGCCGCTCACCGGATGGCCCGTGATGCGAAGCCGGGTCGCGACCCAATCGTCTTCCGCCAGCTGCGAGAGGACCCGGAACCGCACGTCGGGTATCGCGGCCCGAAACCGTGCCATCGACTGCGCTTCGCCGAGGCCGCCCTCGTGGCTTTCCGTGGTCACCTTGCTGTGGTGACGAAATCCCGGCGCGTACAGCGCGTCGAAGACCGTGACGTCGCCTCCGTTGTAGCCCTCCTCGTAGATCCGGCGCACCACTGCCTTGTTGGCCTCGCGCCGGGAGGCGTCCGGATCCGCGCTCTGCATGCTCATCAACTCCTCGTCGCTTCCTGAGGCAAACTACGCCGCGCCAGGGACGTGCTCTGCCACGATGTGACGATGCCCGACCCGGTCGCAGTATCGACGTCCGTCGCCTCCCCGCCGCAGCGCGTCTGGGAGCTGGTCAGTGACGTGACGCGGATGGGCGAGTGGAGCCCCGAAACCACCTCCTGCCGTTGGGAATCGCAGGCAGACGGAGCGCAAGTGGGGGCCCGTTTCACTGGGCGCAATCGCCGCGGCGTCTACCGCTGGGCGACCTCCTGCACCGTCACCGCGGCGGTCCCGGGCCGGCTCTTCGCCTTCGAGGTCACCTCCCTGGGCATGCGCGTGGCGGAATGGACCTACGCCCTCACGCCCGCGGGCGAGGGGTGCGAGCTCACCGAGACGATGGTCGATCGGCGCGCGCTGCCCATGCGGATCATCGGGCGACTGGCGACGGGTGTCAGTGACCGCATGACCCACAACCGCGAAGGCATGATCAAGACGCTAGCCGCCCTCAAGCGGGTGGCGGAAACCCCAGCATCCTGAGGGATTCTCGCGGTCTCAGATCAGTTCGGGCTGCGCTGCCCAGGTCGAGTGGGTGCCGCTCGAGACCCGCTCCGGGAGCCTTACGCGGGCGATCGGCCCGTCGGTGAGCCGGGCCGCGTCGAAGACCAGGCATTCGGAGAGGTCACGCTCGACGTCCGAGGTGATCGTGATCAGGTACGCGTCGTCCTCAGCCTGCCCACCCGGCCTGGGCGCCACCGCCGTCTCGCTCGCGTAGACACCGTGCGGGAGGTCATAGCGTTCCTCCTTGCCGGTCACCACGTCGTGCTTGACGATTCCGCTGAACAGAAACCAGCCAGGCACCGCACTCGCCGCGTACGTGTACCGATACGGACGGCCGGCGGCGCCGGCATTGATCATCCCGAACTCGCTCACCGTGTCGGTCAGGCGCTCCTCCTTGGCCAGTCCGGTGCGCAGGTTGAGCCGCCAGCGATGCAGATGTGTCTGGAGCCGGTCGGCCGCGAGTGAGCGAAACAGCCGCTGATAAAGGGATCCGGCACCGTCGTCGGCGGGCACGGGATCATCCTGGAAGAAGCCGTCGAGGACGATCTCGTCGCCCTCCTCGTAGGCGTTGACCCAGTGCAGGACGTACGTCGGAGCAGCTTCGAACCACTGCACGTCTGCCGCCGTCCCCCGGCGTGGGATGACTGCGAGCCGGGTCGGGAGGTCCGGGTGAAAACGCGAGACGTACTTCCCGAGCGCGAGCGCCTCCGGCAGCCAGAAGAGCGGGCAGTCATTGAGGATCGCATAGTTGTCGGTGAAGGCCATGTCATGCGGTAGCCGCGGACCCGGCAGCGGCACCTCGGTGTAGTGCACGAGCCTGTCGTCGGCGTCCACGACTCCGTAACGCAAGTACGGCGCTTCGGTGCCGTAGTTGAAGAAGAGCAGTTCGCCGGTGCGCGGATCGACTTTCGTATGTGCCGAGACACCGTGTTGAGCGGGGAAGGCGCCATGCCAGTCCGCTTTCCCCAATGTTTCCAGGGTCATCGGGTCGAGCCGGTACAGGTCTCCACATTGGTAGAAGCTGGTGAGAGCGACGCCGTTGTGCACGATGACGTCGGTGCTCGAGGAGTCCTTCATGCGGCCGCGGGCACCCCAGCCGTCCTCGCGCGGCGACCATTCCGGCTTCTCCGCAATACCTGCCCACAGCGGGCCGGCGGCCGCCTGTTCGGCGAGGAACCCGTCCGTGCGCACGAAGCGGTTGCGGTAGTAAGCGCGTCCGCGATCAAACCCGACCGCGTGGACCATCCCGTCGCCGTCGAACGGGTGGTAGCGCTCGACGGACGGATGCACCGGGTTCTCGGTATTGCGCAAGTAGATCCCGGCCAGATCGACCGGGAGCTCGCCGGTCACGTCGAGATCATCGGCGCGCCACTCGGCGGATTGCGGTCGCCAGGCGCCGGTGCGGTAGGGATGGTCGTCGTCCACCGGCAGGGTCGTCAGCACCCGCCCCATCAGCTCGACATCCACCCCTTCAGCCTGAACCCGCCCCGCCGGACGTGTCCACCCGGCGCACATGAAAAGGTGCTCGCAACCGACGAACCAGGAGCTACGTATGCGCGCGGCAGTGATCACCGGAGCCCACAGCGTGCGGGTCGACGACGTCGCCGACCCCGTGCTTCCCGGGCCGGGGGGCGCGATCGTGACCGTCGAGAAGTCGGCGATCTGCGGCAGCGATCTGCACTTCTACGACGGCGACATGGGTGTCGGTCCAGACGGGCTGCGGATCGGTCATGAGGCGGTCGGGACCGTCGCCGAGGTGGGTCCCGAGGTGCTGAGCGTGAAGGTCGGCGACCGGGTACTGGTGTCCTCGATCGCCGGCTGCGGAGCCTGCCCGGGCTGCGCGACGGGCGATCCCGTCACCTGCCAGCGTCCCGGCCCCAAGGTCTTCGGCTCCGGCGAACTCGGAGGCGCCCAGGCCGAGGCCCTCGCCGTGCCCGCCGCCGATTTCCAGCTCCGCAAGCTAGCCGGCGACCTCTCGCAGATCTCGGACGAGGCTGCACTGCTGCTGACCGACAACCTGCCCACCGGATGGATCGCGGCGCGCAAGGCCGACTTCCGGCCCGGCGCGACGGTGGCCGTCATCGGTCTGGGCTCCGTCGGACTCTGCGCGGTGCGCTCGGCGCTGCTGCTCGGCGCGGGCCGGGTACTCGCGGCCGATCTTGCACCGGGCCGGCGGGCGCTGGCGGAGAGCTTCGGTGCCGAGCCGATCGACCCGGCGGCCGAGGGTGGTACTGCTGCGGCGATTCACGCGGCTACCGCCGGTCTGGGGGCCGAGTCGGTCATCGAAGCGGTCGGAGCTGACGCGACCATGGACGCGGCCATCGCGTCAGTGCGCGCCGGGGGAACGGTCTCGATCGTCGGTGTGCACAACATGAACCCGTTCCAGCTGCCCATCCTGATGACGCTTTTTCGCAGCATCAGCATCAGGACCACCACAGCGCCGATCCAGCAGACCTGGCGGGAACTGCTCCCGCTCGTCGCGTCGGGCCGGATGCAGACCGACGCGATCTTCACCCACCGGTTCCCGCTGGAGAAGGCTGCCGACGCCTACCAGGCCGTGGCCGAGCGCAGCGGCGACTGCATCAAGACGGTCTTCGACGTCGGCTGAGCAGCTGCTCGCGGGAGCCTAACTGCGGGCGTGGCCGAGCAGCAGGTCGCGATCGGCGATCTTGATGCGATCGCGACCCTGGGACTTGCCGAGGGCGATCTCGGCCGCGTCGATGCCGACCCACCCTTCCCAGCTGACCACGTCGACCCCGCGGCCGGCGAGGATCGTCAGAAGGGCCTGCGGGTCGCGTACCGAAGCCGGCTTGAGGTTCGGAGCGTCGGCGATCAGCGAGCTGATCGTCTCGGACGCGTCGGACTTGTTGGTGCCGATGACCCCGGTAGGTCCGCGCTTGATCCAGCCGGCCACGTACTCGCCCGGCACCGCCGCGCCCTCGTGCATCACGCGTCCGGCCTCGTGCGGGATGGTGCCGTTGCGCTCGTTGAACGGCAGCCCGGCCAGACCCTGCCCGCGGTAGCCGACGCTGCGCAGGACCATCTGCGCCGGGATGGTCTCGAGCACGCCTGTGCCGCGCACGTTGCCCGTGCCGTCCAGCACGGTGCGCTCGACCTCGACCCCATCGACCTTGTCGGCGCCGAGCACCGCCGTCGGCCGCAGCAGGAAGCGCAGGTGGATGCGGCGCGGCTTGCCGCTCGGGCGCTCCTCTGCCCAACGGCGCAGGATTTCCAGGTTGCGACGCTGGTTGGCATCGGTCGCGATGGTCTGCTCGCTGGCCTCGTCGAGCACCAGCTCCTCGGGATCGACGACGATGTCGGCATTCATCAGCTCGCCGAGCTCGCGCAGCTCCTTGGTGGTGAACTTCGCCTGCGCCGGCCCGCGCCGGCCCAGCACGTGGATGTCGCTGACGTGGCTGGCATGCAGCACATCGAGGACGTGATCAGGCAGATCGGTGGGGCGAAGATCGTCGGCCGTCTTCGCGAGGATGCGGGCGACATCGACCGCGACATTGCCGACTCCGACCACCACGACGTCAGTCGCGTCCAGCGTGAACCGGTCGATCTGGGTGTCAGGATGCCCGCTGTACCAGGCCACGAAATCGGTGGCGGAGAAGCTTCCGGGAAGCTCCTCTCCCTCGATGTCGAGCCGCCGATCGATCGCTGCCCCGTACGCCACGACGATCGCGTCGTAGTGCTCGTGCAGCTCGTCCATCGAGACGTCCTTGCCGATCTCGACATTGCCGAGGAAGCGGATGCCGTCGGTCTCGAGCACCTTGCGCAGCGCGAGCGTGATCGACTTGATCTTCTCGTGGTCGGGCGCGACCCCGTAGCGCACCAGCCCGTACGGGCACGGCAGCCGGTCGATCACGTCGACCTCGACGCCATCCACCTCTGGAGCAAACTTCAGCAGCGACTGGGCTGCGTAGATGCCCGACGGACCACTTCCGATGACTGCGACGCGTAACACAATCCCAATATCGCAGACGACTGGAGCAGATCGTGACTCGGCTGAGCGCAGGGAAGCGACCGCGGGTCTGCGACCACGTCTGGCTAGACCACACTCCCGGTCGCTGATTGCCCGATCGTGCGGCAGACCTTGATGTTGTGTTGCAGGTAGCCGCGGCTGTACGCGATCAGCCGCTGGGCCGGGCTGCCATGGGCGTCGGGTGAGGACGCGAGCTCGGATCCGAAGTGACGCGTGTCCCCGAGCTGGAAGAGCAGCTTGGCGCCGCCGAGCACGTCGCTGAACGGAAGCCGGTGCGCGGTGCGGGCGAACGCGGTCTCGACGCCTGCCGAGCAGTCGGCCTGGTTCTCCTCGGACCGGGAGATGGGCCCGACAACGCCGGCGATGTGGTCGGCCCGGTGGCCGAGTTCGTGCATCAGGACGACGACGGGAAGGAACGGGCCGCCCTTCTGGAAGAGCCCGTTCAGCAGCTCGCGGCTGTAGGCGACGGTGTCGTCGGTGGGGCAGTAGAAAGCGTTGTCGGAGAAGTCGCTCGCGTTGCCGTCGGCGGTTCCGCAAGCATCCTGGGGAACCTGCCCGTCGCTGTAGGCGACGAAGGTCGGCTTCGTCCACTGTGATCCGAGCTGCTGGGTCCAGAACGCATTCACCGAGCCCGCGCAGGCAGGCGGATCGGTCAGGATCGCCAGGGTGCTCTGGAGGTCATGGGCGACCCCGGTGTGGCATCCGCCCGGCGCTGCCGAGGCTGCCGGCGAAGCCCCCGCAGCCGTCGGGGACGCCGACGTGATCAACGTTCCCGAGGTGGACGTCGCGGAGCTCCCACAGGCGCTGAGTGCCAACGCGCCGGCAGCGATCAAACCGCCGATCCGCACCAGAAGTTTTCCCCCCGAAGTCTTCATGTCACGCAGCGTCGCAGGTCGCAGGCCAGTTGGGGTTCGGAACGAGATTGCCGACCGTGTCGGCCGCACGACAGTTGGGTGTCTGTCGTCCCGTAAGAGAGGATGGGGTGTGCTCCGACGTGGGGCCCCGCGAGGGGGAATCGCCGCAGCGTCACTTGCTGCCGCGTCTGCCGTGCTGATAGCGACGGCGTGTGGCACACGCGTCTCCGCGCCGCCGCAGAGCCAGCCGGTCGTGACCGCCGCACCTTCCGGGGCGGTGCCGTCAACGGCGGTCAGCAATCCCGCGTCCGACATCGGCGTGACTGCCACGACCATCACGGTGGGCCTGCTGGTGAGCCGCACCAGCCCGCTCGGTCCCGACGCGTTCAGCGGCTCCTACTACGGCGCGAGCGCGTATTTCGACGCGCTGAACCAGCAGGGCGGCCTCAACGGCCGCATGGTCAAGGTCGTCCCGTGTGACGACACCGGCAGCGGCAGCGGCAACGTCCAGTGCGTCCACACCCTGATCGACAAGGACTCGGTCTTCGCGCTCGCCGGCACCACCGCGTTCAGCTACGACGGCGACACCTACGTCAACCAGAAGGGCGTGCCGGACGTGGGAGGCCAGCCGGTCGGTAACGGCTATGACACCTACGCCCATCTGTGGAACCTGTACGGCAGCGACGAGCCCCGCAACGGATCTGTCGGTTGGGACGGCAAGCTCTACGCCGGCACCGAGGTCTACCAGTATTTCAAGCAGAAACTGGGGGCCAAGAGCGCGGCGGTGGTCTTCTACAACGTCGCGCCCTCGCAACGTTTCGCGCTCAGCATCGAGGCCGGGCTGCGCAAGGAGGGTTACACCGTCCGCGAGGAGCAGGCCGATCTCGGGCTGGCCAACTTCGACAGCATCGCCGTCGACATCGGCGGGGCGAAGGTCGACAGCGTGTACGACGCTCTCGACACGACCGGCAACGAGCGGCTCTGCCAGGCGCTCGACGCCCATCACGTGAAGCTCAAGGCGAAGGTGACGACGACCCAGGGCTGGACCGCCACCATCGCCAGCGACTACAAGTCGAGCCCCACATGCCGCAACAGCATCTACGCCACCGGAAACACCCAGAATTACGACGACCGCAGCAAGCCCGGCGTTGCCGCGTTCCAGGACGCGGTCAACAAGTACTTCCCGAGCCACCAGGGCAAGACGTCGGAGTGGGAGCTCGAAGGTTGGGCATCGGCGCAATGGCTGACCGACGCGATGCGCTCGTGCGGCGCGCAGCTGACCCGCAAATGCGTCGAGAACTACCTGCGTGACCAGAAGGCGTACACCGGGCATGGCCTGCTGACCGCGCGCAACTTCGTGGTCAAACGCCCACCGCCGATGGAGCACAGCTGCATCAACATCGCCCGCTGGCAGGACTCCGACAACGGCGGCAAGGGCGGCTGGGTCTCCCAGGTCGCGGACATGAACAAGAACTGCTTCGACGCCTTCGAGCTGCCCTATTCTCCTTAGCCTGCAGGGGTTTCGCGCAGTTCGGCCGGCTCTCCTGCGAAGCTGACTTCGCCTCGCTCGAGCCGGTAGACGACGGACGCGAGTGATTCCACGCGGTCCTCATACTGGTCGGCGAGCACGACGGTCACGCCCGTCGCTGCGATCCGTCCGACGACCTCGTAGAGCACGTCGGTGAGCGCCGGGGCGAGGCCGAGGGAGGGCTCGTCGACGATCACGCAACGGGCGTCTGCCACGAGCGCGCGGCTGAGGGCGAGCATGCGCTGCTCGCCGCCGGACAGCGTCCCCGCCGCCTGCGCGCCGCGTTCGCGTAGCACCGGGAACGTCTCGTAGGCCGGGTCGAGCGGGCGCCGGCCGGCGAACACGTCGAGGTTCTCGCGTACCGACAGATGGCCGAAGACACCCTGCGACTCGGGTACCGCCACCAGACCCAGGCGCGCCCGCTGCTCGGGGCGCAGGCGCCCGAAGGGTTTTCCGTCCCACAGCAGCTTCCCGCTGCGCAACGGGATCGTTCCGGCAAGGACCGAGAGCAAGGTTGTCTTGCCCGCGCCATTGGGTCCGACGATCCCCGTGACGACGCCGGCCGCAATGTCGAGGTCGATGCCGTGCAGCACCTCGACCGGTCCGTAACCAGCGCGCAGCCCGCGCGCGGAAAGGGCGACGGTCATGGAGCGCTCGCGTTCTCCGCCGTGACACCTGCGCGGTGCAGCGCACCGCCCGCGAGCTCGTGGACCTCGTCGGCCACCGCCCGGACGAACGCCGGGTCGTGCTCGATCAGCAGCACGGCTTTTCCCGCCCCGGCGAGGCCGCGCAGCAAGGTGGCGACGGCTGCCGCCTGCCGCCGGTCCAGCCCGCTCACGGGCTCATCGAGCAGCAGCACCAGGGGATCGGCGACGAGGGCCCGGGCGAGCTCGACGAGTCGCAGGGTCCCCGTCGGCAGTTCGCCGGCGGCGATCTGCGCCACACCTGCCAGACCCAGCTCGCCGCAAACCCGGTCGACGCGCTCGTCAGCCTCCCGCGTCTGCCGGGCGCTGAAGGACTGCAGGAGCCCGAAACGGTGCCGGTTCTCGGCGGCGACGAGCAGGTTCTCGCGCACGGTGAGGGTCTGAAAGACGCTGCCCACTTGATACGTCGGCACCAGTCCGCGCCGACTTCGCGCGTCGGCCGGCAGTCGCGTCACATCGCGGCCGCCCAGCAGCACCCGGCCTGCGTCGGGGCGCAAAGTGCCTGCCAGGCAACGGAAAAGGGTGGTCTTCCCGGCACCGTTGGATCCCACGAGGGCGGTCACGCAGCCGGCGTCGACAGCAAGGTTGATGCCGTCGAGCACCTGCAGTCCGCCGTAGCTCTTTCTGAGGGATTCGGCTACCAGGACGCTCATCGCGTCAGCCCCAGGAGCCGGCGTCCTTCGGGGGTGAGCCGGCGTGGCTCGTCGGGGCTGTCGAGGCGGTGGCGGCCCAGGAGCGACGTGACGAGGTCGATGATGCCGGCGACGCCGCGGGGCAGCCGTCCGAGCAGTGCGGCCAGCAGGCCCACGACGAACAGCGAGGTTCCTGGCACGGCCACCGCATCGATCAGCACGAAGAGGGCTGCGGCGAGCACGGCCGCCACTGCACTGTCGGCTCCGGCGACGATCACGGTGGTGAACCAGAGCAAGCCCTGCAGCGGGTCGACCGCGCTCGCGTCGAACGCGCCGGACGCCTCGACCATCAGCCCCCCGCCGAGCCCGGCGAGCGTCGCGCTGGCGGCGAAGGCGGCGAGCGTCATCGTGCGGACGTCCACTCCCGCGGCGCGAGCGCCGTCGGGGCTGTCGCGGGCGGCGCGCAGAGCCCGTCCGACGCGGCCGTGCGTGAGCATCTCCACCATGCCCAGCCCGAGCATCAGGCAGACCAGTTCGAGCGCGTAGAACGCCCGCCCTCCGCTCACCGCTTGTCGGATGGCCAGCCCTGAGGTGAAGCGTGGTTGCTGGAAGACGAACCGGCTGGCGACCGTTCCGACCGCAAGCGTGGTGAGGGCGAGCGCGAGACCGCTACGGCGAAGCGCGGGATACCCGGTGATCAGTCCCAGCACGCCGGCGCCGATGGCCCCGAAGGCGAGCGCGATGATTCCCGGCAGCTTCGGCAGACCGCCCGCCCCCGCCGTGAAACCTGCTGCCAGCAAAGCGCCGACACCCGCGTAGCCCGCGGCCCCGAGCGAGATCTGGCCCGCCACTCCGGAAAGGAGCATCAGCGACAGGAAGATCAACGCGAGCGCCGGAACCTGCTGGGCGGTGGAGACCTCGACCACCGGGAAGAGCACCGGCGAGGCCAGGAACGCGGCCCCGACGGGCACGGTCCAGCGTGGCCAGCGAGCCGGCCGCCGCGCGACCGAGGCCACCGCACCCGCGCCCGTCTCGGCGAGCTGGGGGATCAGCAGCAGCCCGATGAGCAACGCGAGCACGAAGAGGTTGGACTGGACGCTGCCGAAGATCGTCTGGGCGAGGCCGCTCAGCTGGACCCGTTGCAGCTCCGCCTGGCCGATCCCGATGGCGAGCGCCGACACCACGACCGCGATCGCCGACTGCAGCTTCGCGATCACCACGACCGCCAGCGTTTCCAGCACGACGAGGGTGAGCCCGTACGGGCTGAGCTGGGTCGACGGTGCCAGCAGCACTCCGGCAAGGCCGGCGAGGCCGCCGCCCAGTGCCCATCCGATGGCCGCGACACGGTCGGCGTTCACTCCCGACAGCAGCGCAAGCGAACGCTGGTCGACGACGGCACGGGCAAGCAGGCCCGCGCGCGTGCGCCGCGCAACGACCGTCAGCACCAGGCAGACGACGACCGCGATCACCAACTGCGCCAGGCTGCTGCGATCGATCGTGGAACCGCCCGGAAGGTCGATCGCCCCCGATGGCACCAGCGACGGCGCATCCTGGCGGGTCTGCAATCCCCAGATCTGCGACGCCATCCCGAGCAGCAGCACCAGCAATCCGGTGCTCGCCACCAATGTCTCCGCCGTCGAGGCGGTGCGTCGGCGCAACGGACGGAAGATCGCCCATTCCGCGGCCAGGCCGATGGCCGGCCCGACGACGAACAGGGCCAGCGGCGCCGCCACCCCCAGCGGCCAGTGCCAGACGGTCACCGTCTGCCAGAGCACGTACGCGACCAGCATCGCCATGCCGCCGGAGGCGATGTTGAAGACGCCCGTCGTGCGGTAGGTGACCAGCACGCCCAGGCCGGCCAACGCCGCGACGGCTCCGACGGCAACCCCGGCGAGCGCCAGGTCGATCGCGATCATCGGCCCGCCATCATGAGCCGTTGCTCGGCCGCTCCGGCGAGCAGACGGGACACGGGCTGAGCCGGCCGCCGGCGATCGCGTCGGGGTCGGCGGGCTCGGCGTCCTTCTCACGCGTCAGCAGGCAGCCGGGGCGGTGATAGGTGGTGCCGTTGGGGACGGTGAGATACGCCTGCGATGCGCTGACCAGTGGATCGCCCGGCTGCGGCTCCTCAGCCGCGGGCCCGTTCTCCCCCTGCGCCGAGCCGTTTGCTCCGGCGGCCTCGGTGATCGCGTCGAGCAGCTGGGCGAGGCGGCGCTCCATCCGGTCGCCGCGCCCGGCGATGACCAGGGCGCTGCCGACGATGATCAGCGCCAGCCCGCTGAACCCGGCGCTGACCAGATACGGCAGCTGCTCGTACACGTTGGCTGTGCCGGAGATGTCGTACCAGGCGACGACCAGCAACACGGCCCCGCCGAACAAGCACAGGATCGCGGCGATCGACCAGGGATCGCTCGGCCGGAGCGACCTCATGGAGCCTGCTCGCGCGTGGCCACCCCCGCATGTTCTGTCACATCAGCCGCACAGTCACGAAGGACCCGCCGCGACAGGCTGGCCTGTGGATGGAGTCGTTCGAAAAGGGGCGCCTGTGGACAGCCGTCATTGCCCCTGGGTTTGCCGCCAAGCTGCTGCTAACCCCCTTCGAGGAGCCGACATGTCCAACTTTCTCCCCTCACTTCCGGCCGGGATGCCACCGGGGGTGCATTCGGCGCCAGGAATGGCCGTCGACCCCGCTGCCCTCGCCGGCGTCCCCGCGGGGCTGCTCCAGAGCTCACAGCTGCTGCGGTCGGGCGCCCCTGCTCTGCTGTCGGCCTGGGAGCTGGCCTCGGCCGTGCTCGCGGTCGAGCGCACCGGAGCGATGCTCGCGTCGTCGCGCCCCGGCTCGGCGATCGCGCTCGAGGCGTGCGCGGCGAGTGTCGAGGCGCTCGCGTCGGGGCTTCGTGCCAGTGCCCTGATCTACGCCGGCGCCGAAGCCGCCGCCGGGTCTGCGGCGGCCGCGGGTGACCGGATGCAGGCGTGGATGCCGTAGCCGCCGCCGCCCGCCTCGCCCGGGTCGATGCGGGAGCCGTCTCGACGCTGGTCACCCGGCTGCATGTCATGACTGAGCAGCTGCGGGCGGCGGCCGACAGCCTGGCCTCGACGGCAAGCCTGGGCAGCCTGCGCGGCTGGGCCGGCGGTGGCCACGACACCTTTCTTCGCGCCATCGCTGCCGCCCGCGCCCGGCTGCTTCGCCAGGGTGACGCCCTCGAGGTGGTGGCGTCGGCGCTGTCCTCGTTGAACCTCGCGTTGCAGGCCGTGCAGGACGAGGCGAGGGCCGCGGACCGGCTGCTCATCGTTGCCGGGCCGACCGATCCCAGGCCGGCGATCGCGTCTGAACTCGCCGGTGCCGTGGCGGCCTTCCACGACGCCGACTTGCGGGCGGCGTATCTGCTCGGTGAGGCCCTGCTGCTCGATCTCACCCAGCCGTCGTCCTGGCCGGTGCGCTTGTCTGCACTGGCGGAGACGCAGGAATTCGCCCGGGAGGTCTCCGTGGTGGCGCCCGTGCCGGCCAGCGCCCCCGGCGTGGCGATGTGGTGGGCCGGCCTCACCCCTGCCGCGCGGGCGTCAGTCGCATCGCGATGGGCGGGCTGGCCCGGCTCCATCGATGGGATCCCGGCGCCCGTCCGCGATGCGGTGAACCGGTCGCGGCTGGCGTCGGCTGTGCAGGAGGCCGAGCAGGTCTACGGCCGTTCGCGGCTCCATGACAGCTACGCCCACCAGGCCGCGCGGACCCGGCTGATCCGGTTGAAGGCTCTTGCCGCTGCCCTCGCGCCGCCTGGCACCCAGCTCCTGCTTTTTGACGCGAGTGGTGACGGCGAGGCCGTGGTGGCCACCGGAAACGTCGAGACCAGCCGCTCGGTCGCCGTCGTCATACCGGGGATGACCAGCGACCTCGGCGACGCTCCCGCGTTGATCCGGGAAACGCGTCGGCTGGCCGCCGCAGCAGGACCAGGCACAGCTGCAGTCATGTGGCTGGGCTATGACGCGCCGGACGTGCACCAGGCCCTCAGCGATGCGTCCGCCAAGTCCGGCGCCGCGTCCCTGCAGCGGTTCGTGGAAGGGCTGCGTTCGACCGCCGCGCTTGCCCAGCACGTCACGGTCGCGGGCCACAGCTACGGATCATTGGTGGCGGGCCTGGCTGCCAAGCACGGGCTCGGCGCCGACGACCTGGTGCTGCTGGCGAGCCCCGGAGTGGAGGCGGCGCACGCGTCGGAGCTGCACTTGCCTGCCGGGCATGTCTGGGCTGCCAGCGTCCCCACCGATCCGATCCGGCTGGTGTTCTGGCCTTCGCGGCTCGGGTGGCTCGCAGGGTTGGAACTGCCGGCTGTATTTGGTCCGGATCCGGCATCGACGGCCTTCGGGGCACGGCTGTTCCCCGCGGGTGGCGCGCTGGGTCACAGCGGCTACTTCGACGCCGGCACCCAATCGCTCGCGAGCCTCGGCCGCATCGTCAGCGGCCGGCCCGTCGGATGAGCGGGAGCTATCCGCCCAGTCCCAGCCCGTTGAGCACGTTTCCGACCGTCTGTCCGAGGCCTCCGCTGTCGGTGCCGCCTCCGGTCAGCTGCCCCAGCGTCGACGGGAGCGTCGGCCCTGGGCTGGGCAGCGGATCGTTCGACGCGGGCGCCGAGGGTGGGGCCTGGGGGTTCGTCGCGCCGGTGCTCCCAGCAGGAGGCGTAGGCAGGGTGCCGGTTTCGGTGCCGGTGCCCGTAGCAGGCTCGCTCGGGGCGGTGCCCGTCCCGGGCGCGGGGGTGGCAGCGGCCACGGGCGCCGTGGTGGTCGTCGGGGCCGCAAGCGCGTTCAGCACGGTCGGCAGGATCGCGAGCACCTTCGGATCGGCAATCTGGCGCAGCCGGCTGAGCAGGCTCTGCGAGCTGGCCGCCAGGGAGCTCGCGAGGGATCGGTTCGCCGGTGCGCTCAAGGCGGGCGACACGGCGAGCAGCGCCCGCTCCTGTCGCAGCATCGTCACGACGGCCGACGCTGCGGTGACGTCGGTGGAGGCGTTCGGCAGGCTGGTGGCGACGGCGCTCTGCCAGGTGCGTTCGGCGGCCAGGATGGTGGCGGGTGCGGCATCGGCTGCCAGCAGACGCTGGCTGAGCTCCGTGAACTCGCTGCTCGCGAGCCGGATATCGGGGCTCGCTTCAGTGCCGATCGCAGCGGAGGCACCGTTCGACGCGTGGCTGCTGCCGCCGGCGACCTGCGGTATCACGGCGATGGCGACGGCCAGCGCTGCCGCACCGGCAAGCGCTCGGGCCACCCGGTGTCGCGGGCGGCGGATCTCCTGCTCGGGTACCCGAGGTTCGGGATCCGACCGCGGTCCGGTTGCGCTCGGGCCGCCAACGGAGACCGGCACTTTCCGCGGAAACGGCGACGGGGCCGACTCGCGCCGGCGGGCCGCGGCCCGAAGTTCGGCGAGCTCACCACGGGCCCCGGCAATCACCTCGGCCGCAATGTCGGCCCGATCGTCCTCGAGCGCTCCGGCGGCCGCGCTCAGATCTGCGGAGACGGCCAGGCGGACCTGCGACAGGCTTTGCAGGAGTGCCTGGATCTGGGCAGCGTCATCCGCGCCGGAACCGGGATCACCACCGCCGGTAGCCGCGCGTGACCCGCCTTTGGACCACCGCACACCGTCTCCTGAACCTGCGTCCATCAGTCGTCGTCTATGGCTTTCGCTACGAACGCTGGGCTTCCTGCAACGATGCGAGGATGCCTTCGACAAACGACACGTCATCGCCGCCTTTCCCAGCTTCTGCCGCCGTCAACCCAGCCGAGTTCGGCACGGTCGCCGTGCTGGGCGGTACCGGTCCGCAGGGACGCGGGCTCGCTCGCCGCTTTGCCGCGGCCGGGGTTCCTGTCGTCATCGGGTCACGCGACGCCGGACGCGCAGGTCAGGCAGCCGAGCCCATGGCTGCGGCCGGGCTTGCGGTGACCGGCGCCGACAACGCCGGAGCAGCTTCGGCGGGCACGATCGTCATCGTCGCCGTGCCTTACGAGGGCCATGAAGAGCTGTTGAAGTCACTCGCGGGCGAGCTGGCCGGCAAGGTCGTCGTCGACTGCGTGAACCCGCTCGGATTCGATAAGCAGGGCGCGTACCAAATCGAGGTCCCCGAGGGCAGCGCTGCGCAGCAGGCTGCCGCCGTGCTCCCGGAAAGCACGGTCGTCGCAGCGTTTCACCACGTCAGCGCGGTGCTGCTGGAGGACGAGTCGGTGGAGCAGGTGGAGACCGACGTGCTGGTGCTCGGTGAGGACCGCGAGGCGACCGATCTCATCGGCCGCCTCGCCGACCTCGTGCCGGGTATGCGCGGGGTCTACGCCGGCCGGCTGCGCAACGCCGGTCAGGTCGAGGCGTTCACCGCCAACCTGATCTCCATCAACCGGCGCTACAAGGCCCATGCCGGGATCCGGATCACCGACGTCTGAGCGCGCCGAGCGCTACGTGTACGAATGCTCCGCCGAGGGGTAGCGGCCAGTGCGGACGTCCTCCGCGTACTCGGCTGCAGCCGCCGACAGGGTGCCTCGCAGGTCGGCGTAGCGCTTCACGAATCGGGGTCCGGGGCCGGCGTTCAAGCCGGCCATGTCGGTCCACACCAGGACCTGCGCGTCGCAACCGGCGCCGGCTCCGATCCCGATCGTGGGGATGGTCAGCTCGCGTGACACGCGTTCGGCGAGCGTCGCCGGCACGAGTTCGAGCACGACGGCGAACGCTCCCGCCTGCTGCAAGGCGAGGGCGTCGGCCAGCACCTGCTCGCCGGCGTCCTCGCCGCGGCCCTGCACCCGGAATCCGCCGATGCCGTGAACGCTCTGCGGGGTCAGGCCGATGTGGCCCATCACCGCCATCCCGGAATTCGCCAGCAGCTCGACCTGGGGGACGACCCGGCGCCCACCCTCGAGCTTGACCGCGTGGGCGCCGCCCTCCTTGATCAGCCGCAGCGCCGACATGAAGGCCTGCTCGGGCGAGGCCTGGTAGGACCCGAAGGGCAGATCGCCGACGACCATGGCCCGCTTCGACGCGCCGACAACGGCCCGCGTCAGCGGCAGCAGCTCCTCGAGCTGGACCGGCACGGTCGTCTCGTATCCGAGCACGTTGTTGCCTGCGGAATCGCCCACCAGCAGTACCGGAATGCCTGCCTCGTCGAAGATCTGGGCGCTGAGCATGTCGTAGGAGGTCAGCATTCCCCAGCGTTCGCCACGTTCCTTTGCTGCCTGCAGGTCGCGCACGGTCACCCGCCGGGAGCGCACTCCTCCGTAGAGGGTGGGCTCGGACGTCGCGGCGGCTCCCGAAGCAGCGGGCTTCGGGGGCGCTTGCGGATCAGTGGGCTGGTTGGCGGTCTCGCTCATGGTGGTGCACCCTTTCGAACCGTCCAGGCACCCGGAAGGTGTCCCGGCGATACGCAGATGCTTCCACCAAAGCGGCGATTGACACCGCAGACGAACGAAAGTGGGGCCGGTTCTACACCCGGTGGCACGCCGGGCAGCGCTCTTTGACCGAGAGCGCCTCGATCGGACGCAGCGCGCAGCACCCCGGATGCGGGCACTGGATGAAATCGCTGAGGCCGTCGACCGCGTCGATCAGCGGCAGGTCGGGCCGGGTCCGTCGTAGCTGGCCCGGCTGAAGCGAAGGCGGACGCGGTACACGTGACGGCCGCGTGGGCGCGGGCCGGTTCATTACCCGGGCGACCGGGGCAGGCAGATTCAGGCGCACCAGACGGCGCCCGGCGACCCGGCGGACTGAATCAAGCAACACCACGTCGTGCATCGGAACACGGCCACCGGATGCGATCCGGGCGACACGCCGCCGGTCGGTCGAAGTCGCGGTCTCGTAGGGTCAGAAGCGTGCTTGCTGCCTACGCGTCAGCCATCAATCCCGACGATCCGCTCGCCGGGCTGAAGGTCGAGCAGATCGCCGACCCCGAGGTGCCGGACGGGTGGGAACTCGTGACGGTGCGTGCCGCCGCGCTCAACCATCACGACCTGTGGTCGCTGAAGGGCGTCGGACTGCCCGCGGATCTGCTGCCGATGGTGCTCGGCTGCGACGCGGCAGGGGTCAGCAGCGACGGCAGCGAGGTCGTCGTCCATGCCGTCATCGGCGATCCGGCGGCCGGCGGGGGCGACGAGACGCTCGATCCCAAGCGTTCGCTGCTGTCAGAAAAGCACCCCGGCGCGCTGGCCGAGAAGGTCGCCGTGCCGCGGCGCAATCTCGTCCCCAAGCCGGCCGGACTCTCCTTCGAGGAAGCCGCCTGCCTTCCGACCGCCTACCTCACCGCGTACCGGATGCTCGTCACCCGCTCCGGCCTTTCCGGTCCCGGCACGGTACTGGTGCAGGGTGCGGGCGGCGGGGTGGCGACGGCGCTGATCCTGCTGGGGAAGGCGCTCGGCCACACCGTGTTCGCGACGAGCCGTGACGAGGGAAAGCGAGCGAAGGCCGAAAGCCTCGGTGCTGACGGGGTTTTCGAGCCCGGCGCGCGGCTGCCGGTCCGGGTCGATGCCGTCATGGAGACCGTCGGTGAGGCCACGTGGTCGCACTCGCTGAAGTCGCTACGCCCCGGCGGCACCCTTGTCGTCTGCGGCGCCACCAGCGGGCCCAACCCGCCTGCCGACCTGAACCGGGTTTTCTTCCTGCAGCTTTCCGTCATCGGCTCGACCATGGGTACCCGCGACGAGCTGGCGGGGCTGCTACAGCTCCTTGCCGATACCGGAGTGCGGCCGCTCATCCACGACGTCAAGCCGCTGTCAGACGCGCGCGAGTCCTTCGCCGCTCTGGCCGGCGGGGACGTGTTCGGCAAGCTGGTGCTGACGACCTGACGGGTCAGGTTTTCTTCAGCAGCACCGAGAGCGCGAGCAACACACCGCCGAAGCCGAGCCCGGCCACCGCGGTAGCGGCGAAGGTCAGGAACTTGAACGAGCCGGGTTCGCCGTCGACCGCGAACGCGAAGAAGCCGCCGATGACGCCCAGGGCCGCGACGACGTAGGCCAGGATCTGCAGGATCGGTGCGAGACCCGCAGGCGTGGTCAGCGGATTGCCGCTGGGCCGGCCCCCGGTGCTGCCGACGTATGGCGCGCCCGGGCCGGGATATCCGCCATAGCCGGGCTGGCCAGGGGGAGGGCCCGGCTGCTGGTACCCGCCCTGCGGGTAGCCGCCCGGCTGCCCTGGCTGACCCGGCTGACCTGGTTGACCATAGGGCTGCTGGCTCACGGTTCCTCCTCGAAAGTGTGCCGTCAGTCAACCAGCCCAGCGCCGAAATGGAAGGTCGGCGCGCCTTTCGCCTGCCAGACCACTTCCCTTTCGGTGCCCGGCCAAATGCCGAATGGCCCTCCAGGATGCCCCTGTCACGCCCGATATCTGCAGGAGCGATAGCGAGGTAGGAGCAGACCAGTGAGTGATCAGGGCGATCCGTTCAGCAAGCCGTCGAACGATCCGTGGCGCGCCCAAACGCCGCCGCCCCAGTGGGGGCCAACACCTGGCCAGCAGGCTCCGTATGGCCAGCAGGCTCCGTATGGGCAGCAGACCCCGTATGGCCAGCAGGCTCCGTATGGGCAGCAGGCTCCGTATGGGCAGCAGGCTCCGTATGGGCAGCAGGCTCCCTACGGCCAGCCGAATCCCTACGGCCAGCCTCCCTTCGGCTATCCGCCCATGCCGCCGCGAAGCACCAACGGCATGGCGATCGCGTCGATGGTCCTGGGGATTCTCTGGCTGTACTGGATCGGAAGCATTCTGGCGCTGGTATTCGGCTATATCGCGCGGTCGCAGATTCGCCAGCGAAATGAGGGCGGTGGCGGAATGGCCATCGCCGGAATTGTCCTTGGCTGGATCGGAATCGCCTTCCTCGTGCTCGGAATCATCGGCCTGGCCACCCGATCGAGTACCAACTTCTGACCCTGACCGTCCCGGCCTTACGCTGACTGGGTGGCCGCCGTCGACGAGTTCGACCTGCTAGCGGAAAACGCGGAGGAGCTCGGGCTCACCCTGGAGTTGCCGCCGCGGCACCGCCTTTCGACGGTGGTCGACGGTGGCCGGAGCGTCAGCGCCATCCAATGGGGCGCCGCGCCGGCCCCGCTGGTGTTCCTGCACGGCGGCGGTCAGAACGCCCACACCTGGGACAGCGTGCTGCTCGCCCTCGGACAAGCAGTCCTCGCCATCGACCTGCCCGGCCATGGACACTCTGATTGGCGTGACGATCACGACTACTCCGGGCAGGCCAACGCCCCAGCCGTAGCCGCGGTGATCGAGCGCCGGGCCGCGACCCCGGTCACGTTGATCGGCATGTCGCTGGGCGGGCTCACAGCGATCAGCGTCGCCAGCCAGTTCCCGGACCTGGTGAGCTCCTTGCTGCTGGTCGACGTGACGCCCGAATCGGCGGCCCGCTACGAGGGCCTGACGCCATCGCAGCGCGGATCGGTCGCGCTGATCGCGGGACCGGAGGCGTACGAAAGTTTCGAAGCGATGGTGGAAGCGACGGTGCTGGCGTCACCGACCCGTAGCCGGGCCTCGCTTCGGCGGGGGGTGCTGCACAACGCGACCACGCTGCCCGACGGTCGCTGGACCTGGCGATATGACCGGCGGCGCAAGGCCGATGGCGCGCTGCCCGATACGTCGATCGGATGGGCGGAGCTGTCGGCGTGCGACCTGCCGATCACCCTTGTGCGCGGGGGACTTTCGGGGTTCGTACAGGACGATGACGTCGCCGAGATGCTCCGGCGCAAGCCCGGCGTGCGCGTGCATGTCGTGGCGGGCGCCGGCCATTCGGTGCAGAGCGACCGGCCGATGGAACTCGTGGAGCTCATCCAGTCGGCGCTGTAGCCAGCCGTAGCACATCTTGCTACGGTTGGCAGATGAGCAGGACGATCGCGCAGCGAGAACTTCGCAATGACAACGCGAAAGTCATCGAGGCCGTGACAGCGGGCGAGACCTTCGTCGTCACCCGCAACGGTGAACCCGTGGCGGAACTTCGGCCGATTCGGGCCGGCCGTCGGAGCTTCATCTCTCGCAGCGAGGTAGCGCAGTTGGCAGCGGCAGACGTGCGCATCGATAGGGAGCAGTTTCGGGCCGATCTCGATGGGCTGATCGACCAGGGACTGTGACGTGACGTCCGGTCTGCTCGACACGTCCGTCGTCGTCGACTGGCACGACCCAGCAGTGGTCGAAGCGTTACCCGATGAGATGGCGATATCAGCGATCACCGCGGCCGAGTTGACAGTCGGCCCGCTCCTCGCCGCGAGCCGGAGCGAATCGGCGCGCAGGCAAGCCCGGCTTCAGGAGGTCGAGGCCATGTTGGAGCCCTTGCCCTTCGACGCAGCGGCCGTGCGTAGCTACGGACTCGTGCTGGCTGCTGTCGTGCGTGAGGGGCGCAAGCCTCGTAGCCGATTTGCTGACCTGCTCATCGCAGCGACCGCGCATGCCAACGGTCTCGACCTCTACACGCGCAATGCCCGTGATCTCAGCGGACTCGAAGACCTCGTCCGCGTAGTGGAGATCTAGGACGTCAGCTACTCGTCGAGTTCGTCGTCGCGCGCCAGCCACGTAGCCAGCCGGTCGACCGCGGTCTCGAATTGCGGATTCAGATCGACGAAGACCCGCAACTGCTCCGCCAGCCACTCCAGCGAGACGCTCTCGCCGCCCCGCCGCTGGCTGAGCTCCTCGATCCCTCGATCGGTGAAATACATGTGGCGACCTCAGCGACCGAGCGCGGCCTCGATCAGCGCCGCCTGCTCAGCCTCGTGCACCGTCGCGACGCCCGCGGCCGGGGAGGCCGAAGCCGAACGCGACACGCGGCGCAACCGGACGCCTTCGGGCAGTCCCTCGATCAGGTGCATCGCCACATGCGGCCAGGCACCCTGATTGGCCGGCTCCTCCTGTACCCACGCCACATCCGTGGTTCCACCGGTTCCCACCCCGTAGGACGCGAGGACTTCTGACACCTCGTCCACCGGGGTCGGGTAGAGCTGCTCGACGCGCACGAGGGCGATGTCGTCGGCGTTGTCGGCACCCCCTGAGCGCTTGCCGCGGGCGGCGAGCAGGTCGTAATAAACCTTGCCGCTGCACAGGACGATGCGGCTCGGACGCTCGACCGTGTCGTCACGGATGACCGGCTTCCAGCCTCCGCTGGTGAAGCTTTCGACAACCGATGCAGCGGCGCGAAGGCGAAGCATCGACTTCGGCGTGAAGACGATCAGCGGGCGCGGCGGCTGGGTCAGCGCCTGGCGCCGAAGCAGGTGGAAGTACTGCGCCGGCGTCGAGGGGACCGCGACGGTCATGTTGTCCTCGGCGCACAGCAACAGGTAGCGCTCGATACGGGCGGAGGAGTGGTCGGGCCCCTGGCCCTCGTACCCGTGGGGGAGCAGGAGCGTGAGCCCGGAGTGCTGGCCCCACTTCGCCTCTCCCGAGGAGATGAACTCGTCGAGGATCGACTGCGCGCCGTCGGCGAAATCCCCGAACTGCGCCTCCCACAGCACCAGGGCTTCGGGCCGGGTGACGGAGTAGCCGTACTCGAAGCCCATCGCCGCGAATTCCGAGAGCAGCGAGTCGTAGACGTAGAACGTCGCCGCGCCCGGCAGGGTCTTCAGCGGGGTGTGCTCGGCCCCGTTGGTGCGGTCGACGAGCACCGAGTGACGCTGGCCGAAGGTGCCGCGCCGGCTGTCCTGACCCGCCAGGCGCACGGGGTGGCCTTCGATCAAAGCCGACCCGAACGCGAGCAGCTCGCCGAGTGCCCAGTCGATGGTGCCGTCGTCGATCATCTTGGCCCGCCGCTGCAGCTGCGGCAGCAACCGCGGATGGACCGTGAAGCCGTCGGGCAGGCTCAGCTGGGTGTCGACGATCGTCTTGACCGTCTCCAGAGAGATCGCAGTGTCCACCGACGACTGCTCGGTGGCCGTCGACATCGCGGGGCTTCGTACCGGCTGGCTCGACGCGTCATGGGTCTCGGCGAATGCGTTTTCCAGGTGTGACTGGTAGCTGCGCAGCGCCTCTTCCGCTTCGGCGATGGTGATGTCGCCGCGACCGATCAGCGCCTCGGTGTAGATCTTGCGCACCGAGCGCTTGCGGTCGATGAGGTCATACATGAGTGGCTGGGTGAAGGACGGCTCGTCGACCTCGCTGTGCCCGCGGCGCCGGTAGCAGACCATGTCGATGACGACGTCCTTGTGGAACGCCTGCCGGAAGTCGTAGGCGAGCCGCGCGACCCGCACGCACGCCTCAGGGTCGTCGCCGTTCACGTGGAAGATCGGCGCCTGCACCATGCGGGCGACATCGGTGGCGTAGACCGACGAGCGCCCGGCCAGCGGCGAGGTGGTGAAACCGACCTGGTTGTTCACGACGACGTGGACCGTGCCACCGGTGCGATATCCCCGCAGTTGCGAGAGATTCAGCGTCTCGGCGACCACACCCTGGCCGGCGAACGCGGCGTCTCCATGCATCAGCACGGGCAGCACGGTGAAGCCCGCCTCGCCCTTGTCGAGCACATCCTGCTTGGCGCGCACGATGCCTTCGACGACCGGGTCGACGGCCTCGAGGTGCGAGGGATTGGAGGTCAGGTGGACGGGGATGGTGACGTCGTCGCGACCGCGGAAGATGCCGTCAGCACCCAGGTGGTACTTCACATCGCCGGAGCCGTGAGCCGTGGAGGGATCCACGTTGCCCTCGAACTCGCGGAAGATCTGGCCGTAGGACTTGCCGACGATGTTGGCCAACACGTTCAGCCGGCCGCGGTGCGGCATGCCGACGACGACCTCGTCGAGCGCGTCTTCAGCGGCGCCCTGCAGGATCTCGTCGAGAATCGGGATGGCCGATTCGGCACCTTCGAGCGAGAAACGCTTCTGCCCGACGTACTTGGTCTGCAGGAAGTTCTCGAATGCCTCGGCAGCGTTGAGCCGCTCCAGGACGTGCAACTGCTCGGCGGGATCGGGCCGTTCGGCGGGCCGCTCGACGCGATGCTGGATCCAGCGCCGCTGCTCGGGGTCCTGGATGTGCATGTACTCGATGCCGACCCGGCGGCAGTAGGAGTCGCGTAGCACGCCGAGCACGTCGCGAAGCTTCATCGTGCGCATGCCGGCGAACCCGCCGACGGCGAACTCGCGATCGAGGTCCCAGAGCGTCAGCCGGTGCTCGGTGATGTCGAGGTCGGGGTGGCGCCGGATCTTGAATTCCAGCGGGTCGGTGTCAGCCATCAGGTGGCCGCGCACCCGGTAGGCGTGGATCACCTCCATCACCAGCGCGCCCTTGTCGAGGTCGCCCTCGCGGCTGTCGGGGATGTCGGGCGACCAGCGCACCGGCTCGTACGGGATGCGCAGCGCGGCGAAGATGTCGTCGTAGAAGTGGTCTTCACCGAGCAGGAGCTGGTGCATCCGGCGCAGGAACTCGCCGGACTGCGCGCCCTGGATGATCCGGTGGTCGTAGGTCGAGGTGAGCGTGATGGTCTTGCTCACGGCGAGCTGGGCGAGGGTCTCTGAAGACGCGCCCTGGAAGGTCGCGGGGTACTCCATCGCGCCGACGCCGACGATGCAGCCCTGGCCCGACATCAGGCGCGGCACCGAATGCACGGTGCCGATTCCGCCCGGGTTGGTCAGGCTGATGGTGGTGCCGGCGAAGTCGTCGATCGTCAGCTTGCCGGAGCGGGCGCGTCGCACGATGTCCTCGTAGGCCACCCAAAAGCCACTGAAATCAAGGCGTTCGGCATTTTTGATGCTGGCGACGACGAGCTGGCGTTGGTCGCCCTTCACGAGGTCGATCGCGAGCCCGAGCCCGATCGATTCGGGATGCACGATCGCGGGCTTGCCGTTCACCTCGGCGAAGGATGCGTTCATCTCCGGGTGGTCGAGCAGGGCCCGCACCAGCGCGTAACCGATGAGATGCGTGAAGCTCACCTTGCCGCCGCGGCTGCGGGCGAGGTGGCGGTTGATGACGACCCGGTTGTCCTCGAGCAGCTTCGCCGGCACGGCTCGCACCGAGGTCGCGGTGGGTACCTCGAGAGAGGCCTCCATGTTGGCGACGACGCGCGCCGCCGCACCCTTCAGCGGGGTGCTGTGCTCGGCTGCCGCACTCGGGGCGCCGGCGGACGGCGCCAACGCGGGCTTGGCCGGGGCGGGCGCCGGGACGGGTGCGGGTGCCGGGGCCGGGGCAGCCACGGGGGCCGCGGGCGGGGTGGGTGCGGTCTGCACCGCACCGTTGGAGCCGCCGGTCCCGTTGGCCCCGGAGTCGCTCGCCGGCTTGCCGTTGCTCGGCGGCGCAGTAGCGATGGGGTCGGGCTGATAGTCGGAGAGGAACTCGCGCCACTCCGGCGAGACGCTGGCCGGATCTGTCTGGTACTGCTGCCAGATCTCGTGGACCAGCCACTCGTTCGGCCCGAAATCGGTAGCTACTGCGCTACTCGTGGCATCACTCGCCGGGCTTGACACGGGCGATTTCGCCTCTTCCCTGCTGCTCGCGGACGTGCTTTCCAGGTTACCGCCGAGTTCATTACCTACTCCGCACGCGGTAATCGGCTCTGAGCCGAATGGAAGTAAAACCTGTCTCGTACATGCCGATAAGTAAGCGAATCGGACCCTGACCCCCGATTGACACGATCTACCGCCCCAGTGCTGGGGTGGGCCCTGGAGGACCTGTGCGCCGCTGGCTCCTGTTCGGAACCGCCCTGCTCATCACGACAGCGGGGGCAGGTGGGAACGCCTGGGCGGCTACCACCCCGGCTGCCGGCACCGTCAAACTCGCGGCGCCCAAGGCGTCGGCTCGGGTGATCGCGGGCCATGAATCGATCACCCCTGGGACCAAGCAGCTCATCCGGTTGTCCGGCAAGACCGCGCAGGCACAGGCGCAGGCACTTCCGAACGCCACCCGGAGCCTCGTTGCACTGCCCGCGACGGCGAAGATCAACGTCACGTACGTCGGTTTCCCCGCTGCGGCCCGGACGGCTTTCCAGGCCGCCGTGAACATCTGGCAGACCCAGATCCACAGCACCGTGCCGATCGACGTCACCGCGGACTGGTCGAACCTCACCGCTCAGTACGGCGACTCCAGCATCCTGGGCGCAGCCGGCCCGACCGACTACGTCGAGAACTTCGCCAACGCCCCGGTGCCGAACGTCGCCTATCCGATCGCGTTGGCCAACGCGATCGCCGGCTCTGACCAGTTGCCCGCGAACGTCTGCACCTCCGACCCGAACTTCCCGAACCCGAGCGGCGCGGAGATCTCGGCGTCCTTCAACAGCGACCAGAGCGCCTGGTACTACGGGACCGACGGCCACCCGGGCTTCAACCAGGTGGATCTCGAAAGCGTTGTCCTGCACGAACTGGGCCACGGGCTGGGTTTCGTCGGAAGCTACGACATCCCCGGCGATCCCTCCAGCGGTGTGGGCGAGACCGGGCTCACCGGTGACGGTCAGAACCTCACGATCTTCGACACGTTCGCGGCCGACGGCTCCGGACACGCGCTGGACACCACGTACGCGAACAACTCTCTGGCCCTTGGCAACGCGCTGCGTGGTCAGGACGGCGGCATCGAGTGGATCGGCGCCGCAGGCGACACGGCAGCCGCTGGCCACCCGGTGCTCTACGCGCCGAACCCGTTCCAGGAGGGCAGCAGCTACGCCCACCTGAACGAGGGCACCTATCCGAACGGCAATGCCAACGCGCTGATGACCCCGCTGCTCAACCTCGGCGAGGTCACCCATGGCGTCGGCTCGATCGTGCTCGGGATGTTCAAGGACATGGGCTGGCCGCAGGCCGGTACGCCCTCCGCGATCGGTGACTATCACGTCGCGGCCCCGATGCGTTTGGTGGCTACGCGCACCGTCACGAACGCGTCTGCGCTGACCGTGCAGGTGACCGGCCTCGACGGGGTGCCCGCCAACGCCACGTCCGTCGTGGTGAATGTGGCGGTGCAGTCACCGACGAAGGCCGGCTACTGGGCCGCCCTCCCGGGATGCTCCGGTGCCAGCCTGCCTGACAGTCAGAACTTCCTGGCCAAGCAGACCCGGACCTCGCTCAGCGTGCTGCCGGTCGATGATTTCGGACGCATCCGGATCTCGCTCGCCGCGGTCCCCGCAGCCGCGATGTCAGGCATCGTCAGCGTCGACCTCGTCGGCTGGTACTCCCCGAACGGCGTCAGCTACCACCAGCTTCCAAGCCAGCAGCGCGCGTATTCAGGCACTGCCACGACTTCGGCCGTCGACGTGAAGATGGTCGGCGTCGCCGGCATCCCGACGAGCGGCGTGACGGCAGTGGTCATGTCGGCGAGCGTCATGTCGGGCGGGGGTCACGGTGTCCTGGTGGTGGGACCCGGCGGCGTCACGTCGATCGTCCCGACCCTGTCCTACGACTCCGGTGAACTCACGTCCAACACCGCCATCGTCCCGCTCGGGACAGGTGCCGGTGCCGGCAAGATCCGGGTGCGTACGACGGCCGGGGCTGCGATCGTCGGGCTCAACGCCGTCGGCTGGTACGGGCCTTCGACTGCCGGCGGGATGGCGTTCCACTCCGCTGGGCCGATGCATGTGCCGCTCGCGCCCGCCGGGCAGGACGTCACGATCGGCGGCTTTCCCGACAGCACTCCGGTCATGATCGACGTGCACCTGTCGCATCCGACGGTCGCCGGCTGGTTCGGCGCGGGACCGGGCGGAGGCACCGTCACGCTGGCGGCACAGGAGTTCAAGGCCCAGCAGCCGACGTCGGGGACGACGATCGTCACGACGGATGCCACCGGCCGCGTGCACCTTCACCTCTCGGGCGGAAAGGCGACGTTCTACGTCGACTTCCAGGGGTGGTTCAGCCCCTAAGGCTCGCAACCACGGGCGTCAGCGGTCGGCCAGCCGGCGCACGAAGCGCAACCCTGACCAGGTCTCGTCGACGGCACACACCTTGACGTCGACGAGGCCTGCGTCGAGGCCGATGGCGCGTACCTGCGTCTCGGTCAGGTCGCGTTGCAGCCCCGACGCCTTCTTCGGCCAGCAGACCCACATCCCGCCGGCGACCGTGAGCCGCTCAGCATGTGAGGGGAATGAGCGGGTCAGCTCGGCCTGAGTCACGGCGAAAAGCAGGATCGTGTCGTAGGGATCCTTCGCCGGTCGGTGCTTGGCCGTGACGCCTTCGGGCAGGTCAGGGATCGAAAAGTCGGCCGGCGCGCGGGTCAGCAGCAGCCGCGAATGCGGCTTGATCCCGAGCTTCTGCGCGAGCGGCGCAGGTGAATATCCGGCCATCCAGCCCAGTTTTCCTTACTCCAGCGTCAAGATCCCAGTGGGCCGGGCCGAAACCACAACCATGACGTTTCGGGGGCGAGTGGCCGCTTTGGCGGTTTTGTGTGCGATCGGGGCGGCTGCCTGTACGCCACTTCCGGGGACGGGCACTCCGGGCACCGGCGTGCCGGTGGGTGGCGGTTCGACCGCCACAACCGCCCCCAAGCCGACGCCGACCCCCACCCCGACCTCGACGCCCACGAGTTCCATCCCGGCGTTTCCCGGCACGATCCTGCAGTTCGGCATGACCAGCAACGCGGTCCTGCAGCTGCAGCAGAAGCTCGGCGTCACGCCGGCGACCGGTTACTTCGGCACGCTGACCCAGGCCGCTGTCCAGTCCTTCCAGACCGCTCACCACCTGACGGTCGACGGCCAGGTCGGACCCCAGACCTGGGCTGCCGTCTTCGGTAGCGCGACCCCGGCTCCGACCGCCACGCCCACTCCGTCAGCACCGAAGCCGCCTGCGTACCCGGCGATCGTCCGCCAGTCCGGGCTAGGGGCGAAGGCTCTGGCGCTCATCGCGACCTACGCCGGCAAGCCGTACCTGTGGGGTGCGGCCGGACCCAACGCCTTCGACTGCTCCGGCCTCACCATGTACGTCTACAAGCAGCTCGGTGTGCTGCTGCAGCGCTCGGCCAACGACCAGTACCTGACGACCCTGCACGTGCCCTATGCGCAGGCGCAGCCGGGCGACCTGATCTTCTTCTACGACACCACCGGCTACGTCTACCACGTGGGCATGTACGCCGGTAACGGCATGATGTGGGACGCCCCGCACAGCGGCGCCGTGGTGCGCTACGAGAACGTCTGGTACCCCGACCAGGTGTGGGTCGGCGTGCCGGGAGCCAAGCTCGCCGGCTAGTCGCGGGTGCCGAGCATCGACGCGTTGTCGCCGGCCTGGTCGACCAGCCCGGGGATGACCTCGCCGAGCTCGCCGGCCGACAGGATCTGACCGCTGTCGTGCGACGGGCCGTACGCCCAACCTTCGGCGACGGAGATCTTCGGGCCGAAGATGCCGAACACCCGGCCGGTGACGCCCGCGGATTCCTTGCTGCCCAGCCAGACGACGATCGGGCTGATGGAATCCGGGCCGAGCGCCTCACGCTGCTCGTCGGTGAGCCCGCTCATCATTCCGAGGTCTTCGGTCATGCGGGTGAGCGCCGTCGGGGCGATGGCATTGACGGTGACGCCGTAGCGGCCGAGCTCTTGTGAGGTGATGACGGTGAACGCGGCGATGCCGGCCTTTGCGGCGCCGTAGTTGGACTGCCCGACGTTGCCGAAGATGCCGGAAGGCGACGTGGTGTTGATGATCCGGGCGTCGACCTGCTCGCCGGCCTTGGACTTGTCACGCCAGTACTCGGCGGCGAAGTGCGCCGGACCGAACGTGCCCTTCAGGTGGACCTTGATGACCGCGTCCCACTCCGCCTCGGTCATGTTGACCATCATCCGGTCACGCAGGATGCCGGCGTTGTTCACGACCACGTCGACGCTGCCGAACGTGTCGATCGCCAACTGGATAAGGCTCTTCGCACCGTCCCAGGTGGAGATGTCCTCGGTGTGGGCGATCGCTTCGCCGCCGGCCGCCTTGATCTCGTTCACGACCTGCTGGGCGGGGCCGGCGTCTCCGGAGCCGCTTCCGTCGCGCGAGCCGCCGATGTCGTTGACGACGAGCTTGGCGCCTTCCTTGGCGAACAGGAGCGCATGCGATCGGCCGATGCCGCCACCGGCACCCGTAACCACGACTACCCGACCGTCACACAACCCGCTCATGCGCTTCCTTCCACCCGTTGGCTGGCCGACTTTGGCCACCCGGAAGGCTATCGGGTGATCGCGGGGGAGGGTTGCGGATGTGAGGCGACCCCCATGGGCGGAGGCGGCGGCGCCGGCGGCCGGACGGCGTTGGCCAGCGGGAGCCGCACCGTGAACGTCGTGCCGACGCCCTCTTTGCTGTCGACCTCGACGCTGCCGCCGTGCGCCGCGACCAACGCTGCCACGATCGACAGGCCCAGCCCGGAGCCGCCGGAGCTGCGGACCCGCGACGGGTCGGCGCGAAAGAACCGTTCGAAGACCCGGGCGGCATCCTCCGGGCGCATTCCGGGGCCGTTGTCGCCGACCGCGAGCACCGCGAACGGGCCCTCGACCGCCACCGAGAGCCTCACCTGGGTGCCATCGGGGGTGTGCGTGAACGCGTTGCCCAGCAGGTTTCCGATGACCTGACGCAGCCGCCCCTCGTCGCCCATGACGACCGGAGGTTCACCGCTGGGATCGGTGATGAGCCGCAGTTCGCGCTCGGGATGCAGGGCGTGCAGATCCGTCACGGCGTCCGTCGCGAGCTCCAGCAATTCGACGGGCCGATGTTCGAGCGGGCGCTGCTGATCCAACCGGGCCAGCAGCAGCAGGTCCTCGACCAGCAGTCCCATCCGGGAGGCCTCGTCCTCGATCCGCTTCATGACGCGAGCCAGTTCGACGTCATCGGCGACGGCGCCCATCCGGTAGAGCTCGGCGAACCCCCGCACCGAAGTCAGCGGGGTGCGCAATTCGTGGCCCGCGTCAGCAACGAAGCGGCGCATCCGTTCCTCGGAGGCGCGGGCGTTCAGCTCTGAGCGCTCCCGGGCGTGGAAGGCGTCTTCGATCTGGCCGAGCATCGTGTTCAGGGACGTGCCCAGACGCCCGACTTCGGTGTGTTCGTCCGCGACCTCGACGCGGCGGGCCAGGTCGCCGGCGGCAATCGCTTCTGCGGTGCGCTCAACCTTGACCAGCGGGCGCAGGCTGCTGCGGATCATGAAGTAGCCGAGGATTCCGAGCGCGGCGAGCACGATTGCGCTCGCGATCACGTCGATCCAGATCAGCCGGTTCACGGTGCTGTTCACGTCGTCCAGAGGAAAAGCGACGATGACACTTTGGTGGTTCGGTAGGGCAACAATGTCGACCCGCCAACGACGGCTGCCAGAAACCGATCCGACGGTGAACGGATTTTGATTGCGCGCGGCCGCTTCGTCCGGAGTGATCGTGCCCAGGCGTGGCCCCGGGGGTGTGCGCTCGCCGGGCCGCACGACGACGCCGCTTTGGATCGAACCGGAACTCTCTATGACGCCGACGTAGTAGAGGCTCACGGGGCCGACTCGCTCAACCGGATCCGGTAGCGCGAAACCCGTGCGTAGTGCTGTGTTCGCCACACTGCTCGCCGACGCCTTCAGCTGGTTGTCCACGCGGGCGACGAGGTAACGCTGCAAGAGCGTCGAACCGGCGACTCCGATGACGATCAACGCGACCGTGACCAAAGCCAGCATCGCCGCGACCAGAGTCACCCGCAGGGGGAGTCGGCGGCGGTGGTGCCAGCGTTGCAGCAGCGCGTTCATCAGCTCAGATCATCCGCGGGGCAGGCGAAGGACGTACCCCACTCCCCGAAGCGTGTGCAGGAGCCGGGGCTCACCGGCGTCGACCTTCTTGCGCAGGTAAGAGACGTAGGACTCGACGATGCCCGCCTCGCCTCCGAAGTCGTACTGCCACACGTGGTCAAGGATCTGTGCCTTGGACAGCACGCGTCCAGGATTCAGCATGAAGTAGCGCAGCAGCTTGAACTCGGTGGGTGAGAGGGAGACCTCCGCGCCGTCCTTGCGCACCTCGTGGGAATCCTCGTCGAGTTCGATGTCGGCGAAGGTCAGCAGGCTCGTGCGGTCGTTCTCGACGCCGCCGCTGGTCCGGCGCAGCACGGCGCGTACCCGGGCCAGCACTTCCTCGAGGCTGAACGGCTTGACCACGTAGTCGTCGCCGCCGAGCGTGAGGCCGGCGATCTTGTCCTCGGTGGCATCCCGAGCGGTCAGGAAGACGACGGGGACGCGATCGGCGCCGGAGCGCAGCTTGCGCAACACGTCGAAGCCGTCCATGTCGGGCAGCATTACGTCCAGCAGGACGAGATCCGGACGGTCACGGCGGGCTGAGTTGACCGCATCAACCCCGGAGGTCGCCGTCGCTACGGCAAATCCGGCGTAGCGCAAGCTGGCGGAGAGCAGCTCGACGATGTTGGGCTCGTCGTCGACCACCAGCAGCTTTGCCTCGACCGGCCGGCCGTTTTGCCCGGGCCGTGCTTCACGATCGTTCACGTTGCGCGCTCCCTTGCGACAGTCGTCCTCATTCATGGTCGACTCACAGCCTGAGTGCAAGCTGTGAATAACCTGGGACGCAGCGATCGCTAAGAGGCCCAAGCACCGCCCGAGCACGC
>DATAZK010000233.1:0-6263 GCA_036272075.1 Frankiaceae bacterium
GATGTCGCCGTCGCTCCAGTCCTGGAACTTCTCCACGATCCATGCCGCGAGCCCGGCCGGCGAATCCTGCAGCCCATAGCCGAGTGATTGCGGCCGAGTCCCTTGGATCTCCTGGTATCCGGTGCCGGTGCGCCGCCATTCGCGCGCCCGGTCCAGCGAGATCTTCTCCTCGTCGGTGAGCGGTGCATCGCGTATCGGCCGCGCCGTCACCATGTTCAGATGCAGCCCGATGACGCGTTCGGGATAGAGGTCGGCGAGGTTGGCCGAGACGATGGAACCCCAGTCGCCGCCCTGCAATCCAAAGCGTTCGTAGCCCAATGCCGTCATCACATCGGCGAGAGCGGCAGCAATCCGCCTCGGGTGCCAGCCTTGCTCGCTCGTCTCCCCGGAGAAGGTGAAGCCCGGCAGCGACGGCGCCACGATGTGAAAGTCCGCCCGCAGCGGCTCGATCACGTCAAGGAATTCGGTAACGGATCCGGGCCATCCGTGCGTCACCAGGATCGGGATGGCCGCAGGATTTTCCGAACGCGCGTGCAGCAGGTGGAGACGTTGCCCATCCACTTCGGTCACCAGTTGCGGAACCGCGTTGAGCCGCGATTCCGTCGCCCGCCAGTCATAGCTGGTACGCCAGTACTCCAGCAGGTTCACCAGGAAGTCGCGCTCGGTGCCCTGCTCCCACCCGACGCCGTCGACCTGATTGGGCAGCCGCGCCCGGGCCAGCCGATCGCGCAAGTCCTCGAGTACGGCTTCGGGCACGGCCACGGTGTAGGGCTGCATGACCAGAGCGCTCACTCGACGCCGCCCCTCATTTTCAGGTCGACGACGGTGTCCCAGTCCAGGCCGAGCAGCTCTGTCAGGATCTGATCGCCGTGCTCGTTGAAGTGCGGCGCCCGTGCGGTCGAGGTCGACGCGCCGTCGAACTGGACCGGCGTCGCCACCAGGGAGAAGTCGGTGCCTTCCGACGTCTGGGTCTCCACGAGGTAGCCATTGGCCTGTGCTTGCGGGTCTTTCGTGACCTCGAGGGCGTCCTGCACCATCGCCCACTGGCCGCGAAAGGTGGACAGGCGCTCACGCCACTGTTCGGCAGTGTTCGTCAGGAAGACCTGTTGCAGGATGTCGGCGGCCTCCCGGCCGTTGGCGATCAGGTCTTCGTGCGTCGCGAATCTCGGGTCGGAGATGAGATCCTCACGATCGAGCACGCGGCAGGCATCTGGCCAGTAGTGAAAGCCTTGCAGGCACGACAGGTAGATCCAGCGGTCGTCCTTGGTCCGGTAGCAGGACGTCAGCGGATTGCGGGCCGTCGTGGTCTGGAGCGCCGACTGCTGCCAGGCCTGACCCGACTGCATGGCAAGGGCGATTCCCGCACCGAGTGCCCACATCCCCGTGCCGAGCAGCGACACGTCGACCTCGACGGCCTCACCGGTGCGCTCCCGGTGCAGGAGAGCCGCCGAGATCCCTCCCGCAATGGTCATCGCGCCTATCGAGTCGCCGTAGGCCGGCCCCGGCTGGGAGATGAAGCGGTCCAGGTCTGAGGGAGTCGCGCCGGCCCCGACTCCTGATCGGGCCCAGTAGCCGAGGATGTCGTAGCCACCGTGATCGGCGTCGGGCCCGAGCGGCCCGTATCCCGATCCCCTGACGTAGACGATGTTCGGGTTGTGCGCGCGGATGTCGTCGACGTCGATGCCCAGCGCCGTACGCACCCGCGGGAGCTTGTTCGTCAGGAAGACATCGGACACGGCGGCCAGCCGGTAGAGCACGTCACGGCCCTCCGGGGTGGCGAGGTCGAGGCCGATGCTGCGCTTGCCGCGGTTGGAGTGTTCGAGCAGCACGTGCACGCCGCCATCACCCAGATCGATGACGCCGGTGCGGGCCAGGCCGCGCATAGCGTCACCGCGGCCCATCGGTTCCACCTTGATGACGTCGGCACCCCAGTCGGACAGGATCGCTGACGATGCCGGGACGAACGTGTGCTCGGCGACCTCGAGGATGCGGATCCCTTGCATTACTGCGGTCACGTCATGACTCCGTTCGCTCGCTGCCGGGGCGCTGTAGCTACGCGGACGCTATCCGCCTCGTTGGTAACCTCTGCGGGAGGCCGCCGCTGGCCGATCCTGCGGGCCGACGACGGAGGTCACGTGACTGCGGCGAAGCGCCATCGGGTCCAGCCCAGAGAGAAGCCGCAGCAGATTGCTGACGAGCTGCGCGGGCTCATCGTCAGCGGCGAACTTTCCGAGGGGGATTCGCTGGGGCGCGAGCCTGAGCTGGTCGAGCGCTTCGGCGTCTCACGCCCGTCGCTGCGCGAGGCGCTGCGCATCCTGGAAGCCGAAGGGCTCATCACGGTCCTTCGCGGCGCCGGTGGGGGCGTCGTCGTTCACGAGCCGGATCAGCGCATGATGGCCCGCGCGGCGGCGATGGTGCTCGCGTCGCGCAACGTGCCCCTGGAAGATGTCTTCGCCGCGCGCACGATGGTCGAGCCGCTCGCGGCCGGGGCTCTGGCGGGGATGCGGGCGCGGCGGGCGGTCGTCGATGATTTGCGCGCGTTGGTCACCGCGCAGGAAGAGTGCATCAGCGACCCGGAGCTCTTTGCCGTCGCCAATGCCACTTTCCATGAGCGCCTGGTGTCCTTGGCCGGCAACGAGACGCTTGGTCTCTTCGCCGAGATGCTGAACGAGATCGTCACCCGTGCGGTGACCGAGGTGAGCCGCGGGGAAGATGCCGTGGGCTCGCTGTCGGTGCGCCGTCGTGGAATCCGCTCCCAGCTTCGGCTCCTCGAACTGATCAAGGCCGGCGATCGAAATGCCACCGAACTGCACTGGCGCTCACACATGGCGGTGGTCAGCAAGGTCATGCTCGGCCAGCGCGCCTCCGCCGTCGTTGACCTGTTCGACGACCACTGACCAGCCGTTCTCGACGTGGCCCGGACTTGCTGATTGCGCAAGTGGCGATAGCGCGATTCCGGTAGCATCCGTGCAATGAGCCGGTCGGTGGCGATCACTGAGGGCAGCGCCAGTGGCGCCGCGGATGCGGTCGCCGGTTGGCAGCGGCGCGTGGTCGACCGTTCGCTGGATGACGCCAAGCGCCGCTCGATTGATCGCGGCGCGCGGCTCATCCGCGCGGCGGCCAAGGTCCTCGATCGCACCAATGGTGAATCACTCACCGTGCAAGACGTGGCTGACGAAGCCGGCCAATCGCTTCGCACGCTGTATCAGTACTTCTCGAGCAAGGACGATCTGCTGCTCGCGGTCTACGAAGAGGCCATGCGCACGTATGCGCGGCTGATCACAGCGGCCGTCAATTCCCTCGAAGACCCCTTGGAACGTCTCGCGGGCGGCATCATGGCGTCGGCGCGCATGCCGGCGATGCACGGCTCCGGCGTCGACCGCGGCCTCTCGCATCTGCGGCTTCAGCTCAGCCAAGCGCGTCCGGCATTGGTGGCCTCCGCGCAGGAGCCCGTCACCACCTTCTTCCGCGGGCTCATCGCCGAAGCGGTCGCCGCCGGGCAGCTGACCGGGGTCGACATCGACCAGGCGACGTACTTCGTCTGCTCGCTGCGCAACTCCTACAACACGTCGATCACGCTCGGCAACGACCTGGGTCTCGAGCTGCCGAATGTCGTTGAGCTGTCGCTGTTTTCGCTCGGCGGCCTCGGCGCGGTGCTGCCGCGGGAGTGGCACCAGAAGATCGATGACGACCTTCACCTGGCCAACGGTGACGGGCGCTCGATCCTGCGTCAGCTCACCAAGGAGCCGAGCAGCCGCGCTCCGCGCGCGAAGGCCCGCTGACCCTCGCGCGCGAAATGGCGGTCAGTCTCCCTGGCTTGCCAGCAGGTGCACGATGATGGCGTCGGCCGCTTCTTCGGCGCTCTGATCAGGCGTGCGGATATGGACCTGCGGAGCTTCGGGCTCCTCGTAGGGGTCATCGACGCCGGTGAAGTTGGGCAGCTCGCCCCGGCGGGCCTTGGAGTACAAACCCTTGCGGTCACGGGCTTCCGCATCCACCAGGGGAGTGTCGACGAAGACCTCGACGAACGCGTCGTCGCCGATGAGTTCGCGGGCCAGCCGGCGCTCCGCCCGGTAGGGCGAGATGAGCGCGACCAGGACGATCAGCCCGGCGTCGGCCATGAGCGCCGCGACTTCAGCGGTGCGGCGGACGTTTTCGACGCGGTCGGCGGTGGTGAAACCGAGGTCCTTGTTGATGCCGTGGCGCAGGTTGTCACCGTCGAGCAGGTAGGTGTGGCGGCCCAGCGCGTGCAGCTTGCGTTCCACGATATTCGCGATGGTCGACTTGCCAGCACCGGAAAGGCCGGTGAACCACAGCACTGTCGGATCCTGGTGCTTGAGCGCGGAACGGGCGCTCTTGTCGACCTCGACCGACTGCCAGTGGACGTTGTCAGCCCGGCGCAGCGCGAAGTGCAGCAGCCCGGCACCGACGGTGTTGTTGGTGATCCGGTCGATGAGGATGAAGCCGCCCATGTCGCGGTTCTCGGAGTAGGGGTCGAACGCGATCGGCCGGCTGAGGTTGAGGTTGCAGACGCCGATCTCGTTCAGTTCCAGCGTTTTTGCCGCCGCGTGTTCCATGGTGTTGACGTTCACCTTGTACTTCGGCTGGGCGAGCGTCGCGCCGACGGTGCGGGTGCCGAGCTTGAGCAGGTACGGGCGCCCGGCGAGCATCGGCTCGTCGTTCATCCACACCACGTGTGCCTCGAACTGGTCGGCGACGCCGGGTGGTGCGGAGGTCGCGGCCAGCACGTCGCCGCGGCTGACGTCGACCTCGTCGGCAAGGGTGATGGTGATCGAATCCCCAGCGGCGGCTTCCTGGATGTCACCGTCGAAGGTGACGATCCGGGTCACGGTGCTCTCGCGACCCGACGGAATCACCCGGACCGTGTCGCCGACGGCAACCTTGCCGCCCACGATCTCACCGGAGAAGCCGCGGAAATCGAGGTTGGGCCGGTTGACCCACTGCACGGGCATGCGGAACGGCCCGTCCTGCGTGGAGTTGTGGACCTGGACGGTCTCGAGGTGACCGATGAGCGTGGGCCCGTCATACCAGGGGGTCTGCGGGCTGTGCTCGGTGATGTTGTCACCGCGCAATGCCGAGAGCGGGATGGCGACGATGTCCTCGAGGCCGATGCCGCGGGCGAACTCGCGGTAGTCCGCCTCGATCTGGTTGAAGACGTCCTGCGAATAGTCGACGAGGTCGAGCTTGTTGATGGCCAGCAGGATGTGCTTGATGCCGAGCAGCGACACCAGAAAGCTGTGCCGGCGGGTCTGCGTCAGCACGCCTTTGCGCGCGTCGATGAGGATGACCGCGAGGTCGGCGGTCGAGGCACCGGTGACCATGTTGCGCGTGTACTGCTCGTGGCCCGGGGTGTCGGCGACGATGAACTTGCGCGTCTCGGTGGAGAAGAACCGGTAGGCGACGTCGATCGTGATGCCCTGCTCGCGCTCGGCCGCGAGGCCATCGACCAGGAGCGCGAAGTCGAGCTCGCCGCCCTGGGTGCCGACCTTCTTCGAGTCCGATTCCAGCGCAGCCAGGTGGTCTTCGAAGACCAGCTTCGAGTCATACAGCAGGCGGCCGATCAGCGTGCTCTTGCCGTCGTCGACGCTTCCGCACGTGATGAAGCGCAGCATCGACTTGTGCTCATGGCGTTCGAGATAGGCGTCGATGTCGGTGGACAGCAACTCATCAGCGGCGTGCGACATCAGAAGTACCCCTCTTGCTTCTTCTTCTCCATCGAGCCGGACGAGTCGTGGTCGATGACCCGGCCCTGCCGCTCGGAAGAGGTGGTCAGGAGCATCTCCTGAATGACCCCGGTCAGGGTCGACGCCTCGCTCTCGACGGCGCCGGTGAGGGGATAGCAGCCGAGGGTGCGGAAGCGAACGCTGCGCATCTCGGGGACCTCGCCGTCAGCCAGCGGCATCCGGTCGTCGTCCACCATGATCAGCGCGCCGTCGCGCTCGACCACCGGGCGCGGCTTCGCGTAGTACAGCGGGACGATCGGTATCTGCTGGTTGTGGATGTACTGCCACACGTCCAGCTCGGTCCAGTTCGACAGCGGGAAGACGCGCACGCTCTCGCCGGGCGCCTTGCGCGCGTTGTACAGCCGCCACAGTTCTGGGCGCTGCTGCTTGGGATCCCAGCGGTGCTGCGCCGACCGGATGGAGAACACCCGCTCCTTGGCGCGCGACTTCTCCTCATCGCGCCGCGCCCCGCCGAACGCCAGGTCGAACCCGTACTTGTCCAGCGCCTGCTTCAATCCC
>DATAZK010000234.1:0-2743 GCA_036272075.1 Frankiaceae bacterium
TCAGCCGGCGGACCAGGTTCTGCACGGCCGGGATCCGGGTGGAGCCGCCGACCAGGATCACCTCGTCGATATCGGCGTCCGTCAGCTTGGCGTCGGCCATCGCCTGCCGGACGGGGCCCGTCGTGCGCTCGATCAGGTCCCGCGTGGTCTCCTCGAAGGCCGAGCGCATCAGCGTCGTGTTGAGGTGCTTGGGCCCAGCGGCGTCAGCGGTGATGAACGGCAGGCTGATGGTGGTCTGGGTAACCGTAGACAGCTCCACCTTCGCCTTTTCAGCCGCTTCGAAGAGGCGCTGCAGCGCCTGCGGGTCGGTACGCAGGTCGATGCCGTTGCCGCGCTGGAACTCGTCGGCCAGGTAATCGACGATGCGCCGGTCGAAGTCGTCCCCGCCCAGGTGCGTGTCGCCCGCGGTCGCCCGCACCTCGACCACGCCCTCGCCGATGTCGAGGATGCTCACGTCGAAGGTTCCGCCGCCCAGGTCGAAGACCAGGACCGTCTCGTTGCTCTTCTTGTCCAGGCCGTAGGCCAGCGCCGCCGCCGTGGGCTCGTTGATGATGCGGAGCACCTCCAGGCCGGCGATGCGGCCGGCGTCCCTGGTCGCCTGCCGCTGCGCGTCGTTGAAGTACGCCGGCACTGTGATGACCGCCTCGGTGACCCGCTCGCCAAGGAATTTCGACGCGTCCTCGGCGAGCTTGCGGAGCACGAGCGCGGAGATTTCCTCCGGCGCGTACAGCCTGTCCTGGACCTTGAACCGCACGGCGCCGTCCGGCCCGGGGACCACGTCGAACGACACAGCGTTTACCTCGCTGGCGACCTCGTCGTAACGCCGCCCGACGAACCGCTTCGCGGAGTAGATCGTCCCCTTCGGGTTCAGGATCGCCTGCCGCCGGGCGATCTGCCCCACCAGGCGCTCGCCTTGCGGCGTAAAGGCCACCACGGACGGAGTCGTCCGCGATCCCTCGGCGTTCGGTATCACGGCTGGCTGGCCGTCCACCATCGCCGCGATCACAGAGTTGGTGGTGCCTAGGTCGATTCCGACTGCGACTGGCATTGCTACCTCCCGTTAGAGCCGCGGTCCGCGGTGCTTCCTGGGCCACGGGCCGGAGCATGTGAAAGCCGTGCAGGGCTGGTCAGCCTTTGATCTCGATATGACGCGGCTTGGTCGCCTCTGACTTCGGAATGGTCACCGTCAGTACCCCGTCGGACAGGCGGGCGTTCACGCCGTCGGCGTTAACGTCACCGGGCAGGTAGGTGCGGAACTCGAACCGGCCGGCGCGGCGCGAGCGGCGATGGCGGCGGCCGCTCTGCTCGGACTCGGGGATCTCGCCGGTGATGACCAGCTCCCGGTCCTGGGCCTTCATGTCGATCTGGTCCCTGTTCACTCCGGGCAGGTCGACCTCGACCACGTAGGCATCGTCGGTCTCGGACACGTCGGCGAGCGGGACCCAGGGCCCTTCGGCCACGTCGACTGGGGTCACGCCGAAGGCGAGGTTCATCAGCTGACCCATGCGGTCATAGATGTCCTCGAACTCGCGGGACGGGTTAAGGACGGTGAGGTTCTGTCCGCGGCTGTGACGGACCGGGAGCATTGCCATGGGTGGCCTCCTGCGGCTGAGAACGTAACTGGCTGGATCGTCCAGTGCCCACGCTTCCCGCCCGCGGGGACGAGCACATCCTTCATCCTGGTAGTCCTGACATAGCGGAACGCGAGACCTGAGGAACCCGGGCACCTTGCGACCGGTGGTACCGGTGGCGGGCCATGGGCCAGCGCGGTGATCGCCGACGGCGTCAGGACGCGCAATTGTGGTCATGTGCATGCCTTCCTGTCGCGGTGAGCTATGCCGGCCGGGTTCTTTCGAAGGCGAGCCGGATGGCCATCGCGCCCTCGCCGACGGCCGTGGCGACTCGTTTGGCCGAGCCGCTGCGGACATCTCCGACGGCGAAGACGCCAGGTCTACTGCTCTCCAGTGGCAAGGGCCCCGGTCCGCCCGGACCGCCGGCTGCGGTCAGCGCGGCGGCCCCGGTCCGGACGAATCCGTGGTCGTCAAGGTCAACCAGGCCGCCCAGCCAGTCTGTGCACGGTACGGCCCCGATGAAGACGAAGAGCGCGCGCGCCGGAAGGAGGCGCCGCGCGCCGGTCGGTGTGTCGACGACGGTGACCGCCTCCAGCGCCAGGTCGCCGTGCAGTTCCCGCACCTCGCTGTCCGCCATGACGTGGACGTTCGGGAGCCGCGTGACCTGCTCGATGAGGTAGCGCGACATGTGCTCGCTGAGGTTGTGCTCGCGGACTATGAGCGTGATGCGGGTGGCGTGCGCGGAAAGGAAGACCGCCGCCTGTCCCGCCGAGTTGCCGCCGCCGATGATCGCGACCGGGTCGTTGCGGCACATCAGCGCCTCAGCCTGCGATGCCGCGTAGTAGACGCTCATCTTCTCGAAATAGTTCAGGCGCGGCACGTCGAGCCGACGGTACCGGGCGCCCGTGGCGATGACCACCGATGTGCTCGTCAGCGAGGTCCCGTCAGCGAGCTGGACACGGTAATAGCCGCTGTCCTGCGCGATGGCGGCGGCCTCCGCGGGCACGGCGAAACGGGCGCCGAACTTCGCTGCCTGGAGCACCGCCCGGTCCGCGAGCTCGGCGCCGGAGATACCCGAGGGGAATCCGAGGTAGTTCTCGATCCGCGATGAGGTTCCGGCCTGGCCTCCGGTGGCCACGCCGTCGAGAGCGGTCACCTGCATGCCCTCTGAC